>JABGRK010000001.1 GCA_018648325.1 Chloroflexota bacterium
CAAGTGGATTGCACGACACTTGGCGCATGAGCCGAATAGATACAGCACAAGCCCAACTGACCTTCAAATCCATTTTGCTAGATAAAGACAACTGGAAACGTTACCAGAGAGTGTATGCTGATCAAGTGAGTGCCCACCAAATAGCAGAAGTAGAGAAGATGTTGGGTTGCGGAGACCAGAAAAATGGATTTTCGACCTATATCTGCCTACATTGTGGAGAAACAGAACGAGTATGCTTCAGTTGCAAAAGCAGAGTATGTGCCTCATGCGGCAAAGTCCATGCCGATGAGTGGTCAAATAAACTGATTGGTCGTCTATTTAACGTCACTCATCGTCATATAACATTCACTGTGCCATCGGAATTATGGCCGATATTAGAAATACATTCTGAGTGGCGAAAAGAGTTGTTTGGCGCAGCAAACGAGACATTGAGACAAATAATCAAGACTGAACCGGGTATTGTGATGGTACTGCACCCTTACGGAAAAGACCTGAAAGCGAACTTTCACCTACATGTTTTGGTAACTGAAGGCGGTATTAATGAGGATGGAGATTGGGAAGAACAGAACTTTTTGAGCTATAAAATCCTTCGGAACACCTGGCAATACAAGATTTTGACCCGATTACGGGCGGTAATGCCTACAAATCGGGAAACATCGCAGTTTATTGATAGAATGTTCCGTCAGTACAGCAACGGTTTCTACGTTCATGCGAAACCGCGAGTGACCAGGGGAAGCGGTATTGAACGGTACATTGGTCGATACATTCGTCATCCAGCAATTTCGAACACACGGATTATTGGATACGATGGTGAACGGGTGACATTTTACTATAAGGAGCGGGACAAGACTCGTAAAGAAGTGACTTTGCCAGTGCTAGAGTTTATTCACGGAGTAGTACGCCATATACCTCCAAAACAATTCAAGATGGTGCGTTACTTTGGATTATATGCACCTCGAAAAGCATCTAAAGTGCGTATTCTGATGCAGAAGATAGGTCAGATGCTAGGTCGTGCTGTGCGAAAATTGCATTGGCGAGATCGGATACGACGTGATTTTCATCGTGATCCCTTAAAATGTCCCCGTTGTGGCAGTCCAGACATGGAGTTGTATAGCCTGACTGTGCCTTGGCGAGGTCGAATGATGACTATTGGGGGTATGGAGTGGTTATATGAGCGTGGAAGTTTGATTGAAATGCAGGATGAATTAGACACAGGTAATCATATGTCAGATATGCCTTCAGTGCAGGTAAGACAGTTGGCGCTGTGTCTTTAAGTTGCGCCGAAGGCGCTTTCTTGTTTTAATGGCTGATGGTTGTGGGAATATGTTTGATATTTGTAAGTAGGATTAACGAGGGCAAGAACGATGATTGAGGTAGTAGTTGACAGCGTGCGTGTTAGTCTGACATCACAACATCGTCTGGTTATACTCAAGGACATCAATAGTGACCGTTATGTTCCTATCTGGATAGGGCCATATGAGGCGGAAGCTATTACTATAGAGCTGCAAAAAGTACCCCCACCTCGTCCCATGACGCATGACCTTATCAAGTCGGTTATTCGTGAATTGGGCGGACATGTGGTGCATGTCTTTATCAATG
>JABGRK010000011.1:0-85477 GCA_018648325.1 Chloroflexota bacterium
CTGCGTTGACATCGCAGAGGTCACAGGTTCGATCCCTGTACCGCCCACCATGATTATTTTCAATTAAATAGCAATCATGATATACTGCCACTATTGAATCTTCTGGAAGCATTTTTAGGGCCTGAAGGACGCAGGAGGCTAATGCTGAGGCAGTTAGACAACGAAAAGCTATTTACACTGTACGACAGCGATCTTGTCCTTCGGCTGCACAACGAGAAAAACCTCAAGGATACCCGCAAAATCCTCGCAGAATTCAAACGGTTCCTAGGTGACAGGAAACCATCAGGTGATTTAGCAAAATCTTACCTGTCCCAATATTCCAACCGGAAACCACGTACCTTATATCGCTATGCCCAGATGATAAGGGTATTCATGAAGTGGTATGGCGAGCCGATGAACGACTTCAAGGTCAAACGGCCCAAATCTCTGCCTGAGTTTATCGAAGATGCTGATATAGAGAAACTGTTTGCGGCGATCAAAGATAAGAGAAGCCACAAGGGAGTCATTGAGCGCGACACGTTACTTGTTGAATTGGCGCTTAAAACTGGCCTGAGGCGGGGTGAACTGGCGAATCTGGCAGCAGGGGATATACATGACGATTTCCTTGTAGTCAGGGAAGGTAAGAACAACAAGGACAGAACCATACCGTTGACACCCAACTTGGCGCAAAAGCTGCATGGTTTTATAGAAGGCAAGAGACGTGATGAAAAAGTGTTTGGGTTAGCGGCACCGTCGATAACCTTAAAAATCAAAGCTTTTGCCAAGAAGGCAGGTTTACATAATATTCATGCGCATGCATTAAGGCATAAATTTGCCACTGATTTGCTACATCACGGAGCAGATGTAAGATCAGTACAGCACTTGCTGGGGCATGAGAATTTGTCGACGACTCAGGTTTATCTATCAGTAAATGATTCCAGGCTGAGGGATGCAGTTAATTTACTGGAAGATAATAAGAAAGAAGAGGGTAAACAAGTCGATCTGCAATCGATAGTGACGATCAAATCGGTTAGCAATAAATCGATTTGGCCTCCTTCAAATGTTATACCGAATGAATATTTCTCGCACTTTGAGATATCAAATGAAGGCAATGAACCAGTTGTACAAGTCGAGGTAGTGCTTCTAAGTGGGCAAGGCCAGCTAATTGAGACACAAAAAGAAACTGTTGTAGGAGTAAAAGAAAAAGTGGATTTTAAGCCCTCTGTGCTTCTTCAGGAAGGGGAGTACTGTATTATTTGCCAATATAAGGCTATGGAAAATGAGGCTTGGAATGAGAGTTCTTTGGCCGTTCGACTGAAAAATGCGAGTAAAGAGGGCGAAGTATATATTATCGATGGGGAATTGGAGTTCAAATAATTTGCATCGGGAAATGATGGGAGGTATTTATTGTCAAGGCTTAGGACTAAAGAACAACGCGAGGACCAACAAACTGATTTTTTGATTTGATCGTAAAATTTGAAATTAAATAATTAATCAAAAATCATATTTGGCTTCAATTCTACTTTTTCAAAAAAGACTAAAATAGTTGATAATTAATTAACTACTGACCTTACATAGCAATGTAACCTGTTTGCCCTATAGTACAAATATTGCTAGGCACGTCCTCCAACCCATATAGATACAGCGCGAGCTAATGCTGCGCCTACTTCCTCTGGGCTTTCTTCATTCAGGCAGATATTAGTATAGTTTTTAAGTACCTTCCCGGCCACTGATTCAAGTCCTGCCTTGGCGGCGGCAAGCTGTATCATAATATCAGTGCACTGCCGCTCATTGAGGACCATTTTCTGTATGCCCCTGATCTGACCTTCTATTTTTTTTAACCTTAATGCTATTTCTGTACGGGGTACGGGTAGATCAGTCATGTATATTCCTCCCAGTTATGTTGCTTAGATTTGCAATACTAAATTGGTTAATCCAAAATAGGTAATAACCCTTTATGTCTTTGAGTGTTTCCTCGCTGATTATCTTCATGATATCGGATGTAAAATATACCCGACGAGGGTATGGTAGCTTGCTTGCTACAACGTTATCATTAATAGTAGCAGAAATCTATCCAATCAACAATACTTTAGGAAAAATAAAGGAGGAGAACTTATGCGCAAAATATTACGCATGTATACACTTATTCTGGCATCCATAGCGATGCTAATTACCCCGAGTCTCTTTGCCTCAGCATGCACTAGTGCTAAAGCCGAATCTGGTGTTATCAGGGCAGAGGCTGAGACATACCTTGCTTCCAGTCCGCAGTGGAATATAACTGCTTCGGCTCTTTATCTGCTACTTAACGATGGAGATGATAGCAACGATCCGTTCATTGTCAGCGTTAGACAGGCTTCTGCTTATGCCCTGGGACATATTCCTGGCGCTATTAACATCGGTCTTAGTGAACTGGCAGATGCCGATAAATTAGCACTGCTTCCAACCGATAAAAAGATCGTGGTCTATTGCTATACCGGTCATACTGGTTCACAAGCTACAGCCATACTGAATATGCTAGGCTACGATGCAACCAATTTGAAGTTTGGTATGACTGCATGGACACATGATACTGAGGTAGCTCCCAGTAGATTCAATCCAGAGACACACCGTATGGACTATAGCTACGAGCTTACGGCAAATACAACTACGCAAACCTATTCATTGCCAACTATTGAGAACACCACTTCAAATGATGAAACTGAGATTCTCATTGCGGCTGCTGAGGCATATGTTACGTCCAGTCCATCGTGGAACATAAAAGCAGCGGATCTATATCTGCTCCTTAACGATGGAGATGATAGCAATGACCCGTTTATTCTCAGCGTTAGACAGGCTTCCGCGTATGCATTGGGACATATTCCGGGTGCTGTTAACATCGGCCTTAGTGCACTGGCAGATGCTGATAACCTGGCAAAACTTCCTACGGATAAAAAGATCGTGGTCTATTGCTATACCGGCCATACAGGGTCACAGGCTACTGCAATATTGAATCTACTGGGCTACGACGCAACTAATTTAAAGTTTGGGATGACTGCATGGACAGAGGATACTGTGGTTGCTCCTGGTGCTTTTAATAATGCCACCTCTTCTATGACTTACACTTATGCAACGGGCGACTCGCCAGAAGCAGAGGCTGCATCAGAGATGGATGTTCTCGGAGACGCTGCTGAGATATACCTTGCTTCCAGTCCGCAGTGGAATATAACTGCTTCGGCTCTTTATCTGCTACTTAACGATGGAGATGATAGCAACGATCCGTTCATTGTCAGCGTTAGACAGGCTTCTGCTTATGCCCTGGGACATATTCCTGGCGCTATTAACATCGGTCTTAGTGAACTGGCAGATGCCGATAAATTAGCACTGCTTCCAACCGATAAAAAGATCGTGGTCTATTGCTATACCGGTCATACTGGTTCACAAGCTACAGCCATACTGAATATGCTAGGCTACGATGCAACCAATTTGAAGTTTGGTATGACTGCATGGACACATGATACTGAGGTAGCTCCCAGTAGATTCAATCCAGAGACACACCGTATGGACTATAGCTACGAGCTTACGGCAAATACAACTACGCAAACCTATTCATTGCCAACTATTGAGAACACCACTTCAAATGATGAAACTGAGATTCTCATTGCGGCTGCTGAGGCATATGTTACGTCCAGTCCATCGTGGAACATAAAAGCAGCGGATCTATATCTGCTCCTTAACGATGGAGATGATAGCAATGACCCGTTTATTCTCAGCGTTAGACAGGCTTCCGCGTATGCATTGGGACATATTCCGGGTGCTGTTAACATCGGCCTTAGTGCACTGGCAGATGCTGATAACCTGGCAAAACTTCCTACGGATAAAAAGATCGTGGTCTATTGCTATACCGGCCATACAGGGTCACAGGCTACTGCAATATTGAATCTACTGGGCTACGACGCAACTAATTTAAAGTTTGGGATGACTGCATGGACAGAGGATACTGTGGTTGCTCCTGGTGCTTTTAATAATGCCACCTCTTCTATGACTTACACTTATGCAACGGGTAGTTAGTTAAATTAAGACAAACTCGTGGTGAATATATACATGAACATGTGCCGGGGTTAAATCCCGGCACATGTTCATGTTGATAAGTAACTCTAAAAACGAGGTTAAGATGAGAATAATAATCTTAGCATTGGCCGGATTACTTCTGTGCTTTATGCTTACAAGTACTGCATGCAATGGAGACCCCAACTCTCCAGATGATGGAGGAACCAAAAACCCAGATGGGGAAACATTGGCCAGTTCCTGCGTGACTTGTCACACTGACAAAACGTCTATCCAACAGACAGCATCCACAGATGTATCCGAAAAGCCGGAGGAAGCATCAGGAGAAGGCTGAGCAGGTGAAATGCCTCCGTTGGAGGCTTGGGAAAAAGTATTGATAACTGATATGGGTTTTACTGAGGATGCACATGACCCCTTGAGTTGCGATGGATATAGCCAATTAAATTGTATTGGCTGTCATGAAGGCAACAATGAAACTCAGGTTAAAGATGAAGCGCATGAGGGTTTGATACATGACCCATCCGATACAAGTTGTGATAGTTGTCATGAAGAGAAGGCTTTATCCTCTGCAAATAGTCTTCATACAACACTTGATGGGATGAAGACCATTTTAGAAGCACGAGGTGGCCTTTTAAATGAAGGATCACCTCTTGATACCGCTTTCGATAATCACTGCGATTCATGCCATACTAGTTGTGGCCAATGTCATATTAGCCGTCCAACCACTTTGGGAGGTGGCCTAGTATCTGGGCATACATTCAAGGCAGTTCCCTCGTTGGTGGAAAATTGTGGCAGCTGTCACGGGGCTCGTGTGGCAGCGGAGTACTTTGGTAATAATGAGGGCATACCAGGAGACGTTCACTGGACACAATCTGGAATGACGTGCTATGACTGCCATGGCGACGACGAGATGCATGGGGTTGGGCAAGATGCCAATGACAGGTATCACCAGCCTGCTACACCCAGTTGCATTGATTGCCATGAAGATATAGAGACTAGCAACACGCAACATCAGCTTCATTATGACAATCTGGCCTGTCAGGTGTGCCATTCAGTTGAATATAAGAACTGCTATAACTGCCACGTTGATGTGAGCGATAACGGCACACCTTATTTCACAACAGATGACTCTCAAATGCTTTTTAAAATAGGACTCAATCCCATACAATCTGACACCATACCTTATGAATATGTCGTGCTTCGACATATTCCAGCAACTACTGATATGTTCGAATCCTATGGGAGCAATCTTTTACCAAATTTCGACAACGTGCCGACATGGAAATATGCCACGCCGCACAATATCCAGCGATTAACACCACAAAATGAAACATGCGCAAGCTGTCACGATAATGAGAGTATATTTTTGAACGCAAACGATATACCGTTAGGTGAACAAGGCGCTAATGAAAACGTAATAGTGCCAGAGCTTCCATAGGAGGAAGGCCCTATCCTTCGTTCTGGTTCAAAGGTAGGATAACTTTTTTTATGGCTTCTTAAGTTATCCTACTCTTTGTTTTTCACGTATGCACTATTGACACAAGTGTTACCTAATAGTACATAGTTGTTAGAGGCGTAGTGATGAATGACCGACATAGCATAAATTGGGATCAACTAATCGCGAATTTGCCTTCATCATCATCTGAAAGCGTTGACTTTTCCTCAGAGCGCTGCGTTGACAAGGATCAGGACAAAAGGTCGACGTGAAGACCAGCGTGAGGACCAAAAAGACCAAGGTGGTCCTGATACTGAAAGACCCCAGTAAAGACCTAAAAGACCTCCGCGAGGACCCCAAAATCAATTTTATATTTGATTGTAAAATAGCTGATAATTAATTTTAACCGCTGACCTTACCATAGTATGTAGGACATTCACCTAGCCCAGCATCACACAATGCAGTATTATCACGCTAGGCGTAAACTCGTTAGATACATATTATTTATTTGTATGGTGCTGCGATAATTGTTTTCAGCCTTTATTTATAGGATGATAAGTATGAATAAAAAGGACAAAGAAGCTATTGAGCACACATATGATTTGTACCGATTTGCGTTTGAGCAGGCCAATGTCGGTATGGCTATTGGAAGTCGAGATCCTGACGATTCTCTAGGTAAGTTTAAGGAAGTAAACGACGAACTATGCAGGATGTTGGGTTACACAAGGGAAGAATTTCTACAAATGACCCCACATGATGTCGTGCCTCCGGAAAAATTAGAAGAATACAGACCAATAGATTCAGGTAAAACCGTCGCTTATGAAACTGAGCGACTGGCTAAGGATGGCAGAAGAATTCCCGTAGAACTACGATCTCGTGTATTTAAAATTAATGATACAGTTCATGTACTCGTTGTATTAAAAGACATAACTGATAAAAATCAGATGAAACTGGAGTTGCAAGAGTCGCGTGACGAATTGGAAAAAAGGGTTCTGGAACGTAGTGCGGAACTAACCAAATTACAGAAAGCCATAAACCAATCTGAAGAAATAGTATTTATTACTAATTTAAAAGGGGCAATTACATATGTTAACCCTAAATTCGAGTCGGTATATGGCTATTCATCTGATGAAGCCTTGGGCAATACACCTCGTATATTAAAAAGCGGAGTAATGGATGAAGCTGCTTACGAAATGTTTTGGGAAACATTGTTATCTGGCAATCCTGTTGTTGGTGAATTAATTAATAAATGCAAAGATGGTAGTTTGATTAACATAGAAGGATCAGCCAATCTCATTCTTGATGATAATGGGGAAATGATTAGTTACATTGCCGTACAACGGGACATTACTAAGAGGAAACGTGCTAAGGATGTCTTGAAGAAATCTGAAGAGAAATATGCAAATCTTGTTGAACGGAGCAATGATGGAATCATCATTCTTCAAGACAACTTACTTAAATATGTAAATTCAAAAATGGCTCAAATGACTGGCTATGAGCAAGAGGAAGTGATAAACAAGAAGTTTTTGGAGTTTATTGCTCCGTCACATCGTGCAATTGGGATAGACAGGTATAAAAAGAGACTGGCTGGCATTGATGTTCCAAACGAATATGAAATGAGTGTACTGCACAAGGATGGCAGAGAGATATCTGTTGAAATTAATGCAAGTATAACTGAGTACGAGGATGCTCCCGCCGATATGGCTATCGTCCGGGACATCACGGAACGTAAGCGCATAGAGAAAAACCTCCATGATAGTGAAGAGAAGTACCGTTCTTTGTTTGATAACATGTTGGATGGTTTTGCTATTCATGAGGTTATTTTCGATGAAAATGGCGATCCTGTTGACTATATCTTTCTTGAGGCAAATCAAGCCTTTGAAAAACTAACCCAGTTAAAGCGTAAAGACATCATTGGCACAAAGGTCACAGAGGTCTTGCCTGGAATTGAGAATGATCCTGCAGATTGGATCCGACGATATGGCAAAGTAGCACTAACGGGAGAGCCAATACGATTTGAACAGTATGCTGAACTACTCGATCAGTGGTATGCCGTATTAGCTTATAGTACAAAGAAAGGCTACTTTGTTACCGTATTTGAAGATATTACGGAACGCAAACGCATCGAAAAGCAAGTTATAGAATACTCAGAAAATCTAGAAGAACGGGTTAAACAGAGAACTTTAGAAGTCCAAATGGCCACCGAGGAATTTGAGCAAATATTTAACCTATCAGTTGATATGATCTGCATAGCTGATCTAAGAACATCCTATTTTACTAAGGTTAATCCAACTTTCTGCAAAGTCCTTGGTTATAGCGAGCAGGAGTTGCTTGCCAGTCCACTCACAGATTTTATTCATCCAGATGATATTGAAAGAACAAGCCAATGCATAGATGATCAACTCAAGCGTGGAGAACTGATCATCTCGTTTGAAAACCGGTACATATGTAAAGATGGATCAATCAAATTCCTTGAGTGGGGAGCATCCCCAATGTCTGAAAAAGGAATAACATATTCTATAGCACGTGATATCACTGAACGAAAACGGGCAGAGAAAGAGCTTGAAGATATGCGTGCAAAAGCCGCGATTGCCGATAGGCTTTCAGTAGTCGGGCAACTTGCGTCAGGTGTGGCGCATGAGGTTAGAAATCCGTTGGCGATTATCAGCAATATCGTATATTTACTCAAACTGAAACTAGACGATTCTAGCAAAGATATACAGGAATATCTTGACAAGATTGGTAACGAGGTCTTTCGGTCATCTCACATAATTGAGGGTTTGCTTGACTTGGCTCGAACCAAGGTTCCGGAACTTAAGAAGGCATCTATTGGGAGTCTCTTTGATCATGTATTTAAGCATACAGTGATCCCAGAAAATATTAAGGTGATAAAGAAATACGATATTGCTTCTTCCATCGCATCTATTGATGAGATGCAAATAGAAAGGGTGTTTGGGAATCTTGTTCAAAATGCCATTCATGCAATGCAGAAAGGTGGAATACTGACTGTTGATATTGCGATGAATAATGGATATATTCATATATCCATTACAGATACTGGCCGAGGAATACACCCTGATAATATGGGTAAGGTATTTGACCTTATGTTTACGACTAAGGTGGATATGGGGGGCACAGGCGTAGGTTTAGCTATCTGTAGGACTATTGTAGGTGCTCACGGAGGAGATATTGAGGTAAATAGTGAAATAGATAAAGGGGCTACCTTTACTGTAAAACTACCTGTTGAAAGAGAGCGTAATGACCGTTGATAAACGTAAGGTGCTGATTATAGATGATGAACCAGAGCTACTGATTACTATAGAGGCTATTCTTGAAATAAAGGGATATGAATGTTTCCTAGCGTCTAACGGGTATGATGGGGTAGAAAAGGCTAGGCAATACTGCCCTGATATTGTGCTGACAGATATTGTAATGCCCGTGATGAATGGCGTTGATGCTTGTCGGGAAATTTTGAGTACTAACCCAGACACAAAAGTAATCTTTATGACGGGATATGGAACAGATCACCCTCTGGTAAACGAAGCGCATCATATAGCGGGAGGAAATCTGCTTCATAAACCTTTTCAATTTGATGAACTATTTAAACTATTTTAATCGTCAGTGATTAGGGCTATATGTAATAAGCTAAACCATTGACATATGTATTACTCAATAGTAGATTGTGTTTGGAGGCGCAGTGATGAATAACAGATATGGCATAAATTGGGATCAACTAATCGCTGATTTGCCTCCGGAAGATTCTGAATCTGACAGTATTGATGCAGGAGAACCATACACCTTACATCACAGAGGTCACAGGTTCGATCCCTGTACCGCCCACCATTTCATAGAGTAGGCAGAACTCCAACCTTATCCCCTGAAATCCCCTTTGGCGCAATTCACAGTACATTTTGATTGCGAATTAGTGCCGTTTCTAAAAAGTGAGGATTCGTTAGCCATTCAGGCTATTCTAGTAAATAATACTGAATAATGTTATATATTGAGTTACATAATAAGAAAATCAGGGAGACTTTCAGTATAACTTAAATTAAGTGCTTCAACGGATTTGTTATAGAGCGGTATCATGCTTTCAAGTAATATTTTCTGTTTCTCTTTTGGCAATACAGAAAATATTTCGTGTACAACCTGAGTCTGGTGAGTTTTAGCCAGAATTTTCTTGCCTTCACTGGTTAACAGTATCCTGATTACATTTTTCTTTTTCAAGTCCTTTACTCTTTTAACAAGGTTTTGATTTTCCATGCGTTTGAGAAGTTCTGATATCGTATGCACTTGCCTGAAAAGTCTTCTGGCGATTTCAGTTGGTGTTGGGGGTTCTTCAGCTTTTTGGATGGCTAATAATACTGCTGCTTGAATCCAGGTTACGCCATATTTGCTCAGTTCCCTTTCTCGGTTCCTTTTTATAGCGTAAGCAGTTCTATAGAATACAAACCAAAGTTTCATTTCATCTTCGGCTGTTGAAAATTGATCGTCGGCCATTTTCCCCTACCCTCTTGGTTATTGTGCGTGCCCGTATATTCAATGAGGTTACTTTGGCGTTGTCCACGGTTTGATTATACAATACTGTGTTGTGTTAGAAAACATTTATGTAGCGGGCAGTCTATATGAATCGTTAGAAGGAAGTCGTACGAGAAATTAGGATGTCAATGATAATATCGAACTACGCAATACCCATTGTTTAAGTAAAGTTGATTATTAATGTCCGCCATGATAATAATAGAGACTATAGTATCCTGTAGACAAAAATATATTGACGGGTTGTATGTATTACTATGAGATCTAGTGTCGCACTTGAACCACTGTTCAATCCAAGAGCAATAACGGTTATCGGGGCCTCGTCCAAAGCTGATAGCGTTGGCAGGACTATTTTTGAGAATCTGCTGCGCTCCCAGCGGCCGGTATATCCTGTTCATCCTTTAGAGGATAGTATACTCGGTAGCCCAGTGTGTAAAACTGTAGATGACTTGCCATCCGGGATTGATCTTGCTGTAATTGCAACGAATGCTGAGCGTACAGTTGAAGTCGTTGAGGCATGCGGACGCTGCCAGATACCCTTTGTAATCCCGGTAGCCGGTGGATTCAGTGAGACAGGTGATGAGGGTAAAACATTAGAAGACCGTCTACGCCGGATAGTAGATAAATATGGCACGCGAATCTTAGGTCCCAATACCCTGGGAATTTTTGCTCCACAGGAGCGTATTGATACTATTTTTGTGGAACATGGCGATAAATCTCTTGGTCCGGGTGGTGGTGTTGCATTTATTACACAAAGTGGAGCGGTAGGTGTAGAGGCACTGGGTATAGAGAGTAACATTGGTTTCGGTTTACGTGCTTTCGTAGGTCTTGGAAATAAAGTTGACCTGGATGAAGTTGACTTCCTTAATCATTTTTCTGCTGATTCGCAAACTACTTGTATAGCCCTGTACCTTGAATCGCTGTCTGATGGACGTGCATTTCTTGAAGCAGCAGGCAATGCTTCCAAAAAGAACCCGGTGGTAGCCCTGAAGGCAGGTCGCACAATGTCTGCGGCCTCGGCAGTGAGTTCGCATACGGGGCAGCTGGCTGGATCCGATTTTGTGGTAGATGCCGCTTTTAAGCAATACGGAATTCAGCGTGTTTTTGATGAAGAGCAGCTTTGTGATGCAGCGCGCGTGTTATCAAAAGTACAACCGCCCCATGGTAATAGAGTTGCAATTATTTCTCCCGGTGGAGGGTATGGTGTTATGGCAACTGATGAGATCGAAGCGGCTGATAGTAATGTGCCACTGGCTATGGCAAAGCTTTCAGCCGAAACCGAAGCCACTATTCGTGGGATTGTGCCATCTTTCGCTTCAACACATAATCCGGTTGATCTTAGTACAGGTGCAAATGACGATATGATTATTGACGCGCTTACCGCTGTTCTTGATGATCAGGATGTAGATATTGTGCTCTGTATGGCTTTGTTTGCTCCGTCCGGAATCAGCGATGGACTGATTCGCAAAATGGGTATTTTAGTCAGTGAGGCTACAAAACCCGTGGTTGTGGTATCACAATTCGGTCCATTTACGAGTGGACATATCAGTCGTTTTTACGATCACGGAGTCATTGGATTTCCAAGTATTGCACGAGGTGTACGTGCCGTGCGCTGGCTGGTTCAGCGTGCTCAGATTCAAGACACATTGCAGGCTTCATAAACACTATTTGGCAGTGTGAAGATTGAGCATTATTTATGCCTCCTCGTGTGTTTTGACCACAAGGGCCAGGCTATATATATTCGGTTTTGTCGCTAGGTACCACGGTTATGGCTACATGCCCCTTCTTGTGTCCTAGATCGACATAAGCGTGTGCCTCTACGATCTGCTCCCACGGATAGATTCTGTCCATGACAACTTTTAACTTGCCTTCCTCAATAAGCTCCTTGATGAAGACTAAATCTTCGACCTTTTCGGCGAGTGCCGGGAACACCATTCTCTTGCTGCCAACCATTGACCTCCATAACTTTTGGACAATACTGCTCAGCCCGGGCACAGTCGTACAATATCTTCCACCGTCCACAAGCGAGTCTTTGCACTGCCCAAACGTCTTCTTGGCTACCGCGTCCAGAATGATGTCATAGACTTCGCCGTTTTTGGTGAAATCCTCGGCAGTGTAATCAATTACCTTATCGGCTCCCAGAGATTGCACCAACTCCAAATTCGCCGTGCTGCATACCCCGGTCACCTCAGCCCCGTAGTACTTGGCAAGCTGTACCGCAAATGTACCCACGCTTCCTGAAGCGCCGTAGATAAGAACTTTTTGCCCTTGTTGGATGTTTGCTTTCTTCAGGATAGCCAGCGCCGTCATTGCCCCGTTGGGAGCAGCAGCAGCTTCCTCATATGATATATTGGCCGGTTTTAACGCCAGCATCTTGTCTTCAGGCAGGCATTTGTACTCGGCATAAGCACCATTACCAAAACCCATAGATGCGTAAACCGCATCGCCTGCCTTAAACAACGTTACATCTTTGCCTACTTCTTCGATTACCCCGGCCAGCTCCATCCCCAGTATCTTTCTTCTTGGCCCTCTGATGCCGAATCCTATTCGAAAAAGGAGCCAGAACGAGGGAGGAACTTTACAACTTCGCATTCTTGTGTCCCCTATATGTACAGTTGTCGCATATGTTTTGATTAGTACTTCATTGTCCCCAGGCACAGGTTTTTCTACCTCTGCAAACTGCAGAACTTCCGGTGTTCCGTATTTTGTGCATATAACTGCTTTCATAAATTTTCCTTTCGCATTTAAGGTGATCGCAGCAGGAAATAGTCAGCCAGCTCAGGTGCAAGGTAGTTGTTCCTTATAAAATTAATAATGCCCCTATAGATGATAGTTGCGAAGAACGCTATGAAGCCCGCCTGCCAGATGATTGCCGTGGTGATGGGAAGTAATATAGGTATCCAATAGACAAAGTTGTATGTTAAAAAGATTAGGCGGTGGGTGCCCTTTAGTTTGGGTGGTACGGGCTTGCCCGCTTTTTCTCTGAGCCAAGCGAACCGCTTGACAGCATGCTGCTCTACAGCCGTTCAGTAAAACGCTCCCAGAACAACTATCCCAGCAAAGCTTGGCCATCCTATTGCTGTGAACGTGGTTAAGGCAATGATCCCAAAAATCAGAGCGGGAAGTCCAAATGCCAGCGTAAGCCAATTGTTCCAGCGAGCAGTTAAGAATTTATCCTTTGTCATGAGTTTCCTCCTAATTTATTTCACATCCCGAAGCATTAGCCACATAGGCAAATTCAATGGTTCTGGAAGAATTACCTTTTTTTTGACAGAAAACCCATACTTTTCGTAGAGACTAATATTCTCTTCCTTCTGAGTCTCCAAATATATGGGCGTTCTTTCTGTTCCAGCCTTTTCTATGAGTGCTCTAAGTAATTTCCCTCCAAAACCTTTTCCTTGAAATTCCTGTGAAACACCCATTATCAATAGATGTATATGTGGGCCCAAATCAAGGTCTCTCTTCGCTTCTTGTACTGCATTTGTGAGAACTTTCATTACCTTTGCTTCGCTTGCTATTTTCAAGGAAAGGAAAAAAGCACCACTTCTAATAAGGCTCCATAGAGTCATTTCTTTATCGTGAGGTGTAATGGCCATTACTCCTTCCAGATTATCGGACGTCGATAAGACATTACCGTATTTCAAACAAAATCTAACCATAACCTCGGTTAATATACGATTCTTGTCTTCATCACTAAACACTTCTTTCCATATTGAATCTTCAGAGAATGCATTATCAAGTACACTTACTGCGTTCTTGAGGTCTTTTTTCTGTATTTTGTATAAATCATCAAATAAAGCCATTTCGACTCCTCATTTTTATTGTTCTGGTATCAATTTTGCGTTACTGCTGATTTTGACGTAAATCAATACGAACAACAGGTAAGTAAGGGCTGCAAGGGTTATTGCTCCTGCCGTGTAGCTTATTGTCCCAATGAAGGTGAGCACTATAATTGCTGTTGAAGCGAAGGCATTTGCCCACCACGCTATTACGTAAGAATCAAGATTATTTGATTGCTCTCGGAGTCGCACAGGCCGTACGACTATATATTCTGATACCGCTCAGGTTGTCCCCCAAATGAAGATAAGTCCGATGAAATAGCCCATGTTACCTGATACCCCGGCCGCCTGCACAGCAATGACATATATGGCCCAGACGGCTAAACACGCTATAGACAATATGTGGCTCTTTTGTGAGCTTAGCAGTCCGCTCTTTTTCTCTTGCCATGTTATCCTTGCAGGCCAGATTGAAAGTAGAGAAACCAGAAAAATAGTGGTTCCAGTTAAGGCAGAATATGCTGTTGTTGCCCATCCAACTACACCAAAGATAAGCCCTGCCAGTAGTATTAAACAAGCCATGCACTTGTTTCGCCATAGGGCACAGATAATGAACACTTGATTAGCCTCCACAAAAAAGAAGATTGAAAATTATCGACTTAAGAGTATAGTTTCATGGCTAATCTGTCAAACGGAAGCGGTGTATAGCGTTTATTATGCGCGAGATTTATAAGGATAGTATTCAAATGCGAAAGAGGCGTGGAGTTTATAAAAAACCATGGCTACAAATACATGACAGGATATATTAATCAGTACGTTCTGAGCCAATCAGCCCTTTACTGATTGCATAACGAATTAGGTCAGTGCGATTGCCTAGGTTTAATTTATCCATTAGCTTGGCGCGGTGTTTTTCTACTGTCCTTGAACTTAAAAACAACTTTGCTGCAATCTGGTTGTTAGTCAACCCGTTTGCAACCATCTCCAATACCTCTTTTTCTCGCTGCGTGAGCGTATTGTACCTATCTGTATCAATAACATTTTCTATAGGATTGCCTATAATAAATTTTGCAACTGATGGAGAAAAATAAGCTTTGCCTTCAGCAACTGACCTGATAGCATACAATATTTCATTGGAGTCAGCTCCTTTTAATATATAACCCGAGGCTCCTGTTTTCAGTATTGGAAAGAAGTATTCTTCATTACCATGCATGGTGAATACGAGTACTTTTATATCTGGGAACTCCTTGCAGATATCAGTTGAAACCTCTAATCCGCTTTTTTTCGGCATGGTCAAATCCATAACCACCAAATCGGGACGAAGCTTCCTTATTTGATCAATCGCCTCAGATCCATCAGCTGCTTCACCTATGACGTGCAGGTCATCTTGTTTTTCTATAATGGTCTTTAATCCGGATCTCACAACTGCATGATCGTCAACCAGCAATATTGTCGTCATCTTCATCAACCTCAATGCCAATCTTTATTCTTGTTCCTTGCCCAGGGGAAGAGGTGATTTTCAGGCTTCCCTCAAGATTTGAAACCCGCTCTTCTATTCCATATAATCCCCATTTGTTTTTGGCTAATTTATCTTTGCTGTCAAACCCAATTCCGTCATCCTGCACTGTTACAAATATAAAACCATTGTGCATGACGATAGAAAGATCAACCTTTGATGCTTGGGCATGGCGAAGTATATTTGTTCCTGCCTCCTGTATTATTCTGAATAATTGAGTTTCTTTTTCCGGACGGAGACGGGGGATAGGCTCTTTTACTTTGAGATTTACCTTCAAGCCAAAAGCTCTAAGACGATCTTTTATGTATGAACGAATGGCGGGAATCAAACCCAAATCGTCTAGCACACTAGGACGCAAATCTGAAACCAATCTGCGAATGTCAGATAAAGCTTGATCGGACTGTTTTTTTGCATCTTGCAGTTTTTCACTGGTTATTTTACCCTTATTGTCCAGCTCTTCGGCTGCATTACCGATTAGCAGGCCCAAAGCGGTAAGTGTTTGCCCTACATCATCGTGAAGATCCCTTGCTATACGTTTGCGTTCGTCTTCCTGCACACTTATCAATCTCTTTAACAGTTCTGTTCGCTCGGCAGCATGTTTTTTGATCTCGTTCTCAGAATTGACCCTATCGGAGATATCATGCATTATTTCAATTATTTCAACAATATTGTCGTCCTTATCTCGTATTGGTGAGGCCACAACTTCTACATGTTCCACTATTCCATTTTGCCCATAGTGCTTGTGATGCACCAGGCAGGGTAGTCCTGTTTCTTTGATTCCATCGATTGGGCACTCTTCCCCACACTCATTACATGGCCTGTCGTTATTATGCGTTAATTTATAGCAGAATTTGCCTATTACTTCTTTTTGAGCAAGTCCCAGTCTTTCATACATAGCACGATTTGCCGATTTAATACGATAGTTTAGATCCACGGAAATAATTTGATCAGGTAGATTATCCAGGGTAGCACGTGTATAGTTTCTGGCTGCTTCTAGTTGCTCAGCCCTGCGTTCAACCTTGATCTCCAGATCTTTTTGGAGTGCCAACAATTCTCTGTTATGCTTATCGAGCTGTTCAGCCATGTCGTCGAATGAACGCCCAAGATGACTAATATAATCATTACCCTTTTCCATTGATCTTACCGTATAGTTGCCATTTGCCACCTGCGCTGCCATTTTGCCCAAGTTAGCCAGGCGCCTGGCAACCAATTTGCGGAAAACGTAGAATAATGCACCACCGAGGATAACAAACCCCACAAATCCAAATCCACCTATCAGCAGCCATTGGTTCCTTGTCTGATGATTAAGATCTGAAACATCAAAGCCAACTTCAATCGCTCCCAAAGCCTGGCCAACAGGAACATCGGCATGACAGGGCACGCAATCAGGTTTATTTAATATGGGCATAATAATGCAATATTCTTCTGTATTGTACTTTACCTCAGAACGCCATATCAGCGAGCCGCTATCGATAACAGCAGCTGGGCCCTCATCGTTGCTATCTGTTCCTATCTCGTCCAATTCTGCAGAGCTACGTACGATTCCATTATGATCGAAAATAACTACTTCGTTAATATCTTCAATCTGGCCAACTTTTTCTACTACTGAATCAATGTGCCCTAACTGATCATCGATCATATCTTTTTCCATAGATGCCACAATAGTTGTGGTCATGGCTTCTCCTGAAGACTTGAAGTTTATCAGGCGAAGATTGTTTTGATAATTAACAAGAATGAATCCGGCTATCAGCCCGACTGTGCCCAGTATTATATATATAGAAAGCAGTATTTTATATTCAAGCTTCATATATTTTTGCTCATATCCATTCCGTTAGAAAAAAGGAATTGATCAGTATTCCTATCTTCTCTTTCTGAACAATAGCATGAATTGGGTTGGGCTGACAAACGGGTCTACACTTAAAAATGTCAGGCAGTTATACACAATGACAGTGGTTAATTAATAGCAGAAATGCCATAGATGAATCTGCTAGTGTTTACCACACATACTTATAATCAAGTAACGGTCGTGGTCGTATATTGCTTTAATGAATGTAGGTTGGTATTATAGCAATTAGGGTCGGTTGGGACAACAGCTTCAGTACGGGGCAATAAACGTATGCATTTAACTGCATCGCCATACATAATAATAGGGCTGTTTATATCGGCGGTTTTCGCCGCGCTTTTCATATACATTTGGCGATACCGTACTATGCCAAAAGAGGCGGCACCTCTGTCACTGGCGTTGCTGACAGTTAGTATGTGGTTAGCAGCCTACTCCCTGGGGCTGATCAGTATTGATTTGGAAACCAAGCTGCTGTGGGCCAAAATCGAATACATTGGCATAACCCTCATGCCGTTGTGTCTGGTATCATTTGCCATCTTTTACGCTCGTCTCCAAAAATGGCAACAGCCCAAGATACTGGCATTGCTAGCAATCATTCCTCTGGTTACGTTGGTGCTTGCCTGGACTAATGAATCGCATGAACTTATTTGGCGCAACGTCAGCATTACTCCAGGGGGACCGCTTACGTTTTTGGTTAAGTCATATGGCGCTTGGTTTTGGATATACGGGTCCTATACGTATCTATTGCTAGCCGCTTCATCATTCCTGCTGGTAAGGAAAGCTCTTGCCACGTCTCAAAAGAAACTGGCAGTTGCCGTAATTGCAGGAGTATTGACACCCTGGATATCCAATATCTTATATGTACTTCAAGTAAGGCCGGAGTCTGGTTTGGACCTTACGCCTTATGCTTTTGCCTTTACTGCCTTGATGCTATTATTGATTATATTCCGCTATAAACTGCTGGATATCCTGCCTATAGCACGCTCAGCCGTTATTGACTATATGAATGACGGCTTGATCATTCTGGATGAGCACGATCAGATATTGGACCTCAACCCCGTGGCTCAGCGCATTTTGGGATTTACGAAATACGAGGCAACGGGGAAAATGTTTGGACTGACAGCGCTTGCTCAAACCAGTGATAACTCGTCTCAGGCTCCCCAGGAACTAACGATTGATAATGATGGCGAAAAACAGCACTACGACATCGCCAGTACCCCCTTGGATGACAACAGTGGTAAGTACTGTGGAAGAGTAATACTGCTCAGGGATATCTCCGAGCGAACTAATATGGAGGCACGTCTCAAACTTTCCGAGCAGTGGTATAGGAATCTGTTCAATGCTTCGCCCGAAGCGATTATGCTCATAGATGCCGAGGTAAAAATCAGGGAGGTAAGCGACAGGTTCTACGAGCTGACCGGATATAATGCGGAGCAGATACTGAATAAAAGTGTTTTGGATCTGCCGTTTTTACCTGAAAACAGCTTAAAGATAGTTGCCCAGAAGGTTGCTCTTCGCTTGCAGCAGCAGGAGATTTACCCTTACGAAATTGATGTAATAACTGCATCTGGGGAGCGGCTTGATGTGAGGTTGTTTGGCACGCTGATGAATGATATCCAGGGGCAGGCGAGCTATGATCTGGTGATGGCTCTTGATATTACCGCGGAAAAGAAGTCGCAGGAAGAATTGATGCGCTCAGAGGCAAAGCTCAAGGATTATTCTGAAAACCTTGAACGTGTGGTTGAGGATAAAACCAAGGAGCTGAAGATCAGGAGCGATGCTGTACAAAAGTCTATTTCAGCAATAGGGTTGAGTACTCTTGGTAGAGAAGTAATGTATGTAAACGACTCTTTTCTGGCTATGTGGGGATATGAAAATGCTGATGAAGTTATTGGCAAATCGACAAGCAGTTTTTGGGTAGACAGCAATTTGGGAACTGTTATAGAGAAAATGGTACGAGAAAAGGGTATGTTTATTGGAGAAGCTGTTGGACTAAAAAAAGACGGTTCAACATTTATTGCTGATTTGACCATAAATACAATCAAAAATGACGCAGGTGAACATATCTGTTTCATGGGTTCTATGTTTGATATAACCCGACGCAAAGAACTGGAAAAGAAGTTGATGCGTTCTGAAAAACTAACTACTATAGGACAGTTGGCATCAGGCGTGGCACATGACCTACGCAATCCTTTAAACGTCATTAAAAATGCGGCCTTTTTATTGCAACTCAAGCTTAAGGATGATGACAGCGATAACGATATGGTGCAAAAGTACATCGGTTTACTCAATAAAGCTGTTGATACATCAGATAACATTATTGGTGACTTACTCGTTTTTGCAGGAACATCGGCACCAAAATTGCAGAAGGTTGATATCGGTGAAATTTTAGACAGCGTCTTATCTCAAATCCAAACAACTGACGAAATAGCATTGGTGCCAGAGATATCTCCCAACCTGCCACAGATAAATGCTGATGAGGGACAGATACAACGGGTATTTCAAAATATGATTGATAATGCGATGAGGGCTATTGAGCAAGCGGGCACTTTAACAGTTCGTGCGAACATAATTGATCGTTTCATTCAAATAGAAATTCAAGATACAGGTACGGGCATTGCTGCCGAGCATTTGGACGATATATTTGAACCATTGTTTACAACATATGCTGATAGAGGTGGGACCGGATTGGGTCTAAGCATTTGTTCATCAATTATAGAAGCACACAACGGAACCATTGATGTAGCAAGTAAAGAGGGGATAGGAACTACTTTTACTATTAAACTGCCAATTTAGATTTGAAGCACAATGACTGAAGCACTAACTTGTGGGTGGAATCAAGTGCTTGAGGCCGGATTAGACGCAAATGTCGCTTGGTAAACTTTGCACTTCTGACATACCTGAATTTTATCTTCCCAGCTCATATGCAGCCGGCCTTCACAAAATGTTCCATTCATGAACCAGCAAAACTGCTTGATCTGTAACTACCAAACAATACAATTGGCTTTCCATTTATCCGGGCAGTTTTTAGTCTCCCAACATGGATGACCATTGGTATCCTGGAAGCTCCTAACTGATTTTACTGAAAGCATTGCTGAAAATAGCAGCACCTGCCGTTCAATCATAGCTGGAACCGTTCTCCACCCCTGTTCGTAGCTCTGTATAGTTTTGGGTGAAACACATAGCCATCTTGCTAATTGTTCCTGCGTCTTGCCTAGGAAAGTACGTATTTTACGAAAGTCTTTGCTGTCCATAAACACCTGCCAACTATGCCCATATGCATTGCATTATCTCAAAAGTCTAAGGACACCCTGTATACCCACAGAGTGTCCCAGAAAGCTTTTCGTTTTATCCTTAGTTTTATCCTTTTTAATTCTAATGCGGTTATTCAGAAACACCGGTGTAGTCGGCATTAGATTTCCAGCTTACCCAGTCTATTTCACCGGCAAAGACGTTGTTAGCGTTGTTGTTAACGTTGCACCCGATGGCAAAGTTACCGTTGGATATGGCTATCTCATCGCCAGTAACCATGTATTGTTCACTTGTCAGCTGTGATTGTGTTGAGTCTGTAGCATTGGCATAGCCAGCCCAGTTTTCTCCGGTGTCCAGGCCATCTGTTCCCTGGTCATCAACATAGATGTCACCCGGGATACCGCTTGCTTTATCTGAGTTCCAGACGATCCTGATCTGGTACCAGTGGTCGGAGACGATAGGGAAGTTGGTGTAATCGGTTAGCACTGGTTTCCAACTATTACCGTCGTGACTATCCACCATTTTTACCCAGAAGGCGATTGAAGCCACATTGTCAGGTGGATTGTAGTTTTCCCAGCTGGGGTTGCGCCATACAGACATTTGATAGTTGGCACCACCGTTATCTCTGGCTAGTACTCGCTTGACGTAATTGTCTACGCCAATGCCCGTAGGCTTGACACGTGCTTCAAGCGTCATAGTACGTGAGGCTTGCAGGGATGTTGTGCCATTGGTGAATAGTATATAGTTATCTACGCCGTCGCCATGCAGGTACTGCTCATCGCCGGTAAAAGATTCGGCTGGATCGCTTACACTTCCAAAGAGCACCTGGTTCTGGTCAAGTGTATAAGTGCTGCCGGCCGGCTCGTTCAGTTCGAAAAGAGCCTCGCTGACTGTGCCCGCGGACAGCATTGTGATTGTCACTCCAGGTGAAACCGATGCGCTGCCGTATTCGTCGTAGATTGCGCTGGCCGCTGCGGCCAGCGTATCGACATCAATGTCATCACTACCGTCAAGCGCTGAGCTCAGTGTTAGTGTTGCTGTGGCACTGTCGGCGGTGTGGCTTACGCTTATTACCGTTCTGCCATCGTCTGTGTCCGTCAGGGCGAAATCAGCAGCTTCAAGGTTTCCTGTAGCGCCGATGTTAGCATAAACACCCTCAGAGAATGTGACCTGAAGCTGGTCGCCTCCAATGATACCCTTGACCTCATCTATACGTGGCGGAGATGCGGTATCCATAGGTGAAAAGTAGGCAGCATCCTTGGTTATGTTCCATACTTTTGCTTCATCAAGCCGTCCGATGAATGCATTCTGCCAGCCGTAGAATCCACCGACAGAGAACTCACCTGCGCACCATGTTCCATTGTAGCCAACTTCGTCATTCCAAGGGCTGTTCTCGGAGTAAGCGAATATGGATGTTTCCCCGGTACCCGGTTGCATGTTATTGCCAGATGCATCACTGGTGGTGACATCCTCACCGTCAACGTATATCCTGATTCTGCCTACCGAAAGGTCATTTGGATCTCCATCAGGGCCGCTGGTATCGAAGGTTACCGCTACGTGTGACCATTCGTTCAGAGGCACCGCAGTGGAACTGTAGGCTCCTCGTATTCCGGCCCTGCCATCCTGTGTGTTTCCGTTGTTATCTGCCTGCATATTGAAGGTTGCACGAAGAGTATCGCCTACCTTCTTTAAGGTGAAGGCATAGCCGCCATTACTGTATCCCACGTGTTTTGTGAAAATACTGTACTCACTCTGGGCATCATCGGTAGGATAAACCCATGACTCCAGTGTGGTGTTAAATTTCATCTCGGAATATGCCCAGGTAGGCCTCTTTGACCGCATTGTGATCGCGCAGCATTACTGCATCGCCGCTGGAAACGACCTTACCCGTTTGAAGTACGTATCCATAATCGGCTATAGACAAAACGATCGAGTTTTGTTCGGCTATCAGAAAAGAGGTTTTTTGCTCGGTCTTAATCTGATTTAATATGGTAAAGATGTTTTCTATAATGCCGGGTGCCAGACCAAGCGAAGGCTCGTCCAAAAGGATTAGTCTAGGACGTCCCATCAGGGTTCTGCCTATTGATAGCATCTGTTGTTCTCCGCCGGACAGGTAACCGCTTTTTCTGGTTTGAAGCGGTGTTAGCGACGGGAAATAGCTGTAAACGCGTTCCATATCAGACTTAATCTCTTGTTTGTTCTTTCTAAGGTAGGCTCCCATTAACAGGTTCTCTTCGATCGTGAGCTGGGGAAATACTGATCGTCCCTGCAGTACATGTCTGACGCCAAGCCTTGCTATTTGCTCTGGCGCAAGTTTGTCGATACGTTTGCCGTCAAACTCTACACTACCTTCGCTCAGCTTTCCCTCTTCAACACGCAGTACGCCGGATATGCTTTTTAGGGTGGTAGATTTACCGCTACCATTGCTGCCTAAAAGGGCAACGATGCTGTCTGACTCAAGCGTCAAAGACATGCCGTCCAATGCCAGAACGACATCTGCATAGACTGCTTTTATGTTGTTTACACTAAGCATTTTGTTTCTTATCCTATCAATTATACGCCGAAAGGCCAACGCCTGTAGTTAAGCTTGATTTTGTGCCATATCGATATCAGTCCCAGTGGTTTGAAGGAGACGAACAGTATTATGGCCAGCCCGTAAATCGTATAGGTAATGTAGATCGATGTAGTGCTGCTGCCTGGTATCACTCCAGAGGAACCAAGAACGCTGAGAATTTGCCTTATCAGGCTAAGAGAGATAACGCCCACAACCGCGCCTGCAGTTCTACCTGCACCACCGATGATTATCATGCCCAGATACCATATTGAGTTTTCGAAAGTGAACTCGCTTGTGGTTATAACGCTGTTGCGGCTGGACAGCAATCCGCCGGCAAGTCCGGCAAATAATCCTCCAATGAAAAACGCCTTTATCTTGATCCAGGATACATTTATACCAAGAGACTGGGCTGCAATATGATTGTCTCTGATTGCAATGAATGCACGTCCTATCCGCGAGCGGGAGATGTTGGCTGAGATCATGATACATAAAATAAGAAATGGCATTAGAAAGAAATACCATCTCAAATAACCTTTAATTTTAAAGCCCCAAAAAGAGGGAGAAGGTATTTGGTAAAGCCCATCTGTTGCACCAGTAATATCAAACTGGGTGATAATGAACTGGGAGATATACAAAAAGGCCAGTGTGGCGATTGCCACATAAAAGCCTTTGAGCCGGATAGCGGGCAGAGCAACAAACAGCGCAATAATTCCGGTAAGCAGGGCGGCGATTGGGAGTGCTGCCAGCATGGGCCAGCCTGCCGCGGTGGTAAGTACTGCCATAGTAAATCCGCCTACCATGATAAAAGCGGTATGACCCAGGTTTACCTGTCCCGCCATGCCAGTGATGACGTTCAGCCCAAGCACTGCGATGATGATAATGATCGTTTCGTTGGTCCAGCGCAGCCATCCACGTAGGGCAATATCCCCTGACCAGTCTGGAATAAAGGGCAACAATGCTAGAACGACCAGAAAGATTGCCAGCGCGATCCAGCGCTGGCGTGTACCCAGTAGCGCAAGGTCTCTTGCGTAGTCGGTTTTTTTTCGACCTCTGACTGTCACCGGTTTACACCCTTTCTATTGGTTTTGTGCCCATAATACCGTATGGCCTGATAAGCAGCACCAGCATGATTAAAAGCATACTGAAAACGCCCTCGACGCCCGACCATGAGTCGGGCAGATAATAAATAAGCAGGTTTTTTCCGACGGAAAGCAATAGCCCGCCGATAACGCAGCCCAAAAGCGAGTCTATGCCGCCGATAAGCACCACAGCCAGTATCACCAGCACCAGTTCGCTAAGCAGTATGCTCACGCCAATGGTAGTAGCCATCAAAAATCCGCCGGCTGTAGCGATCAGCGCACATAGAACCCAGGCTATCTGCGAGTTCAGTCTTGCGCTTACACCCAGACAGCGTGCTGCTATCTGGTTATCGTAAATAGCCCTCATAGCCAGCCCAAGCTTGGTCTTTTTAAAGAAAACAAGAAAGGCCAATGCTGCCAGTACAGCTACCACGAAGCTCCAGACAAGATTTATGGGCAGTGCAATATTGCCCAGATTATAGGAAGTTATGATGCCTTCGGGGCCTTGAATTTGTGGTATGGTCGGGGCCAGTGTCTTGGCCTGTAGGCCCCATATAAGCACAATCATTCCACGCAGCAATGCCAGCAGCCCCAGAGAAAGAATGAAGCTGACAAAAAGTGGCTTTCCTATCACGCGCCTGAAAAGCAGTCTTTCCACCAGTAGTCCAAAGGCAATTACCGACAAGAATGTTAGCAAAAATGCCAGAGGAAGGGGAAACCTTGGCTCTAGCGGCGAACCGATAAAGCTCCATGCTATAAGGGCTCCTATATAGGCAAACTGACCGTAGGCGATATTAAATACCTTGGTGCTGCGGTAGGTTATAACAAATCCCATGCCGATAAAACTGTATACCCCACCTACCAGTATGCCGGTTAGCACCAGTTGTAAAAACGTTGTCATATGTACGTATATTCCGTATCTTTAGTATGCCTGATTTATAAACTGCTCAAGTTAGAGGTCCATCCACCCAGATAAGCCTGGGTTACAAGTTCGTTACCAGCTATCTGCTCTGGTGTGCCCTCAGCGATTTTCTTGCCATAGTCCAGCACTATTACGGAGTGAGAAAGCTCCATTACTGCCTGGATATCGTGCTCAATCAGCAAAATAGTCATTCCCCTGTCATGCATATCAAAAATAAGATCAGTTACTATCTCTTTCATGGAATCATCAAGGCCGCTCATCGGCTCGTCCAGTATGATTACTTCAGGTTGCATAACCAGTGCCCGGGCTATTTCTACCTGTTTGCGCTGTCCGTAAGACATGGCGGCAAGCGGTATTTTCCTGAGGTCTTCGATATGAGCAAAGGATATTGCTTCCTCTGCCATCCGGCGGCTTTCTACCTCTTCACGGCGGCTTTTACCGAAAAAAAGCATGGCATGGAGTATGCTGGCGCTGGTATGTATATAACGTCCTGCCATCAGTATATCCAGCGCAGTCATGCTGGGGTATGTTGTGGGATCCTGAAAGGTGCGGCTTATGCCCAGTGATGCAATTCGGTGGGCTTTTTGTCCGAGTATATCTTTATCGTGGTAAAGTATGCGGCCGTGCTGTGGGTGATAGTACCCGGTTATGCTGTTGATAAGGCAGGTTTTACCGGCACCGTTTGGTCCGATAATGGAGACGATTTGCCCCTGCTTAACCGAAAAGTCTACACCGTCAAGAGCTTTTATGCCACCAAAACCCAGGTGAATATCCTTGCCGACAAGTATGTCGTTTTCTTCTATCAAGATAATTGTTTATCCGGGCAGTTTCACAAAGCTCAAACCCGGCACGCCTCCATACATAGCATTACTTTCTCGGGTGAGCACAAAAACGACAGGGGGAACCCCGCCTTGCGCAGAGTCCCCCAAATTTCGTTTCTTGCAGTTTACTATTCAAAGGTTCTGGGTAATTGAATTTCATCGCTGACCGATACAGTCCCGGTAGCTGTGAATTGGGCGATTTTCATGGTGGAAACACCGATGCGTTTGTTGGGTCCGTAACCGAAGTCACCGGTATTACCCCTGGTATCGATTTCTATCATATCCAGTAGGGCCTGATATATATCTTCGCCGTTCAGATCTTCCACACTGTTATTACCAACCATAGCTTTGCTAACTGCATCTTCAAGTATGTATTTAAAGGTTATCAGGTGGCGCATATCGGACCATGCGTTATTGGTTCCCGCATGCTCATATATATCGGTGTAGAGCTGAGCAGCTACCGAATCGTCCGACCATGGGGTCTCTGAACGGTATACATAGAAACCTGCCGCGGCTGAGCCAACCATTTCAATCAGCTTATGCGATTCGATATACTCACTGAAGCAGAATTTTGCATCAACAACATTATCATCATCATAATCAAAGTCAAGGCCAAGGAAGTTGCCGATTGCTACTGCTGCATTACCGGTAACACCTTGCATCCAGATATAATCCACCTCCGCAGTTTTTAAAACGGTGAGCGGTGCTGTAAGGTCTATATCTGTAATGTTATAGGTACTCTCTACCGTTTCCACTCCCAGACCCATGGTATATGGCAGTGCCATTTTCCATTGGAAGCCGGATGTGAGAGGCGGCCCCCAGGTTAGCACGCCTATTTTCGGGGTTCCGGTTCCTGTAAAGTCATCAATGGCCCAATCTATGAATCCACCGAAACCATCTGATGTGGGAATAGGAAGAGCGAAAAACCTGCTAGGCAGCTCGAAGATGTCAGGCATGATGGCCGAAGCGGTAAATATTACCGATTTATCCTCATTTATGTTATCTTTTTCACCTAAAAGCAGGTAATCCTCAACCGCAATATACATCAGCGGGTCGAAGGTTTCTTTGAGAGTTCTATAGGCGGTGATGGCTCCAGCGGGCGTACCTTTGTTGTCTTCTATCTGCCACTTCAGTTGAGCGCCATTAATGCCGTCCTCAACTTCGTTTATATAGTTAAATATAAGCTCTATCTCATCTATCAGGGCTGAGACAACATCGGGAGCGGGTCCGGTTTGTCCTCCCATTATCCCGATGCGGATATACTCCCCTTCCGACTCTTCTCCGCAGCCCATGACTCCAAGTGGAATTGCCAGTAACATGGCCACAAAAACTATAAATCCGGTCTTAAAACTTCTTAACTTCACTAAATCCCTCCCCGACAGGTATTTTTTAATACAGGCTTCTTTCATATATGAAAATCAGCAGTAGAAGGCGATGCCCAGCATCTGTCCCACCGCGCTGATCATAACCGGTGAAAACGGCGTTATATGAACTTCGCCGCAGTCGTAGCGTGAAGCAATCAAATCCTTGAGATCCTCGGCTTCAGCTATGCCATCGGTATAATGAACCATGACATTGATCTTGCTTCCTTTATCGCTGTATTTCTCTACCAGATCCAGCATTTTGGCTATGCATTTGCGTTTTCCCCTTACTCTGGCAATCACATCCATCATCCCGGTATCGTCAACAAATCCGATTATGGGTTTAACATCCAGCATTTCACCCAGTTTGGCTGACTTTGGGGCTCGTCCTATGTTGATAAGGTATTTGAGTGTATCGGGGGCTGCCATGTATATCACCCGGGAAATGAGGTCACGGGCAACCTCAATAACCTCTTTCACGCTACTACCCTGCTGGGCGGCCCGCGCTGCTTCCAGAACGGTAAAACCCAGCGCTCCCGCCGAAGTTTTGCTGTCGATGATCTCGATATTGACGCCGGAATTCTGCCTTCTGATATGTCTTTTGGCCTGATAAGCCGCTTCATGCGAGGCCGTAAGTGCTTTCGATACCAGAATACAGACGATATTATCTGTAGTTTTACCTAGCTCGGTAAAGGTGTTGATGAAATCACCGGGGCTCACTGCTGTTGTAGAGGGTTGTTCTTCCATATCTTCTATGCGCTTGCGGATATCTTCACGGGAAATATCAATGTCATCGCGATAGTGTTTGCCGTCGATGACAAGCCCTACCGGCAATACGCTTATTCCATATTCAGCTACCAGTTCGGGTGGAATGCAGCTTGTGCTGTCTGTTACGATTCGGACTTTAGCCATGAATTTTCTAGTCCATCAACTTCCAAGTATTGCTAAAACGTATACTCATATTTCATAATATGACACCTAGCATTACTATGTATATTTTCGCTTGTATAATAAGCTGAAACACGGTTGATGTCAAGAGGGGAATTTAATAACGAGTCTTCGATCGTTTGAGTTTGATTAAAAAGGGCTGGAGGGTGACTAAGTGCCGTTTTCTTGAGGACTAAGTAACTTATGAGCTTTTTTGAGCCAATCAGGGATAGGTATCTCCTGCGGGCAAACCTCCACGCACTCGCCACAATCGGTGCATTTGTCAGCACGCTGTTTATCTTTTAGCCCACGTGGTCCACTATAGAACATGCGCCTTACTCGCACATTACCATACACAGCCGCCTCGTTGTACATGCCCAGAATGCCAGGAATTTCCACCCCGCTGGAGCAGGGCATGCAGTATCCGCATTTGGTACATGGGATGGGGTTTAATCCTGTGTAGGCCTCCCGAACCTGATCGATCAATACGGATTCTTCATCGGTGAGACTACCTATGCCGGAGCGCTGGGCCGCAGCAATGTTTTGCTTCACCTGCTCCATAGTGCTCATACCACTGAGGGCAACCGAAACCTCCGGCTGATTCCAGACCCACTTAAGTGCCCACTCGGCAGGGGTGCGCTGATGCTCCGCTTTCGCCCATACGTCGGCAACTTGCTCCGGTGGATTGACCAGCTGTCCCCCTCGTAGCGGTTCCATTACAACTACTGCTAATCCTTTATCAGCAGCGTATTTGAGTCCTTGAGTGCCGGCCTGATGATCTATATCCATATAGTTGTATTGGATCTGGGCAAGGGTCCAGTTATCATATGCATCTATTATTTGCTTGAAAGCCTCGTAACTGTCGTGGAAAGAAAAACCCAGATAATCAAAACGGCCACTGGCTATTTGCTTTTCAGCCCAACTCAGTATTCCCAGGTCTCTCACCTTGGCCCACGTGCGGGCATTCAGACCGTGCAACAGATAAAAATCTAGTTTACCTGTCTGTAATCGTTCAAGCTGCTCATCGAAGTAGCGGTCAAAGTCATCGGCTGTTTCCACTGCACGGGAGAGTAATTTGGTAGCCAGTTTTATTCTCTCGCGGTATCCATCCTTAAGGGCTTTGCCGACTACCACTTCACTTTGCCCTGAGTGATATGGGTAAGCCGTGTCCAGATAATTAACGCCGTTATCAATTGCATACCGGATCATCTCAATAGCCCGGGCTTCATTAACTTTACCCTGGCTGCCATCGATCAACGGCAGTCTCATCGCACCAAATCCAAGCGCTGATATTTCCCAATCAAGTTTTCCGAACTTGCGATATTGCATGGTCAGTCCTTTTTTACGGATGGGCTGATAATTTTTACCCGAAAGATTGGATGTCAGCAGAAGGATAGACTACTACACTGGCGCCGTCCGGGTGATACTGCTTAAGCGCCTGCACAACCTTGTCCCAGTCGCGGATAAGTTGTGTTTTGCCCGGCGGGTCAACATTAATAACGCTGCTCATTTCAGGATACTGGCTGTAGTAAAGATAGTGGTTGATCTTTGGATCAATGGGCTGCTTCATATTCATCCTGCCGCCAATGGTCCTGCCCCAAGCTCCCATCAGGTAGTGGTTAACATGCCCCGAAGGAGAATTGGCAATGGTCACGATGTCTCCTCCACTATCTTTTAGAGATACGGCAGCACCCTTTATAACCCCGCCAGCCTCGCTGGACTTGATGTAGGCATTAGCGATAACGATGTCCTTATCTGTTGCCTTGGGAGTAATGTAATGCGTTTTTGCTACCTCGACTGCGGCCTCGGCAGCCTCGGTTTCTGCTCCGGCAAAGATTTCCACACTATCTCCGCGCATGTTTACTATGCACTCCACCAGAACATTCAGTCCGGTCATTGCGGCAACTTCTTCCATGTCGCATCGTCTGGGATTGATACCGTAGTCTTTTCTATCCTGTGGGGTAATTGGTATGGAGTGATTGGCATGAACCGTATCCAGAGATGCTACTCCCGGCAGCATAATCTTACCTCCGCCAGTGAATACGGCAAAACCGTGCGGCGTAACCGAACCTATACCGATCTTAAAATCGCAGTGCATAACCTCTGCATTGATATGAACCTTGGTGCCGCGGCTGGTAGTTCCAACATAGACACAGTTTTCATACGGGTTATGACTATAGACAGGGTATCTGGCTACAATGTCCGCCCCCAGTTTTTTTGCATAATCCCACCTGTTCATCGGTCCATGAGTGCCGGTTGCTGCCATGAACCTGATCTGATCGTCTTTGATTCCGGCCAGCGCCAGTTCCTCAAGTATGTGTGGTACTATTTTGGCTGCCCTGGTTATGCGGGTCATATCGTCGAATAGAATGACTACTTCTTTTTTACCCTTAGCCTGTTCTCTGATTGGCGCTGTCCCCATAAGGGTTGTAATCGAAGTCTTAATCTGGTCATCTGTTAAAGCCGGGCGATTGTATCCGGCAATGTTGTTTACCTTAACATCCCAATTGTCCGGTAGGGGGAAATCGACATCCCGGGGATCATCCCATGCCAACTGAGGAAGTTTTACTGTGTTGCTCATCATCGCTCTCCTAATCGCTAACGTATATACGTTCGTATACGTAATCAGTATAAAAAACGATCATAAGCAATGGAGCCTCAAAGGTCAAGGGGACGTTAAGTCATGCCATGTGTTTATCGGGATGTTTATCAAGTAGTGGTATACTATGACGAAAATCGCAGTTCTAATTCCAATGAATTGATGTGCAAATGGATATAAAAAGGGCTCGCTTACTTACTGCGGGTGGAATATTAGCCATTATTTGTGGCATATTGGCTGTCGTATTTGGCATTTATGCTATCTCTATCTTAATAATAGATTTATACAAACCTTTATCAGTGCCTCAAGGACACCTCCCTCTAGAAGGTTTGGAGGTTTACTTGACAGCAATACTCGTATCAGTTTTTATTGTTCAGATTATCATTGGTTTTCTCGCAATTTTAGTAGGACGTGCAATTCTTAAAAGAACGAGACTTGGTTGGGCTCGAACAGGGAGCAGCACTGATTTGGTTACTGCTGGTGGGACATTGACTATTGCCGGTGGTATCTTGGGTATCCTTTTTGGAGGGTTGCTCATTATGGTGGTTCAATTCACTGGTGTTGCTTATGAGATCATGGTTGTCGCTACAATAATGGTTATCTTGGGTATAGCCTCTATCATAGGTGGCATCAAAAGCCTCAAACGAAAAAGCTTTAGTTGGGCTCTAACGGGAAGTATTTGTGCTGCTATCTGTGGCAGTATTCTAGGAATACTAGCCCTTGTTTTTATAGCATTATCGAAAAATAAGTTCGGAGTTTTTACTCAGGGGCATTAAGAGATACATTCACTAGTTCTCCGTCTACTTTTTGATACAGTTAAGACCACCATCATTCCCTTACTTCACCCCAACGTACTCTCGAAATGGTATCGCCCAAGAGTGCGCGTCAGTGGATAGACATCCCGATGTTCGTCCAGTGGTGAGTAAATTATCCATTTATAGACTGAAATAGTTTATTTTGATTTACGTTTTTTTTGTCGATGTCCAACATATAAACCAGATACGCTCAAGAACCCAAGAAGCCCAAAACTCGATGCTATCGCTTCTGATGTGGCTACCGCTGCTGACGCGCCGCATCCACCTCCGTTTGTTGGCGTTGGTTCTGTTAGTGCTTCTTCCACCGCAAAACCACCTGAAAGCGTGTCATTGTCTATTGGTGTAGTTACCGTTACAGTTCTGGTGCCTTGTGTGGCATCCGCTGCAATGGTTATATTGGCTGTTATCCGCGTACTGCTGACCACTGTATAGCTGTTTGTGCTTATACCACTGCCCAGACTAACAGCAGTCGCTCCGGTGAAATAAGTACCGGTTATGGTAACGGTAAGCGTATTGCCTTGCTTTCCTGAGGCAGGACTTACAGATGTTATGGCTGGAGCATCCGCCGTAGATTGTGTTTCCTGTTCAATTGTGAAGCTGGCTGAAAGCGTATCACTGCCTGCCGGTGTAGTTATAGATACTGGCCTTATTCCTGACGTGGCAATGCCTGATACTGTAACATTGGCCGTTATTTGCGTACTGCTGTCCACAGAATAGTTATTTACAGTTACACCAGAGCCCAGGCTTACAGCGGTTGCTCCAGTAAAATATGTGCCTGTAATCACGACATTGAGTGTGTCACCTTTATTTGCTGAAGCGGGATTAATAGATGTAACATCAGGTGCTTGCTCAATGGCTGATTGCTGTCCAAAAACATAGGCAGCGCCTGTATTACTGTTATCTCCCAAAGCTCCAACAACCACGGTATCTCCGCTAACTGCCACCGATAATCCGAATCGGCTATTGGATGAGCCGTCGCTGGCCAGAATCTTGGGCTGCTGTATCCATGTAGTACCGCTGCGAGTGAAAACATAGGTTGATCCTGTATCAAAGGTTGTGGTGGCAGTGTTATCAACTCCCCAGGCTCCAGCCACCAGGGTATCGTCGCTGAGTGCCACCGATAATCCGAAATAGTCATTTGTTACGCCGTCGTCGGCAGTAATCTTGGCTTGCTGTGTCCAGGTGGTGCCGCTGCGTGTAAAACCATAGACTGCTCCCGAAATGCCGCCGTTGTCATCATCACCCCAGGCACCAACCACAATGTTGTCCCCACTGATGGCTACCGATACTCCGAATTTGTGATTTGCCTTCGGGTCACTGGCCAAAATTTTGGCTTGTTGCGTCCATGTGGTACCACTGCGGGTGAAAACATAGGCTGCCCCGGAAGCAAAAGCCCCATCGTCATCACCATGAGTTCCAATGGCCACGGTGTCGTCACTGATCGCTACTGAATATCCGAAATAGTCAGCTTGCTCGCCATCGCTGGCGGTGAGCTTGACCTGTTGTGTCCATATGTTGCTGCTGCGTGTGTAAATGAAGACAGAGCCAGAGTTTTCAGAATAGGCGTCATCGTCATCCCCATATGTTCCGATCACTAAAGTATCATCGTCAATGGCTACTGAATATCCGAAATAGTCATTTGCCGCGCCTTCACTGTCAGTAAGCTTGGCCTGTTCTGTCCATGTGGTACCACTGCGAGTGAAAATATAGACAGAGCCTGAATTGAGAGTATAGGTGTCTTCATCATCCGCATAGGCACCAACCACCAAAGTATCGCCGCTGATGGCTACCGAATATCCGAATTTGTCATCCCACATACCGTCGCTGGATTGAAGTTTAGCTTGCTGCGTCCATGTGGTACCGCTACGCGTATAAACGTAGGCAGAGCCAGCATTTGTGCCGAGGTCATCATCGCCCCATGCTCCAACTACCATCGTATCGCCGCTTACGGCCACTGATTGCCCAAAACTGTCACCTGTAGCGCCATCACCGGCGGTAAGTTTGGATTCGGTGGTTGCTGCTATTGCCGGATATATGGGTATAATTACGATAACAAGTGCTAATACTATACTAACAACCAAAGAACTGTACAATAATCTATTCATCTATTATCTGCTCCCAAATTTAATAAAAAAATGCCACTGATTAATGGCACTCCAATTTTTGCGATATCAATTATACTTATTAATAGTTTAGAGTGGTTGTAGTTGAGTTGTCAAACATGATGACCATAAATAATCAATGACGAAGGCTAGAAGCCATGCTTTTCTTACAATCAAATAATACGGTACTCTCGAAACGGTATCCCCCAATCGTACGCATCATTTGCGAAACATCCCGATGGACCTATGGTGGTATAATGCTAGCGAAATCATATTTAGAGGGTGAAGAGTGGCGAAGATAGAATATGATATTGCATTTGATGATTTATTGGCATTTCAAGTATTTCATTTCCAAAGATTTAATAAATCCCAAAAACAGAAAGTTATTCGCTCAATCGTCCTCGGTAGCGTTATATGCGTATTAACTTTTATGTGGGCTGTTTACCGAGGATTTGACACCATTAGTATAGTTCTATTTACTATTCCTACAGTTGCATTGTTTTTTGTAGTATTGAGTTTACTGTTAATGAATGAACGTATAATCCGAAGCAGACTACGGAAAATAATAAATGTAGGGAATGAAAATGATACTAGGGGTATTATTTGTAAACACGTGATTACAATTACCCCAGATGAATTTATTGAAACTACAGAAGTTAACGAAGATAAACGAAAATGGAGCGGAATTAGCAATATTGTCGAAAATGACAAGTATATTTTCATCTATATTTCCGCTAATACAGCCCATATCATACCTAAAAGAGCATTTGCAAGTGATGCGGCAATTACCAGCTTTGTTAAAACGGCAAAACAATACAGTGGTATAGAAATGCAATTCAAAGAAGAAATGGTTTGTGATAGTTGTGGACAAATTCTACCTGAAAACGCTAACGTTTGTCCTAATTGCGGAGTAGAGCCTATTTAAAAAAGCGAGCTATCCTCAAACCTCTATTTTCACAACTTAACGTACTCTCGAAATGGTACCGCCCAAGAGTACTCATGGCTGGATATAGACATCCCGATAGACTTGTAGTGGTATAATGCTGGGAATACCGTCACTGGATCTTATAGTAAACCGAACCTTCTCTGTCAATTTGAGCTATCAGTTTATTAAGCGAGGGATAATCAAATGAAGAGTTTCAGAATAGTACCGGCAATATTCAGCGTACTGGCACTCAGCGGTGGCTTGCTGGCGTGTGGAGGTCCTATAGCACACACGATATCTGGTGTTTCTGCCACGTCGTATTCCGATAGCGAGGCTACGATTATCTGGAGCACCACCGTGGCATCAAGTAGCCAGGTGGAGTACGGCCTGACCACGGACTATGGTTCGCGCAGTACGCTGGACAGTACAATGAAACTGGACCACACAGTTGATCTAGTCGATCTTGATGCAAATACTACCTACCACTACTGTGTAATATCCAAAGAGGAGGAGGATAAACAAACGATCTCAGATGATTATACCTTTACCACCCCTACAACCACCGAAGTGATTGAAACACTTACCATATCAAACTGTGCTGCCACTGATATCGATACTACTACCGCTGTTATTGAGTGGGATACAAATCTGGCATCTACCTCACTGGTGGAGTATGGCACGACAGACTCATATGATACAACCACCACATTTGATACGACGCTTGAAACTGCACATAGTGTTTCACTTACCGGGCTTGAGATTGAAACCACATATCACTATCGTGTGAAGTCGAAGCTTGATGCGGATACTGAGGTGGTATCAGATGATTACACCTTTTCGACAAACGCCACTGTTATTACGGAATTCATACCGGGGAAAATCGCTTTTGTCGCTCACAAAGATCTGGGTAATGATCCCGGTGATCCTTACCCAGACATTTTTATTATGAATGACGACGGAACAAATATAGTGCAGCTCACTGATAATAATGCGAACAATACTTCTCCTTGCCTATCACCAGACGGCAGCAAAATAGCTTTCTCCTCCGACCGTGATGGAGATATGAATATTTACTCAATGGATGTAAACGGCAGTAATGTAGTAAGGCTAACCAACAGTGCCTCCCAGGATTTCAGCCCCTCATGGTCGCCGGATGGAGCAAAAATAGTCTTCAGTTCATTTGGAAATTCAGAAACGACACTTCATGTTATGAATGCAGATGGAACCAGTCAGACACTACTCACCTCTAGCAGTGGAGATAAACCAACGTGGTCTTCCGATGGAAATAGAATAGCATTTGTTTCAAATGCCAATATTCGTATAATCAATGCCGATGGTACGGGTGAGACCGGTTTAATCAGTGTTGGAGCGAAGCATATCAATCATATATCATGGTCACCTAATGGTAATCAGATTGTTTATGATGTTATCAATAGCGATTGGGACTCCGAAGGTCTTTTCACTGTCAATTTAACGGGCAGCATTATTAAAGCCCTGCCTGTAACGGAAGCGTTGCAATATGCAAGTTGGCCGTGCTGGTCACCGGAGGGTGCACGAATCGCCTTCAGTACCACCAGAACTCCGCCTCAAGGAATCTGCACCGTTAATGCAGATGGAAGTAATCTGGTATGGCTAACCCCAGACGACGTAGAAGTTTATGGACCTTCCTGGGGACCGGGTAGTATTGAGTTGCCCGCACCAATAGAAGATCTTAATATACATTTGGTCACTGTTACTGCGAACAGTGATACAAGTGTTGTCATAACGTGGGCTACTAACCGGGATGCCACTAGCCAGGTGGCGTATGATATAACTGACGACTATGGCGAGACCACTATGGTGACTACTTCACTGGTAACAAGCCACAGTGTTGAACTCACAGGGCTAATGCCAGAAACTGAGTATCATTATCAAGTAATATCGACCACAGATACTGATGATGATGCATCAACCGATGCGACATTTACCACGCTTGCAGCAGCCGATATCGCGGATAATACAACCATGACATTTTACGTGAACCACCGCCATGAGCCATGGAATCTACCGGAATTTAGAAATGCCGTAAGCATAGGGATAGACAGGCTGAACATGGTTAATGCAGTTGATACTCTGGCCCAGATTCCGGTTATGTTGGAGCGTGACAAGGATATTGATGACGTTATTTCGGGGATAGAATGGCCGAATCAAGACAAAACACATGCCCAGCGCATTGCTTTGGCCAATACAGCGCTTGATACAATACCAAACATGACCACTATTGCTGATGGTGGTGGCACTTACAGAAAGTATGATGGTGTTACGCTGGCATTTGATATGATGGCTGTTTCCATCTATCCCGACGATATGGCTGCAGCAGAACTCATTAAAACTGACCTTGCAGAACTGGGTATAGATATGACGATTGTTCCTGCTCCCAGCCCTACTGTAATCGTGTCAGATATCTTTCGACAAAGGAATGAATCTACACTTGATGATTGGGAAACTTGTATCTGGGGCAGACCGTTATTGCCGGAGTACGATGATTTTGCCGGCGAGTGGGGCTATTATAGTACCAACGAATATGGTAAGCGCAGTTTCATAATGGGCTGGGATAGCGCACAAGCTCAACTCATTGGTGAAAAACTAAATGCATTGCAGGCGCTGCCAGAAGGTGATTCAACACGCAACGCTCTTATCGCTGAAACGCAGCAATTATGGGCGGACGATTTGCCTGCTATACCTCTGTACCATGTAATATCGATAGAATTACCGGATGAATAAAAAACAACGGGATATTAGCTCATGTCCCTGTTTCGTCTTTGTTTATACCAAGGACACTCCTTATCCCAGGATAGAAGTACAGGCCAACCATCTTGCTAACGCAGGATAGGCAAATTGAAAATGCGAATGGTATCGCCCACGAGTACTCATGGCTTGATAAACATCGGGATGTTTATCCACCCATGCGTACGGATTGGGGGATACCATTCCATGCGACGCTATAGTGAAGTGAAACGTTTGAAATAGCCTATGTTTACCGCCAAATCAATTATGGGGTTATGACTATGAGATTATCAAAAGCTACTTCAGTATAATCACCTCCAAGTGAGTAAACAATAAATCCTATATCACCGCTTGTTAAGCTGGAATCAGTAAGCTCACTCAATAAATGTCCATTCACGGACATGCTTAAATTATTATCAATACACTCAACATGAATAAGATTTGTAGCATTTAAACCTTGTTCAATAAACGGCGAGGTAGATGGTTCAGCTAATATCGTTTCTTCTCCATTAATCGTTTTATCAATGAAATAATATCCATCAGCACTTATCCCGAAGGAATAGTTTCCAACTGCTTTATCACGACAAGCAATGATTTGCCAATTATCATCGGTTCCTCCAATAAGGGTAGATTCAACTTCTAGGATGAAATCGGTTAAATTGTGCCCCGAATAACTGTAGTCGGATTCTTCCTCTGCTGTAGAATTTTTCACAGAAAAATATCCATCTTTATATAGAGCGTGCCCTCCCACTCTTAGATGATTATAGGTAGACCAACCGCTGGTATCATCGCTAAAGTCATCTGAAAATAAAACTAATGACGCAACGTAACTGCTTGGTAAAGTTACGTTTACTGGACTATTGAAATCATAGAGATTGATTGTCGTATCTACATCAACCGTATCTTCATCAATAGTCATACTAAACTGCATTTGTTGTTTCACAGGCAAATTGGTATCTTTGTCCACCCAATACTTCATCGATATATTGCTCATCATATTCAGGAGTTCAGAGGCAGTCATATCTTCCAATGAGTCCTCCATCCCGGGTTGCTGCAATGCGAACTCTATGAACTCGTCCATATCCAAAATAATGTCAAACACATAGCAATCGGAGCCGTCAACTGTTTCGCTACCACTGTGCCTTACCTCTGCAAAAGAGAGTGTTTCTAGCTGCTGTGCAAGTTGGTCCTGCTGTTCCCACTCGGCGAAAGGTACGTCCTCGCTTGTCCAGCCAGTTGACTCGCCATCAAACTCCCCATTTATGTACATAATGTGAGATTGAGGCCCCTGATCTAGATCATCAGTAAGAAGGTGTGCTTCCATCTCAAAGGGGATATCCTGAACATTCCCTGACGTAGTCATACTCATGTTCATATTCTCAATATCCATGGCGCCACTTAAATCAAAAGTCGTATTAATTTCGGGTAGCGTACTACTGCTCATACTCATAGAGCCTTCAAAGCGGTAACTGTTTATATCTTCTCCCGACGCTAAAATGTCCTGCCTCAGATCTTCAGAGATAAGTGCATTTGCGCTTTCACATCCAACAAGGGAAGTTAATAAAGTAAGTATAAGCAAAATCCCGATAAATCTAATGCTGTTCATTTTTATCCTCTCATAGTTGTATTTCAATAAATACTGATATGACAAGTCGCATCAATAAAGTAATAGTTCTAATACATGAAGAAAGTTCGGTTCGCTCTGGATGACATATCCTGCGTTGACAGCATTGTACCACAGGCAACATAGGATTAACTATATGGTGGTATAATGCGCCATGGTCCTTTTGGAGGTTGATATGAAGTGGCAGCAATTAATTACGGATATCTACATGCGCATAGCACGGGAGTATGAACAGGTGCTTGATGGCCTAACTATTGATGATCTCGATCATATTCCTGCTCCTGAGTGCAACAGTATTGGCTGGCTGGCATGGCATTTAACACGAAGCCAGGACAGGTGCAATCAGGCACTAACGCAGCAGGAACAGATCTGGATTAAGGACAAATGGCATGCCAGATTCAACCGTCCGGCAGATCCAACAGATTCTGGGTTTGGACACAGTTCAGACGATGTAGCCTTGTTTAAATCGCCGGAAGTCGAGGTGCTGATTGGTTATCACCGTGCCGTGACTGAGAGCTCAAAAAATTATGTACAAAATGAACTAACAGAATCCGAGTTAGACAGGGATCTCAACAATCCCAAACTTTCCAGAATGCCAATCGTAAGTACTCGTCTGATAGCAGTCATAAACGATAACTTGCAGCATGTCGGGCAGATGGCTTATCTGCGTGGATTGTTAAAAGGGAAGGGCTGGCTGGGCAGGTAGTTGCGTTAAGGGCAAGAACTGTTTAAGTTATATAGCAGACAAGTATAGGATTTATGGGGGCGTATAGATGCTACCGCATGTTTGTATAGTTGGCAGGTCTGGCAGTGGTAAGACCACGTTAATACTGGAGCTTATACCGGAGTTTAAAAAACGTGGTTATCGGCTGGCCACCGTTAAACATACCCATCATGAAGTTGATATGGATATACAGGGCAAGGATACCTGGCGTTATGCACAGGCCGGCAGTGATGCGGTGGTAATCAGCAGCGCAAATAATGTGGCCTATATTGAAAAAGCAGACCATGACTATAGCCTTGAGGAAACACTGCAACTAATTACCGGTGATTTTGATTTCGTACTAGTTGAGGGATTCAAGTGGAGCAATGCTCCCAAGATTGCTGTGCACAGAGATGGACTTGTCGATGGCTTGATTTGCAAATCAGAGGATCTGATTGCCATTGCTTCCGATGAAGTATTGGATACGCCTTATCCGCAACGATTGCTGAGTGATGTAACAGGTATTGCGGATTTAATAGAGGCCAATATTAAGTCACAGCGATCTGTTTAAAGTATTCTACTTTTGTTCGGGCATGGGTAAATAAGTGATGTCCCGTCCGAATATCTTTGACCATACCCAATCACCTATAATCCGCATACGGTTGTATCTTCCGGGTGTTAGTGTGGAGTAAGCCGAAAGCCAAAGCAACCGGGCCGGTAATCCATATAGCCTTAAGCCATGATAACGGAATATGGCCTTTGAGGAACCTAAAGAGACGATTTCTGCATCCTGCGAATAATGGTAAGGTTTTTTACTTTTGCCCCGGATATCAGCCAGTATGTTGTGAGCAACTATCTTGGCCTGCCGCACTGCCGTATGTGCCCTTGGGGGCATAGGTTGATGCGTTTTGGGGTTTTCAAAGTTTGCACAGTCCCCAACGCCGTATACGCCGGGAAATCCATTAACCTCCAGGTTGTTATCAACGAAAACACGCCCTATGCTATCAGTGTCAATATCCATTTCAGCAATTCGTGGATTGATGATCCCGCCGGCTACCCAGAGAAGCGTGTTTGCCGGTACAATTTCCTCTTCATTGAGTTCAATGTGATTTTCCATACTACTGGTAACTCGTGAATTGAGCCTGACTTCAACCCCAGTATTCATGAGATGCTTCATCGAGTAGGCTCCAAGCTTGGGATTGAGTTCGGACATTATCTTATTGCTCGCCTCTACCAGCATGATCCTGATATTCTTGGGGTTTATCGATCTGTAGAATTTAACCAGGCTTACCCGAACGAAATCTCTTAGTTCAGCCACTAACTGTACACCAGTATAGCCGCCCCCGGCTACAACAAAGGTAAGTAGTTCCTGCTGTCGCTTTTGGTCTTTTTCCATACTGGCGCGCTCAAAGACATCTATGATATGGTTTCTGATTAATATGGCATCAAGTAGAGTTTTTAGAGTAAATACAAACTTTTCCCGGTGTTTTAAAGTCGACATGTCCGGAAAACTGCCGAGTGCCGGCACTAGATAGTCGTAGTCAAAGGTCCCTCTTGTGGTAATTACCTTACGGCCGCCAAGGTCTATTTTATCTACACTGGCTTGAACAAAGTTGAATCTGCTTCTACCCTGTAATTTCCTGATGGGGTAGGCAATGTGCCGGGGTTCGATTGATCCCATTGCGGCTTCGTGTAACAGTGGGGAGAATAAAGCGAAATTAGTATCACTTATCATGGTGATGTCCGGGTTTTCATTGCGCTTCAGTGAGCGAATCATGTGGCGCAGCGTATAAGTACCACCAAATCCGCTGCCCAGTATCAATATCTTTTTCTTATTCATTTGAAGCTTTCCGTTCCCAGTGCTCTATTTCCTGATTAGACTATACAGAGAATGCCTGAGTGTGGCAAATACACTCTTGATTAATGAGGTTATTCCTCTGGGGGACAACCAGCCTAACAAGATGAGTTTGTTTATTTCTTTATAGCTGTAGCTTCCGGCAAACATTCCCATAGCAGCTTTGGTTGCGTGTTTTTTTGTCGCCTTATTGTTCTGTTCGCGCTTGACTAGTCGCTTTTGAGTTGAAAGAAACACGCGTGAATTCTTAACATAATCGTTTATGGAAAACAACGCGCGTCCGAACATGTTGTCCGAGTTAATGGAGTCGCAAAAGGGCTGGTAGTGGTGTTTAAAATCTTTGGCAGATAGCCCATGCCGAACAGCGGTATATGCCGCCTGACGGCTTGTTAGTAGTGCAGAGCCTATCCCATCCTTATACAGTCTGGAAACTACAGAATCGCCGACAGCTATATATCCATCAGCATAGTAGTTGTGCGCCAGTCCAACTGATATCTTTGGTTTGCAGGCGCACGTACGCTCGTAATGCTCCGGGATTATGTTCCGTACTGTTTCATAGTTTAGAAAGTCGGTAATTGAAACGGTTTGTTTATTGTTACTTAACACAGACACGTTTATGAATGGTCCTTTGGGCACCAGCGTACCAAATACTACCCGTGATTTGGGAATAAGGAAAACATGAACCCTTTTGTCCAACCATGACTCTACTTGCTGGGTTCCCACGTAAAGCTCACCTTGGCTCATCTTTAGTGTTTTGGGACGCACGTATTCAATCCCATTAACGGTAATATGTTTTGCATTTATACCTGTTGCCTGCACCACCAGATCATATTCCATGTCTGCACCTGCAACATTAACTTTGGGGCGATCACCTAAAGTGATGCTGGATACTTCATTCGTGTTAACGCTGACGCCACGCTTTTGCGCCTGATTAAGGAGCCAGTTATCAAAACTAACAGCATTTTCATATGAAGAGATGCGCGGTCCACCTCCCCGACAGATGCTGAAAATCTCCGAATATTTATCTGGATTAGTTACACTTATTGAGATATCCGGATTGTGTATAGCGTAAGTCTCCACCTTGCTTTGGATTATTTGCTCAGGTATAAAAAGGTTCAGTTCTTTCAGGTTTCGAAGTAGTGGAGGAGAAAGAATTCCGGCGCATCCCTTACATCCTTCTGGACCCAGTTTATCGAAATTCCGATTCTGATAAATGGTAATTTCTGGTTGGATGCCATTTTTGTTGGCATAGTGTATGAGGTATAGCGCAAAAAATGAGCCGGCAGGTCCCCCACCGATAACGGCAACCTTTGAGCTATTTCCCAGTTTATTGGTGTTTATATTCATTGTAATCTTATACCTGCCAAAAAGTATTTAGATTACCATTATAGGGATGGTGGGTTAGGGCCTGAAGTGGCAGAGTTCACAATCTTCAGTATAAGCAATGTCGCCTGTATCGGTAGGGACAGCACCGATTGATTCGTTTCCTATTTCGGTCTCCAGCGTTCCATGACATCTTGCGCATCCATCATGGCTCAAATTATTGATATGGGTTTCCCAGGTAGCTTCCATTATGGGGAAAGTTGTTAAAACAGCAATATGCTTCAACTCTTCAATTGCTTTATCGATCTGGTCTGCTTTTTCTACGTAGATATCGGGATAGTTAGTTTCGTAGAAATTCCTTATTATTTCTACTTTAGTGTTAGCTTGTTCAATGTTTGCATTAATGGGGTCCAGGGCTGCAAGCCCTTTTTTGCTGATATATGGAAGACTGTTGTCTATCTGGCCTCCGGATAGTGCTTTGTCAATCAGGAATTCGGGCGAATTGAATACATGTGTGGACCTGTTATGGCAGTCAATGCAGTCCATCTGTCGTTTGCCTGCTTTGATGAGTTCCGGTGTGAGCTCGTCTGCTTTGTCTGGATTGATAAACTCTTTTGTATCTCCATCACTATCAACCACGCCTGCCCAGGCGATTTCCTGACGTTTGTCATCAAGTGGTAAATACCATAGCTCTGCTGCAATATGCCAGTGGATGCCACTGGCGACCTCTGATTGTCCTCCCCCTACTTTGAAGCCCACAGCCTTTGTTGTTGGGGTATTTTTTCTATCCTCAAGGTGAGTCGTATAGTAACGGACCAGGTCACCGGAAAATCTCTCGGGTCGGTGGCATTGTTCGCAGGTATCTCTGGCAGGACGCAAATCTACAAGTGGAGTTGCAAAAGGCTTCTCATATGTGTGGAAAAGAGTAGAAAAAATTTGGGGAACACCGCTGATTTTAGATTTTACCAGGTAGGAAGCGCCTGAACCAATATGACATTCAGTGCAAGACACTTCGGAATGTGTGGATTCTTTGTAAACGGTCCATTCGGGGTAGTGTTCTACATGGCATACCTGTCCGCAGAACTCGGGTGATTCCATATATTCCAAAAGATCATAAGTTCCAATGACCAGCAGCATTATTGCTATGGCTCCGCTACCAAGTAGATAGAATAGTCGCTTTCGATGTAATCTCTCGTGTGCCTCTGGTGACTCAGTCATATTACGCCTTAAAACGTTATTTATTTAGCTTTAGTTCCCACAACTGTTGAGTTCATTTTTTAAGTGATATTTCAGCTATTATAGCATGTGAGCAAAAAAGGCATTTTTCATATGAAACGGATTTTGATTATCAATATCAATTACCTAAAAGAATGGGGAATTACACTATAATTTAATGGCAGTAATAAGTGTATATCCAACCACGCCTTTTTCAATCAATTCAATTCCGCGTTTGGTTAGCCGTTTAGCTTTATTTAAATCGAAGTCTTCCATATCCAGCTTGCCCAGTCCGGCAATAAGCTCTACTCCTAGCAGTTTCTTTCGTATATCATTAACCAGTGTGAGCAAAACGTTTGAATGATCTTGGACAACAAAGTTGCCAAAGCCCGCCTGTTTGAGGGTTGAAACGTACTGCTCCGGCGCGCCTGCACCTGCAACGCACGATACCCATGTCAAGAGCGATTGCATATCTTCCGGCAGGGGTTCATTTATGGTTATATCGGTCATGCCGTATTTACCTTGTGGGCGCAACACCCGTGCTATTTCGGTTGCAGCCTTTACCTTATCGGGAAAGATGCAGAAGCTGCACTCGCTGATGACTGCATCGAAAGTACCATCATCAATGGGAAGCAATTCTGCATCACCCAACTTAAACGAGGTCGGAGCACTAACCTCTTTTGATTTAGCATTGGCTTTTGCATTAGCAATGTTTTCTGTCCCGTAGTCCAAACCGGTTACTTGGCATCCGAACGACTCAGCTAGATGTATGGCGGAGGAACCCCTTCCGCAGGCAACATCGAGCACACGCTTGTTTTTTGACAACCCAAGCGTTTGACCCAGATGATGGGTCAGTTCCAGTCCGCCGGGATGCATTATATCTCCCAAAAGTAATTTGATAATATCGCTCTGGTAGAAATCAGCACAACACACTTTTATCTGATCTGAATTTAAGTCGTCATTCATTTACGCTTCACCATTGATTGTTTCACCTGCTCCCTGTATGGCAGGTTGTTATAGGCGCAAAATGGAACTGCTCGGCCATCGGGCAATAGCTGATGTATGCAGCACTTCATCAGTCTTTTAATATCAAAGGTGTGTTCATCCATAAAACCATGCACGTGAATCCATATAAACGATCCCTTGGGGATAGATTCTGCCAGATTTGCCGGCAGGCTGACCCCGCAAGCTACGCATTCCAGGCTCTTGGCCATTTTATCGCTGCCTACTGCCAGAGACATGCTCCACAGGGCTTCAAGAGCCGGTTGTAGTTCTGCTGTAATATTAGGCGTGGAACGGTTGGTGATAAAGTCAAGATAATCGTCTATATCGATTATACGTGGAATCGGAATAACCTCTTTTTCGTCTACAAAAGCGATGGTGCTGGCTGAACAAACGGGATGAGGACAGGGCATTGGGATAAAATCGCTCGTTTTAAACAATCCATCGGTTTGCTTTTCTATCGAATCTATTACATCGGTGAGCGTAGCGCGATCCAGCGGGTTTTGTTCAACGGCGCAGCGCCCTACATAGGTTATAGGCTGGTAACAGACGCCCCGTACCGCCGGATGCTCCAAGCCGAAACGTAGTATGTCTCCAATTTCATCTTCATTTATGCCACGCGCTATGCTGGCCACAAGCACAGCGTCCATCCCTGCCTCAGCTATGTTATCAAGCGCACGCTTTTTAACTGACAGCAACTCATGCCCGCGTATCTGCGCATAGGTTTTATCAGTCAATCCATCGAATTGCAGGTAGATAGCTGGTTTGTACTTGGCTAACTCCTTGACAAAATCAGGATCATCGGCAATGCGCAATCCGTTAGTATTTAGCATTACATACTGAATATTCCTGTCTTTTACAGCCTTTATGATCTCAAATATTTGCGGGTGGATGGTTGGTTCACCACCGCTCAGTTGCAGTACCTCAGGTCTATCTTCGGTTTCCATTAAACGGTCAAGTATGTCCTCAACCTGTTTAACGCTCAGGTCGTAGTTTACGCCCGAATCGGCGAAGCATATCGGACAGGACAGGTTGCAACGATTGGTTATTTCAATAAGGCCTACGCAGGTATGCTGCTGGTGCTCGGAGCACAACCCGCAGTCATGAGGACAACCCTTGTCAACATCAGTAGCAAAATCGTTGGGAAGTTGTCCCGGTTTGTTGTATTTCAGGGAGTTAACATAATAATCAACGTTGGTGGAGACTAAGGCCTCGTGCCATCCATGATCAGGGCAGTGCTTTCTCAGGTACACCTTGTTATCCCGCAGCAGTACTTGCGCATCAATCACTTTGCGGCACACAGGACAAAGACTGCGTGTTACTTCATAGAATATATGGTTGCGGGTAGCTTGTTTTTTGGAAATGGACATTATTGTTCCTTGAGTTTTTTCATTTGCAGCTTTCGCCTGAGGCATCTCTCAGACTGGTTAAAAGATTCAACTAGGATAAGTCATGCAATTACGCTAGTCAATAGCTACGCTGACTTTGGATAATTCAGATATGAGCCGATAAGCTCATAAAAACGACTCTGTTGGTACCATTTTTCAGCTATACAATACGTTGCAAACTTACAGATAAACACATATACTAGGTCTGTTTATAAATATCAATCGAGTTTAATATAATATAACGGTTTAAGAGGTTAGCTATGATAATAGTTGGAGAGAAAATAAACACCAGCCGTAAATCAATCGCCGCAGCTGTAGAAGCGCGTGATGCTGATTTCATCGTCAAAGTGGCCCGTGCACAGGTTGATGCTGGTGCTACGTATGTAGATGTAAACGCCGGAACACTGCTTGAGCAGGAGACCGAAGTTCTGTGCTGGCTGGTTGAGACTGTGCAAGGTGCAATAGATATTTCACTGAGTCTGGATAGTCCTAACCCGGCAGCTTTGGCTGAGGCGATAAAGCTGCATAAGGGCGAGCCGATGATAAACTCCATCTCTTTGGAAAAGGATCGCCTGGACGCACTGCTGCCCATCGTTAGTTCCCGTCCGTGCAGTGTGGTGGCACTATGTATGGCCGAAACGTCTATGCCCACTACCACCGAAGATAGAGTCCAAGTTGGTTCCGAGCTTATCGATAAACTGACTGGCAGTGGTGTTGCGCTGGAAAAGATATATGTTGATCCGCTGGTGCAACCCGTATCAGTAGATACAAACATGGGTGTAGCCACGCTTGGCGCTATAGGTGAAATCATGCGTAAATACGAAGGGGTTAATACCATCTGCGGTTTGTCCAACATTTCCTACGGTCTGCCGGAGCGCAAGCTGATCAATCGCAACTTTCTGGCGCTGGCCATAGCGCATGGGCTCAATGGAGCTATACTGGATCCTACCGACAACCTGATAATGGCAACCATGTATACGGTAGAAATGCTCATGGGCAAGGATGAGTATTGTGGTAACTATATAGATGCCTATGGAAACGGCATTCTTAGCAAGCAGTAATCTTTTTTAAAATAAGGGGGTTCCAAATGAGTGACTATAAGGCTTTACAGGAAGCAGTTCTGAAGGGTGATATCAAGACAGCGCTTGAGCAAACACAAAAGGCTATTGACGCTAAGGATGTAGCCCGTGACGTATTGGACAACGGGCTCATTCCCGCCATGGACGAGATGGGCGACAGATTTGCAAAAGGCGTTGCTTTTGTACCGCAGATGTTACGTGCTGCCAAGACAATGCAGGAGTGCGTCAAGCTGCTGCAGCCTCTGTTTGCTGAGGGAGATATAACCAGCAAGGGCAAGGTGCTTATCGGCACGGTCAAGGGTGATCTGCATGACATAGGTAAAAACCTGGTTGCTATGATGCTGGAGGGTGCCGGTTTTACTATCGTCGATATCGGAGTCGATGTTTCTCCCGACAAGTTCGTTGAAAAAGTTAAAGAGACTAACCCTGATATAGTAGGGATGTCGGCACTACTGTCGACTACTATGCCCGCAATGCCTGAGACAATCGAGGCGCTAAAAACGGCTGGACTTCGTGATAACATCAAGATCATGATCGGCGGAGCGCCTGTTACCGAGAAGTACGCTACCCAGATAGAGGCCGATTCATATGCATCGGACGCTGGCTCGGCGGTGGCCAAGGCCAAGGAACTGCTGGGTATTTCATAAAAATATCGCCTTTTAAAGGAGTGTGCCATGAAAGAAGTACAGACTTTTCGACCACGCCTTAAGGTGCTTGGCAAGCAGCAGGTAGATGCAATTCATGCATCAGCGCTGGAAATACTTGCTACCATGGGCGTTAAAATGGAACATCCCGGTGCGCTTGCAATGCTAAAAAACGCCGGATGTGAAGTTTTCAATGAAGACTGGGTAAAAATTCCGGCCGAGCTTGTTGAAGCTGCCATAAAAACAGCTCCCAAGAAGTTTACTCTTTATGATCAGAATGGTAACCCTGCAATGCCGCTTGAAGACGGTAACTCCTTTTATGGAACGGGGTCAGACACCAATTTCACTATAGATGTGGAAACCGGGGAGCGCAGACCTACCGTAATTGCAGATGTTGCCAACTTTGCCAAACTGGTAGATGGTCTGGATAATATTTCTTTTAACATGAGCATGGCAAACGCACAGGATGTGCCAGTAAAGGACATTTACATACATGCTTTCGTTGCCATGGTTAAGAATACCAATAAACCAATGGTGTTTATTGCTGACAGTGGCCGCGACATTGCCGTAATACATCAGATTGCCTCGGCAATCGCAGGCGGCGAAGAGAAGTTTAGAGCCAAACCATTCATGCTCAACTATTCCGAGGCGATAAGCCCCTTGCGTTTTCCGGAAACCATAGTAGATAAACTTATCTTCTGTGCGCAGAAGGGCATACCTTTGTGCCTGCCGTCCGGCTCAAATGCCGGTGGTGGCGCGCCGGTGACGCTGGCAGGAGCTATGGCCATGGGTATTGCCGAAAACCTAGCTGGTTTGGTAATCCACCAGATGACTAACAAGGGTGCGCCATTCTTGTTCGGGCCAAACGTAAGCGTGCTGGATATGAAATCGGCAGTTGTTTCCTACGGCTGCCCGGAGTGGAGCCTGTCTCAGGCGGCGCTTGCCGACATGCGCGATGAACTTTACGGCATACCTACGTGGGCCTACGCCGGAGCATCTGATTCCAAGGTCATGGACGCACAGGCGGGTGCTGAGGCAGCGTTTTCCATATACAGCGCTATGCTGGCCCATGCAAACGTAATACATGACATGGGCTATCTGGAATATGGCAGCACCTCGTGTCTGGAAATGGTCACCATGGCCAATGAGCTTGTTGCCATGAGCCGCTTTTTCGCTGGTGGTATTCCTGTAAACGATGGCACGCTTGCACTTGATGCCCTAAAACGCGTATCTGGCACACCCGGCTCCATGTTCCTTATGGATGACCATACCTTTGAGCATTTTATGGAGGCGCAGTTCACACCAAAACTGCTAGATCGTTCTCGCTATGACGCATGGGAAGGTGCTGGCTCGCAGGATATGTACAAACGCTGTAACGTAGAGGCAAAGCGCATTCTTGATGAGCACGAGATGGAGCCCAAATCAAAAGAGGTTCTTGAGCAAATAGATAATATAGTAAGTAAATAGTTACGGAGAAAATATGAACAGCAGTGCAAATTTTTACCGGCCGCTAACGCCGGCCAATGTAAAACGCATAGATGAAACGGCGCGGCAGATACTCAAAAACGTTGGCGTAAAGATAACCGATGATGTTTACCTAGACAAACTGGCCAAGTTAGGCACTATCGTCGACAAAGACAACGGCATCGTGCGATTCGAAGATGGCTGGCTTGACGAAATGATCGGTAAAGCCCCTCATCGTTATACGGCCTATTCCCGCGATGGTAAGAACGACCTGCACATGGGCAGTGGCGAGGTATATTTTGCCAACGGCGGCCGCGTGTTCCGCATTCTGGATATGAACACCGGCGGATACCGCCTTACCATGCTGCGTGATATAGCCAACACCGCTATGCTGGTCGACAAACTCGACAACATACGCATGTACTTCATCGCCTGTCAGGCGCATGACCTCAAACCCGAATTCTATCACTTAAATGACTTCTTTGAGGCGTTTAACCATACCACAAAGCATGTCATGGGTGGATGCACTGACATTGACGGCGCTAAGCAGGTACACGCACTGGCCAGCATGATCGCCGGTGGGGATGACAATCTGGCCCAGAAGCCGTTTTATTCAATAATAACCAACCCTATAAGCCCGCTTACCATAGAGGGAAATACGCTTAGCATAATTGAATACTGCACGCAGCGTGGTGTTCCTATAACCTGCGCACCGGCAACCATAGCCGGGGCCACCGGACCTGCAACATTGGCCGGAACACTGGCGCAATTGCACGCAGAGGCGCTTGCAGGTGTTGCATTGGCTCAGGCACTAACACCTGGTGCAAAGGTGCTCTACGGCGCCGTTGCCAACAATATGGACCTGCGCACTATGGAGCTTACCATGGGAAGCGTAGAAATGGGTATGATGAACGCTGCTGCAGTGCAGCTGGCCAAGCTGTACGACCTGCCAATATATGGCACAGGTGGCCTTACCGAGTCAAAGAGGCCGGATATACAGGCCGGGTTCGAGAAGAACTTTTCCAACCTGATGGTGGCCATGACCGGCGCCGATCTGATTCACCTGGCCGCAGGCATGCTCGATTCTGGCAACTCTATTTCATATGAGCAGTACGTTATCGACAACGAAAACATTGGTATGATACAGCGCATACTATCGGGTATAGACGTTACTGATGATACGCTGGCTTTGGATGTAATAAGCAGTGTAGGGCCCGGTGGAAACTACGTAATGGAGGAACATACCGTTGATCACATGATGGACCAGTTCTTCTATCCCACCCTCGGTGTTCGCAGCAACTTCGATATTTGGGAGGAGCGGGATCGCCCTAATATGCTCAAAGGTGCTTCTGACATGGTGCTAAAGACCCTGCGGGATTGCCATGAATGCGGAGAGGGAGTGCTTGATATAGAGCTTACTGCCGAAATTGAAGCCGTCTTTCCTCAGATAGATAACATATAGCTATGACATCAACTGACAAAAAACAGGTTATACAGATTGTCGCCTGCCACGTGTTCAAGCCGGCACTTATTGCACTTGATATAGAGCGGCGATATCCACACGTAAAAGTAATCTACCTTCCGTCTACTCTGCACTCAAACTCAAATGATCTAAAAAACCAATTCCTCAATAAACTTGCTGATGCTAAAGAAAAAAACGAGAAAGTGGTTTTTTTGTACGGAGCATGTTTTCCTGATATCGACGATGTCTTAAGCCAGAGTGGTGTCGTTAGAACCCCCGGTCATTTCTGCTATGAGATATTGCTGGGTGCCCAGCGTTTCAAAGCAGCTATGGATGAGACCGCAGGGACTTATTTTGCTGAAAAAGACCTTATTTTAAATTTCGATAAATTTTGCAGGATACCGCTAGAGCTTGATGATACGGAGATGAGAAAACACTTCTTCGGTCCGTACAAAAAGTTTATGTACATACGCCAGCCGTTGGATTATGATCTAATGAGCAGAGCATCTGAAATAGCTGAGTTTCTCGGGCTAGCACTTGAAGTGCAGGATGCGGATTATTCTTATCTTCAAAAACTACTGGATGAGTTAATATAGCGCAATGAGTGCAAAAGAAGTTAAAAAGAAAAAAGCAAGGCAAATCTGGCTAAACGTGTTGCCGGATGACCTGTGGGTTAAGGTCGATAAGGGCGTTAGCATTTGGGAAGCGTTGGAACATACCGACGTTGACATAGACGGCGATTGTGGCGGGATGGGAACATGTGGCAAGTGCAAGGTAAAGGTTGTTTCCGAAGTATATCCTCCGTCAGCAGAGGATGAAGATGTGCTTGATCAGGATGAGATTGATCAGGGCATTCGTCTGGCCTGTCAAACAAAGATAAACCAGGATATGGTTATTTATACCGGGGAGGAAGAGGAAGAAGAGGAATTTTTAAAAATACTGACCACCAGCCATGTTGTACAGGACCTGTATATACCGCTTTCTGGAATTGATCCGCTGGTGGACAAACGCCTAGTTATATTACCGCCTGATATTCAGCAGGATGGCCTATCCGACATGGATGCCATCAAGCAAGTGCTCGGACCTGAGTACAACTATCTAAAAGCGCCGCTGAGCTGTTTGCGCAAGCTGACCAGAAACTTAAAGGAAACTGCTTTCCACGGCACAGCTATCCTCAACCAGCAGTGGCTGCTTGACTGGCAGAGCGAAAGCAAGGCGGGCCGTGGTTACGGACTGGTGTTTGATCTGGGTACCAGCACCGTGGTCGGCAAACTGCTAAGTCTCAATGACGGAACCGAGGTTGGTGTAACATCATGCCTTAACAGTCAGAGCCGCCATGGTGCCGATGTTATCAGCCGTTTGCAATATATAAAAGACAATGCCAAAGGCGTTGCTCGCATGCATAAATTGCTGGTTGGCGATCTTAATCGATTGACGTCACACCTGCTAAAAACAGCGGGGCTTACAAAGCAGGATATCTTTGTGGCAGTGGCCGCCGGTAACACAGTCATGCAGCATTTTTTACTCAATCTTACGCCCATTGGTATTGCCGAAGCGCCGTTTTCACCTGTGGTAACTGATGGGCTTATTAATAAGGCTATAGATGTTGGATTGAAACTGCCTGATACTGCCATCCTCTACACATTACCCATGAAATCGGGTTATGTGGGTGGTGACCTGCTTAGCGTGGTGCTCACCTCGGGTGTGGCTGAGCAAAAAGATGAAATATATCTGGGACTGGATCTGGGTACCAACGGAGAGATATTCCTGGGTAGCGGCAAAAGACTGCTTACCTGCTCCGCTGCTGCCGGTCCGGCGCTGGAAGGTGCTAAAATCTCAAGTGGAATGATAGCCAAGGCAGGAGCCATAGAAAACGTTTCTATTGATGGTGACGGTAATATTAGCTATAGAATCATTGGTAATATCAAGCCAAGAGGCATTTGTGGCAGTGGACTTGTCGATTTGATCGCTGTACTGCTGCATCTGGGTATTATCGATGATGAAGGGTTGATTCGACCGCCGGATGAAAGTAAGAACAAGGAACTGGCCTCAAGATTGGTCAAGCGTGGCAGTATTTATGATTTTCGTATTGCTTCCGCAAAGGAAAGCGGTACAGGGAAAGCGGTATACCTTACACAGAACGATGTACGTGCTCTGCAACTAGCCAAAGCTGCCATCGCTGCCGGAGTGGAGACACTGATAAATGAGATGGGTATCACGGTAAAAGATATAGACCGTGTCTATCTGGCAGGTGCACTGGGCAACTATGTCGATCCCTTAAGTACTATCCGCATAGGGCTTCTCCCCCAGGTTGATGTGCAAATCATCAAGTCACTGGGTAATGCTGCTTCTCAGGGTGCTGCTATGGTGCTGCTGTCAAAAAAATACTGGTATAAAACCACCCAGCTTGCCGATTTCATTGAGCATGTTGAGCTATCTTCTGCTCCGGGATTTAACGACAATTTCATAGACCACATGTCTTTCCCCAACCAGAATACCTGGTAAATTCTCCATGTTGCTTTTGCTAAAGAGTATCTAAGTGATATAATACTGGCACTTGTCCGTGTATATTGATTGCAGGAGGCCAAAGTCATAATGATGGATTCAAACGTACCACTGGCACGCAGAGGTAGTGAAAACAAAGTTCTCGGTACAAGTGGCAAACCACTGCTGGTTATAGTTCAGGGCAGTGATATCGATGCTATGATAGATGCCGGGCTTGAAGCTATAGGTGGGCTGAAGAGCGTTATTGGTAGCAACAAACAGGTGCTCCTGAAACCAAACACCAATCAACGCGATCCTTTTCCCTCAATAACTGCGCCGGAAACTATCCGCGCCGTTGCCCGGCATTGCCGTGATGCTGGGGTGAATCAGGTCGTTTTGCATGAAGATCATAAGGGTGAACTTGATCCCTATTATGATCCGTCCGAGTTGCAGGGAATAGATGTCCTGATGTCCGGTTCGCAGGATGCCAGCGAGTATATAGCGGTTGAGTACGATAAGTGGCATGGCGATATGGACCTTGCCAGGGTCATGGCTGGTATGACCGAAGATGATTTTAAAGGACCTGGCAGCAGGTTGAAGTCTGGGTTTGAAGAAACGAAAGGCCCGCGTATTCGTGTCGCCCGTGCATTGCAGCAGGCGTCAGTAATTATCAATATGCCAGTATTAAAAAGGCATATGGTGGGGCAGATCACAAGCGCACTTAAAAACCACGTCGGTTCCGTATACGGTCCCCATCGCTGGATTGCGCACGCGCTCGCAGGTAAGAATCAGGATTATTTCGATCGTAAAATTGCCGAATTTGCTTCTGCCGTACGCCCCGAGCTTACAATAACCGACGTAAGATCAATTCAGGCTGTTTTCGGGCCGTTCAGAAGGCCGGATACAAAGATTATCGATGGCGTCAACCACCTGATCATTACCGGCGACATGGTCGCCGCCGACGTTATGGCTATGGATCTAATGAAAAAACATGATGAGACTTTCACTGCTGAAATGGAATCAATCGTAAATCGCCAGCACAGATACGCTGAGGAGTTGGGTGTGGGAACCAGCGATCTTTCTAAATGTGAGGTTATCAGAATCAAAACCTAGCGCTGGTAGTTTTCGGGCTTCCAATTATCCCAGAAGTTGTCTGACTTTTTCGGTTTGTCGTAACCGAATATGCTATCCATTTTCACATACAATGGATTTGCCCATCTTGCCTTGTCCACGCACCACTTTACCATGCGGTGGAATGGCGTATGTGGTTTGGTGAATGGGCATACCGAAACGCATATCTGGCATGGTTTAGCATGTCCATACAGGTTCATGTGGCATGTTTCCGGATTAAATTGCCATTTGAGTTCGTTGTCCGCGTTTGAAACAGTTACAGGTTTGGTGCTCCGGTCCGTATGTGTGATGGAATGAGACGGGCACGCGTCGGCGCATTTCTTGCAGGCGTTGCAGAACTCGGTCACCCCAAAGTCTATGGGCTCATCCTGCACAAGTGGTATATCGGTAAATATCTGCCCAATCCTTACACTTGATCCGTATCGCGGTGTGATCAGCATGCCGTGCCGCCCCAACTGACCTAGTCCTGCCTGCATGGCCAGCGGTACTGCCAGCGCCACGTCATCAAATGTACAGTCGATCGTTTTGAATCCCAGACACTTGATAAATGCCGACAGCAGTGCGTTTGTCATCATTTGTCTGTAAGAGTTTGTGGTCCATGTGTTGATGTAGGTTGGGAAATGGCGGCGCAGGTTGTATCCACCGCCGCAGGCAATAACTATCGCATATTGATATTCTTGTCCTATCTCCTGCGGTTTATGTCCTTCCTCGCCTTTTTTAGTATCGCAAGTATGAGAGTATACCCACCTGTGGTCCAGTTTGCAGATGCCCACCATATCGGCACCGAAGTATGTCGCAGCTTTTTTTATATAGTTGGTTATCGTTTTCGGGTCGTTGGTATTAAGGCCTGCTCCAGCTGGTGGCCTTAAACGTTTGTCTATGGCGGCGAAGGCATCCGGGGCCAGACTCGTATCACCCTGATTGGGTTTAGACTGATTCATCAGCTCCAGCTTGGGAACTATAGAGCGGCTTGCAACCCGCATTGCCCAGTCCACCAGTGTCCAGCCGGGCTCGTCGCTCACCGCTGTTCTGGCGGTCAGTTCCTTCATACGCTCCTTGAACGATTCATCCCACTGACCTCTGCGGCCCATAGTATACTTCTGGTCAAATCTCTCAATCGGACCTGCAATATACTCGTTTTCCCACTCATCTAGGGTTAATTTCTTCATTTATTCCCTGCCCCAAAGTTTTTCTATTTCGTGGCTGAATTGTGTTGTACGGCCTCTCATAAACGTTCTAGCCCTATTCAATATATTCTTATCATCTCCAAGTTGTTCTAAGACTGTGACGATTACAACATTCTGTATCTCTACGTCATCTGATAGAGCCATTTCCTCTAGAAACTCAAATATTTTATCAATGAATTCAGGATTGTTTAGAGTAGACAGCTCCTCAATAAGTAATGGATTTAAGAAATCACCATAAAAAATATGTGGCCCCGGTTTCTCTCCTTGCATCCAAGCAAATACTTTTTTCGCTGCGTCAGCAAGTTCAGGGAATCGCTTTATGAGTTCTATATTTAGATTTTCATACTTCATAAGCCACCTATATACATTCTGTGGTTAGCGTTTTGGCTTCCACTTGTCCCAGAAACCGTCTGCTTTTTGCGGATTGCCGTAGCCGAACACATCGTCCAGCCATGCGTAGAATGAATCTGCCCACCTGGCGTGGTCGGTAAACCAGCGCACTGTGCGGTGGAACAGGGTGTTTGGCTTATTATATGGGCAGCAGGAAATACAGGTAGAGCATGGGTATTTGTCGCGGGCAGCTCTCATCAGGCAGGTCTCGGCGTTCTGCGGCCACTTAAGTCCTTCGGGGGAATTGGATATGTTGACCGGCCCCGTCGTCCGATCAAAGAAAGATATGGAACCGGACGGACACATCCTGGCACATTTTTTACATGTATTGCAGAACTCGGTCACTCCGAAATCGATGGGCGTATCAATAACAAGTGGCAGGTCAGTAAGTATCACGCTGAGCCTTATTCTGGGCCCGAATTGTGGTGAAATGAGCATGCCGTGCCGTCCCAACTGACCCAGTCCCGCCTGCATGGCCAGAGGTACGGCCATAACCACGTCGTCTATATTGCAGTCGATGGCGCTAAATCCCATAATGCGGATGAATTGGGCCAGCAATGCGCTGCCATTGACCATCCTGTTTGATGCCAGATCGTGGGCAGCGCCACCTATGTAGGTCTGAACGTGCTTGAGCATTTTGTAGTCCGGCTCAAAACCTAAAACAATGGCATACTTAATATTATCCGGTATAACTTGTGGCTCATGAGTATATGAATCCGCGTTGCTCTCTTTTTGGCAGGTATGGGAGTAAATCCATCTACTGTCCAACTCGCAAATACCGACAAGGTCTGCCCCATAAAAAGTGGCTGTGTTTTTGATGTCCCGTGTGATGATATCCGGGTTTGCAGTATCGATACCACTGTTATCGCCCATGTTGATCTGGTAGGAAAGCGCTTTGTTTGCCCCTTCCACCGCCCCTTTGAGTTCCAGGGAAAGGGGGCTCGGATTAGGCTTTGTGCCGTTGAGTTCGGCTATCAGTGAGTGGTAGTGGCGTGGTGCCCATCTCAGTGCATAGTTCTGCAGCCTGTGGCCGGGCACATCACTGAATGCTGTAGCGGAGGATAGTCCGGCAAGTTTTTTCGCCATTGTCGGGTCAGCGTATTTTCTTACCGACATTGTGTTAATCTGGTCAAACCTCTTAATCGGACCTGCAACGTAATGGCTTTCCCATTCTGTTAGAGACAGTTTCTTCATACATCAACCTTTCAACTGATGGGTATTGTACTACCTTGCAGTGAGTCGGTTCAACCTTGCGCGCGATGATTGTGGATAGTTTGAGGTTTGTTCGGGGGGGGGGGCTAAGCGGTTTGCTCAATAGCTGTCTTGAGGATCGCAAAAACCTGTGCCAGTTCCTCTTGCGTTATGGTTAGTGGTGGCCATAGATAAAGCGCTCTGCCTCGCGGACGCAGGAAGAGTCCAATCTCATATGCCTTTTTTACGATCCGCGCGGCACGATCTGCTCCACCACTGACATCGTTGATTTCAACTACTCCCATCATGCCCATGGCTAAAGTATTGGAGTCGCCAAGCATCTGTCCCAGCTCATGCATGCCCACGCTTAGCTGTTCGATTCTGGGCTGGCATTTTTCAAGAACATATTCGTTTTCATAGACATCAATTGCGGCTAGCGCCAGGGCAGTGATGATCGGATTTCCACCGAAGGTGTGGCTGTGATAGAAGGTGTTATCCCGGTTGTCATCGTTATTGCGGAAAGAGTTGTATATCTTGTCGGTGGCAATCACCGCGCTCATGGGCATGTATCCGCCGGTAAGTCCCTTGCCCACCGTCATAATGTCCGGTACGATTCCGGCACGCTCGCAGGCAAACATATATCCGGTTCTGCCGAAGCCTACGGCTATCTCATCTGCTATCAAAATCAGTCCATATTTATCGCATAAGGCGCGTAGTCGCTGCAAGTATTCCTCAGGATAGATGCGAACACCTGCCGCTCCCTGACACAATGGTTCAACGATAACAGTGGCAATTTCTTTGTGATGCTCTTTAACTATTTGACGCATTGATTCAAAGCACTCAATGTTGCAGCTTTTGGGCTGTTTGTTGCAGGGGCATTGTGCACAGTGGGGAGAGCTCGCGCGGTATGCCGGGCGAACCACGTCTTTGTAATCGCGATGAAACGCATCTACATATCCAACGCCCATGGCACCCAGCGTATCGCCGTGATAGCCCTCCTCCAGACCTACAAATCGCGACCTGTCTTGTTGACCGATATTGGCCCAGTACTGCACTGCGATTTTCAGTGCCGATTCTACGGCAGAAGCGCCGTCGCCGCAGAAGAAGGAGTGCTTCAGATTGCCTGGTGTTATCTGTGCTAGCTTTTCGGCCAGTTCTATGGCGTTGGGGTGAGACATACCTCCGATGATAGAATGCTGTAGTACGCTTGCCTGCCTCTGAATTGCCTCAATCAGTTTGGGGTGTCCATGTCCCAGATTGACGCACCACCATGATGCAATGCCGTCCAGCAGGGCGCGCCCGCCGACCTCGAATAGATAGGCGCCTTTGGCACTTTCGATTATAGGAAACTGCATTTGCTCAAAGGTGTTAATCTCTGTACAGGGGTGCCACATATATTCAACATCGCGCTTGCGCAGATCGTTATCCATCACTCACCCATCACTTCAAGTATGTTCTCAAATCCCGGCAAATCTTGCTCAAAACATTGCCAGACTTTATCGTCCGAAGCGTCCAGATCGGGTATATACCTGATATTACCCAGTACCTTTACAGTGCCGAATTGCGCGATCGTTTTTGGGTTGTCCTCTTCTATGAACTCGTTTCCCGGTTGGGAGGCTTGGGTGCGGCAAAATACTACCCCGATTAGATTCAGACCAGCGTTTTGTAGCGCCTGAACAGACAGCAGCGTATGGTTTATCGTGCCAAGCCCCAACCGCGATACCAGCACAACAGGATACTCCAGCGTTTTCATCAGATCGAGCATCGTCTTAGTTTCATTGAGCGGCACCATGATCCCACCGGCACCTTCCACAACCACGGCCTGATGGTCTTGAAGCAGTTTTTGTATGCAGTCGTTTATTTTTGATAGTTCGGGATAAGCTTGGGCCAGCCTTCCGGCCAGATGTGGCGAACAGGCCGGGTTATAAACGTACGGCGCCATCAGTTTCTTTTCATCTTGGTTAGGATTTATACCAGCTGTTGCAAGTGAAAACTCAAGGTCGGAGGCAAGCAGACCGTCGCTACTGGGGATGCCTCCCGTTTGTATCGGTTTTACCGGTACAGCATCGACGCCTTTTTCCCTTAGCAGTTTTAGTATACCGGCTGCAACCACCGTTTTGCCAGCATCGGTATCCGTTCCCGTTATAAAAAGTCCATTGCTCACTAAATAATACCCGCCTTTTTGGCTGTTTGCGCAATCATATCCGCTGAATTACGCAAGGTTTCATCGGAAAGCGCCAGCGTTACTGATAGGCGTACCCGCGAGGTACCGGACGGCACCGTTGGCGGTCGTATCGCCTTAATAAGTAGCCCCTGATTCCACAGCATCTGTGAGAAACGTACCGTCAGCTCGTTGTCTCCCACCAAAATCGGTATGATTTGGGATTCAAATTCGGGAACATTCAGTCCAGCACCGCTGAGCAGATCTCTGAAGCGTCGGGATTTATCAAGCAGAGTTTTGCCCATATCTGGATTTGATTTTATGATAGAAATAGCTTCGCGGCCACTTCCTGCACATACCGGTGGCAGACCTGTTGAGTATATAAAACTGCGCGCATTGTTTATCAGAAACTTGCGTATTGATGCAGAGCAGGCGGCGTATCCGCCGTATCCCCCCAGTGACTTACTCAAGGTTCCGATAACCACATCGGGTTTGATCTCTTGTCCTTTGATTCGGCACGCTCCACCGCCGTCTTGGCCCATCACGCCGACTGCATGCGCTTCGTCTATTACCAGCAGGGCGTTATATCGCTCTGCAATCTCAGCCAGCCCCGCCAGTGGTGCAATATCGCCGTCCATGCTAAATACCGAATCCGATACGATGATGCGTTTGCCCTTTGCTTTACTTTTTACAAGCAGGCTCTCCAGATGAGCCATATCTTTGTGTCGGTAGAGTATTGGGTGAGCCTTGCTCAGCCGCGTGCCATCTATCAGACTGGCATGATTGAGCATATCCGCGTAGATCTCATCCCCGGCCCGGCCCAGTGCGGTCATTACGCCCAGATTGGTTAAAAACCCGCTGCCGAAAACCAGCGCTGCCTCGGTACCCATCATATGAGCCAGTTCGGTCTCAAGCTGTTCATGCAGTCTCAAATGTCCCGTCATCAGTCGGGCGGCCGTAGCGCCGCAGCCCTGCTCATTGATCGTTTGAATAGCAGCTTGTTTAACCCGATTGTCATTGGCCAGATCAAGATAATCGTTTGATGAGAAATTAACCAGTGTTTTACCATCAACGGTTATCTCGCCTCCGGTTTGCGGAAGTGTATATACGTCTCGCAGTTGACCACGCTGCTTTAGCGTGGCAAGTTCTTTTTCAAAAAATGCGTCCACTATTTAACTCACTTTGTTTAATTGAAGGTTTACTTTTAGTCTCTAACATCCTGCATCTTCGATTGTCGATTCAAAACCCATGTCGGCAATCATGTCGCATACCTCTTTTACCGACGTTCCTCCGGTTGTCAGGTAGCCGGTGACAAATATCGAATCAACCGCGTAGAGCGCCAGCGGCTGCATACTTCGCAGGTGATATTCCCAGCCTCCGGCGGCACGCACCTCACACTGCGGATTTGTGAGTCTTGCAAGACTTAGTACCTTGAGGCATTTCTGCGGGCTAAGATTTGTGTCCACTTTTGCAAAGGGTGTCCCCTCAATCGGAATCAGGAAATTGATGGGTATGGCCTGAGGCTTGATTTTACGCAATGCAAATAGCATATCTATCAGATCATCATCGGTTTCGCCCTGCCCCACGATTCCACCGGAACATATTTCAAGCCCTGCGTCCTGACAACGGGCTATCGTTTCGGCCCTGTCCTGGAAAGTATGTGTTGTGCATATCTGAGAGTAGTAGCGCTGGCTGGTGTTCAGGTTGTGATTTACCCTGTCCAGTCCAGCTGCTTTCAGTTTTTCCGCCTGTCCATCCAGTAGCAAACCGAGTGAGGCACAAAGGGGTAGGCTTGTTTCTGATTTGATAGCGCGGACTATGTCGCACAGCTCTTCTATCTCGATATCGCTTGGCCTGTTGCCGCTGGTAGACATGCAAAAGCGCGTTGCTTTTATCTGCTCGGCCTGTTTGGCCTCTTCGATTAGAGTTTCCTTCGGAACAAGTGTGTATTTTTCTATGGGAGCATCAGAAACCCTTGATTGTGAGCAGTAATGGCAATCCTCTGAGCACAAACCGCTTTTGGCGTTCCGCAGGACCTGCACATGTACGCGGTTGCCAAAGTACTTGCGGCGTACTTCGTATGTCTGGTGCAGCAGCTGCAATATATCTTCATCGGGCCAGTTTAGTATTTCATGACACTGGTAACGCGATAACTCCTGATTGTTTATTGCCAAAGCCGCATATTCTTGTGTAATCACTGTTACTCCTTTATTTGTAGGGATACGTCTGCACTTATAATCCGCTGTTTTTGCCCGTCTTGGGTTTCGATGATCAGAAAGCCGTCGTCATCTATCTCAATCGCTGTACCCAAAATCTCGCTTTGTCCGTCGTTTACCTTAACCTTTGATCCCAGCGTAATGTTGTGATCAGTCCACTGTTTTCCTAGAGATGCAAACCCGTTTGTTACGTACTCGGTGTATACTTTTCCCATCTCTATCAGAAGTTGGCCGGTAAACTTGGCACGCGAGACGTTGTGTCCACATTCCTGCGATAGTGAGGTGGCTATACCCTTTACTTCTTCAGGTAAAGTGTCAATGTCGGTGTTTATGTTTATGCCTATACCAAGGATTACATAGTGAACGGTGTCTATATCGCAATTCACCTCGGTTAGAATACCTGCCACTTTACGTCCATCAATGAATATGTCGTTGGGCCATTTAATACCGGGTGTAAGTTTAGTGGTCTGCTCGATGGCTTTTACCATTGCCACTCCGGCCACTAGAGGTATCTGTATTATATGCACCGGTTTCAGGTTTGGGCGCAGGATGATTGATATATAGATGCCGTCTTTAAAAGGCGAGACCCAGTTGCGCCCCTTGCGGCCCCTGCCTGATGTTTGCTTTTCGGCGATAACACATGTGCCTTCCTCGGCCCCATCTCTTGCCAGTTTGGATGCAATATCTTGTGTGGAGGTAACCTCAGCATGATACGAGATGCGCTTACCGATGGTGCAGTTGCCAATACTTTGAGTGATCTCTTCGGGTACCAGCAGGTCGGTGCTTGCAACGAATCGGTAACCATTGTGTGGATGTGACTCTATTTCATATCCCATCTTGCGCAGTCCATTAATATGCTTCCATATTGCGGTTCTGGAGATACCAAGTTTGTCGGCCATTTGCTGGCCTGAGACATGCCCATGGCTTTTAAGTGTTTTGAGGATTATTTCGCGCATAAGTGGTACTAATTTTATTATGTGGCGTGTTTAATTGTCAACCGAAATCAAAGCAGTGGTTGACAATTAGTTCGGAGTGGACTTTCGACTTGCTGATACATGATCTGAGATAGCTTGAAAAAGCTCATCAAAGTTAAACGGTTTAGAAAGCAGTTTGCCCAGTTGTTCATTTATTGTCTGGCGGACCAGCGGGTGTTCCTGTCCGTATCCGGTCATAATGATAATACCCATGTCCGGATATAGTCGCTTAATTTCAAGGGCAGTATCAACCTTATCTATTTCGGATCCCGATGCTATGCCACAGTAATCTGTTTCCCTTGCCATCGATGTTCGATCCAACTATCAGTGCCGGCATGGGATATATCAGGGGCTTGGGGCCTAGTGTGAGCTTAGCCATAGGGTTTTCTCCTTAAAATGTAGATTGTATTTTTGAATGATACATTCTGACTTGTCTTTAGGCAACAGGGTACTGTTTTCAATAAAGAAAAACCACCCAAAATGAGGGTGGTTTTTCTTTATCAGACTATGCTTACACTAATATATAGTTTGTGTGGCTATGTGTGCAGTCGCAAGGTTGGCTTTTGTCATAACCAGGTTGCCCCCGTTAGTTGTATAAGGGACTGAAGCTTTTGGATAGTCAACACAGGCACCTTGGATTCCGGCACCGGTTATTGCGTTGAATGTGCTGCCGCATGAATCGCATACCAGCGTGCTGCCCTGTAATGAAAATCCTTCGGACCGGCATGGCGGGCAATAATTAGCTCTTGCATAGGTGGTATTGCCAATCTTGTAAGCCATAAAGGCTGTATTACCTTCAGATGTATTTACTCTGAAGTGCACTATCTTGTTGCTCTCAATCGCACTGGCGGTAATAGATGCGCTGTCACTTGCTACCTGTGGGCTAATCCACGTGGCTTGTACTGTGACGTCACTACAGGCAACAAACGCCAGCATTGTTATGATCAACAGGCTTCCTAGTACAATAAGTTTTTTCATATTCTTCTCCTTAGTATCAATTTTCTACTATTGTTAAGTTATCTATTTTATCGGACAGCGCATTCGCATCGGTATTTCCAACTACCTCCCTTATGTTTTGCGCATTATCTATAAGAACCAGCGTTGGATAGCCATACGTTTGCAGATAGTCTGAGTATTTGTTAATAATCGAATTGTCTGTATCCAGTATCCATGGCCAGTCAAAACTGTTCTGAGTGGCAAAATTCCGAAGTGTTTCAGTCGGACAGCAACCACAGAAGATGGAGACTGGAGTAAAATCATCGCGCTCGTCGGTTAAATCCCTGATTGCCAGCAGTTGTGACGACACCACCTGGTTAATAGATTCGGAGCAGCCGTAGTTTACAAAATTGAGCAGTACAGCATTGTCTTCAAAGTCAGCCAGTGACACAGATTCGCCTGTTACCACGTCAATTCCGGTAAAATCCTGAGCGGTAATGCCGTCCGACTGGGAATAAACATCTCCCTCAAGGTTAGCCGCCGTAGACGAACTACATGCCGACAGCATGAGCAAGCTAAAAGCATTTAGCGTAAGTAAGATAATCAGAAGTCTGGTTTTCATTTTCATTCTTCGGTCTGTTCCTTTTCTGCCTGTGAACTCATTCTGTTTACGATTGACCCATCCTCCAAAACTATGATTTGGCTGGCATGTTTTGCTATCTCCAGGTCATGGGTAACCATCACAATGGTGTGTCCATCATTATTCAACTCTTCAAGCAGGCCCAAAATCTGTTTCCCTGTTTTCTGATCCAGATTGCCGGTAGGCTCATCTGCCAGTATAAGCATTGGGTTGGATACTAAAGCTCTGGCGATTGCGATCCTCTGCTGTTCACCCCCGCTCAGTTCGCTTGGCTTATGAGTGGCTCTGTTCTCCAGCCCTACTCTCCTCAGCATATCCATCGCGGCCTGCTGGCCTGCCCCGTTCTTTTTTATTCCACTAAACATTATGGGTAGTAGTACGTTTTCAAGCGCATTGAGCGAAGGGATCAGGTGGAATTGCTGAAAGATATAAGCGATCCTGCCTCTTCTGACTGAAACAAGCTCATTCTCATTCAGGATGTCTATGCGTTGTCCGTCAAAAACTACCTGCCCTTCTGATAGATTATCCAAACAACCTATGATGTTAAGAAGGGTTGATTTACCGCTTCCTGAAGGGCCCATAATGGCAATAAAATCGCCTTGAGTAACCTTGAGGGAAACTCCTTGAAGAGCTACAACTTGTGAATGGCCCTCACCGTAAATTTTGGATACATTGTTTATTTCTAACATCAAAATCCTCTTACATCGACCTGAAGGAATCTGCAACTTTAACCTTTGCTGCCCTGAATGCAGGATAGCTGGTTGCTACAATAGCAAGAAGCGTGGCCAGTCCCAGCGATACTGGCAGGTAAGTCAGAATGTAGGCAATCTGAATTCCATCAAAGATTATCGGCCCAACTATATACGCTAGTAGAGTACCCAAAAGATAGCCGAAGATACCTCCGATTACCCCGATAATAATCGCCTCATAAATGAAAACCTTGAGTATCTGGTTTCTGGATGCCCCGACTGCTCTCATGATTCCGATATCCCTGATGCGCTCGTTTACGGAAGCCATCATGGTGTTTATTACTCCAAACGCTCCTACAAGCAGGGTGATTCCGGCCAGAGTCATCATAAAAGTGTTCACTTTGTTCATCATTCCCATTTCAGCCGCCGCTACCGCCTGGACTGCAACCGCTCTTACACCGGCAATGTTGCTGTTTATAGCATCTGCAATGGTTTCTACCGGGCAACCGTTACATAGTGCACGTATATCTGCTGTGGATATAAATCCCTCTTTAGCAAATGCGGTCTGCGTTGTTGCCAGTGTAGCGAAAACCTGCAAATCGTCGTTTGATCCGGATTCGGCAAGGATGCCGGCAACTGTTACATTGGTTCCATTAAGTGAAACCTGATCGCCGATTTTAAGCCCCAGTGTATCGGCAGCCACCTTACCAAGCATAACCTGGTTCGAACTCGCGAGATATTCCCCTTCGGCAATAACCCACCATGTTTTGACCTTTCGCTCCTCCATAGGGTCAATACCAACCACCGTTACCTTTACATCATTTATATTGGTGTTAATATAAATTTTTGGAGCAAGAGTAGAAATCTTCTCATCTGGTCCAAACCCTGCCGCGATTCCGCTGGCCCTTATCTCGCTATCTGCTATCTGTTGAATTTCGGGCAGTATATCTTCTGGAATATAGTTTTCTCCATATGACAGTTGCCCAAGACTAAGGTCTCCCATTTGCATATCTATACTATTAATTGCAGGACTAACCGTCAGGTTAGGGCCGTATTTTTCCAGTTGATCCAAAAGTTTGGACTGGCCTGCGTTGGAAATGGTTAAAATACCAATCACTGTCATCGTGGCAACAACCACACCAAAAGCGGCATATAGCACCCGCTTCTTGCGGCGCATTACATCGTTTAGAACTATGCGATATAGTTTCATGCTAAGGCATCTCCATGATCTGAGCTATTAAATTCCTTAAATGGTAGTGTGAGTGTTACTAGTTTTCTATCCCTTATGCCGTACCAATATTAAGCTCTGTTGATGTGTCACCCTTTGTCCACAAACCTGAGCTTACAAATTCTTTTACCATGCCGCAGAGTTTGCACATGCCTTTGGTTAAACCGTTTTGGGGTTGCTCTAAAACCCAATAGTGGCAGCACTCTCTGGTTTGTTGTTTATCTGTTGTTTTTTGCATAATATTTCCTTACGTTTAAACAGGGAACAGCTCAACCGTCTGGTTTATGCCTTCTCTGTATATTTTCATAGTTATCCCGCAACCACCGGGGCATGCCTTTATAACACCGAAAAGAGAAGTATTCTCAATTGTTACACCATTGCACATAACTACAACATCGCCGACCTCTATTCCAGCGTTGTCAGCGGAGCTACCCGGAGTAATTTCGGTTATCAGGGCACCACTGGTCACATCGAGATTAAACTGCCTTGCAACTTGAGGTGTAATGGAAAGATACGTTATACCCAATCCAATTGATGTGCTGTTATTATTCGGGGCATAGGGTGATACTGTATTGTTTGATTGAGGCAGAAATACAAATAGTAGTAGAGGCAGGATAATAAGCGTGGCAATAATACTGCTAGAGATAATTGATCTCAACTTATTTGAAAACAGCTTTTTAAATATTAAAGACATTATAGTTATTCCTGATTGCTTTCCTATATCTATAATGCCATCATTTTATTAGAAAAGTATTAGAATTTGATGAGAATTCTAATAAAGCTTGAGCCACAGTGTGAATGTGGTGCCTTTGTCGGGAGTGCTTTCAACGGTGATCTTTCCTGCATGTTGCCGGGCAATTCCGGCAACGATAGATAGCCCCAATCCTGTCCCCCCACTACTGCGGGAATGCGCCTTGTCGACTCGGTAGAAGCGATCGAAGATATAAGACAGGTGCTCGGAAGCAATGCCGCTACCGTTATCGGTCACATCCAGACATGCCCAATCGGATTGTTGGTATATCGATATTGTGATTGTGCCACCTTTGGGTGTATACCTGACGGCGTTGTCCAGAAGGTTAACAAGTAGCTGTTTTATGCGATGAACAACTACATTTGCCTTTAGCTCTTCGGCGCGTCTGATATTAAATTGCCTGTCTTCGGTTATAGACTGTACTCGTTTAAGCTCTTGAATCGCTATATCCTTTAGCAACACCGTTTCCTGTTTTTCGGATTGAAACGACTCAAGTTCGGCCAGAATCAGAAGGTCGTTTGCTATCTTGACCATACGTGATGTTTCTGACTCTATTTCTGAGAGAGAAACCTTTCGATCTTGCTCGCTGATATTCTTTTTCAGTAAATCGATATTGCCTTTTATCACCGTAAGCGGAGTCCTCAGTTCATGGGAAGCATCGGCTACAAAGTGTTTTTGTGACTCAAAAACGGTGTTCAGGTGCTCAATCATGTGATCGAATGTATCCGCCAGTTGTCCGATTTCATCCTTGGGTCCGGTATGACCAACCCTTTGGTTTAAATCCGAGCTGTTTTCAATCGCACTGGCTGTAGTAGTGATCTTCCTGACCGGTGCAAGCGCATACCTGACTATGATGCTTCCCACTATGGAGGCTAACACCAGCGCAGTTAGAATGCTGGCTATAATGGCCCATCTCACCTGATTCATAGTAGCGTCCAATGGACTGAGTGATTGGGCCACCTCAAGAAGAAGCGTCTCATCTCCCAAAAACAGTGGGGAAACCATCATCCTGATTCTGGTGTTATTACCCGCCGCTACTGTTCTGATAACTACATTGTCATCAAATCCTTCCTCAATGAGTGCCAGGTTTACCGGCAATTCCTGGCTGCCAAGATTATCGGTTTTAACAACAACGTTTCCATTCTGGTCTATTATCTGTATGTATATTCCGGGCGAGGCAAATTCATTTACAGCAGGAAGTTCATCGTGGAAAACTTTGTAATCCAGTGGAGTAGATATCTCATTGGGATGAAATGTGCCGTGAACTTGAGCCGAATACACCTTCAAATCACTGTCGATCTGATCGCTAAGGTATCGCTGCAAGAATGTATGAATAACGATTCCTGAGAGAATGAGAATCACACAGAGTATAAGCGCAAACCAGAGAGTCAGTCGCCAGCGAATCGGCATTCATCTACTCCTTAAGCACATAGCCCACGCTGCGTACAGTGTGAATCAGGCGGGCCTTGCCTGAAATCTCCAGCTTTGACCGCAAATATCGAACGTATACATCAATAACGTTTGATTCACCATCAAAGTCATAGCCCCATACGTTTTCGTAAATCACGTTTCTGGTCAACACCTGCCTTGGGTGTCGCATGAACAGTTCCAGCAGATCAAATTCCTGTGCGGACAGCTCTACAGCATCACTGCCTCGCCAAACCTCTCTGGTAGTTGTATTGAGCGATATATCTTCAAACTGAAGCTGTGATTCTTTTTGAGGGCGAGGGCGTCTGAGTAATGCTCGTACTCTGGCCAATAGCTCATCGAATTCAAATGGCTTTATCAGGTAATCGTCAGCTCCACTCTCAAGTCCTGCGATTTTATCGGCAGTTGTCCCTTTGGCAGTGAGCATTAGTATGGGCACATCGCTTGTTTGCCGTAAGCGCTTGCTGGCTTCAATCCCATCCATGCCAGGCATCATAACATCAAGAATGACAAGATCGGGGTTTGTTTCGGTGAATGTTTTCAAAGCTTCATCCCCGTCAACCGCTGTACCAATTGTGTAACCCTCATATTCTAAACCGCGTTTAACAAAGCTAACAATTCCCGGATCATCATCAACTACTAAGATATGCATAGTGTAATCCGCCAATCGACGTTTCTGATTTTTGTATCATAGCTGCTTAGATGAGTTCGGTCAATAAAACTGAATGTGAAGTCTAAACTGAGGGAGAAATAGCAGTGCGCATGTGGAGGTATCTTTTAAATTGCGTAGTCTTCGGGTACTTCCTTTTTCATGCCATACTTTGTCTTCATCCAGGTTCTCTCGTGTGCGTAGTATACGAAAAGCTTTATCAGCGTATCGGCGAAACCAATTTCAAGGGCAAGCGCCAGTTTACCGGTGAACAGGTACGCGACAAAAGCAGTAATTGCATATGCAAGCACACGCCATGTAAGGGCTTTTACTATACTTCGTTTGTGTGTTTCCATTACTACTAATTCTCAACCTATCTGATTATTTGCTGATAGTTAAAATGAAGCGGTTTTCACCGTCCTGCTTGAAATCCGGTTTTATGCCTTTGTCTTTTAGTTCTTGGGCAACACTTTTTAGCGATTCTGTGTCACCCAAAACTATGTTCAGGGTTTCTCCGTCTCTTAAATCGTTTACCGCTTCTGCCGCTTTCATCTTGGATACGGGGCAAACAAATCCGCACAAATCAAATTCTACTGTTTTTATCTTATCGTTCATATTCCACCTCCGCGGCCGTATTGTCGCCTGGCCGCAAGTTCAGCCTCAAGTATGTCTTTGTAAAAACTTGTGTATTTAAAAGCATCGTCCGGCGATATTGCAACCGCAACGCCTTTACCTTCGCCGATATAGTTTAGCGCTGCAAAGAGTATTGCGCCGGTTGTCGGCCCAACTGGTATCCCGTCTTTTCTGGCAAGATCGATGGCTGTCTGGTAGGCATCTTCATCTTTTACCTGTACAAAATCGTCAATTACCGACCTGTTCAGTATCTTGGGTATGTATTCTTCAGCCAGTCCTGTGATCCTCTTCATTCCTGGCAGCTTGTGATCCGGTGATGCCGGTTCCACTCCTATAATACGTATTGCAGGGTTCTGTTCTTTAAGGTACTTGCCGATGCCGGATATAGTTCCGCAGGTTCCGAATCCAGCAAAGAAATAATCTATTTTGCCCTGTGTTTGATTCCATATTTCAGGGCCGGTTGACCGATAGTGTGCCTGTACATTCAGCTCATTTTCATATTGGTTAGGGCTAACGTATGTGTCTTTTAAGGCCGGGCTTTTAATAAGCCCGTTAACCAGCCCTCTGGCTCCCTCGGAAGGGAACAGGGGGCAAAGACCATCATCGGCCTCCATGAGCTTTGCCCCCAAAAATTTCAGTATAATCTTTTTTTCTTCAGGAACCTGATCGGGCACTGCTATCTCTACAGGTATTCCCAGTGCGTTAGCTACGCAGGCAAGCGCAATGCCGGTGTTGCCTGATGATGGCTCGACAATTGTTTTACCGTCAGTGTCCAGCCCCTTTAGCATCTCATTGGCGATTCGGTCTTTTATTGAACCGAAAGGATTGTATCTTTCCAGCTTTAAATAAAGCTGAAGTTTTTCATTTGTATTGAGCCGGTTCACTCTAACCAGCGGCGTGGGATTTTCCACGCTTGCTACCAGTTGGGTCACATCCGAATAAACCCTACGCTTATGATCCGGGTGGTTGCCTGCATCCATATCACACGATCCTGATTTTATTTATCCAGTACTATTTTAACACCTGTGTGTGAATTCCGCATTCTCCACCGCATTTGCTGGTATCCTGCCATCGGCCGTCTCTCTCCAGATCGCCACCGGGGCTGGAGCATGGCGCGCAACCCAGTGATCGGTATCCCTGGCTATACCACGGATGAGGTTCTATGCCTCTTGTGGACATATAGCTCCAGATTTCCGCCTCGGTAAATGTCAGGATGGGGTTTATTTTCATAAGTCCACCCTTATTTTCTATCTCCTCATAATCAGTTCGGGTTCTTCCCTCGGTATTTCTCAGTCCCGTTACCCATGCATCAAGGTTTTTTACAGCTTCCTTGGTTGGATCTACTTTAAGTAAGCGGCAGCACTCGTCCGGGTCCACCTTGTAAATTGGCGCTCCTTTTTCCGAATCAACCTTGGTAGATATAGTTTCGAACTCCTTGGCCGGCAACAACTCCACATTCAGGCTGGCATCATTAAAAGCCTCGGGTGCGCTGTTACCTACCATGTAAATCGTGGTGTTGAGGTTCATCTTTTTGTTCATTTTCTTTAAATAGTCGTACGTCTCCTGCGGTTTAAACATGGTCATTACTGCAAAGACCTCAATGTTGGGATCAACCTCTCTTGCCAGGTGAACTGCAACCATGCTGTCCTTACCGAAAGAGCAGGCCACTCCTATTTTCGGGTATGTTTTTATGGCGTACTCAATAACCTCTTTGGCATGTTTGACTTTATCCATTTCCTTTGTATCCTCCATTTTTATTATCTTTTTAGTGATGCCGCATCGATAGTATTACTTATCCGATAGTACCAATTGCTTGAATTTATCCAAGCCTATTTCATTTATTATTGTTGCCGCGTTGGTATTTTTTTCTTTTAGAATATCCAGACACTTGCTGGTAAGCTCAAACGCCTCATCTTCCGAAAGGAACCATGCGATGGGTTGAGCCAGCCTAGTATCTTCGCCGCGCCTACCTCCCACAAGAACCTCAAATCCCCTGCTTTTTTCAACTATGGCGTCAAAGCAAACTGTTATACAGCGTCCGCAGTACGAGCACTTGTCATAATCTATAACGGCTATGCCGTCTACCATGCTTATCGCTTTTTTCTTATTGCAGATAGGGACACACATCTCGCATCCGGTGCAGTTTCCTTCAACGACTTCCGGTTTAATTACTCCCAGATATCCGATGTCGTTAATATGGGCAACACCGCAGGAATTAGGGCACCCTGACCCGCCAACGCTGATATCCGGGTTGTTGAGACCGATCTGCTCGACATGCTTATCAACCCTTCGCAGCAGTGACTGCGGATTGGCGTTGCCCTCGGTACAGTAGTCACCAAAACATGTCTGCAGGTTGTCGATGCCGCTGTCCATTATCCTCAGGTCGACACTGGCCAGCTCTTTTCTGATATCCTCAACATCGCTTTCATCGACGCATGGAATTTCCGGGGCACCGCGCACTACAAAATGAACGAATCCTTGGCCGTATTTTTCAGCAATATCGGCTATTTTCCTTAGCTGAGCAGTATTAACCTCCCCGCATGTGGCCCTGATTTTCAGGATAATTTTGCCGCTTTGGTCCTGCTCAATTTCGTTTGCACAATCGATTGGAGCATAGGCCGGTGTATTGTCCAGGTCTTTGGTTAGCTCCTGTCTGACCTTTTGCTCGCCAAACTGGTTTATCAGGTCAGCACTTCTTTCGCCGGACTTACCCTGCGTATTCATCAAATCGAAGTAGTTCTGAGTAAATTTCACGCATTGCTGTTCGGACAGGCCTTCGGCCAATTTAGTGCCTACAGTGGGATTTACGCCCAGCCTGCCTCCAACTCGAACGTCATATCCCGTTTGTCCGTTATTCTGCACGGCAGTGAAGCTCAAATCGCCCAGCACCTGTGATATGATGCAGTCCTTGCCACAACCTGCCACGCCAATTTTAACTTTGTTAGACATTGGTACATTGAAGAAATTGTCCAGCACTTGTGCCAAAACAAGCGGATTGGTTACCGCGTCGGCACAGATGTTGTCTGAATAACATACGTTGATGTTGCGAACTGTCGGGCCGCAGCGGTCCAACTGGCAGTATACCTCGGCTAGTTCATCCTTAACCTTATCCACATCGTTTAAATTAACAAAAGGGATAATAGGGGTCTGCCTTGTGGAAAAGAGCAGATAGCCCCTGGCATATTTATCGGTAATGTCAGCAAGTTTTACAAGTTGGGTTGAGTTTAAATTGCAGCACGCTGTCTTTACCCACACAGAGTACATATCCTGGCCTTTTAGTTTAACCAGACCACTTTTTCTCAGTTCTTCAACGCTTACCTGCGAATTGTCAGCCATTATATTCCTCCATCACAAACACTTCTGGAAGCACATTATATATTATCAGTAAAATCATAATAAAAGTGATGTATAGTTATTTATATCATACGGCGGAAATGATTGTCAATACCTTTGAGACTGCATACTCTATATGCGACAGATGCTTAATTAATAGTATTATATGAATAAATACATATGAATGTCTCAGTACTGCGCTAAGTATAATTACTCTTTACAGTAGTAACGCATGTGCATTATAATAGTTCAGGAAATTGGAACTAATCAAGCAATGAAGGAGTTTTTGGGTATATTAGCGCATGCTAAGGGAAGTGTTAAGTATCCAATACGGGTGAATGTGCTTAAAAGGCTATCAATTGTTACTACCTGTCTTTTGATGTTGGGTAGTATTTTTTTTGCCTCTTTTGCCTGTAACTCCTCTCTGAGCATATACGGAGAAACTCATTCAATGTGGAATACCACTGTTACAGTTAGGGTGTACGCTAATAGTGAGGCCAAGGCTCAGGAAGCTATAAACGCAGCTTTTGGCCGCATGGTTGAAATAGGCGATATAACATCATCATTTGAGCCAGACTCGCAGACATCCCGGCTTAACAGGGATGGCTATCTGAATAATCCCTCTTCAGAAATACTGTACCTTGTAAATCAATCTAAATCGTATAGCGATTTAACTGAAGGATCTTTTGACATCACCATACAACCACTTTTGACTCTCTGGTCCAATGATTTGTGGATGGAAACAGCAGAAGTCCAGCAGCAGCGTATAGATGAAACATTGCCACTTGTCGGCTCGGATAATATAGAAACATCAACCAGTCGCATCGATTTTGATGTCGATGGCATGGAAATCACGCTTGGCGGTATTACCAAAGGATATGCTGCAGATGAGGCACTCAAGGTTCTTGAACAAATGGGCATCGAACATGCTCTTGTGGCTGCCAGCGGCGATATAATAACATCGGGTAACAAGCCTGATGGTCAGCCATGGCAAGTTGCACTGGTCAATCCGGACGATACTTCTCAAACGTTAGTTACATTCGAGCTACTGGAAAATGCAATATCTACCTCAGGGAACTATGAACGGTACTTCGACGAGGATGGCAAGGTGGGGCATATAATTGATCCAACTACCGGTTATTCCGCTCAAGAGTGTATTAGTGTTACAATAATTGCTGAAACCGGCTTGCAGGCCGATGCAATGGCCACCGGCGTTTTTGTTCTAGGACCGGTAGATGGCATGGCGCTGGTAGAATTACAGGAAAATGTAGAAGCTTACATAATAGATAATGATCGCGAAATTCATAGATCGTCAGGAATAGACAAATATTTAGTAGAGCCCAGTTAAGAGGGATGAAGTGAGTATAAGGTTAGATAAAAAAACATCAAAACGTGGCGTACCCCTGCCCAAGGTTGAAATCCCGGCAACAGGTTCTATAGAACCTGCATCATTGCCCTCAACAGTGATTTTGCCTTTGCAGCGAGGCGGCAGTGTTCCAAATGAGCCTCTGGTCAAGAAGGGTGACTTTGTATTGGTGGGCCAAGTAATTGCTGATTCAGCAGATGACGGTGCTGCTCCGATACATGCCAGTATACAAGGTGAAGTAGCCAAGATTGCAACGGATGTAGATGCCTCTACCGGTGAGGTGGTCAAGACCATCATCATAAACGGTAATGGCGGGGACGAAAGCGTAGCATATAAATCTACCGATGGTATTGAGTCCTCATCCTCCAAAGAGATTATAAAGAAAATACGCGATGCCGGTATTATCAGTATCGGTGACGGCATGGTTCCCGTTCACTCAAAGCTGGTTGATGAGCTGAAAAAAAAGGTAGACACTGTTCTGCTGAGCGGATACGACTCAGAAATGTATACGACCGCAAATTATCACCTGATGTTAGAGTATGGGCAGAAGGTGCTTTCGGGTCTGAATATCATAAATATGATACTAGCTCCTGCCAACGTTTACATTGCCGTAGAGGCCAGCCGGGAAGATGCCATGGCAAGCATTGAGAAGTTAATTACCGAAAACAAATATAATTTTAGCGTGGTTCCGGTAAAGGTCAAATACCCGGTTGTTGAAGAAAAGATACTTATTGATACGGTGCTGGATGTCGAGGTTCCCATGGGTGGGGTACCGGCAGACGTTGGCGTTGCCGTATTTGATGTTGGTGTTGCCAAGGCCATCCACGAAGCCGTCTATGAGGGAAAGCCATATATTGACAGAGTGGTGACCGTAGCCGGTGCCGTCAGCAAGCCCAAAAATCTATCAGTTCGCTCTGGCGCTTCCATAAGCAGCTTAATTGATAGCTGTGGCGGGATGACAGAAACAGACGTTCAGGTTATAGCGGGTGGTCCCATCAGCGGCACAGAACAGTTTAACCTTGATGCCCCCTTAAGCAGTCAGGACAGCGGCGTGCTTGTCATGAAGGCACAATCGACCCATGTTATTGATTGTATTAACTGTTGTGATTGCGTAGAAGCTTGTCCAATGGGCCTTCGTCCACTGCTTTATCCCAAGCAGGTCGCAGTCAGGCGTTACACCGAGGCTCAGGAAAGCTACATTGATAATTGTACCGAATGTGGGGCATGTGCATATGTGTGCCCTTCTCACATTCCGGTTTTGGAATATATCAGGATAGCTAAGAAGGTACTTAGCAAGGTATCCAAATAAAAGATAAGCAGAGTTGAAAATGCAAATATCGCCACCACCATATTTAAGAACGGGCCTGACAGTGCAGAAGAGAATGTATTTTACATTGCTTGCACTATTACCGGTCATCGCAGCGGCTGTATATTTCTATGGATATCGCGCGCTGTTGATTGTTATAACCAGCGTTGTTACTGCCATGTTGATGGATTACCTGGTTAAAAGAATGAGAGGCCGTCCCTTTGTTATGGACGGCAGTGCCCCGCTGATCGGCATCCTGCTGGCACTAACGCTTCCTCCAAATGTTGCCCTGTGGATGGTGGTTGTTGGCGTCGTATTTGCCATCGGTGTTGTTAAGGAAACGGCAGGGGGATTGGGACATTATGTTTTCAGTCCGGTCATGGCTTCCCGGGTTTTTATGGAGCTTTCCTTTGGCGCCAGGCTTATTGACGGTGCTCGGGTCTTTGGAAGTGATATGGGTTCGTGGGCAAAACCAACGGGTTGGGCAGGAGCCCTTGAAAATGCGGATACTCCGCTGACCGCGACTTCTAAGACTGCGATCGATGGTGCCGTTGAATGGACGACCAACAGGTTCGATATGCTCATGGGCAATACCCCCGGTTCAATCGGTGAAACCTCTGCCTTAATAATACTTATTTGCGGACTGGTGCTTATAGCCTTCAGAATAATAGACTGGAGATTTCCGCTGTCCTTCATCGGTTCGGTGGCCGTGCTCAGTTTTGCGTTCCAGACAAATCCCATGGATCATTTGCTGGTCGGTGGGTTGATGCTGGCCGCATTCTTCATAATTACCGATACGGTAACATCGCCGGTAACCCGCAACGGCAAGATCATAGTCGGTATTGGTTGCGCGCTTTTCACTTTGATGATCAGAGAATGGGGAGACGCAAGAGAAGGGGTTTACTACGCGGTACTTTTAATGAATGCGCTTGTTCCTCTTCTTGACAGGTTTATCAAGACAAGGCCATTCGGTTTTCGAAAGGAAGCAGAGATAAAAGATGCCTAATCTTCGTGAAATTGATCTCCGTGTAATATTAAAAAAATACTATCCGATAGTTTTCCTGCTAATCGTATTTGCTGTATGTGTCGATCTGCTTGGCATGGTTTGGAAAATAACCGAACCGTTAATAGCAGGTGGTGAACGTGATGCAATTGTGGAACAGTTGGAAAAGACTTTTCCTGCTGAAGAAGGTAATGAATGGGCAGAAGTCAAAGTCGGTCCCGAGGATGACGCCTATTCTTATTATGTTGTAGTTAACGGTGACAATATTATAAATTTCAGCTTTATGGGTGCGGGGGCAGGTAGAAATGGCGATATCAGAGTACTGATATCGTTCGGATACGAAGTTCCTCTAGGGGAAGAGTTTGATGCTCAGGTCGTAGCCGATGAGGCTACTATTGATATGATATTTGCTACCAAGCAGATAGAAACACCCGGTATTGGTGATAAGGCTTTTGAAATAGAGTTTACCGATACATTTATCGACAGGATCGTTGATGAGGTTGCTTATGCGCCTGATGGCGATATGGATATCATTACCGGTGCTACCGTAAGTACAAAAGCTTTAATTGATATAGTCAGAGAAGAGGCTCGCCCAAGATTGGAAGCGCTACCTTCTGCACAAGATATCGAGACTGCGGTAATAGCTATGCGTGCGGCTGCAGCCGGGGCAACGGAATAATTCATATGAGAGTTAAAGAAAAGGTGAAAGCATGAGTACGTTAAATGCATGCTCAGCACAGTTTAAAAAGGGGTTAATTTCCCTTAACCCGCTTTTTGTCCTTGTTTTAGGAAACTGTGCCGCACTTGCGGTAACCCTGGGCGTAGATGCGTCGTTTGCTTATAGCGGCGGAATGGCCTTTGTTATGATGGGTACTGCCGTAGTGGTGTCCATTATCAGGAATGTGACTCCTAATATAGTCAGGATTCCTGTTTATATCATCATTGTGGCTTCGTTTGTTACTGTAGTAGACTTGGTGTTTCAGGCCTTCCTTCCGGATATTTGGCTGTTGCTGGGTATTTACTTGCCATTGCTTACTGTAAACTGCGTGGTATTGGCCCGAGCCGAGGTTTTTGCCTCCAAAAACGGTATAGCATTATCCGTTGCTGATGCACTGGGCATGTCGGTTGGTTTCATGTTTGCCATGCTGGTAATATCTATTCCCCGTATGATCTTGGGAACCGGTGAATTTATACTGTTAGGGAAAACCCTATTTACATTACCGGTGCTTAGTGATAACCCGATAGCCATCATGGTTATGCCACCAGGGGCATTCCTTGTTATGGCACTACTGCACGGACTTTTCAGAAGAATTGGGGTGGTTAAGAGTGAGTGAGAGCAGCCTGTTTACTATATTTCTTACGATGGCCATTACCTCGAACTTTATTATAGTTCAGTTCCTTGGTCTATGCCCGTTCTTTGGTATAACCAAGAGACTGCGCGATGCCTTCAGTATGGGTATAGCCCTGCTTATCGTAATGGTAGTGGCATCGGCGGCCGGATGGCTTATTACCGAGTATGTTCTTATACCGTATGACGTTGTTTATTTAAATAACGTAGTTTATATTCTGGTAATCGCAACACTGGTTCAGATTACGGAAATGTATATTAAAAGAACCAATGCTGCTATGTACAACAGCTTTGGCATATACCTGGCCCTTATTACAACAAACTGCGCAGTGCTGGGTATAATGTTTATAAATTTGAAGGAAAACTTTAGTTTGATACAGTCGATGGGCGCGGCAGCAGGTGGCGCTGCGGGTTTTATACTGTTGCTGTCGGTTATGGCTGGTATAAGAGAAAAACTGGATATAGCAGACCCTCCCAAATCTTTTAAAGGACTGCCTCAAGCAATTCTTGTAGCCGCAATCCTTGGTTTGGCATTCTATGGTTTCGCAGGAGTTATTAAAGTATGAGTTTTATTATTGTTGCTGCGATTGGACTGGCCTGTGGCCTGTTTATATATGTTGCCTTCGTTAAGATTCCCAAAAAGGTTCAGGGGATGGAGAAAACGGAGGAGATACAGGACCTGCTGGGCGGGCTTAACTGCGGTGCCTGCGGATATCCCGGCTGTTTTGGTTTCGCTCAGGCGCTGACCCGCAATCCGGAATTGATAAAAGACTTCTGCTGTCCTTTCATCATGCAAGATGAAGAAAAGCTGACGGGACTGGGAGTATCACTCTCTTGTACGTTAGATCCTGCGGCAATGAGAATGCGGTCTGTTATCAAATGTGCCGGACAACCGGATATTCTTTACAACTACACCGGACCACAGAGCTGCAGGGCGGCTACGCAACATTTCGGTGGATATAAGTCGTGTCCCTATTCATGTCAGGGTCTTGGTGATTGTGCTTCAGTTTGTCCTGTGGGTGCAATCTCTATGGATCCGGACAGGAAGGCAGCGGTTGTTGATGAGGAGAAATGTAGCGGGTGTGGGCTGTGTGTGAAAGTGTGCCCCAATAACGTAATAGAGCTGGTATCGCTAGAAATTGATATCAACTTTAAATGTAACTATAGACAACTCAAAGATATTCCCTCCAGAGCCAAGTGCGATTATGGGCATGATTATTGTCGCATGTATTGCCCGGCAAGCGTTGATATACCGAGATATGTTCGCTATGTCAGCCTTGGCAAACCGGACGAGGCGCTTGCCGTAATCCGCGAGAAAATACCATTCCCTAGTGTTTGTGGGCTGGTTTGTATACATCCTTGCGAAGGCAGATGTCGCCGTGGACGCCTTGATGAGCCGATTGCCATTCGTATGCTTAAGAGGTACGCTTTTGAAAATGGTAATGGGTTATGGAAGAAAAACCTTAAAACAACTGCATCCACCGGTAAAAAAGTTGGTATTGTAGGTGCCGGACCTGCCGGGCTTACAGCTGCTTACTATCTGGCAAAACAGGGTCATGCAGTTACCGTGTTTGAGTCCTTACCCGAAGCGGGAGGTATGACGCTTGTAGCCATCCCATCGTATCGTTTGCCTAAAGATATACTTGCTGCCGAAATCGATGAGATCAAAGCACTTGGTGTAGAAATAAAATGTAACACAAAAATTGATTCTTTGGATCAACTGAAAAATGATGGATACGATGCAACTTTCCTGGCCATTGGTGCGCAGGAAGCTATGACTCTGGGTGTTGAAGGTGATGACAGCCCCCGTGTGATAACCTGCCTTGACTTCCTTCAGGACGTAAATCTTGATAGAGAGGTTAAGTTGGGTGACAGAGTAGCTGTCATCGGTGGTGGTAATGCTGCCATAGACTCTGCTAGAACGTCGCTCAGACTGGGTGTAAAAGAAGTTCATATGTTCTATCGCCGCACCCGGGCAGAAATGCCGGCAAACGTTGAGGAAATTGAAGAGGCGTTGCATGAGGGCATACAGATCAACTACCTGATGGCACCCACTAAGATTGCAGATAATGGCGGTAGTGTGAGTCTGGAATGTATTCAGATGAAACTGGGTGAGCCTGATGCCAGCGGACGCCGCAGTCCGATACCTATTGAAGGCAGTGAGTCCAGCACCGATTTTGATACAATTATTGCTGCTATAGGACAAAGGCCGGAAGATCCCGGCAAGTATAATGTAACTACCGGCCGCGGCAATAGGATAGAGGCCGATAAAGAAACAATGGCCACTTCACAGGCCGGTGTTTATGCCGGTGGTGATGTGGTAACCGGTCCTGCCTCGGTAATTGAGGCCATAGCTCATGGCAGAAAAGCAGCTACGGCTATCGATAAGTACCTCGGTGGTGATGGAGACATCGACGAATCACTGGCGCCGCTTGAAAATACGGTCGCTGTATCGGATGATCCCGAAAAGAAACTACAGCCGGAAATGGCTGCAATAGCTTTGGACAGGCGGATTTGTTCGTTTGATCAGGTTGAGCTTGGATACTCCAAGGATGATGCAATGGGTGAGGCGTCACGCTGTTTCAGATGTGATCTTGAACTATTGGATGAATGAGGATTTTAAAAATAAACTTTAGCTAGTTTTCCATGAAGGAAGATATTAATGCACAAAAAGATATACATAATACTTGGTTTCTTATTAGCACTGGTTGCATTTGGCATCTATTCCGGCCGCACCGGATCGGCGTTCAGTCAATCCAGTGACATGTTAATACGTGCGATTGCATATGGTATTCTGGTTGGAGGTGTAAGAGCCGTCATCAGACCCAAGGCAGCGATAGTGGATGGCAAGGTGACCCGACATGACGCGGCGTCATTTGTTGAGCATTGGGGAACTGCTATTGGTATCATTGTACTTATGATCTCCGGACTACTGATGGGTTGGCCTCGCGATCAATGGATGGTAAATGTGCATTTTACTGGTTTGGCCATTACACTTTTTTGTGGCTCTTTCTTTGCATCGGATTATCTGTTGTCCAAAAACTTAAAAAAATTGATACCTGGTAAGAAAGATATTATACAAGGCACTTTGCAGAAGTATATACAGAAGAAGCCATATCATAACGAAGGAAAGTATCTCTCCTCTCAGAAATCAGCATTTCTATCCTTTGTAGTTTTGGGCGCGGTTGTTTTAATTACGGGTTTCATTAAGGTTGCCGTTCATACAGGATTGATTGATAGCCTGGCAAATGAGACCTTACTGCAAAGGAATACCTTCTTTCATGATTTATCCGGCCTCATGTTTTTCTTGCTATTGATAGTACATGTTGTTATTATCGTGATACTGCGACACTGGCCAATGTTGAAATCTTGGTTTAGTGGTACAGTGGATGAAGAGTTAATAAAAGAAGAGCATCCCGTCTGGTACGAGGAATTGAAAAAAGATTCCGAGCAAGACGTCAAATAGATTAACCACGTACTCAGAAAGGGAAACATTTCTTGTCACAAACCTCTACAAACTATCTTATTATTGGTAATTCCGCCGGAGGTATCAGTGCCGCTGAGGCCATACGCAAGACGGACAGTGTTGGGACTATAACTATTGTTTCTGACGAACCATATGCGGCCTATTCGCGCATCCTTATATCCAAATACCTTACGGGAGAACGCAAACTTGAACAAACGCTGCTTTGTCCTGCCGATTTTTACGATAAAAACAACATTACCATCCTTCTTTCCACTGAAGTAACCAAGCTGGATTTTGACAAGCACATTGCTTTGCTCGCTGACGGCTCCAGCATTGCCTGGGATAAGTTACTGCTGGCAGTAGGTGGAACTCCGATAACACCTAAGCTTGAGGGTTCGGATAAAAGTGGTGTGTTTACCTTTACCAAGCTGGATGATACTTTAGCTATCAAAAAATATCTTGAGGGTGGCAATAAAAAGGCAGTTGTTATAGGTGGTGGCCTTATCGGACTGAGCGTCACCGAGGCTCTGGTTAAGTGTGGCGTGGAAGTGTCCATTGTTGAAATGCAGGACAGGTTGCTTACGGCTATGGTCGATGAGTACACTTCTGAAGTAGTCCGGAAAAAACTTGCAGATGCCGGTGTTCATATACTTACCGCTCATACTGTAACCGCGGTAACCGGCGATGATAGCGTTAAAGGTGTTACCTTAAACAATGGCAAGCAAGTACCGTGCGATCTGGTTATTATGGCCATCGGTGTCAGTCCAAGGCTTGATCTTGTACGCGACACGGGGCTAAAGCTTACACGCGGAATAGTGGTAGACAGGCATATGGCAACAAATATTGCCGATGTTTATGCTTGCGGCGATGTTGCCGATGTGCATGACTTTGTCCATGAAGAAAACCGCGTTACACCAATATGGCCGGGTGCTCAAACCGGAGGTAAGATAGCCGGGATGAATATGGCGGGCAATCATACCGATTTTGTGGGCAGCACAGGTATGAACACACTAGGCTATTTTGGACTTAACATAGCATCAGGTGGCATAGTAAACCCTCCCGACGATACCTATGAGGTGCTGGTTAAAAAAAGCCGCGGCAAATACCAGAAAATAGTTATTAAAGACGATAAAGTAGTCGGTATGATATTCAGTGGTAATATCGAAAAAGCTGCGGTTGTTCTATGTATGATGCTGGACAAGACGGACGTCTGTGATTGCAAAGATGATTTGCTCACGGACAACGCCTGTCGTCTGGCAACCTCAAAGTGGGGCATCAAACCACGATTCTACTAGTAAGTAGGATAGCGGTTACCTGAAGTCAATCTCCTGATTTAATCATTACACTTATTTGCTTTATTACAGGCTACCCGCAATTTGCCTTCCCCAGGCGGCGGCACGTTCCAGTTCACCTTCTTTAAGCGGTCCCTCTTTACCAGTCACGAAAAATGGCTCAGGATCCAGAAGAAGATTGCCACCTTTCTTTTTAAGGTTTTTACCAATCTTTCCGGCGGCATATCCAAACAGCTTGATCCATCTGGTTGTCAGCCTGGTATCAAACGCTGCTACATTGACCCCTTGGGTTATGCTATCTGATAGTTGATCAAGAAAATCCTTCATTGCCTGCGAAGGTCTTCCTGCCTGGGTGGGTGCTCCCACTACTAGCAGGTCGAGCGATTCCATACCCTGTTGATTCACTTCACTTACGCCAACTACTTTAACCTCACCTGCAATACCATTACCGATGGCTTTGGCAATTTCTGCCGTGTTCCCGTAGATCGAGTCATAAATTACTAAAGCCTTCATGCCTATGCCTCCAATTTTTATTTAATCCCTCATATCGTCAAGAAAAGGAAACTCACGCCTGTGCTTATCCACTTGAGTTGGGTCTATATCGACCGTCAGCAGTTCGTCCTGCGCTGTTCCACAACACGACTGCTCTCCGGTTGGCGAAAATACATGGGAATTGCCGTTGTATTCAACGCCGTTACCGTCGGTACCGATCCTGTTTACCCCTACTACAAAGCACTGATTCTCTATAGCCCTTGCCTTAAGCATGGTGCTCCAGTGGTCTATTCGCGATGCTGGCCAGTTGCCGATAACGAAGATGCACTGCACAGCGCTAGCTACATCTCTGAAGGCTTCGGGGAACCTCAGGTCGTAGCATATAAACACGCTGGCACTCATACTGCCTATGTCGAAAATAACGGTTGAATTACCAGCCTTATAGTGCAGATGCTCACCTGCGTAAGTAAAAGGATACAGCTTAATGTAAGTAGCCACGATACTTCCACCACTGTCGATGGCTCGGGCAACGTTTAAGCCTTTTGACCCGTTATCGAATGCGGGGTATCCGGCGATTATCCCTATGTGTCTTTCGATAGCGACTTTCTGTAGAAAAGCGCTGGTCGGGCCATCAAGAGCCTCTCCAATTTCTTCTACGGCCATGGAATATCCGGTGTTAAACATTTCCGGTAGCACCGCAATATCGCATCCAGCATATGCCGCTTTTCTTATCAGTTCCTCTGCTTTTTGGTAGTTTTGCTCTTTATCGTGCCACGCCGTATCAATCTGTATAAGTCCAATTCGCATATTTTGCCCCTACACTCTCATTCTCACAGGTATTTAAGCTTGCCTTCAGTTTATTCCGGGCGCATGGCTGTGTCAATATCGCCATATATAAATTATTGCTTATTACGATAAAAGTCACATACAGTAGATACTTCCCAGCTATATGCTGATTTCAGAGAGGTGCATGATATGAGAACGAAAGCACTGGCGTGCCTTCTGGGAATAGCAATCATTTTTGCTCCCTTTGCTTTTTCATGCAACGTGTGGGGTGATATTGATATGGATATTGATTTGGATATCAAAGCGCTGGTCCCGGCTCTGGATGATAATCAACCCACATCCTTTGAGACGGCCACCTTTGCCATGGGCTGATTCTGGGGACCTGACTCCCAGTTCGGGAGCTTGGATGGGGTAATTCGCACGCGTGTTGGCTATTCAGGGGGCACAACTGCAAGTCCCACCTATCGCAATATTGGTGATCATAGCGAAACAATACAGATTGACTACGATTCAACACAGATAACATATGACCAGTTGCTGGAGTTTTTCTGGGCAGGTCATTCCTGTTCGGTTCAGGCTCCTTCGCGGCAGTATAAGTCTGTAATTTTTTATCACAACCAGCAACAAAAGGACACGGCCCAACAGTCAAAGCAAATCCAGGAACAGGCAAGAGGCGTCAGCATTGTGACCGAAATTGAGTCGTTTGATCAATTTTACCTGGCGGAGGATTATCACCAGAAATACTATCTTCAGCAAAATAGGCAGATATGGAATGAGCTGCGTCAGGTGTATCCTATTATGGATGACATCATCGACTCTACCGCCGCCGCGCGATTCAACGGTTACGTGGGTGGATACAAAACGCTTGAGGATTTGGAATTGATCTTGCTGCAGGCTGGTAAAAAATAAATAATGCCGAGCTTATTGGAAATTGTCTTTTAAGCTCAGCATTATTAAATTATATTAGGAGGGTAAGCTTAAGCGCTTTTTATCAGCAGTTCTGCATAGGCTGTAAGTAGTCCTGGTCGCAGTACGGGAAGGCCCATAGTTGATTTAATCGTATTACGGACTTTTTCTACTTGCGATGCAAATAGAGCACCGATATCTCCCACCTCGTCCACAAGTTCTTTATCATCTGTAGAACCGTCTGAGGCTTCCTGTTTAGCTATCTGCACTTCTCTTAGCAGATATTCGCCGACTCTTTCTAACTGGACCATTGCGTTCTCTAGGGTATTGCGCAATAAGTTCATTTCGCTTTGTAGCTCTTTGCTTGGTTCGAATACCATCTTCGCCATCTCCTCCTTTAGTTGTGAGTAGTAGTCAATCCTTGGTCTGGCTCTTTCAGCCGGCCTTTCTATTGGCCTCTCAACGTGTCTTTCAGCATATCTTTCA
>JABGRK010000011.1:85577-383711 GCA_018648325.1 Chloroflexota bacterium
TCTTTCAGCCGGCCTTTCTATTGGCCTCTCAACGTGTCTTTCAGCATATCTTTCAACAGGCCTTTCGATTGGCCTTTCAGCATGTCTTTCAATTGGCCTTTCGATTGGCATTTCAAAACGTCTCTCAATCGGTGTTTCCATTGGTTTCTTCGCCACCACCTCTTCTATTTGCGGAGCTACGACTTCTACTGGCTTAGGCGCTACTGCTCTGGTGCCTTTCCATTTGGATTTGTCCTTAAGCATCCATTTGCCTCTGCCGGTTTTTTTCTTGGATTCCAGCGCATTACGTTTGGATCGAGCCATGTACGCCGCCTGATAAACCCTGTGATCAAAAGATCTGCGTCCCGATTGAGACACCTCTTCTCGTTCTTCAGTCGTAAGGTTAAAGCGATCAGCTAGTCCGTCGATCAGGGCTTGTGGTTCTGCGGTTCCACCTGCTTTTTCCAATTCATCGATTAGTGCATCAACAATTTCAGTTTGATCGGGTATTGACATAGGTCCCGTGTGACCTCCTTCCCATCTTTTCGAGCGTTCAGCTTCGGAGCCAAATAGTAGCATATAATATCACGAAATGCAAGTCCAGATTGTTCATTGGCTCAAAATACTTAAAAAGTTTTTGGATGCTGGTTGCACATCACGATTATTATCACGATGGAATGTAATATTAGTTGACTTGAACAACGCCGTCGTTATTTTTCAAAGAAAATACTTATTTTAGTTGTGCAATATCACTCGTGAAAATTTCGAGAACTCACGTATGGTATGTGCATCTGTTTCATTAGCCAAGAGATATGTTGATGAAAATGGCGGGGTTGACGAGATGCTTGGTGAGACAGAGAAGGCATGCTTGCAGGCTAAAGACCTGACACAGCAGCTGCTTACCTTCGCCAAGGGCGGTGCTCCCATAAAATGACTTTCTTCTATTAAGGAACTCATAGTGGATACTTCCAATTTCGCTCTGGCCGGTTCCAACGTAAAATGTCAGTTTGAGATACCGGATGACCTTAGAAGAGTGGAAGTAGATGAGGGACAGATAAGCCAGGTCATGAACAACCTTGTGATAAACGCATCCGAGGCCATGCCCGCCGGTGGTGTAATTAAAATCAAGGCGGAAAATGCATTAGATAAACCGGAAGATACACTACAACTGGCCGGTGATTCTTTTATCAGAATAGTTATATCCGATAAGGGTATTGGCATACCTCATGATTTTCTGAGCAGAATATTTGAGCCTTATTTTTCTACCAAAAAGAAGGGGAGTGGTCTTGGCCTGGCCACCAGTTACTCCATCATAAAGAGCCATGGGGGCAGTATTCGCGTCGAGTCTGAAATAGGCAAGGGCACCACGTTTATTATATACCTGCCTGCTTCCAGGAGGGCGAGTCCGGTAAAGAAAATCAAGCAGCATGATATACCTGTTGTGGGTAAGGGCAGAATTCTGGTGGTTGATGATGAAGAGGTTATCAGGATGTTACTAAGGCGCGTGCTCATTGATGCCGGTTACAAGGTAGAAACTGTTAGTGATGGCGCAGAGGCTATTGAGCTGTACACCGTGGCTATGGATACAGGTAATCCATTTAGCGCTGTAATAATGGATTTGACTATACCCGGAGGTATGGGGGGCAAAGAGGCCGTTGGTAAAATACTTCAGATCGATCCAGGTGCCAAGGTTATAGCATCCAGCGGCTATTCCACCGATTCCATTCTCGCCGATTACGGCAAATACGGTTTTAGCGCTGTTGCCACCAAGCCGTATACACTGGGAGAGCTTGAGGCAACCCTGCAGCAGACGTTGCAGAGCTAGTCAATACGTTTTGTTTTAGGGGTCGTATGTTTATGTGCGGCCTCTTTACTCGTACCTTGACAGGCGTGTCGTTTTGCCCCTACTATTTCTTTTATATACATGCCGGAAGGAGACGTTGTTTAGATGAGTGAAGATAGTTCGTTTATCAAGTGGCCCTATCCAATACTTTATGAGCAAGAGGACGTAGTAAGCTCTGAAGTGCTTGTTTTGGGCGGAGGTATAGCTGGGTGCTGGGCGGCCATATCGGCAGCTCGTCAGGGAGCTAGTGTTGTCCTTGTGGATAAGGGTTGTGTCATAAGAAGCGGATGCGGCGGTCCGGGCTGTGATCATTGGGCCTGGTCTGGAGATAATCCCGCCAGCACGCTTGATCCAGATCAAATGTCGCATGATTTGATGGAAGCCAGGAGCAACTGGACAAACGGTATTACATCGTATATCAATTGTGCATCGGGATATGAAACGCTGCTTGAATTGGAGCAGATGGGTGGCAAGATAAGGGACACCGAAGATGAATTCAAGGGAGCCCCTTTTCGTGATGAATCAACCAAAATGATGTATGCCTATGATTATGAGAACTGCACTATCCAGAGAGTTTGGGGACATAGCTTCAAGCCCGCGCTTCTTGAGGAACTAAAGCGTCTGGGCGTGAAGATATATGAGCGCTGTCAGGCAACCAGCCTGCTTACTGAAAATGGTAAACCTGGAACCAGAGTTATTGGTGCTACCGGGCTCAATGTTCAAACCGGTCAGTTCGTTATATTCAAGGCCAAGGCCACTGTAATGGCCATGGCAATGCCCACGCGTAACTGGGTGTTTTCCAGCGAGCATAGGGGTGTTTCTTCGTTCAAACCGATCGTGAATTCAGGCAATGGTCATGCCATGGCATGGCGTGCCGGTGCTACGCTTACCAATATGGAGCGTTCCATGGCTCTGTTGTTGGATGGGGCCAATACCTATCCGGCGTACGGTGATGGTAATAACAACAACACCTGGCATCCCTGTAATATGGTTGATGCCGATGGTAAAGAGATACCCTGGGTCGATCGCGATGGCAAAGAGATTCCTGATGTAGAGTCTCGCAGTCTGCCATCACGATTGGGGCAGGAAATGTTCCTGTTTGTACCGGGACTGGGAGGCAAGTCGGCATATGAATCCAAGCCTCCCATGTTGCTTCCTGATATACAGGAGCGTGTGCTTAAAGGTGAGTATAAGCTGCCTCTCTATGCGGATTTGACTACTATGCCCGATGATGAGCGTAGGGTTATCTGGGGAGTAATGGTTGGCAATGAATCCAAAACAAAAACGCCTATTTTGAAAGTCTACTCGGATGCCGGTTTTGATCCTGAACAAGACCTGTTGCAAAGCTACTACATGTTGGGTGGCTCATCGATGATGCGTGAGCCGGGAAACATCAGGGAGAGAATGATATTCAGCGGTGGTGGAGGTGTGGTTGTCGACTGGAATCTGATGACAACTGTTGATGGGCTATTTGCCGCCGGTGAGCAGATATTCTCAACCAATGGTCACGCTTCAGCTGCTACTACAGGACGACATGTGGGTAAGCGTATGGTCGAGTACGCTGCAGATGTAAATCAGGCAGAACTAGAACGTGAGCAGATAGAAGAAGAGAAGAAACGTATTTACGCTCCAATCCATCGTGAAAATGGCGTTGATTGGAAGGAGTTCAATATGGGCTCCTGTCGTATTATGCAGAACTACTGCTCTGAGCATAAGACGGAAAGCCTGATGCAAATGGGGATTGATGTCCTCGATGAGTATGAGCGTGAAGAACTGCCAAATTTGTTCGCCGATAATCCGCATAAATTGGGCAGAACAGTGGATGTCATGGACATCATTACAGTCAACCGGCTTATCTTAAATGCCTGTATGATGCGTAAGGCAAGTAGTGCATACCTGAATTTCGACAGGCTGGACTATCCGCAAAAAGATCCGCCCGAGTGGCATAAATGGCTAACACTAAAACAGAAAAACGGCGTCATAGAGCGCGGTGAATTGCCGATAGATTACTGGGGTTCGCTTAAAGAGAACTATGAGGCTCACAGCGCAGGAAAGCGGGGTTAATGATATGAGTAAATATGATAAGCAAGTGTATGCAAAACCAAACCAGGTAACCCCGGCAAGGCCTGCTATATTCAATGAGGACCTTTGTACCGGATGCAACGCCTGTATGGCTGCCTGTCAGGCAGATGTTTTTATCCCAAACCCGGTTGAAGGGAAGCCGCCAATTATACTTTTCCCTGACGAGTGCTATTATGACGGTTGTTGTGTTGAAGAATGTCCTGTTGAAGGTGCTATTAGGCTTAACCACCCGCTTATGCAGAAGGTACGCTGGAAGCGCAAAGCTACCGGTGAGACCTTCAGAGTTAAATAACTTATCAAGCAGTTAAAGAAATCGGGCAGCTTTTGCGGTCCGATTCCCTTGCCCGACAGCAGTTATTCAGGTACAATCTATGAAAATTCAAGATGGTTTGAGGAGTTATGGAAGTAATAGCACTTGTAGGCATGGCTGGTTCCGGTAAATCGGAGGTGTCACGAGTATTTGAAGATGCTGGTTTTAAGCGTGTCAGGTTTGGCGATGTCACTGACGAGGAGATCAAAAGACGTGGTCTTGAACTGAACGAGACAAACGAACGACAGGTCAGGGAACATCTGCGTCAGGATTATGGTAAGGCGGTTTACGCCATATTGAGCATTCCTAAAATCGACAAGTATCTGGTCTCATCAGACGTAATAATCGACGGCCTTTATTCCTGGGAAGAGTATAATGTGCTCAGGGAGAAATACGCCGATAACCTGATCCTTGTGCTGGTGCATTCATCACCCAAAACAAGGTATGCCAGACTGGCGCAAAGGCCTATACGCCCGCTTACAAAGCAAGAAGGCCAGAGCCGTGATGCCGCCGAGATAGAAAACATCAACAAGGGCGGGCCCATCGCCATGGCCGATCACGTTATCATCAACGAATCCAGCATGGAGCAAATGACACAAGACACCGAAAGGATTATTACAAAACTTAAATGAGTGAGATAAAAAGACCGGATATCGACGAATACTTTCTTAAAATAGCCTCTGTTGTAGCGGAGCGTGCTACCTGCCGTCGTCATCATATTGGCGCGGTGGCGGTAAAAGACAAGCATATACTGTCCACCGGCTACAACGGCGCCGCTGCCGGGACAAAAGATTGTCTGGAACTTGGCTGTCTTCGTGATGAGCTGGGCATCCCGTCGGGAACAAGGGCTGAGATTTGCCGAGCCATTCATGCCGAGCAGAACGCTATTATTCAGGCTGCGCTGCACGGGATCAGTCTGGACGGCGCCACCATTTACTGCACTCACTCACCCTGCATACTGTGCGCCAAGATGATGGCCAATGCCAGGATAAAGCGGGTGGTTACATATCACAGTTATGCCGACAGGTCTTTTATCGATCTTTTCGACGAGGTTGGAATTGAGTATGAGCTGCTGCCCGCCCCGTCCTCAGAGATAATCAATTTGGAGTAGGGCGTATTTTTTAGCTAGTGTCTTTTCTTTTTCTTCTTTTTGGACGTGTTACGTTCTGCCTCTGATAGTTCGCCGTTTTCTTCTGCCTCGATCACCCGGCGTTTGGTGAACATTCCCTTGCACTTCTTGTTCAGGCACTCGTATACTTCGTTTTGGGAGTTAAAGAATAGCGATGGACGCCCGCATTTAAGACATTTCTTTAGCTCATGAGTTACCTCTGGGACGACTTTGGGCTTGAAATCATCAAAGGCGCACTGCTGGCATCCGAACTCGATATAGTAGTAGGTCTGGTGCTCGGTGCAGTACCTCTGGTCTGTTTTCTTATTTGAATGTCGCTCTTCTTCTCTGGACATGTCAATTACTCCTGCGATTAGAACTCATTATATATCATTGATGGATGGCGAAGATACAAACTCGACCGAAGACGCTGTTGTGGTTGTCGCTTGTAGTATTCTACCGTGCAACTGTTGGTTCGGTAGCCAGCTCGGCCATTTTCTGGTAGAAGTCTTTAGCAGCGTGCTTTCTTCTAACGCCCTGATTAACGCATACGGAAACACATCGGGCGCAAGACCATTCGGGGAAGAGGCCGGCCATCTGCCCTCTTTCATCACAGCACTTACCGTGGTCGAACTGGAGCTGACCCTCCCAGAAGCGGTGTTTCTGTCTGGCTACATCTTCTGCATAGATGCCTGTAGGGGCTGGGACAGAACTGGGTTGTGCTCCGGAGGGGCAGTTCTCAATGCACCTGCCGCAGCCTTTGCTATTCTGGGGTATGTAAGAGCAAAAACGGTATTGGTTAACCTCCGGGTCGGTATTGGTGAAGTCGCTTAGTTTAAAGAGAAAGTTACGCCAGGCAGCAGAGGGATAGATTATGCCGTCACTGCCGTCAGTAACCAGTTCCTGTGTGTCAAATAAGATGATCGACCTTACAGGCCCGGCAAAGCGCTGGACTTTATTGTCGATAAGTTCGTCGCGGAAGACAAATCTGCCTGTGCCAAACTGTGCCAGCCCCGTGAGAACGGCAATGCTCTTCTGGGGAAAGTTGCCACCTTTCCTTGGGCCATGAGAATCCCCCTGATGGGTTAAAGGTATGCTTTCTGTAGAAATATTGGCAACGTTGTTGTTATTCATGACCAGTACAACATTATCATCGGCTACCAGTTCGATGGCTGCTCTGGTGGTGGCCATATCAAGCATTTTATTTACGTCCTCATACATTCTGGCCAGGGGATGAGAGGAGCCCTTTTTCTTCTTACTGACTTGGTCAGTATAATCGCCGGTGATCTGATGGGAAAAGGGCAGCATGACCGAGGCGATGACAACCCGCCGGTAGTTTCGTCGGGCAAAATCGAATGAACGGGGTATCTTGAAGATGGTGGGGCGGCCAGTTTCATCAACCTTTTCTTTTGTGCGGTTAGCGTAGAACTCCCATAGTTCGGGTAGTCCAGCCGGATAAAGGCCAACCAAAGCCGGGTTTCTCAGTCCCTCCCACAAGTCGTAGTCCAGAGGGACATTAGCCAACCCCAGTTTGACCAGCGGCTGGCCACTGGTATCGGTGGCGTATTTTGTCTTATCCGGGCTTCTCTGAAACTCTGGCTCTTCCTGAACTTCTGTTATTTTCTCCGTAAATAGCTCGGCGAGCCGGTTGAGGGTAAAACTGGTTCCCATTGATTGACCACCCATTTAGTTACAAATTTTCGGAAAATGTATTAGCGGATTACATTAAATTGGGATTTTCTTTTTTTTTCTGATAACCATGGCGGAGCAGGTTATTTTGGTTTCCAGCACATCGTTTTCTTCTTCCTGCTTCGCTATATAATCAAGGAAAAGGCTGGTTTTATGCGGCTCCCTTACGATTAGCTCCTGACATCGTGCTTTTAGTTTGTTGAAGATGAAGTCATCGGATTCCTTAATCTCATCCACGCTGGTAAAGGCCTCATCTATCAGCTTCATTCCTGCATTATCGATGTGTTTCATTACCGTCGACTTTTTCTGTATAAGCGAGTGTGAATAGCTGCTGTCGTTTTCGATATAGCCGTCATCCAGTATTATCAGGCCATTTGGTGTAAGGCACGTTTTTAGGATCGTTAGCGTTTGTAAATGATTGCCGAACACGGGGCCGATGGAACCGAGAACGATGATGTCGAAGCCTTTTAGGTCGTCAACCATGGTTCTGATATCACCGACCTCGAAATGGCAGTACTGCTCAACGCCGTACTCTTTGGCTTTGCCTTTTGCTTCGTCGATGAACACCGGTATGGCGTCTATGCCATGACAGTGGCACCCAAACGCCTTTGCCACTTTTACGGAAACGGCGCCCTTACCGCAGCCCAGATCGAGCACCTTCAGATTTGCATGATTGCCGACGTGCTTACGCATTAGATCGATGACGATTGAAGGCGACGTGCCTATCTCCCATGTGTCCTGCAATATATAAGGCAGGTAGGGGAACAGAGCAACGTCCGTTCCATCCATGGCTATTACTACGCTTTATTCAACGGATTTCATATTTTATACCACCCCACACACCAGCTCAGACGAAAACGCTTTATTCGGTTTTCTCGTCATTATCCACAGTTGTTACTGTAGTAATGGTTTTGATACTCTTCTTTCTCTTTTTCTTCGCTCCGTACCCGCTACCGCTGAAAACAATGACTATACCGAGCATGAACCCGAAGTCGTACCAGTTACCGCTGTTGTACACCTCATACACGCTGACCTTATCAGTGAACAGCGAGATGATAAAGGTAACACATGCGATAAGCCCGTGCCACAAACCCAGCCAGAAACCGGAGATTTGACCACCCGGATCGGTCGTACCTGCGGTAGGATTGGTACCACCGGCACAGCTGGTAAACAGTAACGTGGTAAGGATTACGATAGATACGAGAAATAAGTGCTTCTTCTTCATAGGTCTTCCTCCTGATTTAATTATATTAATCAACTGATTCAATCTTCGTACTAATAATCTTCATCAATATAAGTAAAATGTCCGATAAGGTCTGAAATCCTTCTACAATAAGCAGGAAATAAGTTGAAATTGAAGTAAGAAGATTCTCTGTCAAAATCTGTGTGTGTGGGGTGTCCTGCATCATTTCGGTGATATTTAATGATAATGAAAGCACCATCAAGGTAAGTTTCGAGGTCATTACTCAAATTTCTGGGTAAACCTTTTCTAATATCCTTGAGATAGTCTCTGAGTTGATAGAATATTTTAGAGATACTATAGGATTGCTATATAGAATGAACGCATGTTTATCTATGTATCCTAGGTAATTAGTTGGGTCATAAGGTATAGGTTTTTTGGATTCAAGAACCTTCTTACCATATTCAGATACTCCGAATTGAGGGAAAGTGGATGAGGTATTATCAGGTACAGTGGAGCCAGGTACTAAGATGCCTTGTAACATAAATGACCAGTATATTTCGCGTATTTGAATTTGTTCTGTTTTTGTGAGTAATGGGTTATTGTTGTGTTTTTCTTCTATAGGAAAATTTAGATTATCAGCAGTCTGCGCAATATCACTATATATATTACTGATAGTTAATAATGAATTAGAGTGAGTACGCAAAAATTCAAGGAAGCATATGCGTAGTTGTTCAGTATCCATATTGAACCTCGCTTTAAACTTATTCTAAACCAACTCACTCACGAATTCTGCAAATACGCTGTTGTGATGATCGATATCCTCTACCGTGCACTCCGGCGGGATGAGCACCATGCTGTGCGGTGGGGTCAGCAGTATGCCGCGGTTCATGAAGTACAGGTGCACCAGTTCGTGTAGGGCGCTATCAGTTGCAGCGCGTGCCTCCTTGCCGTTACGAGGTGGCGTCTTGCTCCAGCGCCACTCAGCCCTGCACCCCAGTCTGAGCACGTGCCATGGCAGATCATTTGCCTTTATTATGCCGTCCACGCCGTCAACCAGCTTCTCGCATAGCGAAATGGTATATTCGTAAGTAGCCTCTGTTAGCACGTGTTCCAGCGTTGCCCTTGCCGCCGCCAGTGATAGCGCATTCCCTGATAGCGTACCCCCACCGATGCTCTTGAGCGCCTTGCCCACCTTCTGGCTTTGCAGTACCTTTTGAACATCTTCACCTATGCCCATGAATGCGGTGGGTATGCCGCCCGCTACCGGCTTGCCTATTGTATAGATGTCCGGCTCAAGCTTCCACGGCTTGGTGTAGCCATAAGGCCCTCCGCAGATAGTGTGTGTTTCATCGATGATTAGCAATGTGCCGTACTTGCGTGTCAGTCGACGCAGTTGCTCGTGATAACCGGGGTCCGGCATGATGATGCCTACGTTGGTCATTGCAGGTTCGCACAGCACACACGCTATGTCCTCTGTCGATAATGCTTTTTCCAACGCATCCAGATCGTTAAAGTCGATTACGCGTGTCCCCGTCGATGTGGTTGGCTCTATGCCCTGAGCATGTGTACCGCGCCAGACGACTCCGTCCCGAATATCGACCATGTCGTGCTTGCCGCGAGGCTCAGGCCATATGTTGTCGTTCATCAGTCCCAGTCGTGATTCCGGCACGTGGCCGTGGTAGGAGCCATTGAAAACAATGATAGGGTAGCGCTGGGTAACGTCCCGCGCCACGCTTAAGGCAGCGTTGTTGGCATCCGACGCGCGCAGGTACACCTGCCAGTAGGGCAGCCCGAAACGGCGTGTCAGTTCCTTGCCAACCCATATTGAATCCTCGGTGGGCAACCAGAAGGTAAAGCCCCTGTTTATCTGTGTAGTCACTGCATCGATGGTGGCCTGAGGTGTGTGACCGCACATCGAACCACTGTCACCCAGACACAAATCGAGGTAGCGGTTCCCGTCAACGTCGGTTAGATACGCCCCGTCGCCCGCCTCAACATAGATGGGGAAATCGCCCACCCACTCATTCATCCCGGCCATGGGCACACCGAATATCAGCGATGATTGCGCCTGCTCAAACAGTTCGCGAGACTTTGGCCTCTCGTCTGCATAGCGCTCATTCTCTCGCTGTATCAGTTCTTTTACTTTTGTTCGATTGATGGTAGTCATTAGAAATCTCCCTTTTGCTCCTGTATGATGTTGCCGCCGTCTATCACCGTTTCCGTTCCGGTGATATATGCCGCACCGTCCGATGCCAGAAATACGGCCAGATCGCCAACCTCTTCCGGCTGACCAACTCTGCCCAGGGGTATCGATGCATTAAGCTTGGCAGAACGGTCGCTAATCACAGCGCCTTTGGCGGTCGGGTCGCGCTTGATCCAGCCGGGGCATATGGCGTTAACAGTTATGCCGTACTGCGCTAAATCCAGCGCCAACGCACGTGTAAATCCGGAGATAGCACCTTTGGACGCGGCATACGCCGTCCAACCCTTGTTGGCCACCATCGGCCCGGTTACAGACGATATATTGATGATGCGCCCATACTTTTGCTTGATCATATATGGCACCGCTGCCTTGGAGCAGTCCCACGTTCCTTTCAGGTTGGTGTTCCATACGTCGTCGCGCTTTTCATCGCTTATCTCGACAAAAGTCTTAACATTGGCTATTCCTGCGCAGTTTACCAGTATGTCGATCTTGCCGTACTGGTCGATGGTTGTCTGTATCAGCTTGTCGACGTCTGCTTTCTGCGATACGTCGGTGGGAACGGCCAGCGCCTGCCCACCCAGCGCTTTGATCTCGTCGCATACCTTGTCGAGAATATCCATCCTGCGCCCTGCTACAACGACGCTTGCACCAGCACGGGCCATTCTTATAGCAATCCCTCGCCCAATGCCGCTGCCGCCTCCGGTTATAATCGCTACTCTTCCTGCAAGTGGTGTTCCTATAGAATTACTCATATCTATCTCCTACTTAATATCCCAAAGTGACAGGCCGGTTAAACCATCGTATTTGCGCTCAAGGTCTGGCCCTGTCAGTTCCGTTAGATGAACCTCGGCGGCAAAGACTCTTCCGGAGATAAGGTGGCCTGACTTGCTATTTCCGGCGTCGTCCGAAAGCACTACATGTGCATGAACAAAAACCCCGCCGTCCTTCAGCGATACGTTGCCAATGCAGGCTGCTAGTTCGCAGTGCTGGTTAAACACTATATCCTCATACTTCTTCATATCCTGGTTGTAGTAACCTATCTTTGCGTTTTTTAGGGCACCGATAGCAGTAAATCGTCCTGCTTTAATTTTAGTGTTTTGCGCCAGCTCAGTAATTGCTTCAAGCAAATCGGCAAAGTGGTCAAGTCTGGCGATATACTCTTTCCCTGGTTTGTATTCGTAAAAACTCACTTAATTATCCTCTCTCATTTTCATTTTGTACAAGAATAGTGGTCTTAGGGTAGAAACTGAACTGTTTATAAAAATCAAATACCTCTTCGTTGCCATCAGCAACCACAAGCATTTTTCGAGTGACCGACTTGCTGTTCATCCAGCTTATGGCTCGCTCCATCAAACTTTTCCCGATGCCATCCCTGCGGTATTCAGGTTCCACGTATATAGAGTCGATCTCGCCTTGCCTGTTCATGTCGATGGTGCTTACACAATACCCGACAATGTTTTTAGTGCTCACGTCTTTTACCAGATCAATGAGCATATCTCCATGTTCTGACTTACCTAGTAATTCTATCGCCCTACCTTCAAACGTTGCACTGCCAAGTTGCTTTTTAAAATGCTTAGAATGTGTCATGTGGTGCTCAAGCTGTTTTTGCCACAATGGACCTATGATATTGAGATCCTTGTGATTTGCTTCTATATATTCTACTTCTAGCATACGATCCTCTGTAATGCCATTTTGCGGTAGTTTATTGCCCTATATAATATGTCGAACTTGAAGCGATGTCAAAGCATTCGTATGAGGGAGTCGAAGGGTGGATAAGGTCGTTGCAAGATCAGATCAGAGAAATCAGGTATATGTTTCCAAACAATACTGGTTGGTGTACAAGGTAAATAAGCAGCGAGTTCTTTCCCAGAAAACCGAGTGATTTGGTAACCCGATCTTCTCTTGCTGGAATCCTGAAGCGCCTTTGCCCTTGTGGATAAAGCAGCTTGCCTGTAAACACTCCCAGCAGAGTAACTCCGAACCATGGTAAAAGCGGAAGGTAATCCATATAATTCGCGTCTGCCGGTGTAAGTCCCAGCCACATCAGGTATGAAAAACTGAAATATACGGTGTGCAGGTATATCCCTATTGCGATACAGGCGATACCCAGTAGCAGGTTGAGCCAGTAAAATCTGAGAAAGAAGTATGACAGGATGACTGCCACACCAATGAAATGCAGTATGCCGAATACAACGTATCTATCCGGGGAAATTATCCACGTAGCCAGTGTAATGGCCATTCCCAGTACAAAGATTCGTGCGCCTCTTTTAGCAAACCTTTCAAACTGGGTAGACCTTGAGTAATTTATTGTCATCGATATGCCGACAATAAAAATAAATGAACCTGCTATTATTCTGGCCGCCCACCACCAGAACCCAAGTTCGAACTCGGTGCTATGAACGCCATAGTAGTTTAGATCGAACATAGTATGGAAGAACACCATCGCCAGTATTGCAATACCACGAAGGCAGTCTATTTCCCAAAAGCGGTTTCTCATATCGTGTCTACTATAAGTCATAGGGCCGTGCAAACACAATTGCCAAAAAAGGTATTTTCTATTAAAGTAAGTAATCCGGGTGATTATCATGCGCAAAAAGGGAGAATGATGAAGGTAACCAATCTTGAGGCAAGAGATCTTTCCGAGGCATTTTTCAAGTGCTGTCGAGCTGCGCTTACCGATGGGTATGAATATGTAATAGACAGCGGCAGTTTTGAAGGAGCACGCAGAAAGGAACTGGACTTTGTGGTCGTAAAAATCGAAAAACCGGGAACCCGGCCGCTTGTTCCTGATGTTCCTCAGGGCGTTCCCGCTCCCTCCAGCATTGATTATATCGAGGAATACATGAGTTACCTTGTTACTCCTGATAAACAGCCACATGAGATATATACCTATGGTGAGTATCTGGCTCCACAGGTGGAAGCCGTTATTCAGCGATACAAGAAGGATGGCCCTGAATGTAATCAGCTTTGTATGATGGTGGGCGGGCTGGAATCTATGGATCAGGAGCATCCGCCGTGCCTTCGTCTGATAGATACGCGTATAAGATATGGCAAACTGCACTTTGTTATCTATTTCCGCAGCTGGGATCTGTGGGCCGGTTTCCCTACCAATCTGGGCGGTTTGCAACTCCTAAAGGAGCATATGGCACAGGAGATAGGTGTTGCTGATGGCGAAATGATTTGCGTCAGCAAAGGACTGCACCTGTATGATCACTCGTGGGAACTTGCCGAACAAGTGGCCAGACTCGATTGATGGCAGAGCGATGAGGCTGATGTAACGGACGCTGGTTTGTCCCGGATGCGTGGCAAAAACAACTAGCCCGCGTTGATTTGTTCTTATTTTTAAACTACAATTAATTCCAGTTCAGGTATATTCAAGCAGGGGGATTTTTGGTATGAGTGAAAAACTTGAGGCACTAAGGCACTCGGCGTCACATATCATGGCCGAGGCAGTTTTAAGCGTGTTCGGCGATGTTAAGTTCGGCATAGGCCCATCCATCGAAGATGGATTCTACTACGATTTCCAACTACCACGAACACTAACACCGGACGACCTTGTTGCTATCGAGGCCAAGATGACAGAAATCGTTGCTTCCAAAACCCCGTTTACTCAAGAGGATTTGAGTAAAGATGAAGCGAAAAAACTTTTCGCCGATCAGCCGTATAAGCTTGAGCTCATCGCAGAGCTGCCTGATGAGAGCGTGTCCATTTATCGTCAGGGCGACTTTGTAGATCTTTGCAAAGGCCCTCACGTAGAGTCCACTGCGCAGATCAGGGCATTTAAACTGCTCACCATCGCTGGTGCATACTGGCGTGGCAATGAGAAAAAACCCATGCTGCAACGTATCTACGGTACCGCCTTTGATAACAGAAAAGCCCTCAAAAAGCACCTTGCCAGACTCGAGGAAGCGGCCAAACGTGACCATCGCAGAATCGGTAAGGACCTTGATCTGTTCAGTATCCAGGATGATGGTGGAGCCGGTCTTGCTCACTGGCACCCCAAGGGCGGCATGGTACGAATGCTGATAGAAGACTTCTGGCGTGCTGAACACATCAAGCGCGGTTACGATATTGTCTACACTCCGCATATCGCCAAAATAGATTTGTGGAAAACAAGTGGGCATCTGGATTTCTATAAAGACAGCATGTATTCTCCAATGGATATCGACGGGCAGGATTACATGATCAAACCGATGAATTGTCCGGCGCATATTCTGATGTATAAAAACAGATTGCGCAGCTATCGCGAGCTGCCGCTTAGGTGGGCAGAACTGGGAACGGTCTATCGTTACGAGCGTTCCGGTGCACTACATGGCATGACCCGTGTGCGTGGTTTCACTCAGGATGATGCGCATATCTTCTGCACTCCTGATCAGCTCGAGTCCGAAGTCGCAGATGTTGTTGAGTTTGCTCTGTTTATGCTTAACAGTTTTGGCTTTGTCGAGTATGAGATTTACCTTTCGACTCGCCCGGACAAATATGTGGGAAGCATTGAAGTGTGGGATATGGCCACCGAGACGCTTGAAAAAGCCCTCAAAAAGCTCAATGTAGACTACACCGTAGATCCCGGTGAGGGCGTTTTCTACGGACCCAAAATCGATATCAAGCTCAAGGATGCACTGGGTCGTACCTGGCAGGGGCCCACGACTCAGGTCGATTTCAACTTGCCTGAGCGCTTTGATGTGAACTATATCGGGCAGGACAGCGCAGAGCATCGTATCGTTATGGTTCATCGCACCGTACTGGGCAGTATGGAGCGCTTTATGGGCTGTCTTATCGAACATTACGCCGGAGCGTTTCCGGTGTGGCTGGCGCCATTGCAGGCCATGCTCATACCCATCGCAGATCGCCACATCGAATATGCGCAAAAAGTCGCGGCCCAGCTTAAATCCCGAGGCATAAGATCTGACGTTGATGCACGTTCGGAGCGTATGAACCTCAAGATACGCGATGCCCAAATGCAGAAGGTACCGTACATGCTGATAGTTGGGGATGATGAAGCTGAGAATGACACCGTATCGGTACGTACCCGTGAGGGTCAGGATATAAAGGGTAAATCTGTTGCCGATTTCATTGACCTTGCAAAAGAAACAATAGAATCAAAGACTTAACATAATATCTGGATATTTGTCAGTCATTGGTGTAAACTAATTATTGGCCAAGTAAACCGGGTGACCGCCGCTTAACTTTTGTTAAGGGGAGGAAAGTCCGAGCTCCTTCAGGCAGGATGCTGGATAACGTCCAGGAGGGGAAACCCTACGGAAAGTGCCACAGAAACATACCGCCTCAGCGCAAGCTGCGGTAAGGGTGAAATGGTGAGGTAAGAGCTCACCGCTCCGATGGTGACATCGGTGGCGGGTAAACCCCATCCGGAGCAAGACCAAATAGGGGGACATAAGGTGCCTGTCCTGTTCCCGGGTTGGTCGCTAAAGGTGGCGAGTAATCGTCACCGTAGATAGATGGTCACCGCTTCGCTTTTAGCGGAGTACAAAACTCGGCTTACAGGTTTACTTGGCCTTTTAAAGCTGCTTTGCAGGAACATACTTCAATAATTGATATTCGAGCAATTATTGTGAAGCTATAACGTCAATCAGTACAGACTTTCCTTTACGTGTTTATTCACACTTCGCATGTTCATACATCGTAGCTGATAGTTCCTATGATTTATAACCCGTAGAACTGCGCAGCGTTACCACCTAGCATCGCCTCAATATCGTCTGCCGGCAGATCAAGTTTACGGATATCCTCAATGTACTTCTTTAATACATCCGGATAATAGTCGTAATTGAGTGGCCAGTCGGTTGCAAACAACAGTTTTTTCGGGCATATATTGGTTAAGGCACATTTTATGGTAGCTATACTCGCTCCGCGCCCGGCCATATTGAAGTAGAGCTTGTCAAAATACTCTCTAAACGGTCTGCTGATGAGCGGCTCTCCATGATAGAATCCTGGTCCATCAAGGTCATCGGCCAACTTTGCATACAAATCAAAACGGTCTATAACAGATGAGATTCCCCCACCAAAATGGTTCATTAGCAGTTTCAGGTCAGGGAACTGCTCTAATACGCCACCAAAACAAACACGCATGACAGCCGAAGCCATATGGAATTCCCTGGCCGCCACGTAATGAAGGGCATAATCTGCTTTGAGGTTTTCAAAGCCCAAAGTATCTGCCTGAATATGAACATCAACTGGTATATTCAACTGTGAGACTAGCTCATAAAATGGCCACATTTCTTTAGAATCCAGCTCCACGTTATTATTACTGGCCGAAATATGCACTCCTTTTAGACCACACTCTTTTATTGCCCGTTCCAGCTCCTTGAGCATCCCTTTGACACCAACGGGTTTGATGGTAGCTATGCATGCCAAACGTTTCGGATATTTCTGCATGAGCTCAGCGGCATAATCATGCCACTTTTTGGTCTCATCCAGGTCAACAAGAGCTGGTGTCTGGCTGGTCAGTACTGCCATGTCAATGCCCGCTTCATCCATGAATTGAATATATCTCCCAACATTCGCGCTGTCTTTTGATAAACGGAAGCCAAAACTGCCGTCTTCTTTCCAAAAGCGTTCTGTGGCCTTACCCGATTCGAATGTAATATCCCCCGCATGAGCCGGTATACGAATATGATTTTCTACATCAATGATCATGATTTATTTTCCCTCCTTAAATTCATCGGTGCTGGTGGCTATTCGCTGGAAGTTCCCCTCCAACTCCATTTGCGCAAACAGGTCTTTTTCTTTTGTGGCATTGCGAATCAGCCGTTTAGATAGCTGTGTTGCAATAGGAGAACCTTTGCTCAGATGCTGCGCCAGATTTTTGGCTTCGCTCAACAGTTCATTATGAGGAACGACCTTACTGACAAGGCCAATGCGTTCCATCTCAGTTGCGTCTATGCTGTCCCCGGAAAAGGTAAGTTCATATGCTTTGGATAGTCCAATTAGGCGTACCAGAAAGTATGATGCGCCGTTATCCGGTACCATACCTCTTTTGGCCCATACCATCAAGAATTTTGACATATCTGACGCTATTCTTATATCGCATATCATGGCCAGCGCCGTTCCCGCCCCGGCAGTCATCCCGTTGATGGCGCAGATAACAGGCTTGTCAAAGTCCCATAGCCTGCTGATTATCGGATAAAGGCGCCATTTATATTTGATGATGGCCGGTACTCCTAAAAGCGGCTCAGCCGGGTCACGATTGTCCACGCCTGAGCAAAAACCGCGTCCGGCACCCGTAATAATTAAAGCTCGGATGTTGCCATCAACGGCAGCATCATCGATGGCCTGGGCCATCTCTCTGACCATCGCAACATTATAGGCATTGAGCACGTCAGGCCTGTTAAGGGTTAATATCGCAACTGCCCCGTCTTTTTCATAGATGATGTTTTTATAATCCATGACGCTACCTTTTTTTCTAATGTTATGATATTACACTGTAACGCTTGCAGATTCAATTCCCAAAATTATCCGTATTACACTTGAGAACATAAAAAAAGCGCCGGAATGGATGGTCCAACCGGCGCTTTTTAATTTATGTATGACTTTTTATTCTAGTGCAATTCGATTTATTTGCCGCCACTGTCCTTTTTCATGTAGCTCATAAACGTAGAAATAAGGTCTATCGGTATTGGGAAGATCAGCGTGCTGTTCTTTTCTGTGGCTACCTCAGTCAGCGTTGACAGATAGCGCAGTTGCAGTGCGATGGGTTCCTGAGCAATAACCTTACCGGCCTCGGCCAGTTTCTTGGATGCTGCAAACTCACCATCGGCATGGATCAGCTTGGCGCGCTTTTCTCTCTCGGCTTCGGCCTGTGCTGCCATGGCACGTTTCATGGTTTCCGGTAGCTCGATCTCTTTCATCTCAACAACGCTTACCTTAACACCCCATGGATCTGTGCTTTCATCGATGATTTTGGCCAGCGTCTGGTTGATTTTCTCCCGATTGGCCAGCACCTCATCCAGGTCCGACTGTCCAACGATGCTGCGCAGTGTGGTTTGAGCTATCTGAGAGGTAGCTCTAATGTAATCCTCTACCTCAAGTACTGCTTTTTCGGGCTCAAGAACGCGGAAAAATACCACAGCGTTTGCCCTGATGGTAACGTTATCCTTGGTTATGGCTTCCTGAGTGGGAACGTCCAGTGTGATGGTACGCAGATCTACAATTGCCGGTCTTTCCAGAAAGGGAATCAGCCATACCCATCCGGGGCCTCTTGTACCTACGTATCGCCCTAATCTCAGAATAACGGCTCGTTCGTATTCTTTAACGACTCTGACTGCCTGTGGCACAAGCATGAGTAATGCTAGAACTATTATGACTACTATCCAGATTGCTGGGTTCATTTTATTGTAACCTCCTATTTTGATTTTTTAACTTTTAATTTAAGTCCGGCAACTTCAGTAATTTTTACCTCATCACCATGGCTTATCTTACCACCTTCGCTTGTGGCATTCCAGTTTTCTCCGTGCAAAAACACCACACCCGCCGGATTAAGGTCGGTTTTAGCTACTGCAAGCATATTAACCAACCCTTCTGCACCGGTTGCGGGTTGCCTGCGATGCCCCCTTATAATTGCCGAAACAACAAAGACAAAGAATATGGAAACAATTATAGCAACCCCTGCAATAAGCCATGGATTTATCTGGAATACCGCTGGATGATCGCTAAAGAGCACCATCGAACCCATTATCAGTGATGCTATTCCTCCGGCGACAAGCAATCCTCCGCTGGTAACAAACGTTTCCAGTAAAAACAGTACGCATGCCAGAACCATCAGCAGTATCCCGGACCACTCCGCTGAAAGCATCGAGAGCGAATATAGTGCCAGTAGCAGTAAAATCCCGCCTATCACTCCAGGGAAAATAGTTCCCGGGTTGGACAGCTCCAAAAATATACCCAGCATGGCCAGACCCAGTAGGATATATGCTACGTTGGAGTCGCTTATGGCCAGTAAAAAGCGCTCGGCCAGGTTCATAGGGATTGCTGTTGTAACGCTGCCGTCGGTATCCAGTGTTACCTGTCTATCACCTGTCAGATTGACTGTAAATCCATTGAGCTGGTTAAGCAGGTCTTGATAGTCGTCTGCCAGTATATCAATGACATTATTTGCCAGTGCCGTTTCCCCATCTGCCGATGCGGCTTCTCTTACTGCCTGTTTTGCCCATTCCACATTGTGTCCACGATCTTTAGCCAAGGCTGCTATGTAAGCTTCGTAAAAGTTAATCGCTTTCCGTTTTACCGTTTCGGGCAGCTCCTCGCCCTCACCCGAAATAGGAGTGGCGGCACCGATGGCTGAACTCGGTGCCATGGCTGCGACATGTGCAGCCATAGTAATAAACGTTCCGGCAGATGCCGCCCATCCCTCTGGCTCTACATAAACGATCACAGGGACTTCTGACCTGCCGATGCGCTGGCAGATTTCCTCCATAGCCGTGCCCAGCCCTCCCGGAGTATCCATCAGGATAATAACAATGGAATCGTTTTGCTCGGCAATGGTAATTCCCCGGTTAATGTAATCGGCGGTTACCGGTACTATGGCGCCTTTAATTTCAAGCGTCTCAATGCTCTGAGCCGTTGCCCCAGCCTTGGTTATAGCCAGAACGTTGGACGTAATTGCCAGACAAATTATCACTAAAACTACAAAATGTCTCATGATTTTTGATTATAATCCATTGCAACCGTTTTGTGAATGAGCCTGCTTTATTGAAACAGGTTGCCGAATTGGTGTAAAATACGTATAAAATGATGTGTATAGAAAGATGGAAAAAATGAAAGTACCACGATGCAAGGGTACAAAAGATCTGATGCCATTGGACATGGCTCTTTTCCGGCGTATCGAAAATGTATTTACCACCTCATGTGTTAAATGGGGGTATAAGGAAGTAAGAACTCCAACCCTGGAATACCTGCACCTTTTCACCTCTGCAGGAACACTTACGCCGGAAATGCTGGGTAGGGTTTATTCCTTTCTGGATTGGGATGGCTGGAGCGGGGAGAGAGTAGTGCTCAGGCCCGATGGAACCATACCGATCGCCCGTATGTATGCGGAAACCATGAGTGAGAGCGGTCTGGCAAAGCTTTTTTATGTAGAAAATCTGTTTGCCTTTGATAGCACGGGCCATGAGTCCCGAGAGCGCTGGGAGTGCGGCGTGGAGCTTATTGGCGATACAGGCATCAGTGGTGATGTCGAACTTATTATGCTGGCGCTTGAGACACTGGCAAAACTTGGCATTAACGACGTTGAAGTTAGATTATCCCATGCCGGACTGATACGTGAGCTTTTGGACGAAGTAGGCTCTGCCGAACTGCTGCAAAAACTTATAGATGGTAAAAAAGACGCTATTAACGAACTCAAAAGCGTCAATACGGATCTGGCAAAAAAACTGTCTCTTATTTTCGGCGTCAATGGTAAAAACAAGGGCTACCTTGATAATCTGCGTGCCATTTTCCCCACTCTGAGTGCTACATTTGATGACTTATCCAATGTGACTCAACTTCTGGAAGCAGCCGGATTAAATTACAATCTGCAACTTGCTTCTGGTTTGGGTTTTGAATACTACACCGGCACTATCTTCCAGCTCTACTACAAAGGGAAAAAACTGGGTGGTGGCGGCAGATATGATGAACTGATACCGCTGGTTGGTGACGGACCGACTCCTGCTTCTGGATTTGCGCTGTACGTTGGACATATTATGCAGATAGTACAGCCAATCAAGCCTGCGGATGCTTCTGCTAAGAGGATTCTTATAAAACCATCCGGTACAGATGCCGATAGTATGAAAGGCTGCTACGGATTGGCCGACAGCTTGCGGAAAAAAGATTACATAGTTGAGCTTGAGCTCTGCTGCCGGGATGAGGATGGCTATAGCTGGATCATAACTGGTGATAAAGAATTTAGTCTAACAGAGAACACCACTGGTAAGCAGCAAAAAGGCTTATCGGGTGCCCAGGTTATCAAGTGTCTGGAGGCGTCCCTTTGAAGCTAAAACTGGCATTGCCCAAGGGATGGCTACAGGGATCTACATCAGAACTGCTGGAGCGCATTGGTTTCGCGTTTGATGAGTATCATGAAAAGTCGCGCTCATACCGGCCACTGTCTAAAAAGTTCCCCGATCTGTTCATAAAGGTGTTTCACGAGAAGGACATTGCTATTCAGGTGGCAATGGGCAACTATGATCTGGGAATTTGCGGATTTGACTGGGTTGACGAACTGCTCTCCAAATACCCCAGCGACGCTGTGCTCAAACTTCGTAATCTGGGATACGGCCACGGCAACATTTATGTTGCTACCAGCAAATTATCAAACATAACGCTGGACGACCTGAAGTCAGGCGACGATGTTGTACGTATTGTTACCCAATACCCCAATCTGGCAGAGGCATATGCTCTAAAGCAACGTTTCAGGCGCTTTAAGGTTCTTCCAGTGTTGGGTGCAGCCGAGGTTTATCCGCCGGAAAACGCTGAGCTTGCTATCCTGGCTGAAACGTCAGAGGACGAGCTGCGTGAGCGTGGTATGGTTCTGCTGGATACCATAGGCATGACCGATGCATTTCTGATTGCCAACAGAGACAGTCTGGAAAAGAAAAACCTTAGCGCTCTACTTACACCGTTACTGGATGCCACCCTTAAAGAAATAAACTTGTCTGTGCCTTCTAAAAAAGCGGTCAGTACGACATGGGGTCCGCTGGAACCCGGAACAGTACGTCTGGCCTTGCCGGATGGGCACCAGCAGAAACATACCATTGGCTTTCTTGAAAGAGCTGGTATCAGGATGAATGGATATCAGCAGGGTAATCCTGTCTGCCGACCTGACATAGGTATAGATGGCGTTGTGGTAAAGGTCGTCAGGCCGCAGGACATGCCACTGCAGGTGGCCAACGACAACTTCGATCTAGCCATTACCGGTCAGGATTGGTTGCGTGATCATCTGGTTCAGTTTCCGTCCAGTCCGGTTCATCAGCTTCTGGACATGAGTTATGGTAAAATACGGCTTCTGGCAGTGGTACACAACGATGTACCTGTAAATAGTCTTGAAGAGTTGAAAGAAATGATGGTATCGGGTAAGCTGACCAGGATAAGGGTTGCGTCCGAGTATATTAACATAGCCGATAAGTATGCCAGAGATAATCATCTGGCTCCATATAGCATAGTACCAACCTGGGGTGCCAGCGAATCGTTCTTGCCGGAGGATGCAGATCTGTTAATCGAAAATGCAGAAACTGGTGCTACGTTGTTAAAAAACAACCTTAAAATAATAGATCAGTTGATGGAAACTACACCATGTGTTATCGGTAACAAAAACAACGTTGCCAAACGAGATAAAATTGCACAGGTCATGGAAATACTAAAAAAAGGCCTTTGATTTATTGAAGATAATAACTGACAAGCAAAAAGCCAGAGAGTTTCTTACTCGATCTAACGTTGAGTCCGAGGCTACACCTGCGCTTAAAGCGGGCATCAAGCAGATGTTCGGCAAAGAAATGAGTCTTGAGCAGACCGTGCAGCATATTATTAACGATGTGCGTAAAGACGGGGACAAGGCGCTGTTTGAACTCACAGCAAAAATAGACGGCGTCCATTTGTCTGGCCTTGAAGTAAGTAAAGATGAAATAGCCGCTGCCTACGATGTTATCGATGATGAACTACTTGGTGCTCTGGAACTGGCTGCTCAGAGAATCAGGGCATTTCACGAAGTACAGAAACGTAGTTCCCGTACCGATTTCATGGATGACGAGTTGGGGCAACTGGTCTTTCCGCTGGGGCGGGTGGGATTATATGCGCCGGGTGGCAAAGCCAGTTATCCTTCTACAGTGTTGATGACCGCCATACCCGCTAAAGTAGCCGAGGTCAGCGAAATAGTGGTAACTACCCCGCCTGCTAAAGACGGCTCGATTATACCTGCCATTCTGGTAGCTGCTGACATTGCCGGCGTGGATAAAATTTACAAGGTTGGTGGAGCACAGGCAGTCGCTGCTATGGCCTATGGCACCAAGTCTATACCTAAGGTAGATAAAATATGTGGCCCGGGCAATATATTCGTTACGCTGGCAAAAAAAATGGTCTATGGATCTGTGGATATTGATGGCATTCAGGGGCCTACCGAGACCATCGTCTTGGCCGATGACAGTGCTAATCCTCTTTACTGTGCCCTCGATTTGCTGGCGCAGGCTGAGCATGATGAAATGGCCTCAGCAATAATGATAACCGATTCTAAAACGCTTGCGGATAACGTTGTCATACAAATCAACAGGCAACTTGAAACGCTTGAGCGCAGCCGGATAGCAAAAGAGGCTATGAAGCGTAATGGCGCTATCATTGTTGTGGATAAAATAGATGATGCTGTTGAACTAGCCAATACCTATGCGCCGGAGCACCTGTGCCTGACTGTTGCTGATCCTGAATTCTGCATGAGTAAAATCACAAACTCCGGTGGTATATTCATAGGTGAGAGCTCACCTGAGGGTGTGGGGGATTATACGGCCGGACCAAGTCATGTTATGCCCACCAGCGGCACTGCTCGCTGGAGCTCACCCTTAAGTGTAGATGATTTTCTGCGCACATCAAACGTAATTGCTATCCAAGAACACTCCTTAAGAGAGATCGGTCATGCGGCAGCCATAATTGCGCGCGCCGAGGGACTTACCGCCCATGCAAAGGCGGTCGAGGCCAGACTTCAGGGCCTGGAGGATAAAAGTGAGCAAGGACAAGGATAAGAATCTCACCCGGAAACTGGTACGGCAGCATATCATTGATCTTGATCCGTACAAGCCCATCGTGCCTCTTGATATGATCTCGGAGCTCATTGGTATTCCCGTCAGTAAACTGATTAAGCTGGATGGTAACGAAAACCCGTATGGCTGCTCCCCTAGAGTCAATGTTGCCTTAACCAACTGCAATGCTTATCATATCTATCCCGACTCGTCGTATCAGACGATGTGCAAGCTGCTGGAGAGATATGTAGGTGTTGATAGTGAGAACATTATTGTAGGCAGCGGTAGCGACGAGCTTATTGATCTTATTCTGCGCCTTTATTTGGAACCGGACGATGAAGTGATTAATTGCGGTCCCTCGTTCGGCATGTATCCATACTGCACTGCAGTCAACAACGGTAAGCTGGTTGAGGTCCCGCGTGATGCATTGTACAACGTTGATATTGCTGCGGTGAAAGAAGCTGTTAGTAAACGTACTAAAGTGATCTTCATTGCCTCACCCAACAATCCTACTGGCAATGTAACCCCTGAGAAAGATATATTGGAACTACTCAAGATGGGAATCGTTGTAGTTGTTGATGAGGCCTACTTTGAATTCTACGGTATATCCATGGCACGTTTAGTGGAAAAACATGAAAATCTGATTGCGTTGCGTACTTTCAGCAAGTGGGCCGGGCTTGCCGGACTTCGGGTTGGTTATGGTATATTCCACAGTAACGTTATCGAGTATTTAAACAAGATCAAACCGCCGTACAACGTGAACGTGGCAGCTCAGATTGCTGTGGTGGAATCGCTGGCCGATATCGATTATCTGATGGGTACGGTTAATGCTATTAAGAAGGAACAGGCCCGGCTAATTGAAAAGCTTAACGAGCAGGGTATATTGAAACCCATTCCATCGGTGGCAAATTTCGTGCTATGTAATGCTCCTGAGGGGAAAGCAAGAGAGATAAAGGAACTGCTGGAGAGTGCAGGCATTTTCGTGCGATACTTTGATACCCTGCAACTGAAAGATATGATTCGCATCAGCGTTGGCAAACCGGAGCATACCGATGCTTTGATTGAAGCACTGCACCGGATAGGAGGAGCGAGCAATGACTAAAAGAACGGCGGTGGTTACAAGGGAGACCAAAGAGGTCAAGCTCAGCGTTAGCCTGAATATCGATGGAAAAGGCAAGGGCGAGATCAATACCGGAGTCGGCATGCTCGATCATTTGCTGCTGCAGATAAGCCGCCATGGTTTAATTGACATAACAATCTCGGCAGAAGGTGATTTGCATGTCGATGAGCATCATACTGCCGAGGATGTGGCCATTGCTCTTGGTCAGGCGTTTGATAAGGCGCTGGGGGAGAGAAGAGGCATCAGAAGAATGGCCAATGCCGTTGTGCCTATGGATGAATCACTGGCAATGGTTGCTCTGGATATCAGCGGCAGGGGATATGCCGTAGTTGAGGCTGCTTTCAGTGGTAGCAAAATAGGCGAATTGCCTGCCGATATTATTAAGCACATGCTGGAATCCTTTGCATCCGCAGCCAAGATTAATCTGCATGCTATCGTCCTTGCCGGTCAAGACGACCACCACAAGGCAGAGGCGCTTTTCAAGGCACTTGCCCGTGCTCTGGATGAGGCCACGCAGATAGACACACGAATCAAAGATGATCTGCCCAGCACAAAAGGTATGATCTAATATGGCAAAACTCAAGTTGAGTGAGGTTATCTCCTCCAAGCCAGTTGTTATCTTCGATTTGTTCCACACACTTACCTCACTAGAGTCCACCGGTCGCGTGGAAGTATCCGCTGACAATGCATTGCAAAACGGTAGCCAGTTCAGTGAGACTTGGTCCACCGGCCCAACAACCTCTCAACTGCTTGGTGTAAGTAATGATGCATGGATAGAGCAGCTGCATGAAAAATCGCGCCAGCGGCTTGCCGGAGCTTGGAAAGATCCCTATGTTTTCATAGAAAAAATGGCCCATGCCATCGATCCCGATATCTCAAGCGAAGTCATAAGAGTGGCAGTCGAAAATCGCATCAACAGGTTCGCCAGCGCTATGAGAGACATACCCGGCCAGAGTGCAGACGTGCTAAAAACCCTTAAAGGCCGCGGTAGAAAGCTTGGCCTTATCAGCAATGCCGATGTTACAGAGGTTGCCGCCTGGGACCAGTCACCCATCGCGCATTTGTTCGACAGCACCGTTTTTTCCTGCGTGGCGGGTTTTGTAAAACCCGAACGCCAAATCTACGATGTTTGTCTTGCCGAGCTTGGCGTATCCTCAAATGACTGTGTCTACGTTGGCGATGGAGGTTCTGATGAGCTTAAGGGTGCCAGGTCGCTTGGTATGACCACAGTTATGATCACCGGCGAAGTTGAGCGCCTGTGGCCCGACAAACTAGATGTCAGAAAAAAAGACGCCGACTACGTTATCAGAGAACTTTCTGAGTTGCTGTAGCCCAACTGTTACCCAATTTCCACGTGTTTTTCACCTTACTGTTCACCGCGTTTGCCATCGCTGTCACCTTTGCCGTTTATTATTGAATTAAGGTTACTGGTGGTAAAGGAGTGAAGGTTATGGCTAAGAGAATACAAACCAAGATGCAGGTACTAAAACTTTTCTTTCCCAATGACATGGAGCTTCTTATTCTGGGTGGTCCTGATAAAATGACCTGCCTGCAACTCATCAAAGGTGGCGAGTTCACCGAAATTAGCCCTGATATCCTCAGGCGAGTAGATCCCGGTCATGTACTGGGTAACATCAAGAGTGCCGATCTTCACTTCAATCAGCTGGTGCAGAGCTGCCAAGCTAAGTAATGCTGCCATGATCGTCTTCAATCGCATGGCTGCCTTTATGGTTCATTGTCCAATATTTATATTCTATTCTTCCTTTGGGAGATAATTCGTAAACTCCTTTTCCACATTTCTCAAACCACCCATATACATTGGTATAGAGTATGGACCAGGTCTTTGGTTCATTAAGTTCATTCCTGATATCACTAGCTTTTTTCTTGCCGCTTTGTAATAGATATCCTGAAATTTCCACTGCCTTTTGCCTGTAAACAGTCATGATACCTGATATCTTTTGGCTCCCGCCTTTATTTGGGTCTCCTACCAAATCATGATATTCCTTTAATAATTTACTCTTTTTGTTCGTTCTTTTTCTCGGTCTATATTCAGAAGGGTCAAGCAATGCAGTCACTCTATTCTTGCCAGGATTGACTGAAAGTAAACCAATTCCCAGGAGTCTTAACAACCTCAGGAATTGCTTGCGATTGGATTTTAAGATGGTGCTGTTTTCAGGAATACCGACATATACATTGTCAGTGATATCTTTACGGGTAATGGTTTGAAGAATCAGCTTCAGGCTGGCACTGGTTTTCAATTCAACAATAACCACTGTCCCAACGTCATTTACTGCAACGACGTCACAATCAACAATTTCCGATTTAACACTGTAACCCTGTTTTTCAAGGAACTCCTTAACGGGATAATAGAGTTCCGTTTCTTTTATTGGCATTTTATCAAACCGTAATCCTTATTCCACGCCCAGCACAGATAAAATCTTGCCCGGTCTATCACAGATGTGGTCCGGCGTACAATCCTGCAGATCCTGTCTGCTGCCGTATCCGTATGTCACTCCGATCGTACGTGTCCCGTTTGACTTTCCTGCTATGATGTCCACTTCCCTGTCTCCGATCATGATTGTCTCTGATGGAATAAGGCTGTGTTGTTTAAGGACATGCCCGATTAGTTCTGCCTTGTCATCGAATAGTCCGTTCAGCTCCGGACCATACACCTGCTCGAAGTAGTCATTCAAGCCGAAGTACGCAACGATTCGCTTCGCATATACAGTTGGCTTTGATGTAACTACAAACAACCTCATATTGCTAGAGACAAGTCTTTGCAGCAGCGCCTCTACACCGTCATACAGCTGATTTTCGTACATACCGACTTCGGTGAATCGCTCGCGGTACAAAACCATTGCTTTCTCGATTAAAGCCTCATCGCCGGTTTCAAAAATGCTGGCATATGATTGACGAAGGGGTGGCCCGATGAATTCTATAAGTTCTGCTCTTGGTCGTGTAGGCTTCCCCAGCTTTTCCAGTGAATAGTTAATGCAGTTGGTTATCCCCTCCATGGGATCGGAAAGCGTACCGTCCAGATCAAAGAAAACATTCTTTATCATAACTATCTAATCAAAACCTATCTTGGATTCATTTTTGCCTCATTGCTGTAATGAGATCACCTATTTTCCTATCTTCATGCTCAAGGTATTTATAATTAAGAAGTTCGGCAGTTTCTCTTGCTGTGTCTCGAAAAACCGTCATTGTAGTGAAGAGCGCATCCCAGCTATCATCTGCATCGAAATGTGCAAATGCTGTGTGAAGCGATTGCCATATCTGCGGATCAATCCACTGCTGCATGTGCTTGCCCAGCCACGCTGTGTCATAGTCCCAGCCATGTTTGGCGTGAGCGTTCCACTCAAGCATCGTAAGCAGACACAGTTTTGTTTGCCAGCCGCGGAACTTGGCAGACCACAGATCACCTTGCGCAAGATACCTGGCTACGTTGTGAGCCTCATGCCAGAAATCCTCTATTGTTTGCTTGAACTCCTGTTCACTCGGTTTTTGGTAAGTCAGTGGTATGGATAATGCAGGAGCCATGTTGGCAGTCAAGTTGTCTTTATCCAATAGCACTTTGTATCCAAGCGTATAAAGGTTGGTCCCTGCCGGTGGCGCAGCGGTAATGATCTTATCCAGCATGCCCGTGGAATAAATACTGAAGTCCACTCGAGTTCCCGGTGCAAAGACTGTTAGCCGATAGAATACGGGATAGGTACTTGCTTCTCCATGGCTGGTGTTTTTCTGGCACAGCCATACTTCTGAAATTTCATCAAGCCAGCTATGATCATTTTCGTACCTGTCCTGATCCGTCACGAAAAAGGCAACGTCGTAATCCGAGAACTCGTCAGTTATGCTCCCGCCTGCATATGATCCTACTAACATGACAACGCGTATGTCCTCATGATTGCCGGCCCAGTCAATAATCCTCTCAAGGATATGTGGATCACTCATTTGCACCTCTTAGCTTATCGGCACCTTGCCTTTGAAAACGGAGTACGTATAAAAGCCATAGTAGTCCGGCATATTTAGTACAAAATCAGGTGAATCAGGATCGGTGAGGCACTGGAATAGCTCAAAGTCATCCTTAGATAGTTCTGTCTCCACACCCGGCCAGCGCATCTCGATAATATCCGTCATTGCAGTGCGCATTTCATCGCTCAGTGGCGCATGAACAGTTTCGACAAAGGTTGAAGCCTGTAATTCCGTTAGCCCCATTTCTTTGAATTTCGACAGCATCCTTATGTGATGAGCTTCCGGTTTGCTTCCCTTTGCAAAAGGCGCTAAGCCCGCGCTGGTTGCCTTAAGTTTTGCCTCCAGAATTGGGTATCCCGGCAGCAGTTGTTCATATGACCAGAATACGATATTCAAGCTGCCACCCGGTTTCACTACCCTCGCTATCTCATTTGTTGTTGGTAGGGGACCTACGCAATCAGAGCTCCATAGCCAGTCGAAGGTGTTGTCGGCAAATGGCAGTTTGGCGAAATTACCCTCTCTAAACGATACTCGATCTGATAAGCCCTTTTTTGCTGTAAATCCGTTTGCGTATTCCAGTAACTCAGGACTGATATCAAGACCGGTAACGTGTCCCTGCGGTCCTACTGCGTTTGCCAGCATTAGTGCCTGTGTGCCACCGCCGCAACCAACATCCAGACCATTGCTTCCCGATAGCAGATCAAGCGTTTTGATGATATTAAGAGTTAGCTGCTCCCTCAGTGGGTCGGTTTCCCGCAGATAACGCAGCATTTTGTCTGTACTGGATTCAGCATTTCTATCGCTCATTTTACAGCCACACCCTTGAAAAACGTATAGCAGAACGTACCGTCGTCTTCCGCTGTACGATAGAGATCGCGTACGCCTTTGTCCCATGCTTGCTTGTCTATTAATCCCAGCTTTATGGCCTGATCTTTTACGCCCTCAACCATGGCGTTAAACGTGTTCCTCGTAAAGCCTTCTACCATACCCGGCCTGCTGGCATCGGCGTAAACAAACCTCGGCGAAACACTTACGTCTCTCAATCCAACGTCGACTAGCAGTGGATACAATCGCCGCCCGATAAGCGAGTCGCCACCCATATGCGCCTGTATGTCGATCAGACACTGTATGTTGCGCTGCGCATGCTCGCTGGCAGGATGGTAGTACGCCGATCCATGGTCTCCCTCGATCACCGTAATCGTACCGTCCGGCTTGAGTAAGTCTTTTAGCTTCAAAAGCGCCTTTTCCGGTTCACTGAGGTGTTCCAGTACAAAGCAGATGAAGATATGATCGAAGCTATCCTTGTCAAAAGGCAGATCGAATATATCCTCATGGCTGAATGTAACATTAGTTATCCCTGCAGAGGATACGGCCTTTTTCGCCGCCTTGAGCGATTCGGGTGAGATATCGACCGATGTTATGTGAACGTCAGGGTTGTTGCCTGCCAGTATGCACGTTTGTGCTCCTATGCCGCAACCCGCCTCCAGCACCGTGCTACCCGCCGGATATATCGTGTCGTGGTGCAGCAGGTCGCCCAGCGTGACAGACTGATCTTTAAGTCTGACGCTTTCCTTGTCTGAGTAGCCATGTACGTATTTATCGTTCATTGGTTTTATTAGTGCTCCTACTTCAGTATGTCCAGCAGTTCGCTTAGGTGATTTATCTCGTATGTGATCATGCCATCGTAGTCGTGCGGCAGGCGCTGGGGATTGAACCAGCAGGTGTCCATGCCGAACTCATGTCCGCCCTTGATGTCCGATATCAGGTTGTCGCCGATGACTAGCACTTCTTCTTTGGGCGGATTGCCTATTCTACCAAGCGCTTGCTCAAAAAAGCCTGCGTGTGGCTTGGATACACCAATCTCTTCTGCCGATACAATGTCGCTAAAATAAGAGACGAGCTCAGATTTGGCGAGTCTCGGTTTGCACACGTCCACCAGCGCGTTGGTGATAATTGCCAGCTTGGCTTTCTTAGCCAGAGCGCTTATCACGTCCTGCGCTCCGTCTATCAGATATGTGCCACCAGCCATATTGGAGATATGCCCATCTCCAAAAGCAGCACAGTCGAGTGGAATCCCAATGATACTGGATAGCTGCTCGAACCTGTCATATCGCACCTGATTGGTGGTAATAGCCCCTTGAGCGTAAAGATGGAACATTCGCACGTTTATAAGCCTGAACTCATCAAGATATGCAGGGTCAAACGCATACCCTAACTGCTCAAAAGTTGCCTGCAGCGCCAGCGCCTCGGCCTTGTCATAATCAAAGAGTGTGCTGTCCGCATCAAACAACAGCCACGTGTATTTCATATGTAATCCTTTGTAATCCCTACTTAATCGCGTAAAACCCCGCCTGCATATTGGAGTACCAAAGCAGCTCAACATCCCTGAACCCACATGCTGTAAGCAGATCAAGATGATCACTGACACTTATGGGGAAGTACTCGCTGTTGAATCTAGTACGATGATATTGCACTGACTCTTCGTCACGGCCCTGCGCCCTTTGATAGTTTTGCCAGCGCTCATGCCCTATATTAAGCCCCATATTTGTATTAGGGTGTATGTTCTCAAACGTAACGTACAGACCGCCGTCGGCCAGCATGTCATAACACTTCTTTGCGGCAATGCGCCTTGTCTCCACATCAAGGTAGTGATGGCATTGTATCGCAGTTATTACATCCGGCGTAGTGTCGTCGGCCAGTTCGATGTCCTGCGTTCCAACCGGTGGCAGAAAACGTATCCGGTCCTGTTGCAGTGTCGCCAGCTTTGTTTTAGCTTCATCCAGCATGCTACGTGATGGATCTACAAGTACAAAATGAGTGTGTGAAAAATGGACGTACGCTTCACTCACCAGCCAGCCTGTGCCACATCCCGTGTCCAGCCAGATTCTTGCATCCGGCTTAACGGATTTCACCAGATCGATCGTCTGGTTATAGAAGTGGTCGTAGAAGGGCACGGTTCTGCGTACCTCTACATCGTAATTCGCTGCTTTATGTGGTGTGGTGTTATCCTTATCGCTTTTATTCATGTTATTTCCTCATCGGTTGCCTGATGACTATCTTAAACTTCTCCGGTGGCGTGCGTCGCGGATCAGAGAGGTAAATCTCATGGTGTTTACCGCGTCGTTGGAACCCTTTAGATTCGATATAGTCATGCAGTTTCTCAATTGTCGGTCCCTCCTCGGAGTAAGATCCGATATGCATGATTTGAGCGCATAATCCCTCTCCATATTGCTCATAACGAAGCTTCTGAAGACCCGGTGGATCTTTTTTGCGTTTTAGTTCTTCAGCTGCCTGGCTGACATGATCTGCGGTTACAAAATCAGGTTGCATTATGAGCGATGTCCAGAGCCAGTTGTCCTTGTTGCCTAAAACGAAATCATCCATGTTGTCTGCCCCCCATAGCCCTTCCAGCGGTGGCACAACGTAGTCCGGCCAAGGCCCCTTGCCCTTGAGCATGAATTTAAGCGTGTAGGCAATCCCGTAGAGAACCCCCATTGCCTCTATATACTCCTGCGATGTATTTGGATCACCCTTGCCATCGAACATCAGGTAATTCATAGGTGGAACTTCAACGGTCACAACCTCCTTGGTTGATGGCTGAAACAGATACTTAAGCTCTTTTTTAAGATCAAGTTTTTGCATTATTTGACTCCTTTAAGAAAAGCCTTAATATGTGGAAGCATAAGATCGCTACGTTTGAGCGTATCGTAATGTCCCAACCCCTGCATCGGCATAAACGTGGCGCTCGCAATACTGCCTGCACATTTGGCAACGTCAGCATACATCATGTCCTTGTCTCCCACAAATATCAGGCTGGGTACGTTGATAGCCGCTAGCCCGTCCTCGGTAGATGCAAATCCCTGTTTCAGCGATGCTGCTATTGCACGAAGATCGTTTTGCAGCAGCGTAGCTTTCATCTGCGGGCTGACTGCCTGTCCAATCAATCCTTCAAACGCTACAAAAAACGCCTCGGTGTCGGCAGGATTGAGGTGCGCAAATGACTTGGATGTAAGTGTATACGGATGCGCCGCGCCGATCATCAGCGATTTAAGTCTATCCTGTGCATACTTTGCCACCGCAAACCCGATGAATCCGCCGGTGGAATATCCCAGAAAGTGAGCCTTGTCTATGCCCATATTGTCCAGTACAGCCACGATGTCCATTGCACGAATCTGCTGTGTGTAGGCCTGTGGCTCGTGCGGCTTGTCGCTGTCGCCGTGCCCGCGTATATCCGGCAGTATGATTTTGTGGCTGCTTTTGAGCGCATCTACATAGCCGTTGGCATACCAGACCTTGTGGCTGGAGAGGACCGGATGCAGCAGCACCAGCGGTGGCCCGTCCCCCTCAACCTTGTAGTATATACGCACTCCGTTGTTATTGGCATGTGGCATGAAGTGTCCCATCCTTACTATCTTACAACCAGAAAACGCAGTCCCCAGTCGATCGTGTCCTTATCGAGGATGTTTCCGTATCTGGCCTTCCATGCCCCATTATCAAGGTCGGCGCTCAATCGTTCAAGCCCCCTGTTTGTTTCGACTTCTTCTGCCAGTGCAAAGCCGGAGGTGCATTTTCTTGCATCCTCATCCAGATAAATCTCGGGCCTGCGCCATCCCGCTGTCATGAACTGGTCCTCAAGGTCGTGCGGCGTTAGAAAGGTGACTATTTCGACGTTCCTTCCGCTTGCTTCTTTGATCGTCTGGCGTACTTCCCTAATAGGCGGAAGCGTTTTGTATGTCTCATACCAGATTTCCGGGAAGTAGTCCTTAAACCACGGGTCTTTAGCCTCTCTATGATCGCAGGTAAACCACACTATCGGCCCGGCAGGGCAGATGCGGCTCATCTCGATTATCGCTTTTGTCTGCGATGTGAAGTGATGCGATGTAAGTACCGCCACAACCCCGTCCACAGATGCGTCAGCAAGCGGTATGTTCTCCGCAACGCCGTACGTCCACTTAACGTTCTCATGCGGTGATGCCTGCGCCATCATTGTATCTGACGGCTCTACTGCGATAACGTTATACCCTTCACCAGCAAGCGCGCGGCTGTAGTTGCCCGTGCCCGCGCCGACATCTGCGATTGTTGCGCTCGCTCTCAGCCCCATCAGTTCGATCATTGCTCGTGTAATGCGCGCATCAGCCCGGCGATACTTGTTGTAGCTTTGCCCTATGCTATTGTAGATAGGATTATTCATTAGTTATTTAGTATCCCTACAAGGCGACTTCACTGTCTCCTCTTAAAAACTTATGCTTTGGAAGGTTCGCTACGAAAGCACATTCTGGGAGCGAATTGTGTTCTGAAGCTTGTTCCGTTTGTGGAGAAAGTTCAACCCAAGCGGTTGGCATGGTCTTTCCCAATGTCAATTTACCAAGTAGGGCATCAAGAAACCCACCGAAGTATTTGTCCTTTCGGTTTATAGTCATAACCAGATTGAAACGTCCCGGCTTGAAGTTCTGAATATAGGTATCGGGCAAATTACTATGAGCAAAGAAGAGCAGCTTCACATTTGTCTTAGCGCAAATATCAATAACATTTTTAATGGATGTTTGTCCAACCGTCCCATCGGCATTGACACGAGCAAGGAGGTGCACTATATCAAACTCCTCTGCCGAAATCAAGTCAATCAGAGCATCTGCGTTGTCAACGGCTTTGTTAGTAACCTGTGAATAGTGTTTTGAGTATATCTCAGCGTCACTATCCGCAGTGGTCCGCAGTTCACTGTCATCTCCAATTGCAGATACCAACACTCTGGTTGGGGGAACCGGTTTCTTTTCTTTATTTCGTTTGAACCAACTCATGAATTCTCCTTATCATCGACGTAACGTATTTACGACGATATGTCTATTTAGTATGCCAATACTACAAGATAAACGTGTGACAATCAAGAAGAACTAAGGTGGTTTTTGGCGGTCGTTGTACAACAAAAAGCGTTAAAAACGCATACTGTGGTTATACATAGTTTCTTACGGAATCAGACACAAACGAGGAAGACAAAACAGCGGGTAATACTAAATACTAAGCGCCGTTCCAAATACTTTCGAGGACAACCCATTGGTCGGGGAAGCGGCCTATGTACTTTTCCATAACTTTGGATATGGCGCGTACGTTGTGTGCCATTGCATCAGGCCCGGTGTACTCAACGTCAATTTCAGGCTCAACGTAGATGTTGTAGCCACCATCAGATCGCCTGTTGTTGAAAACGGGCACCAGCGCCGCACCTGTGCGCATGGCAATTTTGACCGCCTCGGCGGGCATATTGGCGTCCCTGCCAAAAAACGGCGAGTTCATTCCGGCGTTCATGGTATCGCGGTCCAGCGCAAAAAGCAGTGTTTCGCCCTTGCGCAGTATTTTGATTATCTGCTTGAGTGAGCCGCTTACGGCAGGTACAATGTTAACCCCATGCATCTCCCGCATACCCGTTACGTAGTCCAACAGAATCGGCGGGCTTATCGGCTCAACCACAACGGTAACCTGTGTAGGAAAGGTGCTAAATCTCTGAAACGCGGTATCAAAGCTGCCCAGGTGTGCCGTAAACATGATTACCCCTTTGCCCTTGGCCACTGCCTTGTCCAGATGATGCCTGCCCGTTACGTCTACCATTTTAATGATCTTTTTTCGCGATAACCTTGGTATCCTGACCAGATCGAGGTAGTTTTTGAATGTGCTTGAGAGCACCCCTCGAACGGTTTTGTTCAGCTTGCTATTGGATGCCTGTGGTCCCAGCACTTGCGATATGTTTTTTGTCACGGTGCGCCGCAGCGATGGCACCACCCTGAAGGCAACTGCACCCATCACACTCGCTAGAAAATAGCACAAACGCTTAGGCAGAAAGCCCAGCGTCATCTCTAAAGTCTTAAATAAATAATACTGCCCCATACGGGCTTATACTCCTTGATACTGCTGTCGTACATTATATATCATGCTGAGCTAAAATAAAAAGACATCGTGTAACAAGGCCTAGCACAAATGTTCTGTTTATGGTAGAATATGGACCATTCTTTCGTACTAAAATACCAACGCTATCTACGTGTGTAGTGCCGATTTGAACTTACGGGATACATAGTAGAATACGGAAAAGGAGGATTGATATGGCTGGATCGAGACGAACCGGCATCGCACACCTGCCGTTGCACCCCGGTAAGGCACCGCGCTGGCTTTTCCAGCGTATGGTCAAGCTATCGCATGAGATAGTCATTGCCATCGTTTCCGAGTTTGGCGCTGATGAAATGCTAAAACGCCTGTCCGACCCGTTCTGGTTTCAGTCACTGTCCTGTGTGCTTGGGTGGGACTGGCATTCCAGCGGCACCACGACGGTCGTCTGCGGCGCAATCAAGGAGAGCATCAAGGACATCAACCACGAACTGGGCCTGTACGCTGCTGGAGGCAAGGGCGGTACATCACGCAAAACCCCCGCTGAAGTAACGAAAGTTGGCGACGACACAGGACTGGACGCAGAGCCGTTGGTCTATGCCTCAAAGATGTCGGCCAAAGTCGATAACACCGCTGTTCAGGACGGATACCAGCTCTATCATCATTCGTTCTTTTTTACCGATAAAGGCCAGTGGGCTGTGGTGCAGCAGGGCATGAACAACGTAAACAACTACGCACGCCGCTATCACTGGCTGGGCGAAACGGTGCAGGATTACGTCTGTGAGCCGCATGCAGGCATATGCACGCAGGTCAGAGGGCAAACACTGAACCTGGTGGCTCAGCAGAGCGAAAAGGCGCGTGGTGTGGTAACCCGGCTCGCTGCCGAAAAATCACCAGACAAAATGCTGGCAGAGATAAAACACTTGCAGTCGTGTGACCTGCCCGCGCGCCACCAGATCGTTGCCCGTGACATTCACCCCGATCGCCTGTACAAAACATTCGTCTCTACCTACGAGCTCAAAGCGCCAGACTTTGAAAGCCTGCTGGCAATCCCCGGCGTCGGCCCCAAAACGATACGTGCGCTCAGCTTGTTATCGGAGCTTTTATACGGTACAGCGCCCAGCATGTCTGATCCGGCGCGGTTCAGTTTTGCGCACGGCGGCAAGGACGGCATACCCTATCCTGTCGACAGGCCTACCTACGACAAAACTATCGACGTGCTCAAGAATGCAGTACGCAAGGCAAAACTTGGCATCCGTGAGGAGATGGAGGCACTACGCCGCTTACACCGCGTATTTGACAGGGATTATCAGGGAACTCTGGTAAAGTAGCGACTGATTTATTTGTATCGAGCAGAAGTGATTATCTCCGTTTGTATAGTATTTCGATTTATCGTGTAGTACAGTAGAATCAGAGGAAAGCGGTGCAGGATGCAATCCTGCCGGGGGCATTGGGGGTGTCCCCCAAATCTTAAAATACTTCCCCCAAGATTGGGGGTCAGGGGGTTGATTCTAATTAGCTATCGTCGTGTTTAGACGTATACCGCCTCGTAACCATTTGTCCTACTACCACACCAACTACCACCCCGATAATGCTTAAGGTTGAATTGTCAGTGGTTAGCACAATTACTACGCCAATGGGCACCCCAACCAGTAGTGCAATCATAATACCCAGTAATATTCCTATAATATCTCTTCTATTCGTTTGCTTGCTCCTTATAGTGACTTGTTCATAAATAAGCGGTGCAGGATGTAATCTTGCCGGAGGCTGGGGGTGTCCCCCAAAGCGCTCTCCTCCTCCATGAGCGGGGGATAAAGGGGGTTGGCTAGCATTTATAACTGCATAAGCGTTTCTTCGTTGATATCGAAAAGCTTATATATATCATTCATAAGTTTGACGTGATCAAAATCCTTTCTTGCTCTTTGCCCCAGTATCTTGATTGATTCAACGATATTATTTAGCAGCAGCAGTTTTCTTTTTTCATAATCTGCAGCTTTGAATTTGTTGTAATCTATTCTTAATCTAAAATCCGCTTCTGCGGTTTTTCTCTTAAATAGCTTTCGTTCTTTAAAGAAACCCTCTTCTAATAGCCCTCGCTTTGGATCTATGATAATCGGAATTATTCCTATATCAACAACTTCTGACCCATAATTAGTGTTTTCTAAAGTATTTAGTATTGGCTCAATTTCCATCTCAATTTGCATGCAGGCTTCACTGATGCCATGATCTAATTCTCCACTCAAGAAAAACTTCATTACTACTCGCTGCCGTCGTGCTTAACTTCTCGTTTGTCTTCATCTGCCGATAGGTGAATAAAGGCAGGCAGTAGCAGTATCACCAGCGCTATCACCCACGTAACTGTGGCTATTATGTAGAACCCCGCTCCAAAGGCCATACCTATGGCGGCAATAACCCATATGGTGGCAGCGGTGGTCAGCCCGCTTATGGAAAACTTGGTGCGAATGATCGTACCGGCGCCCAAAAAGCCTATGCCTATTGCAATGCCCGCCGCTACCCGTGACGTATCGGTTACGTCGGAGGCGAACGCATGAATCGATAGTATCGTCAGCAGCGCCGAGCCAACACATACCAGGCTGTTTGTGCGAAAACCAGCCGGCTTGTGGGCATGCCCGCGCTCAAACCCTATAACGCCTCCCGCTATGGCAGCCATCAGTATGCGCAGTGCCGCATCAACCTCCGGCCATGGCGTCAGTTCTAACGGAGTCAGAGTCATGTGTTCTCACCTTCGTATCTCAGTATTGATACATTTTTACATGGTGGGATGCGAGTGTCAATAAGAGGTGGGCTTATTCCGAAGGTGCTCTTTCCCAAACAAGATATCCTTCTCTGCCAGTGTTTCGATTATTTCTGAGGTTAGCTTACTATTACTAAGAAAGTTGCAATCTTCATCTGGCAAAGATGTTAGTACACCAGTAACCGGAATTGTAGTCTCGGCAAAAGATATGGTATGTCTAATCTTTTCGTTTGTATGGCCTCTTCCGACTAATAACCAATAAACTTCGTCTCCGTAAGCCCTAAAATATGGCTTCTGTTGCTCCACCCACGCATCAGTAGGTCTTGAAGTTAAATCCTCAAATACACATGCCTGTGCACTGCCGCTATCCATAAACGTGTGGATGATATCAATTGCATATGAATCAAAATGAAGGAGTGGAACGAAGACACTCCCATCGTTACATTTCTTCCACTCAGATTTAGGTGGCTGTGGTATTATCCCACCACCATCAAAATCCTCTATATTCTCAAGATATCCTTCTGAAGGTAGTGCTGTGGTAACCTGTCCGGCTTTTAGATCGAGGTGTTTTAGGACATGTTTAGCCAAACTGAGTCCACAAGTCTCCATGGTTTCACGAATGTAGCCTGTAGCCTTAGAACCAAGAGTGTATATTTTATACTCGCTCATAGTTGTCCGCCCTCAAAATAATGCTATTAACAGTATATTCTGGCACGGATAACTGCACGTGTCAACAAAAAAAAGAAGGTGCAGGATGCAATCCTGCCGGGGGTATTGGGGGTGTCCCCCAAATCTCTAACCTAACTTCCCCCATGAATGGGGGATCAAGGGGGTTGATGCCTTAACAAAAAAGAGCGGCTGGTGAAATACCAACCGCTCAAATTTAAAACTATTGTTTTGTTGTGATACTAAACGCGCTCCTGCACCAGCGAATCCACTACAGAAGGATCAGCCAGCGTGCTGGTGTCACCCAGCTCAGTGTCGCCTGCGCTTATCTTGGTCAGAATCCTGCGCATGATCTTGCCGCTTCTGGTCTTGGGCAGTGCGTTGGCAAACTGAATCTTGTCGGGAGTGGCAATGGGGCCGATCTCCTTGCGCACATGCTTGACCAGCTCTTTCTTGAGCTCATCCGTAGTATCAACATCAAGCTTCAGGGTTACGAATGCGTAAATGCCCTGTCCCTTGATCTCATGCGGGAATCCAACCACTGCGGCCTCGGCTACATGCTCGTGAGCTACCAGTGCGCTCTCAACCTCGGCGGTACCAATGCGGTGACCCGATACGTTTATAACGTCGTCAATACGGCCCATCAACCAGTAGTAGCCGTCTTCATCAAGCCGACATCCATCGCCCGTGGTGTATACACCCGGGAACCTGATGAAATAGGTATTCTTGAATCGCTCTTCCTCACCATACACCTTGCGCATAAGTCCCGGCCAAGGTTTCTTGATAACCAGCCACCCGCCGACGTGAGGCTCAGTAATTTCTTCGCCTTCATCGTTCAGAATTGCCGGCTCAACGCCAAAGAAGGGAACACTTGCCGAACCCGGTTTAATGGGTGTTGCACCCGGGAACGGTGTGATTATAAATCCTCCGGTCTCGGTCTGCCAGTAGGTATCTACTATGGGAGACTTGCTCTTACCGATTACCTCGTAGTACCACATCCACGCCTCTGGATTGATCGGCTCACCAACCGAACCAAGAATACGTATGCTGCTCATATCGCGGTTATTGGGCCAGTCGTCGCCGTCACGCATGATGGCGCGAATTGCCGTAGGAGCGGTGTAGAATAGTGTTACCTTGTACTTCTCGACGATCTCCCAGAACCTGTCCGGCTTGGGATAATTGGGTACACCCTCGAACATGATGCTGGTTGCGCCTAAGGACAAGGGTCCATAAACGATGTAGCTATGTCCGGTGACCCATCCGATGTCGGCGGTGCACCAGTAAATGTCCGTATCTTTGTGATCGAAAACGTACTTGAATGTCTGGTTTGTGTACAGCAGATATCCTGCCTGCGTGTGCAGTACGCCCTTAGGTTTGCCGGTTGAGCCACTGGTGTACAGGATAAACAGCGGGTCTTCCGAGTCCATCCACTCCGGCTCACACACGTCGCTGATATCGTCTGCCGCCATTTCCTCGTCGTAATATACATCGCGGCCTGCCTGCATGTTTGCTTCCGCTGCCGGTGCGCGCTTGACTACCAGGCAAGTCTTAACATCCGGGCAAGACTCCATTGCCATGTCAGCGTTGGCCTTACTGGCAATAACCTTGCCTCCACGATAGTATCCGTCGGAGCAGATCAGGTAGTTAGACTCACAGTCAATTATCCTGTCTCTGAGTGCCTCAGCACTGAAACCGCCGAATATAATAGAATGTATAGCACCGATTCTGGCACACGCCATCATGGTTATGGCCAGCTCCGGAATCATTGGCAAATAAATAGAAACACGATCCCCCTTTTTAACGCCGTGTTTCTTGAGTACGTTGGCTGCTTTGCATACTTCGTTGTACAGCTGCTGATAGGTAAGGGTAAGCGCATCGCCAATATCCCCCTCCCATATCAGTGCGGTCTTGTCCTTTTTGTCTGTGGACAGGTGTCTGTCAAGGCAGTTGTAGGTAACGTTGATCTTGCCGCCCACAAACCACTCGTGTTTAGCATTTTTGAAGTCTTCAACCAGTACCTTGTCCCATTTTTTGAACCAGTCAAGCTCCTCGGCCCTTTCGGCCCAGAATTTCTCCGGATCTGCGATGGACTGCGCGTACATCTGTTTGTACTGATCCATTGATTTTATATAGGCCTGCTCGCTGAGCTTCGGTGGTGGATTAAATACCCGATTTTCAATCATCACCGATGCGATCGATTTTTCTTCTGTCATTATTTCCTCCTGATTTTATCTTCCTACCCAATATAATTTTAACAAAATTGAGTTCGGCTCAATAGCGATAAAACTCCTGATTGTGTCCAAGCTAATAGAGATAAAACTCCTATGGTCATCAGGTAGATTCACTTGACTTATACCCATCCATTATTTCAGGATTGGCCAATTCCACTACATATAATTACGTACCAGACGAAACCCAAATAGGGTAGTTGGGCTCATAAAAATGACTTAAAGCGCTCAAATATCGGGTCATACTTATACTGCAATCAGCATGGTAAATGATTACTTGGGTAGATAACCGGGACGATTGCTTGCGAAGTCTCGTTCAGGGTTCTTTTTCGATCGCGCGCCACGGCCAAGATCGCCCTCTGTAAGCGAGTAACCGTAGTGCGTTGCTAGTAAGTTCTCGTCGCGGTATTTAAGAGGTAGTACTTTCATAAGTGCCTCATCCGGTATCTCGATGCCCACCAGCGCAATCAGTTTGCCCAGCGCTATCATGTTACCGAATATCGCCTTACCGAACCGCTCCTCGCCCAGTTGCTCAAACGGAATCTGTTCATCAGTACAAAGGCCGGTCTGGCATACCGTTTTTTCGGAAGCAAATCCATCACCTTTGTCCGATAGCTTGAGCAGTATGTCGGCGTCATTACCCACCACCGGATTATCAATTGGCTTATCATCAAAAACAAGGTAGGCAACACTCATCGCCCCCCGAACAGATGAATCGTAGTCGTTAAGCAGGCTGACTTCATAGCCAAGATTGGTAAGCAGCACGGCCAGCGTATGGCCTATCACCCTTACCCCCTGACCACCCTCTCCTGATACAATGACCTTTTTCATGCACTTGAGTCCTTTTTGATAATGCCAATCTGGAACGGCTCCAAGACATCGGTTCCTTCCGGTGCCTGTTTGTAAGTTGAGCGGTAGTATTGCAGCATCTCGTATGCGGAGGCAAATCCCAGCCTGCGCCCGTTGTTTTCGATGCAGTTGCATACCAGATCTACAAAAGCAAATCCCGGCCAGGCGATGGCCTCCTTTATGCATTTGCGCAGGTGAGCCTGATGATAGATGGTGGTGCGCGCATAGAAGTAACTGGCGTTTGCGCGCATCAATCCCTGTATATTTACCGGCTCGTACGGTGATCCCACGGGTGTGCTGGTTGTTTTCGTACCCTTTGGCGTTGTAGGGCCCGCTTGTCCGCCGGTTAGTCCGTATACCTGGTTGCTGTTGCAGATGACGGCCAGATTGGCGTTGCGCCTTGAGACGTGAACCAGATGGTTGCCGCCAATGCTGGCCAGATCACCATCGCCCGATACAACAATGACATTCAGATCGGGATTGACGATTTTGACTGCCTCAGCGAAGGGCAGCGTGCGTCCGTGCAGTGTATATGTTCCGTCCATGTTGAAATACTCAGGCATTCTGGCGGTACATCCCACACCTGATACCAGCGTCGAGTTTGTGTGATCCAGCCCAAGCTCATCCATGGTCATGGCCAGCTGAATAGCTATCTGCCCGATGCCGCATCCCGGACACCAGCTTGTGGGGTACAGATCAAGTTTGAGTAAGTCTTTAAACATTAGTCTATTTCCAGCCCCAGTTTCTCGGATAGCCCCTGCTTTGCCAACGCCAGATTTATCCTGCCGCCCTGCAGTGGAACACTAATAACATCGCGATGCAGCTCACGCTCAACCAGCGATGCGTATTGTCCATCGTTTGCCTCTATTACAACAATGTTCTTGTAGTCCTTAGCGCACTCTTTCAACTCGTGGCTTAGGACCGGAAAAATACGAATGGGTCTAAACATACCAACCTTTGGAGCAAGCGGTGAGATCACTCTGGAAACGATACCGAAAGATATGAGCAAAGTGTCGCTTGCCTTATTTTCTGTGTACTCATAATAGATGTGGTTGGCTGCGACTTTTGCGTTTCTCGTTTTGACCTTGCTTAGCCAATCCTTATAATTGTCAGCATCTGCCGTCTGCGAATTGTTGTCCTCATCGTGAGCAAGTCCTGTAAAAAAGCGCTTGCCCGTTCCCAGTGGCGCTCTGGCCCTCGGAGTAACCTTTACGTCGATATCGTCTAGATCGACAACCTCGCTGAGATGTCCGATAAACCCGTCTGCCAGCAGTATCACCGGTGACAGCGACTCCTCCGCAGCGCTGAAGGCAGCAACGGCGTATTTGTAACACTCCGCAACCGAGTTAGGATAGAATACTATCGGATAGTAATCGCCTGCGCTGCCGTAGTGCGTCTGGATTATATCCTGCTGTGCCGGCATGGTGGGCATGGATGTCGCCGGACCCACTCGCTGTACGTTGACCAGCACAGTTGGTATTTCCACCATATGCCCGTAGCCGATGGCCTCCTGCATCAGTGTGATCCCCGGTCCCGATGTGGCTGTAAACGACTTGGCCCCGGCAAGCGACGCTCCCATTATGGCATTGGCTGCAGCTATCTCATCCTCGCTTTGCACGAATCCGAATCCGGGGGTTTTTGATGCGTGCTCTGCCGTCAGTATCAGCATTTCGGTGGCCGGGCTAATGGGGTAACCTGCAAAGAAGTTTGCCCCTGCCTTAACGGCTCCTGCCACAATGGCTTCACATCCCTGAACAAGGTGCCTCATGGTTTGGCTCCCTCGCTTGAGCGCGGAGTAATAACTTCTATGGCAAGATCAGGGCACATCTTCTGGCACACGCCAATCCTGTCGCAGTTGTCATTCTGGATGATGATGTCGTTTTTGAGCATCAACGCCTGTTTAGGGCAGGCCTCCACACAGATGTGACAGCGCTTGCACCGGTCGGCGTACCAGCGTATTTTGGTGTACTCTATGATACTTGGTGTTGATACCGTTTTCATAAAGCTAACAACTTTCTATTCCCCAAGCGGCGTTTCAAATCTGCGCAACAGGAACATATCGTTGCCTTCTCTGATCAGTTTCAGCTCTTCCGTTAATAGCTCAAGGTGCCCCTTTTCTATTTGAGCCAGTTCCTTGAGTATCCCCTTGGCCACTATGTCAGATGTTTTCTCGGCCAGGTCTTTATAGAAAGAAGACGCTTGAGCTTCAGCCTTCATGGCGCTTTTTATGATTTGGACTTCAGCCGCATAAACATCAGATTCTGTGCCAGTCTGCTTAAAGGAAGGTAACTGAGAGCACTCTATGGGTTCTGAAAGGGCTCCGCCTTTCACCTTTGTTTGGGCGGTAAATTTTCGTCCTTTTTTGTATTGGTTAATTAGTGCGCTAAGGAGAGTTTGATGCCCTAATTCCTCCCGCGCCAGCCATAAATAGACCTGTTTGTTGTTTGCACTCGTGGTTTTAGACGCGGCCTTTGTGTATAACTTGCCTGCCTCTTTTTCTGCGTCAATGGCCATACTGAGCACTCTCTCAAGTTCTGTCATGATAAGTCCTCCCTAAAGCTATTTAAAACCTGCTTCTTTGTGTTTTTGCGCAATGGCATTTGCCAGAGCGTCCAACGCCTCAAGGTCAGCCTGTTTGGGCAGCCCCTTACATAGTACCGGGTCCAGTATCTCAACCTTCAGATTGGGTATAGCAGCCGCAATCGTTTCAACCGTCTTGCCTCCCCAGCCGTACGACCCGATAATCGATGCAAACTTGGTGGTTGGTCGTAGTGCGTTGGCAAGAATAGCGGCGTAGGCAACAGCAGGGTGTGGTCCGGCCAGTATGGTGGGCGTTCCGATAACAATCGTGGCCGCATCCACCAGTGCCTCGGCCAGCTTGCCGATATCGGTTACGGTGAGGTCGAATTGTTTAACAGTTACACCCCTCTGGGACAGCGCTATTACCAGGTGCTCAACCATAATGCGTGTGCTGCCATGCATTGAAACATATGGCAATACCACAATGTTTTTAGGCTCATCCAGAACCCATCTGTCATATGCTTCGAGGATACATCCCGGGCAATCATATAATGGCCCATGGCTGGGCGCGATATAGTCTATTTGATAGTCTTTTAGCTTGGTCAGGTTTTTAGCGATGATGTTCCTAAAAGGCATCATTATTTCGGCAAAATATCTCTTGGCTCCCTCGAAAACATGTTCTGCATCATGCCAATACTGGTCAGTCGTGGCCAGATGAGAACCGAAGAAATCGCAGGAAAAAAGTATGTTATCTTCCTTCAAGTAAGTAACCATTGTCTCCGGCCAGTGAACCCATGGCGTATGGATGAACTCCAGGGTTCTATCACCCAGCGATATGGTTTCCTTGTCCGCAACCGTTATAAACCGCTCCGGCTCAATATTTAGCAGGTCTTCGAGCATCCCCTTGCACTTGGGCGACGTAATAACCTTTGCTTCCGGATACATTTCCAGAATCTTGGGGATCGTGCCTGCATGGTCCTGCTCGGCGTGATGGCATATGACATAGTCGATACTGGCAAGCTCAAGCTGACTCAGGTTGTTTAGCAGAATGCTTTCCATTGTTGGGTCTACCGAATCAACCAGAACCGTCTTCTCGCTGCCCTTAATTAGATATGAGTTATAGCTTGTGCCGTCGGGCAGCGGTATTAGCGAATCAAACAGTCGTCTGTCCCAATCTACGGCACCAACTTCATAGATGCCCGGTACTATTTCTCTAGGTCTCATATTAATCTACCTTTTCAAATTCGTCTTTAGACGCTCCGCACATCGGGCAATCCCAGTCTTCCGGTAAATCTTCCCATGCGGTTCCGGCTGCAACCCCGTTTTCCGGGTCACCTGCCGCCGGATCGTATATGTAGTCACAAACTGAACACTGATATTTCTGCATTTTTGATACTCCTTCTATTTTCTTTTCCTCTACATAGGATGGTGCGTTTTTTGGCGTGGTTCCTTTTTTTACCTTATGATAATAAGCGTAGGTCATTGGCTCATCTTTGGTCAGTACCTCCGCTGCAACCAGCTCACCGATAAAGTCGGTATGCGTTGCCACCTCGGTCTGGTGATTAACCTTTACCTCAAAGTAGGCTACAGCGTTTTCCAGTACAACAGGAGCACCGGTTTGGCCTATCTTGTAATTAATACCATCAAGCTTGCTTGTGTCACGCCCTGACTTGAAACCGAAGTTGCCGATAAAGCTTAATGGTGCATTTTGAGATAGCACCGATACGGTAAACACCCCACTTTGTGTAATGAGCTTGTGAGTCAGATTTTCCTTGTTTATACACACCGACAACGTGGGCGGATGCGCAGAAACCTGAATCACTGTATTAGCTATCTGACCGTTTAGCTTATCGCCTGTACCGGAGCAAACTACGTACAGGCCATAGCTGATGGAATATAGTGCAGCTGCATCCATATTCGCCTCCTAAAACTATTTAGTAGTTTTCGGCCATCAGTTCGTAATAGCTTTGTGGATGGTTGCATGCAGGGCAAACGCCCGGCGCGGTTTTGCCCTTATGTACGTACCCACAATTTCGGCACTTCCACTTGACGATCTTGTCGCTTTTAAATACCCGTTTCTTCTCGATATTTTTCAGCAGTTTCTTGTAGCGCTTTTCGTGCTGCTCTTCTACCTCGGAAATTTCTTTAAAAGCATTGGCTATTTCAATGAAACCTTCTTCTCGTGCAGCCTTCTCGAAGCTGGGATACATGTCAGTCCACTCGTAATGCTCACCGGCAGCAGCCGTTTTCAGATTATCTATCGTTGTTCCGATTCCCTTAAGGAACTTGAACTCTACTTCTGCATGTTCTTTTTCGTTGCCTGCCGTTTCCTCAAAAATTGCTGCTATTTGCTCGTAACCTTCTTTTTTGGCTACAGAGGCGAAATATGTATATTTATTGCGCGCCTGGGATTCCCCTGCAAACGCTGCTAACAGGTTTTTCTCGGTCTGAGAACCTTCTAGCTTCATAACGACTACTCCTTTTTCTCAGGCATTTACTTTGTTTTTTTCACGTAAACTTTGATTTCTTCTCCGTCATCCTCGAAGCCCAGAAATTCATTGCCCGTCGTTTCGGCCCAGGCGGGCATATCCTTTATTATCCCCTGATCGTCGGCTATAACTTCAAGAACTTCCCCGACTTTCAGCTCTTTTATCTTCATACTTGTTTCATAGATTGGCATTGGACAGTAAAGCCCCATGCAATCCAGTGATTGATCGGCTTTCATATCGTCCTCCTTGCTCTTTACGAGATAAACAGTGTTGATTTTGACTCAACTGCCTCGCCCAGGAAAAATGCTGCGCCTACGATTTCCGGCTCAACTTCGTCTATGAAGTCGCCTTCAGCCAGTCCCATCAATCCACATGTGGTGGAGCAGGCATGCATTTTAACACCCATCTGGTGAGACATGGTCATGAGATCTTCCAGCGATGGTAGCTTCATGCCTCGCATCATTTTCTTAATCATACCTGTGCCCATACCCATCATGTTGAATTTGGACAATTTAAGGCGTTTGCTACCACCCTTGTTGAGCCAGCCGAACATCTTTCTCATGAATCCCTTGTTTTTCACCTTACTATCGTTTTTCTTGATGATATTGAGTCCCCAGAAGGTAAAAAACATGGTTACCGCTATGCCCATGCTGGCCGCCGTGGCAGCTATCATGAACGCGGCTAGTGCCTTGTCCAGCTCACCTGCGAACACGACTATTGTAAGCTTCTTTTTTTCTTCAGCCTCGGGCTTGGCTTCAGCTTTAGTTTGTTGTTCCTCTGCCATGGTTTCTCTCCTTATCAAAGATTGCTACTTACTGCACCTTGGTGCCGCAGCTGGGGCATTCCCCTTTATCCTTGTTAAATGGTTTGTTGCAGCTTGTGCAGACGTATATCGTTGTGCCGCAACCTCCGCACAAAGCAGAACAGGAATCGTCTATCTTGTGATCGCAAAAAGGGCATTTACATGTGTGCTCCTGGGACTGATTATGATTCGCATGCATCGTCGTGCTCCTCCTCATCTTCTTTATGTTTTGTTGCGAATTCTTCCTTGGTCATTCTGCCCTGTTTTACCAGGTAGTCATCCACTGCCTTATTTAGTGCCTGTGCTCCCAGATTAGAGCAGTGATGCTTGTTTTGCGGAAGACCTTCCAATTCATCGATTACCGAGTTTGGGGTTATCTGGCGTATCTGCTCCAGCGTTTTCCCAACAGCCAGTTCGCTGGTTATGCTGGAAACAGCTATGGCAGCTCCGCAGCCGAACGTCTTGAACTTGACATCGCTTACTTTTTCGTCCTTATCAACCTTTATATAAAAGGTCATCATGTCACCGCAAACGGGATTTCCCACTTCACCAACGCCGTCGGCATCCTCTATCTCGCCTACGTTGCGCGGCTTCATAAAATGGTCCATCACCTTGTCACTATAAGCAGGCATCTTATTTCCCTCCTTGTTCTTTCACATATTTCGCGTATAGTGGCGACATCTGCCTTAGTCTTTCAACTATGGGTGGCAGAGTATCGACAACATAGTCAATATCATCATTTGTGGCGCTTGTACCAATTGTCAGTACCAGCGATCCCGCCGATATCTCCGGCGGCAGTCCCATGGCGGTCAGCACGTGCGACGATTTAAGCGCTTTTGATGTGCATGCCGACCCGCTGGATGCAGCCACACCCTGAGAAGAGAGTAGCATCAGCATCGATTCACCCTCGATGAACTCTACACAGAAGCTGGCGTGATGTGGCAGTCTGCCGGTTGGATGTCCCGTCAGGATGACGTGTGGAATCGCAGTGACTCCTTTGATTAATCTATCACGTATAGCAGACAGCTGCTTAGCCCTTGATTCCATGTCGGCTTTTGCCAGCTCGGCTGCAACTCCCATGCCTACTATCGCCGGAACGTTCTCGGTACCGGCGCGCTTGCCACCTTCCTGAATGCCTCCGTCCAGCAGCGGGGTAATGCGGGTTCTCTTCCTTAGATAAAGCGCAGCAACTCCCTTGGGCCCATAAAATTGGTTGGCTGCAAAACTTAATGCATCAACATTAAGGTCATTAACATCAATAGGTATGTTTCCGGCTGCAGCAACGGCGTCGGTATGAAAAATAATCCCAGCCTCTTTAACGATTGCCGCTATCTCTTTGATAGGCTGGATGGAGCCAACCTCACCATTGGCCAGCATTATTGATACCAGGATTGTGTCGCCCCTGAGAGCAGCTTTAACGTCGTCAGGACTGACCTGTCCGTAGCTGTTTACAGGAACCTCGGTTACCTCGAATCCCAGCTTTTGCAGTGTTTTAGTTGAGTGCAATACAGAGAAATGCTCAATAGCCGATACAACGACGTGTTTACCTTTGGTCTGTTGCGCCATCGCCAGGCCTTTTATAGCCAGGTTATTAGACTCCGTACCGCTTGATGTAAAGATAATTTCGCTTGCCTCAGCTCCTATTAGGGTAGCAACTTTGGCTCGTGCTTCATCCAGGGCCTCGCGTGGGGCATCACCCCAGTCGTGCATGGATTGAGGATTGCCGTATGCTTCCTTCAGATAGGGCATCATGGCATCAACTACTGCACTGCGCACTGGGTTTGTCGCTGTGTTATCCAGATAAACTTTCCTGTCACTCATGCTGCTTCCTCCAGCGGACGAAACTCATCGATTGATCCGATTACCATCAGCTCATCTCCTATTTGTATCACAGATGAACCTTTGTTTACCAGCGAGCCGTTCTTCCTTTTAATCAGCACAACCGAACCTTTGGAGCAAAGACCCTGAGCATCCTTAAGCGTTCTACCTGCTACTGCTGAATCTTCGTCAACCTTGGTGACCTCCATACCGATGGCTCCCTTGCGGTTATGCATTGTCGTCTCTATAAAGTCTACCACATTCGGGCGCAGTGCCAGCATTGCTAGGCGCTGTCCTTCCAGACGATAAGGATAGATTGTACGGTCGGCACCGGCCCGCTTCAGCTTGGACTCAGAGCTGTCGGTAAGCCCCCGGGCTACAATGGTTATGTTTGGTTGCATGCCTCTGGCCGAAAGAATTATGTATACGTTATCGGCCTCGACGCTGGTTGCTGCCACCAGTCCGTGTGCCTTTTCAATTCCCGCCTCTACAAGAACCTCATCGCTTGTGGATTGGCCGTGTATATACAAATACCCTTGCTGAGCCGCTTTTGCTATGGCTTCTTCGTTTATATCTATTACGATGAAGGGGATGTCCTCATCATGAAAGACGTGGGCAACTTCCTGTCCCACGCGTCCGAATCCGCAGACAATGAAGTGATCTTTTAGTTTTGATATCTTGTCGTTCATACGGCGCCTCTCAAGCATCGTTCCCAGATTACCTTCTATTATGTATTGAATAAGTGTTCCTGCCGCGTAAAATACAACGCCTACTCCGCAGACAATCAGCACTATACTGAATATCATACCCGTCGAGGACAGAGTAGCTACTTCTCCGTAACCCACGGTGGTTATGGTTATTATCGTCATATACAGCGCATCAAGAAACGTCCATTTCTCGATGATCATGTATCCGGCAATACCTATAACAATTATTAGGAGCAGGGCGTATATTACCCACGAAAAACGCCTTCTGGGATCCAACTGCTACCCCTTTCCTATATAAAACAAGTGATCTCGGTATTATTTATAATTCTTATACCTTTACGCTGTTTTCCCATAACCCGTGAATGTTGCAATACGAAGTCGCGTAAATGGTCTCAAAACCGTCCAGCACAACCTTAAGCTGAATCTTTGGACTGGTGTATGCCGGTGCGAAATCGGCTTTTGCCAGAGATACGACCTGTCCATCACCTTTCACGCCGTATACTTCCAGCCAGGCGATATGATGCTCCACCGTGTTAGGATGAGCAATTTCTTTACCCACAATAACGCTTATGGTGTCCGCGCCGCCGCTGCCGGCGCTTATTTCAATAACGGGTACGTGTTTTTCCTTGCCTTCGCTATCTTTGTTTTTAAGTATATCCGAAAAAGCCATTTTTCAAACCTCCAAAGTTATCCTGTTGTTTACTTGCCTTCTTCAATAAGCTCCATTGGTTTGCCGCAGCATACCAGCGCTCCGCCACCGGCCTTGGTGACTACACACTCGTTGCCGCAGATATTGCACCTGTATTTTTCACCATTCTTTTTTACTGCCATTTCGGTCTCTCCTTCCTTTTGATAAGAAAATAGATTTATGACTGGACAAGCTTTTTGCCCAGTTCGAATGCATCAGCCAGAGCAGTGGGATGATCTTTTATTTCACCCTTCTGGTCAATCTGACGGAAAAGCAGATTATCGGTGTACTCAACGTCTATGGCATCGTAGAAGTACTTCATGGTCAGCATAACGCCGTCAAACAGATTCTTGCCCTTGGTGGCGCCTACGCCGATGAAAGCACCCTTTCTTTTCTTTCCACTCACGTCTTGCTTGAGCAGATACTTTCTGGCCCATATGGCTTGTGCCCTGTCGATCAGTGACTTGAGCTGAGCGGGCACGCTGTAGAAAAACATGGGTGAAGCCACAATTATGATGTCAGCTAAAAGAAGCTTCTCATAAATCACGTCCATATCGTCCCGTATGGTACAGATACCCATTATAGCGCAGCCGTAGTCTTCCAGGCACGGCTTTACCTCAACCTTGGTAATCTTTATTTTCTCAGTGTCAGCACCGGCCTCTTGTGCACCTTTAAGTGTCTGATCAAGCAGGAGATCAGTGTTTCCATGTATGCGGGGGCTGCCCATAATTCCTAATACTTTCAAATCACTTCTCCACTGTCGTTTTTGATTTCTCCCATTTTGCTACTTGGGCGTACCTAGTGTATGTGACCTAGGTCATATACCGTGTATCTTTGGGAGGCTTGCCGGTCAGCCGACCAAGAGCATCCTGCCAGCTCCTTAAATGAACCTTCTCATCATTCAGATTCTTAACGACGATCCTTTTGGATTTGGCATCGAAATTTATCGTTTTTAGAAAAATGCCGTAATCCTTAATCGCTCTTTGTTCTATTTTAGCATCTGCCCAGAAAACAAATTGCCTTCCGAGTAGAGTGGATAAGAACCCCAGGAATTTGCCCATCACCTCAAATGCAGTCCCCATCCATGATTTCGTTTCCCCTTGTGATATGATGCATTCCAGCAAATCATCTATGTGTTCTTGCTCGTTGTGCATAGCAGCCGTCATCTTGTTAATGGAGATCTTATCTTTGAACGCTCTGCGTTGCACACGGTAAATCTCGGTAGCGAATCTTTCTATATTGTGCATTTGCTTCAGTGCAGCTATTGTCTTGCTCAAACCTGTACACTCCTAATATTTATTAGCTTTGATGCGAGACTGTGTACGTAGTATAGTTTATATGGACAATTTGTCAATAGTAAAAAGTCACTTAGTTTATTTATTGCCTGATTTGAGCGGATTTTATTAATTGAAATATACAATAGATTGATGTATGATTTCAGGTGATATGGAAGCAAAAGACGACAAATACAAAGATATAAATTTTGATATTCACAGCGATGACGATATCCGGCCTGATTTGCTGGAGTCGATACCTTTTGAGTATGCGGGTTCTTTAACAGAAGTAACCTATGAAACTGATGAATTTACCTCGGTGTGTCCATGGACTGGTCTTCCCGATTTCGCCACACTCATAATCAAGTATGTGCCTGATCGTGAACTGGTTGAACTCAAGTCGCTCAAGTACTACCTGACTACTTATCGCAATGTAGGTATTTTGCAGGAGACAGCGGTAAACCGAATCCTCAATGATCTGGTGGATTTGTTAAAACCGGTATCAATGGCGGTGGAGGGCTATTTCAAGGAGCGGGGTGGCATCAGAACCGATGCAGTTGCCCGTTACGAGCGTGACAACGACTAAGGTTGTTCGTTCTTAAGTTGATCCAATGCCTCTTCAAGGTCATCCTCAAGCTCCATCAGACGGCGCATCATATGATTGGGGACAGAATGCTTTGGCATGCGTCCCTGTAGTTCCGCAATTTGCTCTTCAAGTTCTTTTATTCTATCTTCGGCCATTTTATAAAAGTTTAGATTATGGCTGCTATTTTCTCTTTAATGGCGTTTTCAGGCACTGCGCCCAGAGATTGATCAACCTTCTCGCCATTTTTGAAAAACAGCACGAGAGGGATACTCATTACCTGGTATTTAGTAGCCATCCCCGGGTTCTGATCAACGTTCAGTTTGCCAAACTTAAATTTACCCTGGTACTCAGCCTCATCAGACAGCTTGTCGATGATCGGACCAAGCATGCGGCACGGCCCGCACCATTCCGCCCAAAAATCAACCAGTACGGGTATGTCCGATTTGATTACTTCCTGCTCAAAATTGGCATCGTTTAGTTCTGTTATCATATCTGAATCGCCTCCAAACGTTTAGTGTTAAATTTATGCTTCTATTTAATACTATAGCATTACGGTTCAGATTAACAAGGATTTACGTCTGATGAAAACTGCAAAGCAATTTAGTCGATTGTAATTATGAGCTTCAATAGCTCACCCCAACGATACAGGTTGCCCCTTTTCTAATTACTCATAACTTCTATAATACTGTAATCTGTAAATGGCATATTATAGTAGTGTTTTGGATGAAACATCTATAATTAGGTGTTTTCCGAAAACAAAACCCAGTATATAAAATAATGAAATATAGTGCTTATACTTGTATATAGAGGCGCGTATTTACGGAAGTCACCATCTATCTATATAGGATAAATTTTAATCACAGGTGGGCAAATATTTGCCTACTCCCATTTACATATTGTGAATTCTGTATTGGCAGGGGGTTGTTATCGTAAGGGAATAATGTTGACTCTTACATTGCAATCAGGTAAAATTTTTATCTAGCATGAAAAGGGGGAGGACTAATGGCAAAATCTCCTAGTAGCACAAAGGCAAAACCGGAAATCTGGGAAGATATATGGATCCATACCTGTTGTGGTGGTTGCTACGGTACCTGTGGTGTAAGAGTACACCGCGTAAATGGTGTACCCATTGCAATTGAGGGTGTGGAAGGCTCAACTCTGGGAGCTGAAGGCGGACTATGCGCCAAGGGTGTTTCACAGCTTCAAGTGTTGTTCGATCCCAATCGCAGAAATTATCCACTAAGGCGAACCAATCCCAAAAAGGGAATGTATGAAGAGGGTAATTTTGAGCGAATAACCTGGGAAGAGGCTATGGATGAGATAATTCCCAGGCTGAAAAAGATTCGCGAAGAGGACACCAGAAAGCTTGTCTGGATGAGTTCTCCTTCTCCAAATGCAGTGTTGCGGCATAATTTCCTTATGCCGTTTTTTGCTACTTATGGCAAAACGTCACTGATGGGTGGCGGAGCTGCAGTTCATTGTGGAAACGGAGCTCATCATGTCACGGGCCAGTACTTCGGTTCATGGGACGCAGGTCCCGACTGGAAGTATTGTAACTACGCCATGTTCTTTGGCGCCAGCGGCGGTTTTGGCTCAGGCCATGCCGGAACTATGAACATTAGGATGGCAGCAGAGGCCCGCGAGCGCGGTATGAAAATGGTTGTGTTTGATCCCATGTGCAATAACACTGGTGACAAGGCTACCGAATGGATACCCATTTTGCCGGGCACCGATGGAGCAGTACTGGTTGCCATGATCAACGTTATTCTCAATGATCTGGATATATACGATGCTCCTTACATAAAAACAAAAACCAATGGTTCCTATCTAATCGGCCCCGACCAGTTATACGTAAGAGACCCTGAAACTAACAAGCCGATGATATGGGATCCCGAGGCTAAAGCGGCCAAAGCGTTTAACGATCCTACTATTAAGGATTATGCTTTGGAGGGTGAGTTCGAGGTTAACGGCGTCAAGTGCCATCCTTCCTTTGAGCTTATTAAAGAGCATGTTAAGACGTATACACCGGAATTTGCTGAGGAAGTCAGTACGGTTCCGGCAAAAACCATACGACGCATAGCCAAAGAGTTTGCCGAGGCGGCGCAGGTGGGCTCAACCATTATGCTTGATGGTGTGGAACTGCCGTTCAGGCCTGTTGGCACGGCAATATTCAGGGGAGGGCAGGGGCACACAAACTCGCTGCACTCCGTATATGCAACACACATAATCGGGCAGATACTGGGTGCAGGAGACGTACCCGGTTCGACGATAGCATTGTGTCCATCACGTTGTCTGGGCGACCCCAATACCGGGCGTCCTGAAGTGGCCTGTTTTGCTGATCCCGACGGAATGCTTGTTCCGGGACTTTGGTCAACGCTGCAGGCAAGAACTGCTGAGGACTATGTGCCCAGGCACGCGGCGCCAACTGTTCCGTGCGTCGGAACCGGTCTACAGGAACTGTTCACTCAGGGAATGGCCTCGGTGTTCCATTCATCAAAAGACAGGCATGAACTGTGGGATAAACTCGGTGTTAAGTTTAATCCGGAGATGATGCTGTCCTGGGGAACCAATAATATACATGGACTGGGTAATCCGGAATCGGTTGCCGAAGCTGTGGCAGAGATACCGTTTACAGTATGCTGGGATCTGTACCCCACGGAGCTTTCCGAGGGATTTGCAGACATCGTCCTGCCGGGATGCCACCATCTGGAGCATACCGCAAGTTGCGGTGACGCTTATGATCTATACTTCAATGCACCGATTGCGTATGAGGATTGGACCATACATGGCACGCAGCCGGTAATCGAACCTCAGTTTGAGCGCAGGTTTATCGCTGACGTCCTGTTTGACATTGCCGATGAGCTTGGTATGAGGGACGACTACAACGAAACCTTGAACATGCGCTTTGATATCAAGGATAAATACGCAATCAAAAAGGGTGAAAAACTAAATATCACCGAAATCAGTGATCGCGTATTCAAGTGCAATCACGGCGACGATAAGGGTATGGATTGGTTCAAAGAAAACGGCTTCATCAGGTGGCCCAAAAAGCCTGAGGAGGCTTACTGGCGACCATTCCTGGATGTCAGAGTGCCCATATATTTGCATGATCTAGCGAAAGAGGGCCCAACTATTATCGAACTGGCCGAAAGCAGGGATGTGCATGCCGACTGGCAGCAGTATACACCGTTTGTGAGCTGGTTCCCAACACCGGTGCAGAAGGTGCCGGATGATGAGTTCGATTTGATTTGTTATTCATACCGAACCACATTGCATACCGGTGGGCAGACTCATCAGATACCATATCTGGTTGAGGCCAGCCATATGAACCCGCACATCTATAACATAGTGATAAATCGTGATACAGGTAAGGCCAAGGGCTTTGCTGACGGCGATATTGTCACCATTGAGTCCAACTATGGACGTACAACCAGTGGTCCCATAATTCTCTCCGACTGTGTGCATCCCAAGTGTATCGGGATCGCATCAACGGCGGGTCACTGGGTCAAGGGGCAGCCGATCGCTTATAAGCAGGGTGTGCATTTTAACACACTCATGGAGCTTGATCTAGAGCATTCTGATCCGGTGTGCCTGAGCATAGAAACATCTGCCAAGGTGAAGGTTTATAAGAATGGAGGTGCCGCATAATGAGATGGGGAATGGTAATCGACAAACTAAGATGCGTCCAGTGCTACTCATGTCAGGTAAGCTGCAAGCAGGCATATTTTTTGCCACCGGGCATCTTCTTTAACAGGGTAGCTACCGGTGAAACGGGCCAGTACCCAATGGTGCGTAAGCATACTTTCCCGCTGCTGTGCAATCACTGTACAGATGCGCCGTGCGTAAACGTTTGTCCCACAGGCGCAAGTTATCAGAGAGAAGACGGGATTGTTGTTATAGACTCCGATAAGTGCGTGGGCTGCAAGTATTGCATTATGGCCTGTCCTTATCAGCAACGCACCTCATTCAAGTACAAGGAGCAGTATCCTGGGCAAGGGTTCAACAATTACGAGAAGTTTGGCATGGAACATCATCCGTATCAGGAGGGCACTGCAGTTAAATGCACCTTCTGTATGGAGCGGGTTGATGATGGTCTGGCCGAGGGGCTTACTCCGGGCGAGGACCGGACTGCAACACCTGTATGTGTGAATGCCTGTCCGGCAAAGGCCAGAACTTTTGGCGACATGGATGACCCTGATAGTAAAATAGTCCGACTGATTCGGGAGAGAAACGCGGAACAATTGCGCCCCGATTTTGATACGGATCCTTCGGTTTACTACATTATATCTTAAGTATGATCAAGTAAGGGGGGAATTAAGAAATGCATGTAAAACCATGGGAATGGATGGCAAAACCTACTCCTCAGGAGGAGTGGATTGAGGGTAAAGGACTGCTGTCATGGTTGTCTTTCTTCTCGGTCGCACTCGGCGCGGGAATGTATTTCATAGCCGTTATTCTGAACTATCCTTTGGCAATGCTTATCGGCTATCTAATTTGTCTGGTAATTGGTGGCGGTACCAAGATGGTAGATCTAGGTAAGCCGACACGCGCATGGAGAATGATGATCAATTACGATGGCGATGGTGGCCTTATGGGCGCATTGCTTCTGCTGTTTAAAAATCCTGCTAAGTTCATCAAGATGATTATGAACAGTGGATGGAGAACCTCCTGGATATCACGCGGAATGTTCTTCATAGGCCTGTTTACCATATTTGGCCTTGTACATATCATCCTCACCTTTGTTGGGGTTGATGCAACAGGTATAGGTAATCTTGGTTCTGTAACAGGCGTTCTTGCCATAATCATGATTGTGGCATCAATACTGGTAACTGTTTATGCCGGCCTTCTTATTGGCTACGTAAGAGCCATTCCACTGTGGGGCAGTGCTATGATGCCGCTGTTCTTCATTGCTTCCGGTTTTCTGGGTGGTGCCGCTCTGGCGGTTGCCGGCAGAGTAGGCAATATAATTACCGGTCCGGCAGCAATACAGTGGCTGCAAATAACCGTACTGGTTTATGCTGCAGTCGTTATTGTATTCCTATGGAATACGTGGAACCAGTCAGGTGCCGGAAGGTATTCGATTCGCAAAATGATAAATAGCGGCGGACCGCTTACACTTATTTTTTATATAGGCGTGGTTTTAATGGGTATATTCATTCCGGTATCTACCGTAATATACACTTTAACTGCTGCGACTACACCGACTCTAATGCTGGCCATTGCTATAGCAGGAGTGCTTGTCGGTGATCTCAGCATGCGCTATCTGATAATGAAGTGCGGCGTGTATACACCGCTTATTCCTCAATCGCCATACTAGGTTGTGTTTTAACTTCGTTATCGAGTACGATTAATTAAGTGACATTAAGGTTTTGATTTTCAAAGTCTGTTGAATAGCTATGGAGGCTTCTTTTATGAAGGAAATTAGGTTACATGGCCGTGGAGGTCAGGGAGCGGCCAAGGGTTCTGAAATGTTGACCATGGGCTTTGTGTACGATGACAAGTATGCGGCCAGCTTCCCAATGTATGGTGCTGCACGAAAAGGTGCTGCTGTAGCAGCATTTGTTCGCTATGACGAAATTCCGGTTCGTGAGAAAACGCAGATTTATCATCCGGATTGTCTGATGATCTTTGATGCATCTCTCATGGATTTTCCTGAGACATGGGACGGATTCAAACCCGGTGGAGTAGTAATACTTAACACCGACGAGGAAATAACTGAGAGTCCTCATCCCAACATTGGCACACTTGGCATCATAGATGCTACTAAGATTGCCATGGAAGAGATAGGTATACCGGCGGTAAACACCACCATTCTTGCCTCTCTTGCTGTAACTACCGGCTGGCTAGGTATTGAGGGACTCAAAAAAGCTTATGGCGAGTACTTCAGTGGTAAAGCGCTGGATAAAAACAAGAATTGTACCGACAGGGCCTATAAAGAGACCAAGGTCATAAAATACGAGGTGAAGCAGTGAACTTCAAATCAAGATACTACAGGTTATGGGGAGCTGCTGCTTCCAAGTGGACTGATAACAAAACAGGTAGCTGGAGGACAATGCGTCCGATCATAAACAACGAGAAGTGTTGTCGCTGTGGCTGGTGCTATCTGTATTGTCCGTCTGGCTGCGTTGTGGAAAAAGACAACGGTTTCGAGCCAAACTTTGATTATTGTAAGGGCTGCGGTCTGTGTGCCGCCGAGTGTCCCGTAGATGCTATAGAGATGGTTTCCGAGAGGAGGAAAAAGAAATAGCATGGCAGATAAAAAAAATTCTAAACTAATGATACTCACCGGAAATCATGCGGCATCTAATGCCGTCAAACTGTGCAGGCCAGATGTTATTGCCGCCTATCCTGTTACTCCGCAAACCCAGCTGGTCGAGGAGTTAAACAGATTCAGAGCCGAGGGCGAAATAGAGGCTGAGTTCGTAGATGTTGAGAGCGAAAACTCTGCTATGGCAGTATGTATCGGTGCATCTAATGCCGGTGCAAGGGTATTTACAGCAACATCATCATTCGGTCTGGTTTATATGTATGATGTTTTCACCAGGGCTGCCGGACACAGATTGCCCGTGGTAATGGTTAACGCAAACCGCGAACCACCAATAATGGGTGGTCTTGCACGTGGTCGGCAGGATATGCTGATGATGCGTGATACCGGCTGGATACAGCTTGAGTGCCAGAACTGCCAGGAGATATTTGATACCGTAATTGCCGCCTACAGGCTGGCTGAAGATCCGGACGTTCTGCTTCCGGTAATGGTCAGTTATGATGGCTGGTACGTCTCCTTCCTGCTTGAAAGGGTTGAGATTCCGACACAGGAAGCAGTGGACAAGTTCCTTGCTCCTGTGGCAGATGTAGAGCGCTTAAGGATAATACCGGGATATCCAGGTGAAGCGCCCAATCCCCAGCATGCGGCACTTAAACCACCGGAAAATTTCATGGAAGTCAGGCTAAAGCATGGCCTTGCCATGGAAAAAGCCATGGATGTAATTGAGAAGGTCGCTGATGAGTTCGAAGATGCCTTTGGCAGAGAGTTCATAACCAAGATAGAGGAATACAAAACCGAAGACGCCGACTGCGTTCTGGTTGCCATGGGTGGTGAGGCGATGACAGCTAAGGTTATTATCGACAAGAAGCGTGAAGAGGGCAAAAAGGTCGGACTGGTTCGAATTCGTATGTTCAGACCGTGTCCGGAAAAAGAACTTGCTGCCGCGCTTAAGGGCAAAAAAGCGATCGGTGTTTTAGAGCAGGGTATAGCTCATGGCTGGAACCGTGGCCAGATTCTAATGGATTTGAAGGCCGTTATGTATAACGCCGGAGAGAACATCCCAATGGTAAATTTCTTTGACGGCATGAACGGTGGAGATATCACCGTTGATCATATAGAAAAAGCGGTTGATATCACAATTGATGCAGCCGAAGGCAAAGAGGTTGATGATTATTACTGGCTGGCACTTCCGTGGTTAAGCGATGATAAATATGTGTCAGACGGTAGCGAACTGAGTACCCGCAAATTGGTAGAAAAGAAATAACCAGCAAGTGTGTTGATATAGTACTAGGAGGTACTAAAAAGTGGCTAAATTCTGCGATACATTACTAGTAAGAAAAGGTGCCTGTCCTGCAGATTGCAGTATCTGTGTTGATGCCTGCGCCGCAAGAAACGGTTCAGACAATCTGGGGGCGGTAATAAAAATAATTAACGAAGAGGGCAAAGAGCAGCACAGCGTTGCAACCTGCTACCAGTGTGGCGAGCCGCAGTGCATGGACGTATGTCCCAGTGATGCTATTACCAAGGACGAGGTAAGCGGCATTGTGCGCGTAGATGCTGATCTGTGTACCGGCTGCGAAGCCTGTGTAGACGGCTGCTCGTACGGCATGATGTTTTTCAACGATGACAAGCAGATCGCCACCAAGTGCGATATGTGTGATGGCCAGCCGGCATGCGTAGAAGCCTGCCCTTATGGCGTTATAACGTTGCTTAAGAGCTCTTCTGTCAATGATACACTGAAGGGACGCAAAGATATCGTACCCAGTGGTAATCCTCTGTGTGGCGGTTGCGGAGCCGATCTGGCTCTCAGGCTGTATGCTAGAATACTTGGAGATAATGCCGACAAGATGGTGATGCAGACATGTATGGGTTGTTGTCACCTTACCGTTCAGTCGATGATGACGGCGACAGTTTCCAGCCTGTTGCCCAGCGTTCCGGCTCTTATGACCGGAATGTCCCGCTACTGGCGCAAAAAGGGCATGGACCATATCCTGACCGGTTACATTGGTGACGGTACCACTGCTGATATCGGTTTTCAGGCGCTTTCCGCTGCTGCGGAAAGAGGTGAGAAATTCATCTTTGCCTGCTACGATAACGAGGGCTATGAGAACACCGGTATTCAAAAGAGCAGCACGACTCCATATGGTGCCTGGACCACTACCACACAGGTTGGTAAAGAGGGTCAGGGTAAGGGAACACCGGCCAAGAACGTAGCACTGCTAATGGCAATGCACCGCATACCATATGCTGCAACGCTAAACATTGCCTATCTTGACGATTTCATCATGAAGGTGGAAAAGGCCAAGGAAGCGGTCAAGCACGGAATGGTGTATTTGCATATGTTTACCTCATGCCCAACAGCGTGGCGCTCTGAGGTAGATACAGCTATCGATTTGGGTAGAACAGCTGTAGAGTCCAATTACTATCCGCTGTGGGAAGCCATAGATGGCAAGCTCAAATTAACTTATAAGCCCAAGTCGAAAAGACCAATAACCGATTTCACCAAAATGCAGGGGAGATTCAAGCATTTGGATGCTGAGCATCTGAAGATATTCCAGAAATGGGTAGACGATAACTATGCAATTGTAGCCGCGCTGGATGCCGCAAAGTACTAAAGCTATGTAAAAATGTATGTTTGTGCCTGGCGTATCGCACTTAAGTTTTTGGTGATGCGCCGGGCGCTTTATTTTATGCCACTGCAGGCAAATTCCCTCTTGACAGGCCATGTGGTAATGTTAAAATGGAGCAAATGATCGGATCGCTAGTGCTAAAGATTGCTCAAGCTTCCGGTCAGTGTTGTATTAGGCAAGGTTCGTAGTAACCCGCTTAAGGGAGTTGAAAGGTATTGGATACTGATGGTTGGCTAGGGGCCGTCCTCTCGCTGCTTTTCCTGGCACTGCTGATGTTGTTCTGGATAGCCGAGGCAAGCGTTAATAACGCTTCTCGGGGCAGAATAAAACGGCAGGCCGATAGTGGCAGTAAAAAAGCCCGAGTCATAGATAAACTTCTGGATGACACTGAAAGTCTTTTTTCAACTCTGATTGTTGCTAAAAGTCTGGCAGTCGTAGGGCTCTTTGTGGCGACTTCGGTGTTTGTTGCCGATGCCTATAACGGATTACGAGTTACCCCTGTAATCGTTACGGTTGCAGTTTTGATTGTAATTATCGCTTTGCTGCAGATTGTTTGCAGAGAGATAGCGCTGCGCAGGTCAGAGAAAATAGTTGTTGGTTTGTCTGGCGTTCTGTCGGTTACAGCCACAACGCTTGCTCCCATAAGCGGCTTGGTGTCATTTCTGGCAAGGGCAATAGCAGGTATTTTCCGTGGCAAACCTGATGAGGATACAGATGAGGACGAGTCCGATGAGATGCGTCTTCTGGTGGATGAGAATCAGGAAGAAGTTGACTTAGAGCAAGACGAGAAGGATATGATCCGCGCTGTAGTAGAGCTGGATGAAACACTAGCTCGCGAGATAATGATACCACGCATAGATGTTGTAGCTGCCGCCAAGGAATCAAGTATCAGGCAAATAATTGAGATCATCGTAAGTACCGGTTACTCTCGCATACCGATATACGAAGATACCATAGATAATATAGTGGGGCTTGTATACGCCAAGGACCTGCTTCCGATATTGGAGCAGGGTAAAATAGAAGAACCGATAACGGAAATAGCGCGTACCCCTCACTTCATACCGGAGTCAAAAAAAGTTGACGATTTGCTGCACGAGTTTCAGCAGAGCAAGGTGCATGTGGCTATAGTGGTGGATGAATATGGCGGAACCGCCGGGCTTGTTACTATCGAGGATTTGCTTGAGGAGATCGTTGGAGAGATAGAAGACGAATATGATGCGGAGGAATCAAAGGTAGAACGCGTAAGCGATTCCGAAGCGGTTATGAATGCCAAAGTGAGTATAGACGAGGTAAAAGACATCTTTGGCGTCGATATCGAGGGAGAAGATTACGACACGGTTGGCGGATTTGTTTTCAGTCGGCTTGGTCGTATACCAGTTGTAGCGGATGTTATAGAAATAGACGGTATAAAAATAGAGGTCCTTACTACCGTTGGCAGACGTGTAAAAGAGGTCAAAATTAGCAAGATATCCAATGTTAAAACAAAAGACAACGGATCAGATAAACAAGAATAGACCATTTAATTAGGAGGCAATAAATATGAATTTACGTATTCCCGGTCCAACCCCGTTACCTGATAATGTACTTCAGATCATGTCCAAGCAAATGATAAATCATCGTGGAGTTGAGTTTGGGCAGATACTAAACAGTGTTACGGAAAACTTTAAAACGCTGTTTCAAACTAAAAACGATATTTTTGTATATACAACGTCCGGCACAGGTGGTCTTGAGGCTGCCGTGGTCAACACTCTATCACCGGGAGACAAGGTGTTAGCAGTTGTTATCGGCGTTTTCGGAGAGCGCTTCGCTCAGATCGCTGAGGTCTATGGTGCAGATGTAACACGACTTGTCTTCGAATTTGGCACCGGTGCCGATCCCGACAAAGTCAAACAGGCACTTGATGCGGACCCGTCCATTAAAGCAGTACTGGTTACGCATAATGAAACCTCAACCGGTGTAACCAATGATCTTGAGGCTCTGGCCAAGGTGATAAAGAGCTACGACAAGCTGCTTTTAGTAGATGCTATCAGCAGCCTTGGCTGTATTGATCTTAAGGTAGACGCATGGAAATGTGATGTTGTGGTAACCGGATCCCAAAAGGGTTGGATGGCACCTCCAGGCGCTGCCATGCTCAGCTTCAGTGCTAAGGCTTGGGAAGCGGTTGAAAAGTCCAAGATGCCCAAGTTCTATTTTGATGCAAAAAAAGCAAAGAGCTATCTGGAGAAAAACCAGACTCCGTGGACTCCTGGCGTTCCCACCTTCTACGCTCTTCATGTAGCACTGAACGAATTAGTTAAAGAGGGGCTTGATAGTATATTTGCACGGCATATAAAAACGGCCCAGAAAACGCGTGATGGTCTGAAGGCGATGGGCCTGACACTGTTTGCCGAACCTAAATATGCCTCCAATACAATATCGTCAGTCAAGGTCACTGACGGACTTGATGGAATAAAGCTGTTAAAGATTCTACTTGATGAGCACGATACGGTTATCGCTGGTGGTCAGGCCAACCTGGGTGGTAAGATATTCCGCGTTGGTCACCTGGGATACGTTGTGGAATCCGAAATCGATGCCGTGCTTGAGGCCTTAAAGCAAGCACTACCCAAAGCCGGATTTAAGGCATAGCATAAAGTTTAACTGGTTAGCAGAGAAAGTGAGCAGGAGTGTTACATGAAGGTATTAGTTGCTGATAAGATAGCCGATGAAGGATTGGAAATTCTCAAAAGCTTTGCCGAGGTTGACCTAAAAGTCGGTCTTGATAAGCAGCAGCTTATTGATATCATGGGTGATTACGATGCTCTTGTGATCCGCAGCCAGCCCAAGGTCACCGCCGATATTATTGAGGCTGGTACAAAACTTCAGATTATTGGTCGAGCCGGAGTCGGTGTCGATAATATAGATCTGGAAGCTGCCACCAGACGCGGTATCGTTGTGGTAAACGCCCCTGCAGGAAACACCATCTCCACCGCCGAGCATACGCTGGCACTTATGATGTCGGTGGCTCGTAACATTCCTCAGGCATGCGCTGTTCTAAAAGGTGGACAGTGGAAAAGGGCCGAGTACACAGGCACTGAGATAACGGGTAAAACGCTTGGTATTGTTGGCATGGGCAGGGTTGGCTCCGAGGTTGCCCGTCGTGCCATTGGTCTTGAGATGAAGGTTCTTGTTCACGATCCATTCGTGTCTAAAGATTACGTGCAGAATATTGGGGCTAAGCTGGTTCCGCTTGATGACTTACTGAAAGACTCAGATTTTATAACTATTCACACTACGCTTACCGATGCCACCAGAGGGTTGATTGGTTCTGAGCAGCTTGCCACGCTAAAACCAAGCGCGTATATCATCAACGTGGCACGCGGCGGCATAATTGATGAGCAGGCACTTCACGATGCTGTCGAGCAGGGCGTAATTGCCGGTGCGGCCATAGATGTTTATACATCGGAACCGGCCACCGATAACGTTTTGGTTAAGTGCGATAATATCATAACCACGCCGCACCTTGGTGCTTCCACCAATGAGGCGCAGGTCGGTGTTGCCGTTACTGTCGCAGAGCAGGTTAACGCTGTTCTAAAGGGAATGCCTGCCAAGTTCGCAGTCAATGCGCCCATTATCCCCGCCGAAACCTTGTCTGTGCTCATGCCCTTTATTGATGTAGCATCCAAGGTAGGGGAAGTGGTTACTCAATTGGCTGAGGGTCAGCTGGAGAAGGTTGTAATAAACTACAATGGCGATATCGCCAATTACGATACGGCCACACTTAAGGCCTCCGTTATCAAGTCACTGGTAGATCCTGTATCGGAAGAACACGTTAATCTGATCAACGCCAACGTCATCGCCCAGAGCAGGGGACTTAAGGTTGTTGAGCAGAAAGAAGTTAATATAGAAAACTACGTAAACATGATAACTGTAGAGCTTACCACCGATGCTGGCACCACCAAGGTGGGTGGCACCCTGATGCGCGGCGAAACCCACATTGTCCTTATAAACGACTACTGGGTAGACGTTGTAGCCACTGGGGGCTACTGGATGTTCAGCGATCATCTCGATCGTCCCGGGCTTATCGGCACCGTCGCTTCAACCATAGGTGCTGTTGATGTAAATATCAGTTCCATGCAGGTGGGTCGCTTAAAACCACGCGGACAGGCTTTAATGATTCTGGGGCTTGATGAGCTTCTTCCCGAGGAGCAGCGCCAAAAGCTGCTTACCATTCCCGATGTCTATAATGCCAAGCAGGTCAAGCTCTAGTAAGGATATAAGCGTAATATGAATGTTGCCCGTCTCGCCCAGGAGAACATCGATAAATTCGGTGAGTATGTCAGCATAATCTACGAGGACAAAGAATACACCAATACCCGGATTGAGTGCGATGGCAGGAAGCTGGGAAACGCTCTACTTCAAATGGGTGTTGTGCGCGCCGATCGTATTATTATACAGATGCCCAACTGTCCAGAGGTGTTAAGCGCTTTTCAGGCTATATTCAAGATAGGCGCGGTGATTGTTCCCATTAATTACCTTGTGGGACACGATGAACTTACCCACATTTACCGCGACTCAGGTACCACCACGGTCATAACCAGCATCGAATTTCTGGACAAGGTTAAGGCTGCCAAGGCAGAGGCCCCCAACGTTAAAAACGTTATTCTTGTAGATGGTAGTGCTCCTGATATGTTCTCGTATACCGATCTAATCGCCGATAGTTCGGATGAACTGGATATGGTTGATACTGAGGATGATGAACTGGCAGCGCTTATTTATACCGCCGGAACAACTGGAAAACCAAAAGGCGTTATGCTTACACACAAGGCGCTATACTCCAATGCTTACAACCAGTACAATACGGTCAATCCTGGGCCGGAGACCGTTAATATCACGGCGCTACCGCTTTCTCACTCATACGGCGTTGCGCTGATGAACGGCACACTGCTTAACGGCAATAAAACGGTGCTGCTTCGGTGGTTCAACCTTCAGCAGTATTTTGAGGCTATGGAGAAGTACAAGACGGTGGCTACAACCGCCGTTCCTACTATGTACATTTACATGCTGCTTTATCCCGATGCCCATAAGTACGATATCAGCTCCATGAAGTTCTGGGTCTATGGCTCAGCACCTATGTCCAATGATCACATCAAGCAAATGCAAACAAAATTCGGAGCATGGATGGTCGAGGGCTGGGGTCTTACGGAGGCAGGTGGTAATAACAGCTTCAACACTCTTGCCGGGTTCAACAAGATGGGCTCCATCGGCACCCCCATGAGTGGTGTTGAGATGAAGATATTTGATGAAGATAGCAAAGAACTGCCTCAGGGTCAAGCAGGTGAGATTGTTATCCGTGGCGATATGCTGATGCAGGGCTACTGGAATATGCCTGAGCAGACGGCCGAGGTGCTGCGTGACGGCTGGTTGTATACCGGCGACATCGGTTACGTAGATGAAGAGGGCTATTTTTATATCACCGACCGCAAGAAGGACATGTTGATAAAAGGCGGGGAGAACATCTTCCCTCGTGAAGTTGAAAACGTCCTTATGGATCATTCCTGTGTCATGGAGGCGGCGGTTATCGGTATTCCCGACGATACCTATGGTGAGAACGTAAAAGCGTTTATTACCCTCGCACCGGAGCAAAAGGTATCAGATGTTGAGCTGATCGCTCATTGTAAGGAAAAACTGGGTAGTTTCAAGTCGCCCAAGGTTGTTAAATTCATGGATGCCCTTCCTAAAAGCGTTATGGGCAAAATACTAAAAAAAGAACTACGCAAACTAGATTAGGCAGGTAGTAAAAATTGCAGATTATTCCCTTTGCTGGCATGTTTTACAATAAGGCCACGGTTGATATTCAGGACGTGGTTTCTCCCCCGTGGGACGTTATTTCCAAAGATTCCAGCTATTCTAAATACAACATTGTAAATATCGACCTGCACAAGGATAAACAGCTATTTGACCAGCTAATTGCCGACGATGTTCTTATCACTGACGACAAGCCTGCCATTTATGTTTACGCTCAGGAATATACGTGGGACGGCGTGCGTAGGCAGAGATCTGGCTTTGTGGCACTGACAAGGCTGGAAAACTACAGCAAAAACACCATCATGCCGCATGAGAAGATCATATACTCGCATATCCAGAACCGTGTCGATGCTCTAAAAACGCTAAAGGCCAACTTCAGCCCTGTTTTTGCACTGCATGAGGGTACAATTGATATCGAAACAAGTGGCGAGCCCATGTTTGAGGTGGAGCATGAGGGCGTGGTAAACAAGCTATGGCCTGTTTATGATGAGGCAGTTATTGAGCGTGTTCAAAAAGATGTAGCAGCCAGACAGCTTTACGTTGCAGACGGCCATCACCGCTATGGTTCGGGCCTGAAGTACAAAGAGGAAAGCCATGATGCCAAGTACGTTATGATGTTCTTTGCGCCCATGGATGAGACACTAACCATACTACCTGCACATCGCGTACTTGATGCCCGAATCGATATGGACAGAGTCAAGGCCGTATTCGACGTTGCTGATGCTCAAAGCGATTATCATGCTTCATCCAGTATTGTTATGTACTGCGATGGCGTTTATCACACGCTTACTGCCAAAAACAAAGAAAGTCTGTCAGATATAATCGATCTGCATTCCATGCTGTCCGGCCTTGATGACAAGCTAAGCTACGTCAAGGACATGGATGATGCACTGTCCCGCACCGACGCTGTAAACGGTACAGCGTTTCTGGTTAACGCCGTAACTCCTGATGAGATAGTGCGTGTGTGCAATGCCGGTGAAATCTTCCCGCAAAAGGCCACCTACTTCTATCCCAAGATTCTGTCTGGCCTTGTCATGTACAAGTTCTAGATATTTACATTTTCGGACATATCCTCAAGCTATCTTAATCTCCTGATACACCGTTAAGCTCGGACTATAATCGATTCACGTCTCAAAGAAAGTAATATAAAACTTGCTTTTTGATTTGTTTTCTGCCATGTTGGTGAAGCAATGTTTGAGGATCAAAAGATAATAGAAGAATTCGTTAAGCAATTTCCCGTGCTTGAAAGTGCGGCTTAGAAGAAATTGGAGGTGGGGGCGCGAAAGTACATAGGTGTAAACAATTTTTATTGCAATGTATTATGTCCGTTTCTTGAAAAAGAACTAGTTGACATGAGTAATCCAGAGCGTCTTGACAGAATATTCGAGTTTCTTGAGGAAATGGCTTTGTCTGATGACTCCTATGTACGAGACAGTCTCATTACTACGATATTAGAACCATTACGTGATGAAGAGAAGGGATGGCAAAACGCGAGGAAATTGATGGGCAAGCGTACTGGGAAGCTAATGGATATGGTTGAAGATGGAACTATATTGACATATGTAAATCTTGTAGGAGTATTCCTCAAGCGGTTCCCTGAATTTCAGAGCGCTTACAAGAAAGAATTAGTGTGGGGGAATGGAGAGGAACTGAGTGCAAATAGTTTGGCTGGAATGGTGCTGAGCCCGTATCTCAGAGAAGAACTGCCTGACATGAATAATCAGGAGCGCCTTGACAGGATATTCGGGTTTATAGAGGAAATGATTGTATCGGATGACTATTCCGTACGGGATGTTGTCTATACCTCTATTGTAGATGAGTACGGACCTCATAATAAGAAGGAACTTGAAAATGCACGACGGTTTATGCGGAAACGCACTAGAGAATTCAGTGATAAAATCATTAAAGAAGGAGAATAATACATAAGTGGTAGAGTTCCTACAGCTATACATGTAAGTACTGCACGGCGAATTGCAGGAAAACTAACTAGCCCCTTCAATCGCAGCCTTCTGTATATCAAAAAGTTCCGTAATACCCTTTTCCGCCAGCGCCAATAGCTCCTGCGTGTCCTTCTTGGAAAAAGGCGTCCCCTCGGCGGTGCCCTGCAACTCAACGTACTCAAGCTTATCGGTCATTACTACGTTGAAGTCCACCTCGGCGTTGGAGTCCTCGTTGTAGCACAGGTCTAAAAGTGGAATCCCGTCCACAATGCCCACACTTGTCGCTGCCACCTGAGAAATAATCGGGATAGTTGAAATATCGCCTTTCTTTTGCAGGTTTATCAGCGCCAGATGCAGAGCTATATATGCGCCGGTGATAGATGCGGTTCTGGTACCGCCGTCCGCCTGTATAACGTCGCAGTCTATGGTAAAAGTTTTTTCGCCCAGCTTACTCAGATCAACAATGGACCGCAGTGATCGACCGATCAAACGCTGTATCTCCTGCGTGCGTCCTCCCGGTTTGCCCTGCGTAACCTCGCGCTGTCGTCGTGTATGCGTCGAGCGTGGCAGCATGCTGTACTCGGCGGTAACCCATCCCTTGCCTTGTCCTTTAAGGAAGTTGGGCACTTTATTCTCAACACTTACCGAGCAGATAACCCTCGTATCGCCTGTTGAAATTAATACCGACCCTTCGGCATATGGCTGGAACCCCGGTGTTACTGTTATGGGGCGCAATTCGTCTTTTGCGCGTTCGTCAAGTCTGGTCAATATTTATCTCCTCAAAAGTGTGATTTCACGATTGGTTATGCTAAAGCCAAGTATACCACTGCGCCGATTCTATTGCACCTTTTCCGGCTGTCTTAAGGCAGTATCGCATCGGCCACCGTATCCGCGACGCTTGCATCCGGAGCCACTATTAGTAGTACGTCGTCGCCTGAAATCTCTAGATACGTAATCATGTCGCCCGCTCTCCATCCCTTCTTGTACAGTCCATCAACCGCCCATAGCCAGGTGTCATCCGCCCTGTTGTCCGCATATATGTCGAAGAACTCCTGTGCATCTATCACACTATCCCATACCGAATGTACGACCAGCACTTTATCTCCATTGTCGTCTCTCAGGTAGGCGAAACTGTCTCCACCCCAACCGGCAGTAGCCTCCGTTGTTGCCTCCGAGGGTTCAATGAATGCCTCCAGCATATGCTTCAGATCAAATTCGCCCAACGCTCCGGCTTCTTTTTGATCCCAGCTTCCACCAAGTAATGCCTCTAAATCAGGCAGACCGACTACAATAGGATTATCCCCCGCCGTGTATTTTTCAGGATGCATGATCTGCTCCATGGACTTAGGTGGATTGTCGTAGATGCTATTAACGGCATCCCATCCACCATCCTCATAAATACTGAGAACAAACTCACTTCCTTCTCTATAAGGGAAAATCAGGCTTTCCTTGATAATTTCAGGTGCATTGTCGTATATCGGGCTCTGCATTTCATCGGACTCCTGCACATATATGTCCCGTTCACGCCCATTCAATGCTTGCCAGTAAAAAAAGCCCTGAGCAAGTGTGGCATCGCCCTCCATCAGTGATTTGATGCCCATTGAATATTCCGAGTCATCGCCGCTTAGCTCAAGCAGTGCCTCAATGTCGTAGTGTTGGTCCTGCAAGGCGTGCGTGATTTCATGAGCAAACGTCATTTTGTTTCTTACGCTTAAATGCTGCTCGTCGCTTATTACATACATTTTCTTTGTCTTCTGATCGTAGTATCCGGCGATCTGCTCTTTATTAAGATCCAGATAGAGCTGATAGAGGTCCAGGTCTTCCTCAATCAGTCCCAGCAAAATCAGCAACTCTTTTTGTATAGCCTCTTCCTGCTCATCGTACTCGGCCTCAAAATTACCCTGCAGCTTGTCGTGCAGTTCCTGCCTGGTAATGAACTCATATTCGATATCGGTCAACTCAGGGAGTTGGCGGTTCTTGGCCACCCAGTTTTTGATTCCGTCCAAAACTTGTTCATTGGTACGTGTGCACAAACAACTAAAGTTGATAAGCAAGCTTACAACCAGCAATATCGGTAGTGTAATTGGTATAAATCGTTTTACTGCTTTTCTGATTTTTGCCACAATCTACTCCCATCTGTTATAAATTCGATTGTACCATTTATATCAGTACGAAACACCTGCGTATCGCTCAACCTATCAAGCACATCATTGGAAGGATGTCCGAATTTATTATCAGCCCCCACTGATATCACCGCTACGTCCGGGCTTATCACACGTATGAATTTATCACTAATTGATGTGTTCGAACCGTGGTGCGCTACTTTAAGCACCTCAGAATTCAGTTCCCAGCCATTATCAATCAGTTTGCGTTCAGCTTGAGTGCCAATGTCCGCCGTAAAAAGAAAGCTTATGTCGTTGTAGACCAGCCGCAGCACCATGGCGTTGTTATCTATATCAGACGACGTTTCTTCGATGTAGTTTGCTTGCGGATTAATCACCTCCAGGTAGATATTGCCACTCAGGTCTATTTGACCACCGGCGCTAGCATATGTGGTTTTAATCGCTTTTTCCGATATCAACCGTTGCCACTCACCGTGCGTTGACGAGGTATATTCAACATCTGGTTGAACAACTCTCTTTACATCGTACCTGCGCAGCACATCTACCAACCCCGCCAGATGATCGTCGTGGGGATGCGTCAAAATAATCAGGTCTATTGTGTGGTCCCAGAAGGGGAGTCTTCTACCAAGTTCCAGATTGAGTAGTTCAGGGCTGGTCCCGCCGTCTATCAGTATCGTCTGCCGAGAAGGAGTGCGTATCAGAACAGCGTCTCCTTGTCCCACATCAAGAAAGTGAACATGAAGTTTATTGTCCGAAACAGCCGACGCTGATGATATCAGTACCACCAATAGCACAACCAGTGGAAATCCCAGCCATTGCGCAAACTTTTTCATGGCGCACGCCTGACTAAACGGAATATCCTTTTGCGATTACCAAGAATTATCAGTACGAAACCAGCGATTACGTAAAAAGCGATAACCGGTGCTGCCGCTACACTATCCATTTCAATTGATGAAAACGACAGCGATGAGAAAAACTCAATTATTTTGATCAGATATGTTAGAGCGACCCACGCTGCCCAACCGATCACACGTGCCACTGGAAGTGCGAATATGCCCAAAATGCCCACCAGTGCACTGGTTACAATCACCAGTGGTAATACGGGTAGTGCCAGAAACGTTGCCGGCAGTGATACCAGCGACACCCGATTAAAGTAGAACGCCACTGCGGGCATGGTAGCCAGCGTCGCCCCCAGCGTTATAGCAACACTCTTGTTTATGAAGTTGCCAATATTGCTTAGTGGCTCGTACGATTGTTTGCCGCTCAGGCGTCTGATTGATGATTGCCCCGCTGCTTCAAAATAAGGTGATAAAAGCACTATCCCCAACATAGCAAGGAAGCTGAGACGAAATCCCACGTCCCATAGAACATATGGTTGCAGCGCGACCATTATCGCCGCGGTAAGAGCCAGTGCATTTAGCGACCTGTTGCTCCTGCCGGACCATATTGCAAGCAGGTAAACACTGCTCATTATTGCAGCACGTATCGCCGACGGGTGCATACCGGAGATCATGGTATAAAGCCATATGATGATCAGTGGCAGTAGTAGATAGGCAGGTCGGTGCCTGCCAAAAAACCACGCTCCAAGTGCCATAAAAAGTCCGGCCATTATTGTGATGTGAATCCCTGATATGGCAATCAGGTGCATTGTGCCCGATATTGCTAGCCCATCCTTGAGGCTATCGGGAATGGTCCCGCGCTTGCCCAGTAGTATGGCTTGTGCCATCGATGCCTGCGGCTCGTGCAGGGACGAGTTGATTGCGCCTGACATGTCCGTTCTTAGAGTGTATATCCCTCTCAGAATGGCGTTTCCCTGCCCGCTTTCAATGAGCTGCACATTCGGGTAATAAGCTATTGAGTAGATGCGCTGTCGCTCCAGGTATTCCTTGTAGTTGAAGTCCTCCAATACTGGTGGTTCTTCAAGCGTCGCACTGATTTCTATACGGTCGTCATAGTTGTAGTAGGGGAAATCACGATTAATCCCCAGTGCCGGATATTTTTCGGGGTACACAAGTATCTTTCCATTGGTTTCTATCCACTCGCTGTCCGGTTTAATCCTCTCAAGTGATATATGAAGCAGAGTATAAGAATCTCTCACCTCAGGATCGGAATCGATGACTCCCTGCATGGCAGCGTAACTACCGTTGTACGTTTCCAGGTCGTCTTGACCAACAGCGTTTTCGTAACTCTGTATGCGGCTGATTCCGCCTAATAACGCTATTGAAATAAGCACTAATAACACGATTCGCTTTCCGCTACGCAGCCGTATGAGAAGTAGTATAGATGCGGCGATTGCAGGCAGTGTGATGTAAAAGGGCAAATGCAGATTCGATTCAAACAATATTAGTCCGGCGTATATTCCGGCAGTCCAAAAAACGCAAAACAGTATTAGTATCAAAACTTGTCCTTAACAACTATCTAAATAGTTATCTTGCCTTTGATCTTGGCAAGTGTACTCTCCCCGATTCCAGAAACGTAGGTTAATTCATCAGCGCTCATATATGGCCCATATTCGTTACGGTAATCCACAATCCTTCCGGCTAGTGTTTCCCCTATGCCTGGAAGTGCATCCAACAGCCAGATTTCTGCTGTATTGATGTTGATCCTTTGCGGTGACTGACTGATGCTGGGAACGTATATAAACGTCCTGTTTTTTGCATCAGCGTTTGTCGATATTGCATCAGTCGCCGCTAAATCGGTATATCCTCCGGCTGCTGCAATTGCATCATTGATCTCATACCCCAATTGAAGCTCGTAAAACCCCGGCTCTGCTACCTCTCCGCGTATATCTACAGTTAGGGTCGGAGTTTGCTGGATAGACATCTGTATGAATGTTTTAGACGCAAAATAGCTATTTATAAGTATAACTGATGCGCTGGTGATAGCAATGACTGATAGTATTAGTAGTGTCATGCGTCTGCGCGAATGCATTCCCATATTCGGCTCTTTCGGGAATTTTTGTAATTCAGGTAGCAATAGGGGTTGCGTTTGCTTGCCCTTGGTATTATCTTATAATATACTAAAATTATACATATAAGGAAAGTTACATGTTAAGCCATTCGCTGGTATCCATAGCCGATCTTGATGCAGCCGACATAACTGGGCTGATTGATACTGCCGTGTCTCTAAAAAAACGTGGTCCTATTAAAGACTTTGCCGGTAAGACTCTGGCGCTGCTGTTCGAAAAACCCTCTCTGCGCACCAAGGTAAGCTTTGATGTGGCAATGTACCAGCTTGGCGGGCATACCGTCTTTATGAGCGATAAAGAGGTGGGTTTAGGGCAACGTGAGCCGGTACGTGATGCTGCTTTGGTATTGAGCCGCTATGTGGACGTTATATCCGCACGGACGTTTGCCCACAAAACTGTACAGGATCTGGCTAAGTATTCCACTGTTCCGGTAATAAATGCTCTCTCTGATGAGGAGCACCCGTGTCAGGCTCTGGCTGATCTGCTGACTATACATGAGCATAAGGGTAAGCTTGAGGGGATTAATCTGGCTTATATCGGCGATGGCAATAATATTGCCGCCAGTTTACTTTTGGCATCAGCGCTGGTTGGTATGAACATCAATCTGGCCTCACCAAATGGATATGAGGTGGATGTAGCCGTTCAAGCTAAAGCAAAAGAATATGCCGCAATTAGCGGCTCAAAGATAGTGATAACAAATGACATCAGGGAAGTAGCTGCTGGTGCCGATGTATTGTACACCGATGTCTGGGCCAGTATGGGCCAGGAGTCCGAATCTGAAAAGCGCAAAAAAGATTTTGCCGGTTATCAGGTCAACACAGGTCTTTTTGCTATTGCTGCCGGCGATGCTATTTTAATGCACGATTTACCTGCTCATCACGGTGATGAGGTTGAGCATGGTATTATATATGGTGAACGGTCGGTAGTGTTCGATCAGGCTGAAAACCGCATGCATGCCCAAAAAGCGGTGCTATATAAACTTATTAATACTTAAATCAGATGATGTTTCAGGGGGTGAAACATAATGGGGAAAGATAAAAATCCTTTTGAGGCTACCAGTTTGGCCAAATACAATCCTGTTGGTAATGCTGCCAGGCAGGCTCTTGTATGGTCGCCGGAGATCTCCGTTATAGCAGAGTCCGAACCTTTGCTGATGGAAATCAAGAATATGCTTGATGACAAAGATATATCCGGTGCAAACGAACGTGCCAAGGATGTGTTGGAGTCGCTCAAAAAAATCGGGAAAAAAGAAAGAAAGATCGTCAGACCTTTTCTTATGCTGATAAGCGGTGATTTTAAGAGCGAAGCTGGTCTGCATGATGATGCCGAGGCGATGTACAGTGAGGCCGCTAAAGAGGCCAAAAAAGGTGGCGATAAACTGATGTTCTCAGTAGCACAGTGCTTTCTGGGAATGAATATGTGGTCCAGGGGTAAGCTGGACGATGCACTCAAGTATTTTGATCAGGCGGTAAAAAACAATAACAGGTATGTTCAGGCCCTTATAAACAAGGGCGTTGCACTTATAGAAAAAGACAAGGCTAAAAAAGCCGTTGCCGAGTTTGATAAAGCGCTGAAAGTGGATATGAATAATTCGCTGGCATGGGTTAACAAGGGCGCTGCGCTCATACGCATTGGCAAGTACAAGGATGCACTTACTTTTCTTGAGATGGCGCTGGCTGCCAACAGAAGTAATGCTTTGGCCAGTTATAACAAGGGCCTGATTATGGAACAAATAAAGAAACCCAATGATGCGGCAGCTTGTTACGAGGTCGCCTTTGATAGTAAAGATGAATTGCCGGATAATGGCGAGCAGCTTTATTTTGCATGGGTAAACCTTATGCTTACTGCAGTGCTGAAGACTATAGCTTCCAACGATATGAAAAAAGCAGATAAGCTTATTTTAGACTTTAAACGTCTTACGGCAAGCGCTGCCAGCGATGGTGTTGGTGATCGTATCGATGATGCAATTGAAATTTACAAGTCCAATATGAATAAAAAGCAAAAAGAGCATTTCAGCGTTTTTGAGTATAAAATGCAGACCGTTCAGGATGCCATGGTGCTGTGGGGTGCGCTTAGGGACTGGGTTTCAAGGAAGTGGCCTGATGATCTAACGGTGGCAAAAGTGTTGAAGGGGGCTTTGTAAAATGCGTGAAGAAGTAGTGGATACAAGCGTTTTTCTGTCGTCCCTGGTTGCTGATGATGAGAAACACAATGAAGCTATAGCGCTGATGGAGGAAATGGACAAGGAAGAGACTATTTTCCATGTGCCCTCTCTGGTTATACTAGAGATAATCGCTACTCTGTCACGGCTTGCCGGGGTTGAGGAAGCGCGTGAGGCCAAAAACGTTATTGACTTCTGGATCGACAGGGGCAAGATAAAAGTGCACCACTTCGATCTGAAGCAGATGGATGAGGCTGTTGAGATAGCACTGAACCGCAGGTTGCATCTTGCCGATGCTGTTGTCATACAGCTTGCCGAAGAGAGGGGCCTGCCTCTTATCAGTATGATGAGAAAATCATGACCAAACCAGTTGTCGCAATAGTGGGCAGACCCAACGTAGGGAAGTCCACTCTTTTCAACCGCATAGCCGGACGCTCCATCGCCATCGTAGAAGATCTGCCCGGTACCACCAGAGACCGCGTGTACCAGGATGTAGCATGGCAAGATCGCGTGTTCGTTTTGGTTGACACGGGTGGGCTTGAGATCTCAACCGACGATGATATTGGGAAAATGGTCAGGGCACAGGTAGAAATCGCTATCGCCGAGGCCGACGTTATTGTCTTTCTGGTCGATGTTACCGACAGTGTTACCATACCCGATAAAGAGATTGCCGAAGTCTTGCGTCGGTCGGATAAACAGGTACTTTTGGTAGTAAATAAATGCGATAACTGGTCGCGCCGTGATCACCTCGCCGAGTTCTACGAACTTTCAGTGGGCGAACCCGTTGCTATAAGTGCGCATCATGCCATCGGCACCACCGACCTATTGGACGCTGTAACAGCAATGCTTCCCAGTGGTGAAGAACAGCCGGAGCAGCTGGCTGACAAGATGAAAGTTGCCATTGTTGGCCGGCCCAACGTTGGCAAATCCATGTTGCTCAATTCCATTCTTGGTGAGGATCGTTCCATCGTCAGCGATGTTGCCGGCACAACGCGTGATGCAATAGATACCATCGTTGAATATGAGGGTGAGCAGGTGGTTCTCATCGACACAGGCGGTATACGCCGCCGCGGACGCATTGATCGCGGGATAGAAAAATACAGCGTTTTGCGTGCGATAAGGGCCATTGACCGCGCTGATATCGCCATTTTAGTGCTGGATGTCACCGATCCGCTGGCGGCACAGGACATGCATATTGCTGGATATGTGCACGACGCCTTAAAGGGCATGGTAGTGGTGGTTAATAAGTGGGATCTGGCAATTGAACTGGATATAGAGGCTCCTCATCTTACGCAGGTAATAGCTGCCAAACTTAAATTCTTCCCCGATGTGTCCATAATATACACCTCGGCGCTAAACGGCGAGGGAGTAACCGATGTACTAAAATACTCTAAAAAAGTGTTTGAGGAGCGCAATAAGAGATTTACTACGCCACAGGTTAACAAGGTGATAAAGGAGGCTCTTATAACACATAGCCCGCGTACGGTAAAAGGCCGACGCCTTAATGTATTGTACGCAACCCAGAGTGAAGTTAATCCTCCAACATTTGTACTTTTCGTAAACGACAGCAACCTGCTGCATTTTTCTTATAAAAGGTATCTTGAGAACAAGTTGCGTGATGCTTTTGGTTTCAAGGGAACTCCGCTAAATCTAATCTTTAAAAACAGGGGTGAAAAGTGAGCGCCTGGCTATACATTCTGGTAATTGCAATCGGCTATTTGCTGGGCGCTATACCGTTTGGTCTAGTTATCGGCAGGCTTCGTCGCGGTGTAGATGTGCGGCAGTATGGCAGCGGAAAAACAGGTGTTGCTAATGTAACGCGTACTGCGGGTAAAGGCGCAGGCGTACTGGTGTTCATACTGGATATCGGAAAAGGCGCAGCAGTTGCTATAATTGCCAGAGCTATTGCCGGATGGTGGACGGGCGCTGCATGGTATCCGGCCGCGGGAGCGGCAGCATTTGCCGCCATGATAGGGCATAGCTGGTCAGTTTACATAAAGTTCAAGGGTGGCCGAGGTGTTACCGTTGGTGTAGGTGGACTGCTCGGTATGTACTGGCCGATAGGTCTGACCTGTCTTGTGGTGTTCTTCATAGTAGTTGTTCGTACAAAGTATATATCGCTTGCCTCGATGGTTGCGGCAAGCGCGTCAATATGGATCTCCATCCCAATGATAGCTCTAACTACTTTATCGGGCTGGTATCTGATATTCGGAATAGCAGGCACAACCCTGATAGTCTATCGCCACCGTGATAATATAAAAAGACTTCTTACCGGTACCGAACGCAAGGCTGGTCAAAAAGTAGATATTGAAAGTAGCGAGGCTTAAGCAATGGCCAATATTGCCGTTTTGGGCAATACAACCTGGGGTACTACACTGGCGCTGCTGGCTCTGCGTGCCGGAGCAAATGTACGTATCTGGACCCGCAGTGATGATGAAGCCCGGCGGCTCAATGCAGCCAGAGCTGATCAACGCTCATTGCCGAGCATAACTCTACCGGATGAATTAACCTACTTCGGTTCGATAAAAGAGACACTTAACGGGGCATCCATGCTGATAGTGGCGGTGCCCTCGCAAACCGTTCGTGAAAACATGGCGCTGGCCGCCGATCACGTAGGGAGTTCAATGCTCATTATGAGCGCCTCCAAAGGCCTTGAGCAGGGCAGCGGCAAACGCATATCAGAGGTTATCGCCGACACTGTAAATCCGAGATACCATAAAAACATTTGCTCACTATCCGGCCCTAACCTGTCGGGCGAGATAGTGCAGAACATGCCAGCCACCACAGTTGTTGCTGCTGCTGATATAGAAGTAGCAACAAGAGCGCAGCAAATAATGTCATCCAAGCTGTTCCGAGTGTATATCAGTGAGGACATAACTGGAGTTGAGCTGGGTGGTGCGCTCAAGAACATAATTGCCCTGTCAGCCGGTATGAGTGATGGCTTAAACTACGGAGATAATGCAAAATCGGCGCTTATCACACGTGGTCTTGCCGAAATATCACGTTTGGGCATAGCTATGGGAGCCAATCCCTTTACCTTTTACGGGCTGGCCGGTCTGGGAGATCTGGTGACCACCTGTGCCAGCAAACTTAGCCGGAACCATCATGTGGGTGAACATCTGGCAAAAGGCAAGAAGCTCGATGAGATAACTTCATCTATGACGGGCATTGCCGAAGGTATCACGGCCTCAGTTGTTGCCAGAGAACTGGCGCATAAACTGAGTGTGGAAATGCCTATAACCGAGCAGGTGTACAGAGTACTGTATAAGGGTGTTTCGGTTAAACAGGCCATGCAAAGTTTAATGGAACGTGAACTAAGGCATGAGCGGGCTGGACTTGATCGTTAGCCGCCAAGGTCTCCCGACTCATAGAGTATAACCGATGCAGCCACCAGTCCCGCAGTCTCCGCTCGCAGTATGCGTTTTCCCATGCTAAAAAGCTTTATTCCCGAACTTTGCGCTAAATCGATCTCAGATGGAGAAAAACCGCCTACCGGCCCAATGAAAACGCTTACAGATTGGTCATGAGCAAAAGGCGTTTTAGTCAGTAGATCACGTATACCGGTTTCGTCTTCATCCTCCCACGCCAGCAGCGACAAATCCGAATCTGCGTTTGACTGTTTACAGGCGTCTTTAAAACTCAGGGCGCTATGTAGTTCGGGTAAAACTCCTCGCCGTGATTGTTCCGCCGCCTCCCTGATGATATCCTGCCAGCGCTCAACCTTACCTTCGTCCCACTTCGCAACGCATCTGTCGCAGATAATGGGAACGATTGAGGTAACGCCTATCTCGGTACATTTCTGAAGTACGTACTCAAATCTGGTTTTCTTAAGTATCGCCTGGTACAGAGTTATACGGGTACGAGGTTCGCTATTTGTGACGGTCTTACTGGTGATTGTGCCCTCAACGCTGTCTTTTGAGATGGAGGTGATAGTGGTATAAAACTCGCTGCCGCTGTTATCCAGAACAACAATTTTATCGTCTACTTTGAGCCTGAGCACATTGCGTATCTGATGAACAAGCCCACCATTAATAGTGACTTGCTGTCCCTCGATGCATTCCTTGACAATAAAAAAGCGGTTCATGAGAGTGGAGTAAATCTCCTTACTTGAAGATGTCGCTTATCCTGTCAAAAAAGCCCTTTTTCTCCTTGGGCAGTACCGCCTGCCCCATCGTCTTGGCCAGATCCTGGAGCAGTTTTTCTTGCTTTTCATCCAGTGTTTGCGGAGTAACAACGTGTACCTTTACCAGAAGGTCACCTTGTCCAGAGCGGCTTAAGTGTGAAACACCCTTGCCCTTGAATCGGAAGATATGCCCAGTTTGAGTGCCTTTGGGTATTTTAAGTTTGGTATTGCCGTTTAAGGTTGGAACCTCAATCTCATCGCCCAGTACCGCCTGCGTAAAATTGATTGGTTGATTATAGTGAATATCATCACCCTCACGGCTAAACTTGTCATGTTTTTTCACCGAAAGATGAACGTATAAATTGCCCGCAGGTCCTCCGTGAACCCCTGCGCCGCCTTCACCGCTAAACCTTATCTGCGAGCCGTCATCAACGCCGGCCGGAATATTAACCTTTATTTTGCGCTGTTTATCCTCGCGGCCGGAACCGTTGCAGTGCTTGCATGGTTTAGAAATAATGGTTCCCTCGCCTTTGCATTGGTTGCAGGTGGCAACGTTTACAAAATTGCCGAATACACTGGTTTGCGAGCGACGTACCTGACCCGAACCGTTGCATGTGGGACACGTCTCTGACTTGCTGCCGGGCTCTGATTTTGAGCCGTGGCAGACTGCGCATACTTCAGAACGTGCAATTTTAAGCTCTTTTTCGCTGCCGAACGCAGCTTCATCAAAGGTTATTCCAAAGTTATAACGCAGATCTGAACCTCTGCGTGGGGTGTTTTGCGATGTGGACCTTGACCCGCCAAAGAATGTTTCAAAGATGTCTCCCAGTCCCCCGAATCCGAATCCCTCGAATCCGCCGCTACCGCCAAAGCCACCCTGAACACCTGCATGCCCGAACCTGTCGAAGGTATCACGCTTGCCCTCGTCGCTCAAGACCTCGTAGGCTTCACTTGCCTCTTTAAACTTGTCCTCGGCACCGGCGTCCTTGTTGCGGTCGGGGTGGTACTTCATTGCCAGCTTGCGGTATGCTTTTTTTAGATCATCCGCTGTAGCTGATCTGGGTACCCCCAGAACGTCATAATAATCTCTTTTTTCCGCCATAAATTACCCGTTTTCTACCTTTTCATTCCATATCTTGATAAACTCATCTTGTCCGACTTGTTTCAGTAATTGCTGATTTTCAATAAAATCCTGACCGTATCTGGTCCAGCGCTTGGCAAATGTTTTGTAGTCTTTGCAGGGATACTGCTCGCAAGCCCAGCAGTGCTCTATTCCCTTATCTATGCAACACAAATGATACTTGCATTTGTCGCATCTGCCCGCCGTTGATGCACCCGGGCAGGCATTCCGTTCCTGCGTGTATCTGGGGCACCCGCCGCAAAACACTGCGCATGATGGTACAATTCCCTGGTAATGTTTCATATACATATTATAAATTGACTCAAGCCTGAATCACAAGCGAGAAGGGCAGAGGATATACCGTCTGCCCCTGTCCTTTAAAAACGCATACTAAAACTATACTTCTCTAAACTCACCTTCAACGGTGCCTTCGTCCTTGGGTTCTTCACCGGCTGGTGCTTCTTCGCCCTCCGGTGGCGGGGCTGCTCCCTGACCATCCTGCCCGTATACTGCAGAGCCTATTTTCTGGATAGCCTCGTTCAGCTCCAGTGTAGTACTCTTCATCAGTTCCAAATCTGAACTTTCCAGCGCCGAGCGCACTGCGGCAATCTTGCCCTCTATTTCTGTTTTGACGTCCTCAGGCACCTTGTCTGCGTGCTCCTTGAGCATCTTTTCTGCCTGATAAGCCGTGGTGTCGGCGGTGTTTTTAACTTCGATTTCCTCTTTTTTCTTGGCATCCTCATCGGCATGCAGCTCAGCATCCTGCTGCATTTTCTCAACTTCTTCTTTAGAGAGGCCGCTGGATGCGGTTATAGTTATCTTCTGCTCCTTGCCGGTGCCCTTGTCCTTGGCGCTCACGCTTAAAATACCATTGGCATCTATATCAAACGTGACCTCGATCTGAGGCAGACCGCGCGGTGCAGGTGCTATGCCGTCAAGATGAAAACGCCCCAATGACCTGTTGTCATTGGCCATACTGCGCTCACCCTGTAATACGTTGATTTCAACGCTGGGCTGATTGTCCGCCGCCGTACTAAACACCTGTGATTTGCTGGTGGGAATGGTGGTGTTGCGGGCAATAAGCGGTGTTGATACACCTCCCAGAGTTTCGATCCCAAGTGTCAGCGGTGATACATCCAGAAGCAGAACATCCCTGACGTCTCCTTTGAGTACACCCGCCTGAATGGCAGCACCTATGGCAACCACCTCATCCGGGTTCACACCCTTGTGCGGCTCTTTACCGAAAAAGCTCTTAACTTTCTCCTGAACAAGTGGCATTCTGGTCATTCCGCCAACCAGTATTACTTCGTTTATCTTGGATGAATCGATCCCCGCGTCATCAAGGGCCTTTTTGCAGGGAACTATGGTTCGCTCCACCATCTCGCCGGTAAGTTGCTCCAGCTTGGCACGCGACAGTGTGATATTGAGATGTTTGGGTCCGCTGGCGTCAGCCGTAACAAAGGGCAGGTTTATCTCAGACTGCATTACCGATGACAGCTCGCATTTTGCCTTTTCCGCCGCCTCGCGCAGCCTCTGAAGGGCCATACGGTCCTGCTTAAGGTCAATACCCTGATCCTTTTTGAACTCCTCGCTCAGCCAATCAAGTATGATCTGATCAAAATCATCGCCGCCAAGGTGAGTATCGCCGTTGGTGGACTTGACGTGGAAGGTTCCCTCACCGATCTCCAGTATTGAAATATCAAAGGTTCCGCCACCAAGGTCATATACGGCAATGGTCTCATCGCCCTTTTTCTCAAGGCCGTAGGCCAGTGCCGCTGCCGTCGGCTCGTTGATGATACGCAGAACCTCAAGCCCTGCTATCTTGCCGGCGTCTTTGGTTGCCTGGCGCTGTGAGTCATTGAAATATGCCGGTACGGTAATAACCGCCTCGGTTACAGGCTCACCGAGGTATGCCTCGGCATCAGCTTTAAACTTCTGTAGCAGCATGGCGGCAATTTCCGGGGGACTGTAGTCCTTATCTCCCATGGTAACTTTCACATCGCCATTATCTGCTGCTAAAAGCTTAAACGGAACCAGCTTGGTATCGCGCTTTACAGCCGCATCATCAAACCTGCGTCCGATGAATCGCTTGGTGCTAAATATCGTATTTTCGGGATTTGTGGCGGCCTGACGCTTTGCTATCTGACCGATCACACGCTCTCCCGTTTTGGTTACTGCAACCACAGATGGTGTAACCCTGCCACCCTCCGAATTGGGGATAACAGCCGGATCTCCACCTTCCATTACTGCCACGCAGCTATTGGTGGTTCCCAGATCAATTCCTATTACTTTACCCATATTAGTCCTCCTTTTTTACGTAAGAGAGAATTAGTACCTAATCCTCTTGCTCTTTACTATTTTCTTCGCTATCACCTTTGCCCACTGCGACCATTGGAGGTCTCAGCAAGCGGTCGTTAATCTTATATCCTGTTCGAAATTCCTGCACAACCTGTCCCTCTTCACCTTCGATGTGGCACACTGCCTCATGCAAATTGGGATCAAACAATTGTCCCATCGCTTCCATTTTGCACAATCCCAGTGATTCCAGATAAGTGAGCATTTTTCGCTCAATCAGCCTTATTCCCTCTACCCAGCCAGCATCCCGCTGATCGGCAGGTATTGACTCTATCGCCCGTTCAAAATCGTCAATTACCGGCAACAGATTAAGAACGATCACAGACTTGATGCTCTCGGATAGATCACGTTTATCCTGTTCGCTGCGCTTTTTGAAATTGATCAGATCGGCCTCGGTACGCTGCCAGTTGGCCATGTACTTATCTGCCTTTTCCTTTTCTTCCTCAAGCGCCTTTTCTATATCAGATGATTTGCTCTTTTTTTCTTTTGCCTCGTCCGATTCCTGTTTCTTCTTAGAGTGCAATTGCTTACCTCCCGCGTGGTTGACCATAAAGGTCGTTTAAAAACTCATTCATTATGGTGGATAGACAACGAACTGCAGAGATAGTTCGCTCGTACCGCATTCTGGTAGGTCCCAGTACACCCAGCGCGCCGCTCATATGTCCCGGTATGCCGTATTTGCTGGCTATCACACTGCAATCCTGCATGGCGTTCTCTTTGTTGTCCTTGCCTACCACTATACCAATGCCGTCGTCAATGAGCGCCTGTATCAGTACGGCAGAAAGGAAACTCTTGGCTTCGATGATTTCAACAATATCCCTTAGCTTTTGTGGCAGTACAAATTCCGGCTGACCGAAAAAGTGCCTTATGCCATCAATGTACATTTCCGAGTAATCCAGGTGGTTTTCCTCCTGCATACGCTCAATCACAACCGTTGCAATTTGCTTTTCAACGTCTGTTAGGGGAATGGCAATCTTTTCAATTTCCTGGGTTGTCAGACCTGTGTAGGCGGCACTTAGTTTACTTGCTATGTCACTTAAAGTTGCTTGAGTCGCTTCATCGGTCAGGTATATCATCTGCTGCTTTATTTTAGCTTCCTCAATAACCAGAATCAGCAGTGCAATAGTCTCATGCACGGAAATAAGCTCAAGATGCTTGAACTTTGATCGAATCGGCTTTGGCAGAGCGACAACCGCTACGTTTTGCACCGTACGCGACAACACGGATGCCGCCAGCTTTCCCCATTCATCGATGTCTTTTTTAGCCTGATGAAACTGGTGTCTTATAAGATGTTGCTCGGCCAGGGGCAATTCGGCACTGCCGGCCAAAGACTGAATATAGTATAGATATCCTTTATCGGATGGCACTCGTCCCGCGGAGTGGTGCGGCTGCATTATGTAGCCCTGTTCCTCAAGGCTTACCATCTCATTACGTATGGTTGCCGAGCTTATCTTTTCGGGATATTGATGTGCAATGCTGTCAGACGCAATGGGATTAGCGGAGGTTATGTGCTCCTTGATTATGATCCTTAAAATTACGTCTTGTCTTTGTGTAAGCATTACATTTGCCCTTACGTTTAATTAGCACTCTAGGGCTTTGAGTGCTAATTCGTACGTATAAATCTATCATCCAAGGCTACTTTTTGTCAAGAGGTTGACCAGCAAAAAAGCTTTGCGCTATACTTCAACCACGAGTGCAAGCAAGAGGTGGATTTGTTAAAATATGCCCGCGTAACCGGTTGGGGCAAATATTTACCGGATAAAGTTGTTACCAACCAAGAACTGGAAAAAAAAGTCAACACATCCGATACGTGGATACAGACGCGCACCGGCATAAAGGAAAGGCGCCTGGCTGCGGATGATGAAGTCGCTTCTGATATGGCGATAAAAGCTGCTAAAGATGCTCTCGCAGTGGCAGGGGTCAAGCCGGAGCAGTTAGACCTGGTGATTGTTGCAACCGTTACCCCAGAGATGATATTCCCATCATGCGCATCACTGGTGCAACATGCCATCGGTGCAAAAAACGCCGCCGCTTTTGATCTTAATGCCGCCTGCAACGGATTTGTTTCTGCCGTCTCTACTGCCAGCCAGTACATTGGCACGGGAACGTACAAGAAAATCTTGGTGGTGGGCAGTGAGGTTTACTCCCGTATTTTGGACTGGACCGACAGGGGAACCTGCGTACTCTTTGGTGATGGTGCCGGCGCGGTTGTGCTTGAAACTGGCGATGGTCCTGCCGGTTTCTTGAGCTTTAACATGGGCAGCGATGGTTCCAAACCTGACATACTGTACTTGCTTGGAATTTGTGGCGCGCCTGCTAACAAGGTAGATGATAATCATTACATTTCAATGAATGGATCTGAGGTATACAAGGTCGCTGTCCGGTCTATGACCAAGTCATGTAAGAAAGCACTAGCTGATGCAGGACTGACAATTAACGATGTTAACCTGCTTGTTCCTCATCAGGCAAACAAACGCATAATACAGGCAGTGGGGAAAAAGCTTGGACTCAACGAGGACAAGGTGTTTTTAAACGTTCAGAAGTACGGCAACACATCCGCTGCCTCAATCCCAATAGCACTTTGCGAGGCAGTAGAGCAGGGATTAATTAAGGATAACGACAATATTGTTTTTGTGGCATTCGGTGCCGGTTTAAGCTGGGGCGCATCCGTGTTAAAATGGGGCACCGGGCGATAACAATTATCAGTAAGCTTTGAAAGGCAATTAAGATGGATATAACTTGGCTGGGACATTCCTGTTTCGTAATAAAGGGAAAGCAGGCAACTGTTGTTACCGATCCCTATCATAAATTCGGTGGTTATAAAATGGGACTGGTGTCTGCCGACATCATTACCATAAGCCACCAGCATGATCACCATAATAATGCTGCAGGGGTGCATGGAACGCACAAAGACGTAACCGGACCGGGAGAGTACGAGATCAAGGGAATATTCGTTACCGGAATCGGGACTTACCATGATAACGTAAACGGCGAAAAGCTGGGTAAAAATACTATCTATCTTATTGAAATCGATGGCATACGTGTGTGTCATCTGGGTGATTTGGGGCACAAGCTTACCTCGCGTCAGACAGAGGAACTCAGTGAAGTTGATGTACTAATGGTCCCGGTGGGTGGACTGACAACCGTAAACGCGCCCGCAGCCGCAGAGGTAATCAACATGCTGGACCCTGAAATTGTCATCCCCATGCACTACAAAACAGACGCGGTAGAAGACGAACTGGAACCTCTGGAGAAATTCCTCAAAGAGATGGGTCATAAAGAGGCGGTTGCTCAACCCAAACTAAACATCACCAAATCAACGCTTAAGCGTGACACTCAACTTGTTGTGCTGGATTACAAAGCCTAGCTTGCTTCTTTACTGAGGGTGTTCAGGAACTCTTCATTGGTCTTTGTCTTGGCAAGTCTTTCAAGAAGACGCTCCGTAGCTTCGGCTGTTCCGTTGGCATTTGAACTCAGAAGTGACATCATTTTTCGCAAGAGCCACACCTGTTTTAATGTTTTTTCGCTGAGCAGCAATTCCTCTCTTCTGGTGCTTGAGCGCGATATATCGATGGATGGGAAAACACGTTTATCCGATAGCTTGCGATCAAGATGGACCTCCATGTTGCCGGTACCCTTAAACTCCTCATAGATAACATCATCCATGCGGCTACCGGTATCTACCAGACAGGTGGCAAGTATTGTCAGAGAGCCACTCTCATCGGTGTTTCTGGCCGAACCAAAGAAGCGTTTTGGCGGGTAAAGGGCCACCGGATCGATACCACCTGAGAGCGTTCGTCCGCTGGATGGAGTAGCCAGATTATAGGCACGGGTGAGGCGGGTTATACTGTCCAATAGTATTACCACGTCCTGTCCTGTTTCAACCCGACGCTTGGCGCTTTCTATGGCTATTTCAGCAACTCTGGTGTGATTCTCAACCGGCTCGTCGAAAGTGGAACTAACAACTTCTGCGTCCACAGATCGCTTCCAGTCCGTTACCTCCTCAGGTCTCTCACCGATGAGGCATACCATAAGGTGGATATTTTCATAGTTTTCCATAATGCCATGGGCAATACTTTTTAACAAAAAGGTTTTACCTGCTTTTGGCGGAGAGAGAATAAGTCCTCTTTGTCCTCGTCCGATGGGTGCCACCATATTGATAACCCGCTGTGAAAGTTCCTTTGGGCTGGTAATCAGATCGATAATCTCATCAGGAAAAGTCGGTGTGAAATTATCAAAATGTGGCCTTAGTTTAGCTACATCGGGGTTTATTCCGTTAACTGCCTCTACGCGCAGTAGACCGTAGTACTTCTCATTGTCTTTGGGATATCTGGCCTGTCCCGATACAAAATCGCCGGTGCGTAGTGAGAAACGGCGGATCTGGGACTGGGATATGTATACATCGCTGGCACCCGGCATTAACCCGTCTCTTCTAAGGAAACCGAAGCCGTCGTCAACAAGGTCCAAAGTGCCGCCCAAAAATAGCTGTCCCTGTTGCTCTGCCTGATATTGCATTAGATTGGTAACCAGCTCCGCCTTTTTCATTGTGCCGTAATTAGCAATTTTCATGCCTTTGGCTATTTCGGCAAGTTCTTCCAGCGGTTTTTCGTTGAGTTCAGTCATGCTTACTGCATTGGTCATTATTATGATCCTCCGTAACGGGAAATAATTAGTAAAATAGGGATATTAAGTATTTTCCCTAATAATCGATGGGGCTATTTACAGACTTTACCAAACGCCAGGCAACTTATGTTTTAGAGATGCTATTCCAGTCTGCCATGAATCGCTCAATTCCTATATCTGTTAGCGGATGTTTGATCATCTGCATAAGTACTTTATAAGGTACGGTTGCGATATGCGCGCCAGCTTTGGCGGCACTCAGGCAATGTAAAGGGTGTCTTATGCTTGCTGCAATTACCTGTGTTGAAAAATCATACTGTTTATATATAGTTACCACATCGGTAACAAGTTGCATGCCGTCGTGAGTTATATCATCAAGTCTTCCTACAAACGGGCTGACGTAGGCGGCTCCGGCCAGAGCAACAAGTAGAGCCTGATTTGGCGAAAAACAAAGTGTCAGGTTGCACTTAATATGCTCTTTGGACAGAACTGATGTTGCTTCAAGACCTGCAGGCGTGATAGGAATTTTAACTACCACATTCGGCGACCATTTGGCGATATCCCTAGCCTCTTTTATCATCCCTGCTGCATCAAGGCTGATTACCTCAGCGCTGATAGGGCCGTCTATAATAGAAGCAATCTCCGTAATGACCGATTTCAAATCGGCGTTGTTCTCTTTTGCCATCAATGATGGATTGGTGGTAACACCACTAACCACACCAAGCTTGGCTGCACTACGGAGTTCATCAAAGTTTGCGGTATCTAGGAAGATGTGCATGAGGATTCTCCTTTAGAATATATCATAGGCCAGTGTTTTTGTCCATATTATTTGTCAGTGGCAGTGCCGGCTGATCGCCTTCTCGCAAAATAGTCTTGGCGACGCCAATAAAATCCCTGAATAGCGGATGTGGTCGTCCCGGCCTTGACATAAATTCCGGGTGGAACTGTACACCCACCATCCACGGGTGATCCTTGATCTCGGCTATCTCTACAAGATTGTCATCCGGTGAGACACCGCTGGTTACCAGTCCGGCGTCAATCAGTTTCTGGCGATAGTCGTTATTAAACTCAAAGCGGTGCCTGTGTCGTTCAGCAATAAGAGACTTGTTATATGCATCTTGCGCCAGCGTGTCGTTAATAAGTTTGCAGGGGTAAGCACCCAACCTCATGGTGCCACCCTTATCGTCCACCCCGCGTTGCTCCGGAAGCAGGTCGATGACTGGATACTGGCAAGAAGGAGCAAACTCGGTGGAGTTGCAATCGGCAGATCCGAAAACGTGCCTGGCAAATTCGATTACCAGCACATGCATTCCCAAACAAAGGCCTAGATAAGGTATCTTGTTTTCCCGGGCATACTTGGCCGCCATTATCTTGCCTTCTATGCCACGCTCGCCGAACCCGCCCGGTACAACAATGCCGCTGGCAAAGCGAAGCTCATGCTCAATGTCGCCCGTTTCCAGTTCCTCTGCGTTTACCAGTGAAATCTCAACGTCCCTATCGTGATACAGCGCCGCATGTCGCAAGGCCTCACGTACAGATATGTAGGCATCAGCAAGCTCAACATACTTGCCTACAAGAGCGATTCTAACCTTTTTCTTGGGGACCATGATCTTGTCGACCATTTGACGCCATTCCGATAGATCCTGCTTGTTTGGTTTCAAATTCAGTTTTTCAACAATGAAATCACCAAGTCCCATGTCTTCCAGTGTCACCGGAATTTCATATATAGTCGGGGCTGTAAGCAAAGGTATTACTGCTCTCTGATCCACGTCGCAGAAAAGCGATATTTTAGCTTTCATCTCATCCGGTACTGGATAATCGCTACGGCATGCGATAACGTCAGGCTGAATACCAATGCGCCTCAACTCGTTTACACTATGCTGGGTAGGTTTGGTTTTAAGCTCTCCGGAGGAAAGCAGGTAGGGAAGCAGTGTAACATGAATATACAGGGTGTTTTCCCTGCCAACGTCGTTTCTAAGCTGACGTATTGCCTCCAGGAAGGGCAGACCCTCAATGTCACCTACCGTTCCGCCTACCTCGACGATAACCACATCAGCTCCGGACTGCTCGGCAACCAGATGCACGCGTTTTTTCATCTCGTTGGTCACATGCGGAATCACCTGAATGGTGCCGCCAAGGAAGTCGCCCCGGCGCTCATTGGTAATAACCGAACTATATATCTGTCCCGACGTAACGCTCGATGCAGTAGTGAGGTTTATATCAATGAAACGTTCGTAGTGTCCCAGGTCAAGGTCGGTTTCAGCACCGTCCTCAGTAACAAATACCTCGCCGTGCTGGTATGGAGACATTGTTCCGGGATCTACGTTTAGATAGGGGTCAAGCTTCTGTACCGAAACGGAGATGTTGCGGCTTTTAAGGATACGACCGATAGCTGCTACCGTAATTCCTTTACCTACAGAACTGACTACGCCACCGGTTACAAATATGTATTTTGCCAAAAAGATGTCCTTTAAAGGATTTTAAAAAAGGGTTTTTTTTTGCAAATTTTGCAAAAACTAAAAAGCACTTAAGCTTTGGAGTCAGTTGAGGTTCTTATTAAATCTAGCCAAATAATAATGCCGGCGCTCTGGTATGTCAACCCCCGTTGACAGGAAATTTCACTTGGGCGGATAACCTCTAAAAACAAATCTAAACTGATCGTGAAACAATGTATGGAAATATAGCTATATTTGCTCCGGTTTTATTAGCATATTTTAGCCAATATATACCAGGTTTTTGATCACTCCCACAAAGTAATAGGTATAAACACCCTTGAGCGTAACTGTAATTACATGTATCATGATATTAGTATTTTGATAGTAGTTTGACAAAATAATTTAACTTAAACATTGAGTGCTTCATAAACTAAATTGGTACTTATTGTTCCACGCGGTTATATCGGCCTCAGGTTTATCTAGAGAGTTGGCATGTGTTAGATTTTCTTGATATCCATGTTGGAGAAGTTTCCTCAGCCCTTACCTTTGGTCTATTGCTTGGGCTTGGTCTTTTAGGCGGAAAGCTTGCTAAAAAGGTGAAGTTGCCGTCAATTACGGGCTATCTGTTATTTGGCATACTGCTCAACCCCTATATGACCGGTAAGATCGACCCCGAAGGCCATTATTTCGACCCTCATACAATAGAACAGATGGTTGAATTCATTAATATCATCGCCCTCAGCTTCATTGCCTATATTATTGGTGGAAGTCTTTACTTAAAAGAAATGAAGGGCCTTGGTAAAAGCATAGGAATAGTTACTATTATTCAGGGTGCTGTGCCCTTTATTTTTGTTTTTTTACTCATCGCTTTTGGCGGATCAATTATTGCTGGAGATGTGCTTAAAACCAACACCGAGTACATTGCCCTTGGTCTTGTTGCAGGAACGATAGCACTGGCAACTGCACCGGCGGCAACCGTTGCCGTACTGCATGAGGTAAAGGCCAGAGGCCCGCTCACCCAGACTATCCTGGGTGTGGTGGCACTGGATGATGCCCTGGCGGTTATAGCCTTTATTCTAGGTTCTGGTATTGCACTGGCAATGCTTAAAGACGGAGGATCAGTACCTCTATTAGAATTGATGCAAACACCGATTATTCACATGGCACTTTCGGTGCTGCTGGGTGTTGTGTTTGGATTCTTGCTTATTTATATCTCGCGCTTCTTCAGAGGGCAGAGAGGCACTATGACCATTGTTGTGCTGGGTGCGGTTGTTGTCTGCGGTGGTATCGCCGAAATGCTGCATTTTGAGTATATACTTACCTGTATGGCCTTTGGTTTCGTTGTTGTAAATAAGATGAAGTCCACCCGTCTTATCGATATGGCCCTGTCCATGGAGGACATGGTATTTGTCGCCTTCTTCGCAGTTGTGGGTGCTCACTTCGACTTTTCCCGGATTGGCGAGGCAACACTCATCGGCTGCCTGATACTGGTTGCCAGGTTTGCAGGTAAATACCTGGGTTCCTGGTTGGGTACATCTGTTGCTAAATCGCCGCCACACGTTAAGAAGTGGCTGGGTATCACCCTGCTTCCTCAGGCGGGCGTAAGCATAGGGCTTGCTACCTCTTTTGCCGCTAAGGCTGGTGCGGATGGTTTGGCAGATATTGGTAGTTTGCTTCTAAGCTCCATTCTTGTCGCGGTTATTATTACCGAGATAATTTCGCCTCCGCTGGTAAGAATTGCGGTCATAAAATCTGGTGAAGGGCGCGATGTTTAGCACTAATCCATAAACATTTACACCAAAAATTTTATGCAGGGTATTCGCATTGCGAATACCCCTTGTTTCTTTATATCAAACGTTGTATAATCCCCGCATGAAAAGCAGATACTTTCAGGTCTTTGTAGTATCTATTTCCACTATATAATTGAATATAAACACGTATATATATCCGGCTTTTATAATTCTGAGTTTTGGTACTAGGGGATAGGGCGAGTTGGAATTTTTGGGTTTACATATTGATACCGGCTCCGTTGAATCTACGGCGTTTACTTTTGGTTTGATCCTTGTCTTTGGTGTAATCGGTGGCCGTGTCGCCCGCAAAGTTGGTCTTCCTGCAATCACCGGTTATCTGGTGTTTGGTATTTTAATCAATCCGAAAGTTTCCGGCATCGTTACTGTAGACGCAATGGTTCATGTCGAGGAACTTGTAACCCCCATTGCCCTAAGCATCATTGCATATCTTATTGGCGGCAGCCTTCGTATGGATACCCTCAGAGGCTTGGGAAGGAGCGTGTTTGCAATAACACTTGCACAGGGACTGGCTCCGTTCATATTTGTTTTCTTAATAATTACCTTTTTGGTTCCTGCCCTGTTGGGCAGCTATTTACCCGAATTCGATACCAATTCATATCTGGCTATGGGACTTGTCGCCGGTGCTATTTCACTAGCCACAGCGCCGGCTGCGGTTATTGCCGTACTTCATGAACTTAAGGCAAAGGGCCCACTAACCAATACCATTCTCGCTGTTGTGGCTATTGATGATGCCCTGGCGGTTGTAATGTTTGCCCTTGTGGCCGGTTTTTCCTCGTCACTGATCAATAGTGGCGGAACACAATCGGTATTTGACATGATTTCACATCCCGTTGTTGAAATAGTATTCTCCCTTATTTTAGGTTTGATATTTGCCTTTATCCTCATCTATGTCACCAGATTCATACGACAGCAGCGTGTTCAGACAATACTGGCTGTACTGGGAATGGTTGTGGTTTGCGGTGGTGTTGCCACATATCTTGGCCTATCCATTATTCTGGCCAATATGGCCTTCGGATTTGTGGTTGTAAACCAGATGAAGCACAGTAGAATGATAGATGCCATAGTAGGCATTGAAGATATCGTATTTGTGCTGTTCTTTACCCTGGCCGGAGCTACTTTCCTTGTCCATGAAACTATTAATACGCAGCTGCTGTTGGTTGTGGGCGTGACAGGTTCATTGATTGTTCTGGCCCGATGTGGTGGCAAGTTTGGCGGCTCATGGCTTGGCGCCAAACTATCGGGCGCGCCGGAGGCAGTCAGGAAGAATCTGGGCTTTGCGCTTATGCCTAAGGCAGGGGTAAGTATAGGGCTTGCTATGTCACTGGCTGAAAAGCCGGAGTTTGTAACTATCAGCTCAATATTGGTTAGTTCGCTTATCGTCTCTACCATCATAAACGAGCTTATTGCGCCGCCTCTGGCAAAGCATGGTATACTCAAATCCGGTGAAGGACGCACTGCAACAACAAGATAGCGCTGGCAATCGCTGTCACAATTCCTTATATATCTTCATATCATATACCTCTGTATCCCCATACAATTGCAATCTGAGATATAGCTTGCAAGACGAATGAGGGTTATGCTAAAATTTTAGACAGTAGCCCCCGTAGCTCAGTGGATAGAGCACCAGCCTCCGGAGCTGGGGGCGAGAGTTCGAGTCTCTCCGGGGGTATTTTTTATGGGCAGGGAGGATCAATGCTAGAAATGCGTTGGCATGGCCGGGGCGGTCAGGGTGCCGTTACCTCAGCCGAACTTGTAGCCTTAGCGGCTATCAGCGAAGAGAAGTACGCTCAAGCGTTCCCCAGTTTTGGACCCGAAAGACGAGGCGCACCGGTACAGGCTTTCAACAGAATTAATGAAGGCTCGCCGGTTAGGGTAAGGTCAGAAGTAACCAAACCCGATGCTGTAATCGTACTGGATCCCATTCTTCTTAAGATTATTGATGTCACATCAGGCCTTAAAAGTGGCGGATATCTGATCGTGAACACCAAGAGAAGCATCGATGATATTAAGGCAGAATACAATGGAGACTACAAAATTGCAGTTCTCGACGCTATGAAAATAGCGAAAGAGAAACTGGGTGTTCCCATTACCAATACCACAATGATGGGTGCACTGATCAGGGTTACGGGTTGTGTGAAAATGGAGTCTGTAATCGCCCCCTTGCATCATCGTTTTGGCAGAATCGCGGAAAAGAACATTGTCGCCTGCCAGACAGCCTATGATCAAACAGTAGTGGAGGCTTAAAATTGCTTAGCTGGAAAGATATACCCATGGGTGCAATAGTCCAGACGCCGGGCAGTGCCAAAGAGTACAGAACTGGTGACTGGCGATCACAGCGTCCCGTGTGGGACCTGTCAAAATGTATAAAATGCGGCCTTTGTTATATTTACTGTCCCGATGCCAGTATTGGCTGGAAGGATGACGGATATCCGCAGTGGGATGAGTTCCATTGTAAGGGATGCGGTATCTGCGCCACTGAGTGCTGGACAAAGGCAATAAATTTGGTGGAGGAGACTGAGTAATGGCGAAAAAAGTCGGAACCGAAGTATCCTTTGCCGTGGCTGATGCCGTAAAACTGGCAGACGTAGATGTTATAGCAGCCTATCCTATTACACCGCAGACTCACATCGTGGAGAAACTCTCCGAGTATGTAGCTGATGGTGAACTGGATGCCGAGTACATCTGTGTCGAATCTGAGCACTCTGCAATGAGCGCATGTTGCGGTTCATCTGCTACCGGTGCCAGAACCTTTACCGCTACTGCGGGCCAGGGTTTGGAGTTGATGCACGAAGTGCTGACAATTCCAGCCTCAAGTAGACTGCCCATGGTTGCAGCAATCTGTAACAGGGCGCTGTCAGGACCGCTTAGTGTCTGGGGCGATCACTCCGATCTGATGGGTGTTCGTGACACGGGCTGGATTCAGATCATTGCAGAGAATGGACAGGACGTCCATGATCTCACGATCGCAGCCTTTAAAATCTCCGAGCATAAAGATGTAATGTTCCCGGTTATGGTTCACATGGATGGTTTCCATCTGACGCACGTAATCGAGCCCATTGTAATCATGGATCAGGAGGATGTAGACAAATTCCTTCCTCCGTTTGAGTACAATAATAAGCTTGATCCTGCAAGCCCGGTGTCGCAGGGAACATACGCACCACCGCACATCTATCCTGAGATAAAAAAGGCACAGGATGTGGCGCTGGTAAACTCCAAGGAAACTATTAAAGCTATCTGGAAAGAATACGGCGATCTTTTTGGCCGGTATTACAATCCGATAGAGACCTATAAAACAGATGATGCCGAAACCATACTGGTCACCATGGGAAGCTTCAGTGAAACAGCTTCTCTGGCAATAGACAAACTGCGTGAGCAGGGCAAAAAAGTCGGTCTTCTCCGGGTTCGCCTGTGGAGACCATTCCCGTTTGCAGAACTGCGCGATGCGGCAAAGAGTGCTAAAACAATGATAGTTCTGGACAGGGCTCTCTCCTTCGGTGGCCCGGCCGGTCCTCTGTGCTCAGAGATCAGGTCAGCTTTTTATCAGGAGAAAAATCGCCCCCAGATCATAAGTTTCATCAGCGGTCTTGGCGGTCGGGACATCGATCCGGAAGACTTCGAAGCAATGATCGCACGTGGCGAAGATATCGCTAAAAACGGTAGTGATAGTGAATACGAAATATTGGGAGTGAGGGAATAATAATGGAAAAATACGGCCTTTATACCCCAAGGGTAGCTCCCCAAAAAGAATACTTTGCAGCAGGTCACCGTGCCTGTGTAGGTTGCGGCGAAATGCTGGCTGTCAGGCTGGTATGCAAGGCGCTGGGTAAAGAAACAATAGTAATCAATTCCACCGGATGTATTGAAATTGTATCATCGCTGTTTCCCGATACAAGCTGGGAAGTGCCGTGGATGCATACCCTGTTTGAAAATTCGGCTGCAGTCGCATCCGGCGTTGAGTCGGCCATAAAAGTAATGCAAAGAAAAGGCAAGTACGCTGACGGCAAAGTCAATGTAGTTGCCATGGGTGGTGACGGTGCCACACTGGATATCGGAATGCAGGCGTTGTCCGGCGCAATGGAGCGCGGTCACGATTTCGTTTACGTATGCTACGATAACGAAGCCTATATGAACACCGGTATACAGAGGTCAAGCGCAACCCCTTATGGCGCAATGACCACCACGTCGCCTCCGGGCAAGAAAAGCATCGGTCAGCAGACGTGGAAAAAAGATATGCCGGCAATAGCGGTTGCTCATAATATTCCTTATGTAGCTACTGCCAGTCCCGCCTATCCGTTTGATCTGATGGAGAAAGTTAAGAAGGCTGCGGCAACAAAGGGCCCTGCTTACTTACAGATATTCTCCCCCTGTCCCACTGGCTGGAGAAGTGCCGGAGAAATAAGTGTTAAGCTGGCCAGACTGGCAGTTGAAACCGGTGCATTCCCGCTATATGAGGTGGAAAACGGCAAGTATAATCTGACCATGGATTTTGAAAAACTTCGCCCCATAACAGATTACATGAAACCTCAAGGGCGATACAGACACTTAACTGAGAGTGATATCGTGCTCATTGAGAAGAAACTTCACGAGCAGGTGCAGGAACTCAGGGATAAATCAAGCCGGTAACTAAACGATAAGCTGCGTGTACCCGTAACGCAGTATATAATGAGGTAAATGAATGGTTAAAATTACGATTGATGGCCGTCAGGTTGATGCTGAGGACGAGCAAACTATACTGTCTGTAGCCCAGAGAGAAGGCATTGAAATCCCGACACTCTGTAAACATGAGGCAGTAAAGCCTTTGGGAACCTGCCGTGTATGCATGGTTGAGGTTGTTCAGGATGGTAAGTCCAGGTCTGTAGCATCGTGCATCTTCAAAGCAAAAGAAGGTATGGAAGTCAAAACCGATTCTGATGTCGCCAAGGAAGCTCGCATAAATGCAGTGCAGACCCTGCTTGAGAGAGCCCCCAATTCACAGGTTGTTCAGGATATGGCCACAAGATTAGGGGTCCAGGACGTTAGTACTACCTCCACCAGCACTGAAAAGTGCATACAATGCACCTTATGCGTAAGGATTTGCGAGGATATTGTTGGGGTCAGCGCTATTGCCATGGTAAAAACCGAAAATGGAAGAAAAGTTGCTGCCAATCCCAAAAATAAGACTCTCACATGCATAGGCTGTGGGTCTTGTGCTTACGCATGTCCCACCGGAAATATTGAGATGATTGATGCTGATGGTATCAGGACTATAAAGAACTGGGACGGCAAGTTCGAGATTGCCAAATGCAAAACCTGTGGCAATTACCTTGCACCTCAGGTTCAGTTGGATCACATAAAAAATACATACGGCATTGATGTCGATGTAGCTGTTTGCCGTAGTTGCAGCGCTTAAGTTTAAGTAGAGGCTGCGCTTTTTAATCTAGCGGGGTGTGGCGCAGTTGGCTAGCGCGCATGCTTTGGGAGCATGAGGTCGCCGGTTCGAGTCCGGCCACCCCGACCAGCAATTAATAGGGAAGCAACATAGTTAACATAATATGAAGCGTGTCTGAAAATGGCACGCTTTTTTATTTTCACCAAGCACAAAATATGAAAAAAAAGGTGCAGGACCTTGTCCTGCCGGGGGATTTGGGGGTGTCCCCCAATCCATCGTTTCTTTTCCCCCAAGCTTGGGGGAGTGAGGGGGTTGATAAAAAGCCTCTTATGGCGTACATGGAATAATGTTAGAATAAGTTTGTATGAGGAACTAATCATGACAAACGACGCAATAAAAATCTCAGTTAAGGTAAGTCCCGGCGCCCGCAAAAACAGCATAGCCGATTATACCGACGATGTGCTGCGCTTAAAGATTGCAGCTCCCCCTGTCGACGGTAAAGCAAACAAAGAGCTTATTGCATATCTAAGCAAAGTCCTTGGTATCAGTAAAAGCTCAATCGATATAGAAAAAGGGCTTACCAGCAGAAATAAACAGATATCTATAGAAGGTATAGATAAAGCCCGGTTTGATATAATAGTTAACGATCTTTTTAGATCAGGAACCCAGGATAAGTTTTTCTAGCTTCTTACCAAGTATCAGTGGCTCCTGTCTCTGCCATATATTTCGTCCCACGGCAATGCCAACTGCACCGGACTGAAGTATGTCGCCCACCGTTCCCAGAAACTCATCGTCTGTATTGGTCATCGAGCCACCGGACATAACCACCTTTGTCGGATAAGCCGCATCAACCACATGCTTAAAACTCTCTACCGAACCGGTGTATTTCACCTTGACTATGTCTGCACCCAGTTCCAGTCCAACTCTTGCCGCATAGGCCACTATCGACGGTGTTTCATCAATGGCAAGCTTGGTGCCTTCCATCTCTTTGAGTGCTGCTTTAAGCGTAGTTGAAGTAGATGTTTTGTTCATGATCGAGCTACCCCTGGGATACATCCAGCCGATAACAGGAATACCCTTGGCGTGCGCCTTTCTGACGATGCCAGCGAATTCCTTGTTCATTTGGGTCTCGTACTTCGAGCCGGTGTATACAGTATAGCCGACTGCGGTTGCCCCCAGTGCAATGGCGTCTTCAACTGAGTACAGCTGCGGAGAGTAGGGATCATCATCAGTGTACAGCTCTGATTTTCCGTTCAGTTTGAAAATCAGCGGCACATCCGCTTCCTTGATCTCGTTTTTGTATTTTTCGGCAAGGCCTGCGTGCAGTACCAGCCCTGTAAAATTACCCTTTTGGGCGATATCCAGAATATAAAGCAGATCAGTGCTGCGCGGGTTTTTAGTAAAATCCCTTGGTCCATGCTCAAGGCCCTGGTCGTAGGCAAGTATCATTGCCCTGTCATTTGGCATTATCCTCTGAAGTTCAGTTTTCATAATTTGCTTCTCCTAACCGAAGAATTTTTCGGCTATATTATAAATTTTAAGACTACATGGCCTTATGCCACCCCGTACATCCTCCAGCGGAACGTCCCTGACCTTGTTGTTTTTAAGGGCAATTAGTCTGCCGTATTTGCCTTCCTTGGCTATTTGCATGGCCTTTACACCAAAGTGTGTTGCCAGCGACCGGTCGTAAGCTACTGGTGTTCCGCCTCGTTGTACATATCCCAGAGCTGAGAATCTGGTATTAAAATCTGTTCGTTCTGAGATGATCTCAGCCAAATAGCGGCCAACGCCACCCAGTTTGGACGTTTTGCCATCCACATTGTAGCTGTATTTAGTGCCGTCAATAACAGTTCCTTCGGCCACCACGATTATACTAAAGCTGATGCCCCGCTTGTTTCTGGCCGTCAGCATTTCAATAAGTGTACCTATTTTTTTGTCGTCCATGACTATCTCGGGAATCAGAATGTAATCAGCACCGTTGGCCATACCGGCGTAAGTAGCTATCCATCCGGCGTTACGTCCCATAACCTCAAGAATCATAACGCGGTGATGGCTGGCAGCGGTGGACCTGAGCCTGTCCAGCGCATCTGTTGCTACCTGCACCGCAGTTTGAAACCCAATGCAGTACTCTGTGCCCCTAACATCGTTATCTATCGTCTTGGGAATACCAATAATAGGCAGTCCCAGTTCATACATTTCAAGCGAACAGTTCAGTGTGCCGTCGCCACCAAGTACTATCAGCCCATCAAGTCCCAGCCTTTTTACCGAATTGATTACCTGCTGAGGCCCGTCCTTAATATCAAAAGGGCTTGTACGTGATGTACTTAGTATCGTGCCGCCCCTGTCAATAATACCAGAGGTATTAATGCGATCCAGCAGTATTATATTGCTTTTCTCGCCCAGCAGACCCTGCCAGCCTCTTATTATACCAATGGCATCGTAACCGGAAGCAATCGCTGTTTTGGCAACCGCTCTGATTGCTGCATTAAGGCCGGGGCAGTCACCGCCACTGGTTAAAATACCAATTCTTTTTCTCTGTTCCATGGGCTTACTCCTTGCGTTACCTTCCGGATAAAAACTGTATGTACTCAGTATGGCAGTATAGCACTGAGTTATCTGCAAAGCAATATTTTAAAAGCTCACGTATTCGCTATATTGCGCTCATAATATAATGGCTGGTAAAATGTCGCACAGGCAATGTTCAGTTATAGATGGGAGATATAATAGTTATGAAAGCAAGAGAAGGTAAGATCGGCAGGGTTTTCGTTATCAGACTTGAGGATGGCGACAAGTTGCCGGATTGTCTTGAAACGTTTGCCGATGATAACGGCGTAAAAGCCGGGCAAGTGGTTCTGGTTGGCGGCATAGGTGGGGGGCAAATAGTTACCGGCCCTCGCGTATCTGACGCCAGGCCTCCTGATCCGATGCTGCTGCCCGTAGACGGCGCTCATGAGGTGGTAGGCGTTGGTGTGATGGTGCCGGGGCCCAATGGCAAAGCGCAACTGCACATACACGGTGCGCTGGGCAGATCAGGGCATACAATGACAGGGTGTCTAAGGCCGGGCGTGAAAACATGGGTTGTTGCCGAAGCCATTCTATATGAGATCACAGGGATTGATATGGCGCGGATAATGGACGAGGATACCGGATTTGCCCTGCTGCAACCAACTGATAAGTAGTAGCACCTGTTTTTTATGCAAAGCCCAACCAATAGTAGCATGCGAAGCAGTAGATATAGTATGATTGGTTGAAAATACGTAACTAGAGAATGATATATGCCATCTGAAACATCTGAATCCAACCCGACTAAGCCAGTAGTCAAATTAATAAGAAGAATCAAAAACAGTCTTATTAAGATAGACAGTGAGTTTAAACAACAGTGGCATCACTATCTTATCCAAAGCGTTCTTGCCGCGCTGTGCTTTATGTTGGTGCTATGGGTTTTTAACGATGAGGAGATGGTTATCACTACGTCGATCGGTGCAAGCACCTTCATCGTTTTTGCCATGCCCAAAGCGGTTACAGCGCAACCCAGATCTCTTATCGGCGGTTATCTCATAGGACTTGCCGTTGGTTCTCTTTCCCTGGCTATTCCGCATGAGACGTTCTTACCTACAATTGCCGTGTATGCCGCTGTTGTGGGTGTTGCCATGCTCCTGATGGTTGTTACTGATACTGAACACCCTCCTGCATGTGGTATAGCGCTGGGTGTTGCTATCAGCGGCTGGTCATGGTGGGTTGGCTTAACGATAGTGATAACCGCAGTCATTTTAACTATAGTACATATTTCACTGGCAAGATATCTCAAGGATCTGGTCTAGCACTTACCTTAAGTCGTGAAACTCTGGTAGTTAAACATAGCTAAAATAGCTTCCTCTACTTTTGCTTCAGCATCAGGCTTGTTACCCTCCACACTGCTCCATGCATTTTCAATGAGTTGATCAATCTCGGCACTGGGATTGCCATAGCCCCGGTAGTGCCCTGAGTACTTGCGTAATTTATAGCTGTGCCTCTCTTTGGCAGACATTGACTTGTAGTCGGCTATAACCTTGAGAATCTTATCTTTATCCTGAGGCAATTGACCTTCGATTTCAAAAATCAGGTTATCAATATGATCGCTAATCAGGTATGAATTACAGTTCAGGTTCTGGACCATAAGCTCAATCTCATCTATCATCTCGTCCTCGGTAGCTAGTACAAAGTTGCCAGCCTTATATTCCTCGTACAGCGGCGTGCCTTTGCGAATCTTGAGCGTACGTAATCTGATAAAATCGGCATCCCCGATCTCGTTGAGCACTCGCGCAGATTCCAGTGCGTTCTCTCGTGACCACTTTTTACCGCCTAACCCGGGCATCATGTATTCAGATACTTCAAGTCCGGCTCGAACCGCTTTTTGCCCGGCATCTATCTGCTGAGCAGAGGTGGCACCCTTTTGCATATAGGCAAGCACATCGTCCGATCCGGACTCAAGCCCTATGTGTACTCTGGAAAGTCCTGCCTCATGCAACGCATTCATCTCTTCCTGCGTCTTTTTGCTTATGGACTTGGCCATTGCATATGTGGTAATGCGCTCGATTTTAGGGAAGGTCTTTTTGAGATACTGCAGTGCTGGAACAAGATCACGCGTGTGCATAATAATGCTGTTGGAGTCCTGGATGAACATCGTTTTCTCGCCGGAATCAATCCAGTTGCCAATGTGTACCAGCGCCTGGTACCTGTTCTCGATCTCTTGAGAGTCAACCGAATCTCCGTAGATATCAGGATTACCTCTAAGTATCGCTCTCAAGACAGTGTTATTTACCTTTCCGTCGTGCCCAAGTTTAACGGATGCCGCCTTTATCTGATCGTAAATCCCTTTAATACTGTCAATGTCGCCCTTAATCTCCTCCACCGACTTATATTCAAACTTTTGTCCAACACGGCCTCGTCTTCCGGCACAAAAAAGGCACCTGTTCCAGGGACAGCGCCGGGTAAACCTAAGTAGCAGTGATCGCGCCGCACCCTCGCTGGGGGGTCTGGCCGGACCCATATCGTAAGAGTAGCCCTTCATATTATCAGTATTCATTTTGTACGTTTGTTCTGCAAAATTACTCATATCATCTCTCCGTTTCAAGTATCAATCACATCAATTTATATAAAAAAATTTGTTACTTCTCTTACCTATAGTTTAACAAACTGGCCTTAATAAAAACAAATACGTTTGAACTTTGCATTGTCTTTGTTGCGTATTTGGGGTCACTTTGCTAAAATTTAAGCAGGCCTGCCATGCTCGTGATACCAATTAATTTGCAGCTATGACTAAAATTGTTTTTGCAAACGTAGCTATGCTATAATTTGAACTAAGAATTAAGGGAGTTGTGTAAACGTGAAAGTTACTTCAGAAAAGGTCCCTGATAGTCAGGTTGAGTTGAATGTTGAACTGGAACCCGCAGAAATAGAACTCTATTCAGAAAAAGCCTACAAGAGGCTGGTAAAAAAAGTAAATATCCCCGGATTTCGTAAAGGAAAAACCCCGCGCAGCGTATTGGAGCAGTATGTAGGCAGAGGCGCTTTTCTTGACGATATAATGAACAACGATCTGAGTGCCATTTATGGCAAGGCGATTGAAGAGCAGAAAATCGATGCTATTGACCAGCCCCAGATAGAGATCACCCAGATCGATCCCATCACATTCAAGGCCACCATACCCGTTCGTCCTACAGTTAAGCTAGGCGACTACAAAAACGTTCGTATTGAAGCAGACGTCGCTGAAATCACGCAGGAGCAGATAACTGGTGTAATAGACCAGTTGCGCAACGCACAGGCCGCATGGGAGCCCGTTGACAGGGATACCAAGTGGGATGACATGCTCACTGTCGATGTCGAGGCCAGCCACGAAGGAACTTCGCTGGGCAAAGAAGAGGGACGCCAGTACCAGATATTACCGGAGTCCCAAGCACCCGCACCGGGATTCGCCGAGCAACTTGTGGAGCAAAAGAAAGGTGACAAGAAAAACTTTTCTTTGTCCGTCCCCGAGGATTTTGGAAACCAGCTTTTCGCCGGTAAGGAAATCACCTTTGATGTCGCAATAAGTGAGATAAAAGAGAAGCATCTGCCAGAGCTAAACGATGACTTTGCTAAGGTTGTCGGTTCCGATAGCGTAGATAAACTTAAAGAAAACATACAGGAAGATCTCAAAACAAGGGCAGTAGATCAGTCCAGAATGCAGCATGAGGAAAATATCGTTAACGCCATCGTTGAGCAGGCTACCATCGAGTATCCTCCGGTTATGAAGGATCGCGAAGTCGAAATGATGCTGGATGAACAAAGAAATCAGCTTGCACAGGCACAGGTAAATCTTGATGACTACTTGAAGCATGTTAATAAAACCGTTGACGATCTCAAGGCGGAAATGGAGCCCATGGCTATTAGAAAGGTCAAGGGTTCTCTTGTTCTATCTCAGGTTTCCGAAGATGAAAAGATCGAGGTTGTTGATGAGGAACTAACTGCCGAACTGGAAAAAATGATTCCTGCAGATGAAAATGAAGCCAAGCGCTTCCGGGAAGCATTTGAAAATCCTGTAGCCAGAGCCTCGGTCATGAGATCATTACGTACCAAAAAGACGCTGGAGCGTTTGGTTGAAATAGCAACAAGCAAAGCAGTGAAAGTACCAGCAAAGAAAAAGAGCCCTGCTAAAGCTAAAAAGGAGGTCAAAGATGCAGCCGAGTAACATAATCCCCATGGTCATAGAGTCCGGTGCCAGAGGAGAGAGATCGTTTGACATCTACTCCCTGCTGCTCAAGGAGCGCATCATATTCCTGGGCACAGCCATAAACGACCAGATCGCCAATCTTATCATTGCCCAGCTTCTCTATCTGGACAGGGAAGACCCTGATAGAGATATAAGCCTGTACATTCACAGTCCCGGCGGTGTAATAACCGCAGGTTTGGCAATATATGACACTATGCAGCTTATCAGGCCCAAGGTCAGCACCATCTGCGTTGGTATGGCGGCCAGTATGGGCACCGTACTGCTTTGTGCCGGAGCTACGGGCAAGCGCTATGCATTGCCCAATTCCACAGTTCATATGCACCAGCCTATCGGTGGCGCACAGGGTCAGGCGGCAGATATAGAGATCGCCGCTAAAGAGATTCTGCGCATGCAGGATATACTGCGTGAAATCCTGTCAAAGCATACCGGTCAGACAGTAGAGAAAATCGCTCGTGATTCCGACAGAGACTATTATCTCACAGCCGAGCAGGCCGTTGAGTACAATCTTGTTGATGAGATTCTTATCAAGCCGGAAAAGAAAGAGAAAAAGTAAATCAGTATTCGTATATCCCCTCTTAATGTATTGATGTAACGAAATTTTTGTAGGGGAAAAAGCTTATGTTTTTAGGTAAAACTACGTTCGTTTAATATTGACCTTTCAGCCTAATTCAGTTAGAATAGCAGCGAAGTAAGGAGGAAAAGCCGTGCAAAAGATTATACTTGTTGATCCAACAAAATGCACCGGATGCAGAACATGCGAGATGGTGTGTTCGGTAAAACATCTGGGTGTTTCCAATCCGTCACGAGCCAGAATACACATAGTGAAGTGGGAGCAGGAATGCTTTGAAATACCGATGCTTTGCCAGCAGTGCGAAGATGCACCATGTGCAGCGGTATGTCCGGTAAGGGCTATCAGTCGTGATGAGGAACTTGGTACAAATACTATAGACCATGACAAGTGCATAGTATGCAAAATGTGCGTGCTCTCATGCCCGTTTGGCGCAATGAAGTACGATGTCAGGGGCCACAAAGTCTCAAAATGTGACCAGTGTCACGGTGACCCACAGTGTGTTGCTATCTGCGATACGCATGCGGTTACCTATGTCGATGCCAATATGGCCAACGCAAACAAGCAGCGTGATGCAGCCAGCAAGGGCTATGTCTTAAGAAAAGAACAGAAAGAGGCAATCGGCCCCGAGGTCGGGCATCCCATGCCCTAAGCTTGAATGAGTCCTTTATAAAAAGCAGCCTTATAAGGAGCGTAAGATATGGCAAAGGGATTTAATCCCCCAAAAAAAGATAATAAAGACGAAGAAACAGTAACTATACACGGTGTAGAGGTCAAAAAAGATCAGGAAGAATACACCGATCTGCTGGGTCGTAAGATGAAGGTTGACAAGAGCAAGAAAGCTTCAGAGGCCCGCCATCGTACCAGTCAGGATGTGGATGTAGCCAAGCAAAAGGGCGTTGAGATGGAAAAAACCGCCAGTGGATATTGGCGGCCGGTACGCTCGGTAAGATGTTCAAGCTGTCAAGAGCGCGTTACTGTTCCCAAGGGCGCTGAAACGTTTGAGTGTCCTTTCTGCGGCATGCGCTATCGCATTTCCTGGCCTACGCCGGATCAGCCCAGAGTTCGTGGAGCAGTGTGGGATGCAATGCCACCTGCCGGACTTACCTGGCCTAAAGGGTGGCCCGGTGAGCTCGACGACGATGGCAATCCCATCAAAAAAGATCCGTATGGCACAGGCAAAAAGTAAATATTTAATTAATAGAAACCTAATAAAAGGTGGAGTTTATTTACTATGACAATGAGTATTAGCAATCAGAAAATAGGTTATGTGAACCTGACCACCGGCGAGATCCGCAAAGAGTATATCACAGAGGATATGCGCAAGTTCCTTATCGGCAGCCGTGGTTTTAATATGTATCTTATGCATACGCTTACACCCAAGGGAATAGACGCCTTTGATCCCAGGAACTGGTGGTTTATTTCCTGCGGTGTGCTGGGTGGTATGCTTGTTCCGTCTTGTGGAAGAACGCAGGTATCGGGGCTATCTCCTCTCACAGGAGCAGTTGGTGACAGTAACATGGGCGGTTTTTTTGGTGTAGAGATGAGGTATTCCGGTTTTGATACCATAGCAGTTACCGGAAAAGCCGAAAAACCTGTTTATTTGTATGTGCATGATGATGAAATCGAGATATTGGATGCTAAATATATCTGGGGAACAGACACCTCGGATTGCATCGAGAGAATACGTGAAAAGCACAAGGATGCAGATATCAGCGCAGCGATGATAGGCCAGGCGGGTGAAAACCTGGTCAGATACGCCAACGTCAGGACCGGCCTTAAATCATCGGCTGGTAGAACTGGCATGGGCGCACTTATGGGTTCCAAGAACCTGAAGTGTGTTGCCGCCAGAGGAACACAGGATCTACCGCTTCATCAGCCTGAAGAGGCGTTGGCTAACTGGAAATCCGAGGTTGCCAAGGCCAGAGAGCGCCGCATGGTAAAAACACTTCTGCGGTTTGGTAAAGGTATCTATTTCGGTAATACCAACACCGTTGGCCTGATCAGGGCCTATAACTTTAAACAGAACCAGATGCTATATGCAGATGATCTTGAAGTAGAGTCCATGGACAGGTACACCGTTGGTCGCGAGGCCTGTTACGGTTGCCAGATTCACTGTCGTCACAGGTGGAAGGTGCCGGAGGGCCCGTATAAAGGACACTACGGCGTTGGTCCCGAGTACACATCGCTTGGTTCCATGGGAACTGAGATCGGTAACGTTAAAATGGATGTGTGTCTGGCCGCTGACGACCTTGTAAACAAATGGGGTGTCGACAACCTTGAGGCCGGTAGTATGATCGGCTGGGCCATGGAGCTTTATGAGCTTGGAATACTAACCAAAGAAGATACCGGCGGGCTTGACCTCAAGTGGGGCGACCCCGAGGTTATATATGAGCTGGTCAGACAGATAACCTTTAGAGAGGGTTTGGGTGATATACTTGCCGAAGGCCCCTTAAGAGCTGCCGAGAAAATCGGCAAAAACTCTGCTTACTACCTGGTACAGGTAAAAGGTATGAGCAACCTGCAGTCAGATGAGCGCCCAACACCGTCTCTGGCATTGAACGTGGCTGTTGCCACACGTGGTTCCGATCACCTGCGTGGTCGTCCCGTACCGGACCTGTTCGGTTTACCGAAGGATGTTCTTGAGAGAATGTATGGCGGTGAGCAGACAACCGACTTTAACTCCTACATGGGTAAACCCAGAATGGTGTGGCATCATGAGATATCAGCCGCCACGCATGACACCATAGGTAACTGTGGTATGGGTGGACAGCCGGATATGCCTTACACACTTAAGATCAACACAGGTCTTGAGCTAAGCAACGAAGAGATGTGGACCATCGGTGAGAGAATCCATATAATTGAGCGCTTGTTTAACAAGAGCCGTGGATTTGGCAGAAAAGATGATCACCTAGCCGATCGTTACTATGACGTACCCACAACTATGGGTATGCCTAAGGCAAGGGGCAAGACCATTGACCGCGATAAGTTTGAAATCATGCTTGATGAGTTCTACGAGTTGCATGGTTGTGACAGCGAAGGCCATCCAACTAAAGAAACAATCAAACGTCTTGGCTTGGATAAAGAGCCGTCATATATCCTGGGAACTCCGGGCAAGGAGATCGAACTTAAGTAAAATACACAAGCAAGTACAAGTTGTAACATGAATCTATCCTGAAACAGGCCTTCATACAAATGGAGGGTGAGCTTTAAAATTAAGTAAGGATGTTATTGTATGTGACCCTATAAAAAGACTCTAGGTAACGTAAAGCTTCTAGAGTCTTTTTTATTTTGCAATAATTGTTGGTTAAATTTAAAAGCGGCTTTGCTAGAGTTAGATCTAAAGGGTATAACGTAATGGATAAAAAGTCGGTTATTGTTGTCGGCGGCGGAATAGCGGGAATACAGGCCAGTATCGATCTGGGTAGTATGGGCTACAAGGTTTATCTGGTCGAGAAAACGGCGGCCATTGGCGGTCGTATGGCTCAGTTGGACAAGACGTTTCCCACCAATGATTGCTCTATATGTATACTTGCTCCCAAGATGATCGAATGCGTTCGCCATGAAAACGTTGAGCTTGTGACCTATGCCGAACTGCAAGATGTAAAACCCGACAAGTTCGGTGGCTACAAAGTCAAGATTCTTAAAAAGCCCCGCTACGTAGATATTGATAAGTGCACCGGTTGTGAAGACTGCATAGCAAAATGCGCCACTAAAACAGCCAACGAATTTAACCAGAAGATCGACCAAAGAAAAGCCATTTATATCCCGTTTGCACAGGCCGTTCCCCGCAAGGCCGTTATTGATGCCGAAATATGTCGCTATATCATTAATGGTAAATGCGGACTGTGTGAAAAGGTGTGTCAGGCGGGTGCGATTGATTACAATCAAAAAGAAGAGATATTAGAGCTTGATGTTGGGGCCATTGTTTTGGCAACAGGCTTCGATCTGTACGACATATCGGCAATGAAGGAATATGGCTATGGCAGTATCAAAAACGTGATCACCGCCATGCAGTTTGAGCGCCTGATATGTGCCTCCGGTCCTACCAGCGGACATCTTGAGAGGCCGTCAGACAGCCAGATTCCCAAAAGGCTGGCCTTCATTCAGTGCGTTGGTTCGCGTGACTGGCACAACAATCCGTATTGCTCCAGTGTTTGCTGTATGCACGCCACAAAAGAGGCAATACTAGCCAACGAGCATTACCCTGATCTAAAGCCCTACATCTTCTATACCGATATGCGTGCTGTGGGCAAGCGCTTCCAGGAATACGTGCAAAGAGCCCATGCGCAATACGACGTGGAATATATCAGAAGCCGCCCCTCAAAGATCATGGAGGATGAGGAAACCAAGAATCCGGTTATTTACTATGACGACACCGTCGAGCGTAAAGTAAAGCAGATGGAAGTCGATATGGTTGTTCTTTGTCAGGCGCTGGTGCCTTCTGCAAGCCATAAGGATATTTCCGATATTCTGGGCGTAGGGCTTGACGGTTGCGGCTTTATAAATGTACCGGACAAACTGTTTAATCCCATGGATACGGACAAAGATGGGATATTTGCCTGTGGTTTCTGTCAGAGCCCGCAGGATATTCCTGATTCGGTTATTCAAGCCTCAGGATGCGCTGCCAGAGTAGCTGAATATCTGGCGGAGGTTAAGTAGATGTCAGATGCACGCGTAGGCGTTTTTGTTTGTCACTGCGGCACCAATATCGGAGGTGTGGTAGATGTGTCCGCCGTGGCCCAGTATGCCAAAACACTGCCAAATGTGGTGTGGGCAGAAACCAACCTGTATACATGCTCCGAGGGCGGCCTCGCGTCTATCAGAGAAAAGATAGAAGAACATAAACTGAATCGAGTGGTGGTTGCTGCCTGTACCCCACGCACGCATGAGCCTCTGTTCAAAAATACCTGCGAAGAAGCAGGCTTGAACAGATATCTATTTGAGTTTGTTAATATCAGGGAGCATTGCTCCTGGATACATATGCAGGAAAAAGAAGATGCTACCCAGAAGGCCAAGGATCTGGTTGCCATGGGCATATCCAAGGTGCAGTACCTTGATCCTCAGCAGGAGTATGAGGGTGATGTTTTCGGATCGTCAATGGTCGTCGGCGGCGGCATTGCCGGCATGACCTCGGCCTTAAGTCTGGCCAATCAGGGATACGAAGTACATCTGGTCGAGCGGGAAAATGAGCTTGGGGGTTTGCTTAAGGGAGTGCACAAGCTTTTTCCCACAAACGCAGATGCTCATAAAGTAATTACCCCTATAATTGACAAGGTAAAAGCCCATAAAAACATAAAACTTCACATGCCAGCCCTTATCAATGACGTCAAGGGATTTATCGGCGATTTCGATATAACAATTGACGAAAATGGCGCAGACAGCGAGGTTAAAGTAGGAACGATCATTGTTGCTACCGGTGCGCAAGAGCTCAAGCCCGTTGGCTATCACCACTATGGTGAACTGGAAAATGTCGTTACTCAACTGGAACTTGAGGGCAGGCTCAAAAAAGATGAAAAGTGGCTTCACCATATCAAAGGTATTGCCATAATTAACTGCGTTGGCTGCCGCAATGCCGAGAGATCGTATTGCTCAAGGTTCTGTTGCATGACCGCGGTCAAGAATGCGTGGATACTAAAAGAGGCCAATCCAAAATCCAGGGTTATCGTTTTACATCATGACCTGATGGCTTACGGCGTTGAGTTTGAGGAATACTACAGGAAGGCAATGGAAGCCGGAGTACTGTTCCTTAGATATGACTTTGCGAATCCGCCTGAGGTTATCGGCAAGGATAAGGTCGAGCATGTCAAGATTCACGATGAGCTAACCGATAGCCACCTTGATGTTGCCTGCGATCTGGTTGTTCTGACCACGCCGCTGGTTTCAGCCAGAGACAACGAGCCTGTTTCAAAGATGCTCAAAGTCCCTCTGGGTGATGGGATGTTCTTCCTCGAGGCACATGTTAAGCTGCGCCCGGTGGAATTTGCCACCGATGGTGTTTACATAGCTGGCTCGGCGCGCTGGCCTGTTGATATTGCCGAGAGTATATCGCAGGGTTATGCGGCAGCGGCAAAGGCTGCTATACCGATGAGCAGCGGCAAGATAAAGGTGGAAGCAATAACATCATACGTAAATATAGAGCAGTGCGTTGCCTGCGGGACATGCATGCTGGCATGCCCGTTTAGCGCAATTACCGTAATGGACAGTGATGGCAGAGTCCACGCTCAGGTAAACGAAGCCATGTGCAAAGGCTGCGGAACGTGTGTGGCAACCTGTCCGTCCGGCGCCATACAACAAAAGGGTTGTACCGATCAACAAATCCTGTCCATGATAAACACTCTTGCGGAGGTTGGTGGAATTGAGTAACAACGGTTTTCAGCCCAAATTACTTGCCTTTTGCTGCAATTGGTGTTCATATGCCGGCGCCGATCTGGCCGGTGTATCACGGCTGCAAATGCCGCACAATCTACGAGTGATCCGTGTTATGTGCTCAGGCCGCGTCTCGCCCGAATGGGTTATAAAGGCGCTGTCTTCCGGCATGGATGGTGTTATGGTTCTTGGTTGTCATATCGGCGACTGCCATTACATCGACGGAAACCATCGTACTAAAAAACGTTTTGCTATTCTGGCAAAACTTCTGGGTACAATGGGCATAAATCCAAACAGGCTGTATCTGGATTGGGTCTCCGCATCAGAGGGAGTCAAATTCCAGGACGTGGTTATCAAATTCGTTGACCGTATAAAAGAACTGGGACCAACCCCTATCGGTGCTTATCAAGGAGTAAAGGTTGATAGATAAGGTTCGCCAATTAGTAGTTGATTTACTAGACAGTGGAAGAGCAGATGCTGTTCTGGCTTTGGCTAATGTTCATGCCAATGTTCAGCCATATCTGTATAAGAAGGGCGATAGTCTGGACAGTCTTGCCCTGTGGCCAAAGTACTCCATGGGCCCGATACTTAAGTCTATCCAGGCCGCACAACCGGATATGAAGCTGGCAGTAGTGGCCAGAGGCTGTGATGACAGGGCGCTGGTTGAACTGGCAAAAAGAGGCCAGATTGATCTCAATAACGTTCAAATCATAGGGCTGGCGTGCACTGCAGACGAGGCCACTGAGTGTGAGTGTGCAAATCCCTATCCGGCAAACATAGATGTTGGAAATAAGGTTGACGGCGTTGCATCTACTGATCTGCTTGCCGAGCTTAAAGGCAAGAGTTACGATGATCGTTTGATCTTCTGGAAACAGGCCTTTGACAAGTGCATTAAATGCTACGGTTGCCGTAATGCCTGTCCGCTTTGTATATGCGAGGAATGTATTTTAGAAGATGATTCATGGGTCAAAGCTGGTGAGATACCGCCACCGTTTCCCATATTCCATCTTATCAGGGCATATCACTTGAGCGACAAGTGTGTTGAGTGTGGCGAGTGCCAGAATTCCTGCCCTATGGATATTCCGCTTACATCGCTGTACGCCCTTATCAGAAACGAGTTCAACGAATTGTTTGACTATATACCCGGCGCAGAAATTGATCGCAAGTCGCCACTGGTGACATCACTGGAGGAAGATCCAATTCGGGAGGAGACAGCTTGAACTGCGATTTTGTATTAACAACCTGTCCTTATTGCGGCTGCGGCTGTAACTTCTACCTTCAGGTCATCGATGGCAAGGCTGTGGGAGTCGTGCCGTGCAAAACCCATCCCGTAAGCAAGGGTACGCTGTGTATCAAGGGCTGGAATGCCCATCAGTTCGTACACGATGAAAAAAGGCTGACCAAACCGCTTATCAAGAAAAGTGGAAGGTTTGAAGAAGTCAGCTGGGATGAGGCGCTGGATTATACCGCAAAGCGTATGCTTGAGATTAAAGAAAAAACCGGGCCAGACTCTTTTGGATTTTTGAGCTCGGCTAAGTGCACCAATGAAGAAAACTACCTGCTGATGAAATTATCAAGGGGGGTAATGGGCACAAACAACGTAGATCATTGTGCCCGGCTCTGACATTCACCAACGGTGGCCGGTCTGGTCGCCTCCTTTGGCAGCGGTGCAATGACCAACTCGATTGACGAGTTTGAGGATGCCGATTGTATTCTGATCACAGGTTCCAATACAACGGAAAACCATCCGCTTATAGCTAACAGAATACTGCGCGCACAAGAAAAAGGCGCCAAAGTTATCGTGATCGATCCCCGCAAAACGCAAATAGGCGACCTTGCAGATATTTATGCACGTCAAAACCTGGGCAGTGACGTTGCATGGTTGAACGGTCTGATAAACGTGATCATTTCCGAAGGCTGGTACGACAAAGAGTTTGTCTCAGGTCGTACCGAGGGCTTTGAAGAGCTCAAAGCCAAGGTTGCCGATTATACCCCGGACAAGATAGAGCAGATTTCCGGCATACCGGCAGCTACTATCAAGCAGATCGCCGAAGCATATGCCAAAGCTGAAAACGGGTCCATTGTATATTGCATGGGCATAACCCAGCACATAAGCGGCACAGATAACGTTATGTCACTGGCAAATCTGGCCATGGTTACCGGCAACGTGGGCAAAAGAAGCACCGGCGTTAACCCGCTCAGAGGTCAGAACAACGTGCAGGGCGCCTGCGACTTAGGAGCGCTACCCAACGTGTTTACCGGCTATCAGGCAGTTATTAATGACGAACTGCGCGCCAAGTTTGAAAAAGCGTGGGGTGTGAAGCTGGACGGCAAGGTGGGCCAGACCATCATGGAAATGATGAACAACGCGCATGATGGCAAACTTGCGGGTATGTACGTCATGGCCGAAAACCCAATGCTATCTGATCCTGACATAAATCATGTACGTGAAGCCCTTGAAAACCTTGACTTTTTAGTAGTGCAGGACATATTTATGACCGAGACTGCCCAGCTTGCAGATGTGGTGCTGCCGGGCACAACTTATGCCGAAAAAGACGGCACAATTACCAATACCGATCGCACCGTGCAGAGATGTCGCAAAGCGATCGAGCCCATAGGTGACAGTAAGCCAGACTGGGAGATACTCGCGCTGCTGGGCCAGAAGATGGGTATCAGCAATTTCGACTACAACTCGCCTGAGGATGTGTACAAAGAGATCATGGCCGTTACACCTATTTACGCAGGCATCAGCTATGAGCGTATCGAAAACGAAACCTTGCACTGGCCATGTCCAACCGCCGATCATCCCGGAACCTTGTTCCTGCATAGCGGCACCTTCTCACGCGGCTTGGGTGCGCTAAAAAGTATTGACTACAGAGAACCGGCCGAGATGCCGGATAATGATTACCCGATGCAACTGACCACCGGCAGAATGATGTTCCATTTCCATACCGGAACCATGACCAGAAACTCACCAGCTTTACATAAAGAAGTCAAGGAATCCTATGTCGAGGTCAATCCGTCCGATGCAAAAGAGCAGGGCATAGTTGAGGATGAGAAGATCTCAATTGCTTCACGTCGGGGCCAGATTGAGGCAAAGGCCAGGATAACCAATAAAGTTGGCAGGGGAGTGGTGTTTATCCCGTTCCACTTTGTGGAGGGTGCGGCAAATGTGCTCACAAACCCTGCACTTGATCCCGTGGCCAAAATACCTGAATATAAGGTTTGCGCAGTTAAGGTAGAAAAAATCTAAAGCTAAAAGAGGAGTGTTTTAGTGGAAGATAAGATCGATAAACTGATACACGAGTACAAGTTATATTACTGCGTAGAGTGCGGCAAGTGTGTTGCTGCCTGCCCCATGAACGTTATATACGATGATTTCACCTATGGTTTTTCCTCCAGAGGTATTATCAGAAAAGTCATACTGGAGCAGGATGTGGTCGATGGTGAGGACATATGGAATTGCCTGAACTGCAAGTTGTGCGAGGAAGTTTGCCCTGCAGGCGTTAAGTTCTCCGACTTCATAAAAGATGCCAGGGAAAAAGCTATCGCCGAAGGACATTCAGAGAATGCGGCTCATTGCGATCGCTGTGGCACTTACTACCTGCCTGTGCGAACGGTATCGGCCTATAAACATATGCTTGATAAGAACCATCGCCCCGAGGAATTCACCAATCTATGCCCCAAGTGCAAGTTGGACTCTAGCGCCGAACATATGAAGCTGGATGTGTTCAAGAGGTAACCGCTAATCAATTAGATATGAAGCGCAGTTTATATCAGCCCTTGCATTTTTAAACCGTCGTCTATTTCTTTTGACAGATCATAGGCCTGAATTGTCTTTCCGTTACTGTCAACCACACTGTCATTTTCGATCCTGACGCGCCCTTCGCAAAACGCCTTTATAGTAGAAACTATCAGCGGGTATTCACGCATCAGTCCATACTTGCGGATGGCCTCAAACAGGCTGTTTTCTTCGCCGATGCCTGCCTGTATTTCAGATATGGACTTTCCCCTTATCTGCTCCCAATAACCATCAAACAGCGGCCCTCGTATAGAGAACTGGCAGCAGGTAACAGGTGGGCCTTCGTCCAGCTCTGGTGTCGCCTGGTGCATCATGATGCCCGTCTCAGATGCACCTTCATCAATAAGCTGCCAGATAACCTCTTTCCATGTGCCCTTGGGTCCGCCAGGAACCGCCGGATGCAGGTTGAGAAGGTTATATTTGCTGCACATTTCCGGTCCTGTAACCAGCATGTATCCGGCAAGCACACACAAATCAGCCTCATATCCATCAAGAGCACGTATAACTTCCTTGTCGTATGCCGCACGCCACTGATTAATATCAGCCTTTCGTAGTTTTGGCTCAAACTGTTTGGATGAGCAGTAGATAAGAGGGATACCGTAAGATTTAACCAGTCTGTGGAATTTATCAGTCTCGTCTGCCTGCCCCGGTTCGCGATTGCAGAAAACAAAACCTATTTTCGCCTTTATGTTGCCTGATAAGATATTATCCATCGCGGTAGTAAGCAGAGCACGCGAACCGGCACCACGTCCCGAAGAAAACCAGCCTATCCTATACATAACCGCTTCCTTATCTTCTTGGATGCCTTGCGCATCACCGATACAAGGCGGTGAAAGGGGTTGGCAATGTGCCCGTTTATAGTTGCTTTCATCAGGGATTTCTTAAACCCTTCGGCACCTGCAAATTCGGGCATCTCTATATACGAAGATCCTATCTCGACTACCGTATGTGCGTCGCTACCAGCACTTCCCAGAAGCCTGTGCTTTTTAGCAAATCTATACGCTTTTGCCGAATCTCCCGGAAATACCGTATGTGAGTTGAAAACCTCGATTATATCAATGTCCTTCACGATCGATTCCAGCGCTGAACGTTCAATTGCCGATGGCCTGAAGTGGCTATCAAACGGATGTGGAATAAGTACCAACCCGCCTTGGGCTTTAATGCGTTTTACAGTTTCTTGTGGCGTTAGGTCCGGTGGCACCCGCTTTGTCAAAAACAGCCCGATAATCTCGCCACGGGACGTTCTGATCTCCTCACCTACTATCACTGTAAACGGAGCCATTTCTTTGAGCAAAACAGCCCCTTCTATACTGTTGTGGTCTGTAAGCGCAAGACAGTTGACTCCAGTAGCAACGCACTGACTTACAATGTCCTCAAGCGAGCTGTGGGAATCCCCTGAATACTGGCTATGTAAATGAAGGTCAGCCTTTAACATATGGCGCATGTCTCCATTAATTCGTTTCTATTTACTAACAATCACTCGGTTTCGTCAAATGCTGTTTGCAGCTTGGATATCTTTAGCTCCGCTGCGTTAAGAAGCTGGTTACATTGTTTGCTCAGCTTCATGCCCTCCTCGTAGAGGGCCAAAGACTGCTCAAGAGTAAGGTCCCCGGCATCCAGCTTGCTCACCACTTCTTCAAGTTTGGTTAGAAGTTGTTCAAATGAGGGTTCCTTGGTGTCCATCACTTCTTTTACCCGTTACCTTTCCTTTTATCTGTCCATCGCTTACCTGCAAGATGAGTGCCTCTCCGCCGCGCACATCGCCAGTACGGGTAACAATCTTGCCTGATGCCTTCTGGACTATGGCATAGCCTCGTTTAAGCGTTCCCATGGGATCAAGAGACTTAAGTTGCGATGTAGACGCACTTAGTTCGGACCGGATTAGGGCAACAGAGCTTCTGACCTGCCTGCCCGTCATGTCAAGCAGATCGTCTATGCGCTGACGGCTCCTTGAGAGATCCGGTGCTTTAACACCTTCATAAACGTATTTTAACCTTTCACGCCTCTGTGTCAATCCGTCCTGCGCCAAGTTTAATATCGTATTTGTATACGAGTCGATACGTTCCTTTATTTCGACTATGTCGGGCACTGCTATCTCTGCCGCCGCCGATGGGGTAGGGGCGCGCTTGTCAGCAACGTAGTCGGTAATGGTGGAATCAGTCTCATGTCCAACACCGCTGATGATAGGTACGTTGCTGCTGTAAACGGCCCTGGCCACGATCTCCTCGTTAAACGCCCAAAGGTCTTCCAGCGATCCTCCTCCCCTTGCCATAATAATTACGTCTATATCGTCTGACCCGTTCAGCTCAGATAGCGCGTTCACAATACCGGGTGCGGCTTTGTCACCCTGAACCATGGTCGGCGCTACTATAAGTTCGGCCAGCGGATAGCGCCGTGTGATGATGTTAACAACGTCTCTGTAGGCAGCACTAACCGGCGATGTAACAACCCCTATGCGACGGGGATAGGCGGGTAATTGGCGCTTTCTGGACTCGTCAAACAAGCCCTCTTTTTCCAGCTTGCCCTTGAGTTGTTCAAAGGCCAGGTGCAGTTCACCCACACCTTCCGGTTGAATGAGGTCAACATAGATTTGCAGATCGCCTTTTAGCTCATATAAAGAAAGACGGCCATGTACTATGACCGCCATGCCATTTTTTAGTTCAATTGATGGTCGTTCGCTCTTGAACATTACGCACTTGAGCTGCCCCGACCCATCTTTGACAGTGAAGTACAGGTGATCGGCCTGCGATTTGTACATGTTGGATATTTCGCCCTTGACCCAGAGGTCACTAAGCCGCTCATTGCTCTCCAACAGTTCGCGAGCGTATGAGGTTACCTCACCTACACCGTAGATTTGCATCTAACTAACTCTTTCGAGATAAGTTCCTGTTCTTGTATCAACGCTTATGGTGTCCCCTATGTTGAGAAACATGGGTACTTGCACAATCAACCCTGTTTCCAGCGTAGCCGGTTTGTTTCCACCCGTAGCTGTGTCTCCCTTAAAACTGGGGCCTGTATCTGTGATATTCAGATGCACCGAATTGGGCAGTTCCACGCCAATTGCTTTCTCATCGTATACCATAACCTCCAGCTCCTGGCCATCCTTGATGTAATTTACGCCATCACCCAGAAGATCGGTGTTTATCATCGTCTGCTCATAAGTTTCGGTGTCCATGAAATAATATAGATCATTTTCCGAATACAGGTAGCTGGAACGTCTCTTTTCAATGTGCGCAGGTGTGAACTTTGAACCCGACTGAAAGGTTTTTTCGATGCTGTGTCCGGCACGCAAATCCTTCAGCTTGAGCCTCACCTGTGCACTGCCTCGCCCCGTTTTTATATGCTCCCAGTCAACTATAGTGTATAATTGCCCGTCCATTTCAATGGTCAGGCCCTTTTTTAAGTCCCCTGTGCCTATCATAATTCCTCCCAGGTTAGTTTTACTTGGAAACGTGCGTCAGCAGTCGCGTTTTGCCCTTTTCTAACACTACCATGTCTTCAATGCGGACGCCACCCCATCCGGGGATATATATGCCCGGCTCGATCGTAAAAACCATGCCATTTTGTAGTATGTCTTCAGATTTTTCGCCCAGCTTTGGTTCTTCGTGCACAACAAGACCTGTGCCATGCCCCAGTGCGTGCAGAAAATACTGGCCATAACCGGCATCCGCAATAACGTTTCTGGCAATCCCGTCAGCCTGATGGCCGGTCATGCCGCTTTCTATCTTATCGATTGCCGCTATCTGGGATTTCAGAACTATATCGTAGATTTCCTTATATTTATCACCCGGTTCGCCCAAACACAGCGTGCGGGTTGTATCGCTGCCATAGCCGTCAATACGCGCCCCAAAGTCTATAATGATCGGATCTCCCGGTGCAATTACACGATCAGAGTTGGAATGATGAGGGAAAGCGGAATTGGGCCCCGATGCGACTATTATACCGAAGGGAACAGACCCACTGCCGTTCTCCCTTAATATACGTTCAAGGAGCCAGGCGAGTTCCTTTTCGCTCATGCCGATCTTAATCTGCTGATTCATACTCTCGAATGATGCATCGGCAACAGCTGCTGCTTTCTGCATTGACTCCAGCTCTTGCGCATCTTTGATCGTACGCAGACCGGTTACCATATCGCCTGTTGCAACAAGTTCTACGGCCTTTTCGACGGAATCAAGAGCGATATTCATTTTGCTATATGTGCTATAGGTGATACCCGTATCGTCAAAACCCAGCTTTGATATGCCCATACCAGAAATAATATCGGGCAGCCAGTTGTGAATTTCGCCTTTTGTATTGATGATACTGATTTCGGAAGTAGGGGATGCATCCTGCCTGGCCCACTCGACATAACGTGAGTCCAGTGCCAGTATGGCATCGTCTTGTGAAATAATGAGATAACCGGCAGTACTTGAGAATCCGGAAAGGTAGCGGCGGTCCTTCTGCTGTGATATAAGCAGGGCATCAATTCCGGCTTCGGTCATCTTTTGGCGAAGACCGTTTAACCGCTGATTCATACTTTATGAGCCCTCTTTCAATATGTCAGCCAGAGTCTCAAGAGCGACAAGATAGCTTCTGTATCCCAAACCGGCTATCTGGCCCAGCGCAATTGGAGCTATTACCGACTTCTGTCTCCACTCCTCACGGGCGTGGATGTTTGACAAGTGCACTTCGATAATAGGAGCCTTAAGGTCGGCCAGCGCATCCCTCAGAGACAGCCCGTAGTGAGTCAGTGCACCGGGGTTGATGATGATCCCGTCCGCCTTTTTTGACTGAACGGCATCTACGATGTCACCCTCGCTGTTAGACTGAAACGCCTCGATGCCTATACCAAGCGCCTTTGCCCTGTCGGCGAGTTTAGCGTTGATTTCATCCAGCGACACACTGCCATAAATCTCGTTATCCCTTTGTCCCAGTTGATTCAGGTTAGGTCCGTTAATTACCAGTATCTTCATTACCTGCTACCTCGCTTTTTGAAGTATCCGGTTTCTTGTTGCTGGTGTAGTCGCACTTGGGGAAGGTTGAACAACCAAAGAATTTGCGCCCTTTCTTGGAGCGCCTCTCAATCAAATCACCCTCACCGCATTGCGGGCATTTTATGCCTGTCTCTTTAACGATTGATTTGGTGTTTTTGCACTCGGGGAAACCGGTACATGCAATGAATTTGCCAAAGCGGCCCTGCTTGATTACCATGGGCTGGCCGCATTTATCACAGTCAACGCCGGCAGGCTCATCCTCAACTACAACCTTCTGTATGGCCTCATCCGCTTTAACAAGATCTTTATCAAAAGATTCGTAGAATTTCCTGATAATGGGGACCCACTGCTGCTGGCCTTCGGCTATTACATCCAGCTCATCTTCAATCGACGCCGTAAATCCCAGATCCACGATGTCCCTAAAATGCTCTGTTAGCAGGTCGCTTACCAGCATACCTATCTCTTCAGGCGTAAAAGCACCCTTCACCTTGGTCACATAGCCACGCCCCTGGATAATAGACAGGATTGGCGCGTAAGTACTCGGTCTACCTACCCCGTTTTCCTCCAACGCCTTGATTATTGTAGCCTCGGTATACCTTGGCGGTGGCTGTGTGAAGTGCTGATCGGGTATAAGGCTTATCAAGTCCAGTATTTCGTCCTTGGTAAGTTTGGGCAGCGGCGGTTTTTTGCCGTTGTCCTCATCCTCTTCATCAACACTCTCGCTGTACAGAGCAAGAAATCCCGGGAACTTCACCTTGGAAGCCGTAACTCGAAAAAGGTAATCCTTAGCTGGCTTTTGCGGTTTAGCATTAATGTTTGCAGTATCTGTACCGATTACAGCCGGTGACATCTGAGAAGCTACCATCCGATTCCAGATCAGATTATACAACCTGTGCTGATCCCGGGATAAATAGCCCTTGATCTTATCAGGTTCCCTGAGCACCGATGAGGGGCGTACTGCCTCGTGAGCCTCCTGTGCACCCTTTGACTTCTTAGCAAAAATTCTTGCCGTTTTGGGCAGATATGTATCCCCGTATTTTTCAGCGATAAATGTTCTGGTAGTTTCCAGCGCATCAGCTGATACCCTTGTGGAATCGGTACGCATGTAGGTTATCAGACCAACCGTGCCCTCCTTGCCCAGCGCCAGCCCTTCGTAAAGTTGCTGTGCTATGGACATAGTGCGTCTGGAATCCCATTTCAGCTTACGGTATGCCTCCTGCTGCAGTGTACTGGTTATAAAGGGTGGTGCTGGTTGTCTGCGGGTTTCCTTGTGCTTGATTTCAGCAACACTGTACACAGCCTTCTGAAGCTCAGATGTAAACTTTTTAACCTCATCCTGGCTTGATATGACTATCTTTTTGCTTCCCTTGGCTGCGTATCCTATTAAATCGGTTTTGAAGGGTTTTGACGGCTTACCTTTTGTTTGTTTGGCCAGCTCAGCGTCTATGCTCCAGTACTCAACCGGTGTAAATTCCTTGATCTGGCGCTCGCGATCAACGATCATCTTGAGCACGGCCGACTGCACCCGTCCTGCAGAGAGACCCCTGCGTACCTTGCGCCATAGCAGTGGACTCAGCTTGTAACCCACCAGCCGGTCCAGAACACGGCGTGCCTGCTGAGCATTAACCAGGTGCATATCTATATCACGCGGATGATTAAACGCCTCTTTAACAGCATCCTTGGTGATTTCCTGGAACACAACCCTATATGCCTTTTTCTTCTTATCAGGATCGGTCGCCTCCAGCAGATGCCACGATATTGCCTCTCCTTCACGATCAGGGTCAGTTGCCAGATAGATCGCGGAGGCATTTTTAGCTGCCTTTTTGAGCTCGGTAACGACCTTTCTTTTATCGCGCGGAATAAGATAGTGGGGGGCAAAATCGTCTTCCACGTCAACGCCCAGCTTGCTTTTGGGCAAATCCCTGACGTGTCCAACCGATGCTTTAACTTCATATTTGCTTCCCAGATACTGACCAATGGTTTTAGCCTTGGCCGGCGACTCTACTATAACCAGTTTTTTGCTTGCCATCTATTACCCTTTACGCATTAATTATATTTGACTGTCTTGATAGTACATAGTTCATGCCGTTTACCTGCTTGACAAGTCCTCGCAGTTCCATCATAGCAAGATTGCTGCTCACAATTGCTATACCAAGGCCGCTGCTACGGCATATTGCATCTATATGAGTCGGATCGTACGATAGCTGCTTTATCAGCGCAGATTCCGTCTCACTTACCATTATTGATTGTTTTGGCTCGACCTGTGCCGGAATAGCGCTCAGGTTTAGCTCCTCTAGTATGTCTTCGGCTTGCATTACCAGCTTGGCTCCATCTTGAATCAAATGGTTGGTTCCGCGGCTCAAGGGCGATAGCACGTTGCCTGGTACTGCAAAAACTTCTCTATTTTGTTCCAGAGCCATGTCCGCGGTAATCAGTGCGCCGCTGGCATCTGCAGCTTCCACAACCAGTACTCCCAGGCTAAGTCCGCTCATAATACGATTGCGCCGTGGGAAATTATGCGCCGCAGGCTTGGTTCCAATAGGGTAGTCGCTTATCAGTGCGCCGTTTTCCGCTATGTGCTTAGCAAGCTCAGCATTTTCTGCCGGGTAAATCATATCCAAACCACAACCCATAACGGCAATGGTTCGTCCTCCGGCACGAAGCGCTGCCTTGTGCGCTACGGTGTCAATTCCCCTTGCAAGGCCGCTGATAACGGTTATCTTATTGCGAGCAAGGTCCTTGGATATCCCCTCGGCGATTTCTTTGCCGTATACAGATGCCTGCCTTGAGCCTACCACCGCTATAGACCAGTAATCGTTCGCAGTAAGCATTCCCTTTACATATATAACGGGTGGGGCATCGTATATGTCACGCAGCTGGCTGGGATACTCAGGATCGTTCCATGTGTGTGCCTTAACGTTGTGCGTTGCCAGCTTTTCCATCTCCCTGTCAAGAGCTATAGACGATCGCCCGGAAATAATAGCCTCAACAGATTTTGTATCCAACCCGGCAGCCTTTAGTTGCTTGGCATCAGCATGCCACGCCTGTTCCATGGAGGCAAAATTTTGCTCCAGCTTAAGCGTTCTGGCACGTCCGATCCCAGGTATTAAATTGAAGCCAATGTAATAGCTAACTTGAGACATTTCTCGTTATTGTAGCATAGGAGGCAAAGATGCGGCAATTACTCGTCAATTTGTGAACGCCTAATAGCCAGCCTGATTTTTCTAAATAGCACTATTAGCTCCTCAAGGCTCATATCAGCGGTCTCGGGAGTTATAGACAGGGCGAAGGTAGGGGAAGGGTCTAACGGCGCCCCCTCAGGAGACGTCTTTTCAGTTCTGCGTTTCCTTGGTATCCGATCCTGTTTTAGTCTATTTGCCGCTCCCGGCTCTTTTGACGAAACAAGTGCGGGGTTGATTTGAATATTTGCCTGCTGGCATAAACTGATAAAAAAACGGCTGGCCTTTGTTGCCATTTCTATACCCAGGCCCAGCTCGGTAATAAAGCAATTATGAATCTGGTCTCTTGAGGCCTGTTTAATGTCAATCTCATCAAATATATCTGTGTAGGCCGTTTTAACTATATCCTGCAGGGCCAGTACATATGAAGGCCCACGTGTTTTTAAAAGACGGCTCTTTGTGGTCGGCTTGCCATCTTCGTCTATTATCCCCAGATATCTTAGGGCACCAACAACCTTGTACTCATTGCCCGGTGCCACGCTGTTATTTTTCAGCAGGCGTGCATCCACCTTAGCAGGGGAGAGGCGGTGCATAAGTTCTATACCGGCAAGCATACCCCCGGTCGGTCCGTAGGGTGGCGGGACCTGTTTTTCGGCGTCGCTCATGTTTCACCTCCCAAATGAGTTGCGGACTGTGATAAATAGTGCCAGTCCTGCCCGATATTATAGTGTTGCGTACTACGGACTGTCAATAGTCCGCAACTGTGCACCAACGAACCTACAATAAGACAAAAATGACTTCATTTTACATGAGTCCGTAGAATATATTCGCGGCGGACTGCCAAATTAGTCCCCAGTCCGCACAATACTTGTGCGGGACTACGGAAAAGACTTGCGGGTTTTTGTGCAGTCCGTGCGCTTTTCGGCATTTCGCGTAGCTAAACGAAGCGCCAAAATGACGGACTGTAGGCGACATTAATCGCTGTGAGGCGCAATAAAATACAGTCCGGACTAAAGAGTTGCCCGAAATGCAAAAAGAGGGCTGTCAGCGAATCTTTAAAGCTAAAGAGGTCGCTTTGCAGGCATGCCGTCACGGCGTGGATACCTGTCAGAAGTGGGGGAAACCTTGCTAAAAAACAGTAAACACCTGTTATCGGGGAACACATTATGTAAAATAGGTTCTGTTTTAGAAAATATTCCTCCCAGCAAAGGAGCGATTTCCGTGGCATGGGAAAGGTCGTCATTGATTTCTCCCTTTTTGTAAATAACCGAAACACCGCCTGTTTTAAGAAAAGGGAGTGTTAGCTCAAGAACTGTAGAAATACTGCCTACGGCGCGGGTAAGTGCTATGTCGTATTTACCGCGCAATACAGCCTCAGAGGCCGCCGTCTCCGCCCGAGCGGTAATAACCCTGACTCCATCCAGTTTAAGTGCTGTAAGCACATGTTTCAGGAACTGAGCCTTCTTCCCGCGTGATTCTACTAGTGTCAGTTCTATATCCGGGCGCATAATCTTGAGCGGAATGCCGGGGAAACCTCCGCCGCTACCAATATCAATAGCTTTGAATGGCATCAGATTAGGCAGATAAGGAATCGCTGTTATCGAATCAAGAAAGTGTTTGGTCTGAACGTCATCGTAATCCGTAATGGTCGTCAGGTTAACGCGTTTGTTCCAGTCAATCAGCTCCTTATAATATGTTTCAAACATTAAAAGCTGATCGTCTGACAGTTCTATACCAAGTTTTTTTGCCTGCGTCTTAAGCAATTCCAATCGTTTATACCTCACTGACTGATATATTAGCATATCTGCAAACCTTGACAACATATGTAGTTATGTGAAATATTGAGTGCAGAATATCAACACTTGGCAAGGAGAATCAAATGCCCAAGAAATCGCGCAAGGTCACAGGCACCTATTCGCTTAAGAGTAAAAAGAAAGCAGTCCCGGATCGCTCAAACCTGGTGAATCTGTACTCAGGCCAGCATGAGGAGGATCATGTTGCGCACGCGGCCGGTGCTGCCCGCGATTATGACAAAGTAGATGAATCAAGCTATCGCTATGTAGGCCAAGACCTGCGAAAAATGGGAATGCTCATAGGTGTGATGGTAGTAATACTGATCGTTCTGACCATCGTTCTCAACTAGAATTAATCCTCGTACTCTTCGTCATCATCCTCATGTGATGGGCCGGAAACGTTTGGTAATATAGCGCTGGATTTCTTTTTGTCCTTCTTTTTCTTGCGTTTTGGCAGTGCTTTAATGTCCACGGTAAGACTGCTCAGCTTTTTATCGGCTGCCGCACCATCCCAGGGAACAATCACTCCGCTTATACCTGCGTCGTGCAGTATACCCAGGTTTTGCTGTACAGCTTCAACAGATAGCGATATCAATGTCGGCTTCTGCACCATGGCTGCCAGGCGATAATATTGCATCGTATGCTCAATCGTTGCGGTTTCTGTTCCGTCCTCATCTATGATGATCACCGCGTCGATTGATAACAGGTTGACTGTTCGAAGTAGTGTGTCATCTATGGAGGGCGCAATTTCAATGCCGATTGCCGTATCGTTATCGCCAGCCAGTATAGCCGAAGGACTATCAAGCTTCAGTATAACGAAATCACAGCCCAGCTTGGCTAATGCGCCCAGTTGTTTCTTATCGATACTGCCAGCCTGGACACCCCATATAACGGACTTCAGCTTTCCTGCTGCCTGTTTAATACTATCCATAGACTTAGACAAATCGTCTATGCCAAGCAGCACAGCATCAATATCGGACTTAGGTTGTGCTTTGATACTATCTGCAGGGTTGATTTGCGCAATAGTCAGTATCTGCGGCAGCTCAGACGCTGATGCCGAAGTGGTAAATCCCATGGGTTGTGCGCCACCGTCGGCCATACGTTCCAGTTTATCTGTTAGTTTACTCATATTTCACCAATCTGCTAAAAGCCAGCGGTCGGAATTGAACCGACGGCCTGCGGTTTACGAAACCGCTGCTCTACCCCTGAGCTACGCTGGCATGCTATCGTAATTATTTGCGTTTTGACGTTCGTTTGACGTCGGGTAAGTCCCTGACGGCAACACGTCATCGAGGAGTGCCATCATGTCCCCCCGCATATCAAATATTATATGGGAATGTGTATCCATTGTAAACGCTATTCAAGGCCTGACCAGAGCTTTGGAGAGAACATTCTGCTTCGCCTCACGCAAGAAGGGTAAGGCTATCTTTAGGCTGCTACGATACTAGCTGGAAGTGATTTGCTGGCCATAGCAAACTAACACTTATGCAGTGAAATAATTTACGTTTCGGGGGTATGTTATATTAGTGATTACTGGAAGCCATGAATGTCGGAGTTTAAAATGAAAACGTTATTATATGGTTCCCTAACAGTTATTTTTCTTTTTGCGATCAATCTTGTGTTGATCCCATCCCAGTCAGCAAGTGCCTCCGATAGTATTGAGACAAAGCTTACCTCTGCTGATGGCGCAGAATCAGACCGTTTTGGCTGGTCAGTCGCCGCCAGCGATGATACTGTAGTGGTCGGAGCCTGGATGGACGATGATAATGGATCTAACTCGGGCTCGGCATACGTTTTCACCCGAAGCGGAACTGTTTGGATGCAGCAGGCCAAGCTTACCGCCGCGGACGCTGAGGCATCAGACGTTTTCGGATATTCGGTGGCTGTGAGCGGAGACACTATAGTGGTTGGGGCTTATGGGAATGATGATAGCGGCTCCAGTTCGGGATCGGCATACGTTTTCACCCGAAACGGAACTGCCTGGACCGAGCAGCAAAAGCTTGCTGCCGCGGACGCTGAGGCATCAGACGTTTTTGGTATTTCGGTGGCCATTAGTGAGGATACCGTGGTGGTGGGAGCCTGGAACGATGAAGGTAGTACGGGCTCGGCCTACGTGTTTGAGCGCAGCGGGATCGAATGGACGCAGCAGACCAAGCTCACAGCCACAGACGGCGCGGCATTGGACTATTTCGGATGCTCTGTAGCTGTCAGCGGAGACACCGTGGTGGTGGGGTCTTATCAGGACGACGACAACGGAGACATTTCGGGATCGGCATACGTTTTCACCCGCAGCGGTATTGCCTGGACCCAGCAGAAAAAGCTTACCGCCGCTGACGGTGCAGCAGGTGATTATTATGGTGGAGCGGTAGCCATTAGTGGAGATACCGTAGTGGTGGGGTCCAGTGATGATGATGACAACGGCGATGATTCGGGCTCGGCATATGTTTACACCAGAAGTGGAACTGCTTGGACCGAGCAGGCCAAACTTATCTCAAGTGACGGTGCAGCGTGGGAGTATTTTGGATCATCGGTTGGTATAAACGGAAATACTTTAGCAGTTGGAGCTCCTTTAAATGGATCTAATGATGTTTATCCGGGCTCAGCCTATATTTATACACGCAGCGGAATCACATGGACCCAGCAGCGCAAACTTACTGCTATTGATGGTGCTGATATGGATTTTTTTGGGCAATCCTTAGGTGTAAGCGGGGCCACCGTAACAGTAGGGGCGTTTTTCAATGATGATGATTCGGGTTCGGCCTACGTCTTTGAACAACCACCAGATGTTAAATCCATCAATATCACCTCAGCCGATAGAGATGAGACGCTCGATGTAATCATCAGCGGCATTTTCTTCGACAACACCAGTGCGGTAAGCTTTGGCACAGGCGTAATGGTAAACAGCTATACGGTGGATAGTTCCAACCGGATCACGGCCAACATAACGGTATCGGGTACAGCAGCGCTGGGAGCAAGGGATGTAGCGGTAACCACGCCGGTCGGGATTGATCTGTTGTCAAACAGCTTCATGGTCGAAGAAGCCCCCGCCGGATGGGTTGTGGAGTTTCTTCCCGGCGTAAGTACTGTTAATATTGATGTTGGTGGCGGTATTATTATACCTGTTGATCAGAATCTCTTTGTCGAGCAGACCCCGGTATATACCGTGAAACCAACAGATGCACCCAGCGGGCAGCATATACTCCCACTGCCAAACAGGTTTGGACCAGATACCATTGGTTATACCTTTTCAAAAAGAATATACGTTAGAATTACCCCGCCGGCCAATACACCTATAGGCATAAGTGAACAATTTATAGTAAATGCCAAAGCGTCCTATCTGGGTCAAACGGGTGCTGCTGAAATCGGTCAGACAAGGCCGTTTACTTTTACAGTAAATACCGTACTTGAGTTTTCCAGTGAGCGTCCCGTAATTCCTTTTGACTGGAACAGATGGCTGCCGGTAATTATCGCCGTTGGTATTGGTGTTGTTGTAGTCGGAATTGTATACATACCCCGCTTGATAGCCAAGGGGAAAGGACCGGTATAAATCTTGACGCACTCCATCTCTATTATGTGGCGGATTAAAAACAATTCGTGTCAGGGTAAAACCAGGGGGATATAGTTGAAATGTTTAGAAAAATCCCCATAATATTTACACTTATTGCCCTTCTTGGGCTTCAAACCGCTGTTGCTGTGGCGGACGAAGGCAGCGGCGTTATCACCATCACGGTCAAATCCGGTGATATAGTAGAGGTAATCCCCCCAACAGAAATCATCGAAACAACCCCTGAAGCCGAAGCTGAAGATGAGTTTGGTGAACCCATTGAAGTCAGTGATGATGGCTTCTTCAATCTGGCTATAGATATGTCCACCGCTACCATAGCGTTGCCCGTTATGGACCTTACCAACGAAGATGATATTACCTATACCGATGTAGGCGTTCGTATACAAATCGAAGGACAGAAGGTTACAATCCCTATGGCCGATACTTCCGGTGAGGTCCACCTTTACATAACCTGTGATGTGGAAATGGTTGGGGAAAGCGGCCAAAACTCGGAGGTAGTGGCAACAAACGTGCAGTTATCTTCCGTGCTTCTTGAAGCGGATTTCACCGATGACGATGCAGATGTCGGTATAGTTACAACTTCCTTTGAAGTAGATCTGATAGCTATTGATGAAGGTGAGCAGGTCAAGGTAGAAACTTTGGTTGATGATGTAGCCCCCAGTGATGAGGTGGGTGCTGCTATTAATAATATAGGTCGTGAGCAGAGGAGATATACCGAAACAGCGTATTTCCTTACGGTAACAAAGACAAATCTGGATAATGGGAAAAACCTTGGGGAAGCAAAGATTTTCATGGATGTAGATATTCAGTGGCTTCAGGGACGTGATGTCAATGAAATCAAAATCGTTCGCTGGAGTGATGAAGGAGAAGAGGCGGTATTACAGGAGCTGAAAACCACCTATTTGGGTGAAGTTGAGGGGAAAGCTCAATTTTCTGCCGCATCTCCTGATGGACTGTCCACTTTTGCACTAACCTACATTTCTAACGATCTGATGCTACCAGCCTATGTTTTGCCTCTGGCCAGTTCCGTGGGCAGTATTATTGTTCTGAGTGGTTTGTTCTGGCTTATACGGCGTAGAAGGCAGAGCAGGGAAATACAACTTGCAACCCAGTGGTCCACCGGGCTCAACCCCGAGGACTGGTTAGAACAGAAATAACAACGGGCGGATTCACGTCCGGTTACAATACAGCTTTGAGCAAGGAAAACAATGAAGTTAATGAAGCCAACCAATAAAAAACTGGCACCTATCGATGAAATCGCAACGCAATTGTCTCTGGCTGATAAAGTTTCCCGCAGGGTTATACACAGCAACAATGCTCAGGAAGTTGCCGCCGGTACAATAACCGATCTAACCGAGTACATGTCTATTGACTGGGCTGTTCTGGCCCTTATTGACGTACATTCTTCCGAGGTAACCATTAAAGCCTTAACCAGTGATAATCAGGTACAAAAAGACAAGAATATACCACTTACCGATACCGCTTTTGAATGGATTACCAAGGAAAAACAGGCTGTTTTCCAGCCCGATATGAAGAATGACGATCGTTTCCAGATGGTCACCGATACTGCAAAAGAGGTCAGATCATGTATCCATATGCCCCTGTTTTACAAGGGAGCGGTTTACGGCACTCTCAGTATAGGTAGCTTTGAGCCCAATGCTTACGGCGATGCCCAGCTCAAGTTGCTCAAGCACTCAGTAGCCCACCTTGCGGTGTCGGTTCAAAGCGCTCTGCTACTGGAAAAAAACGTAAAAACTGAGTCTCTGCTGTGGAACATAAGCGAGCTTTTGGCAATCGTTACCTCCGATCCGAATTTACCGCATGTTTTTGCTGCTTTTGCCGAAAGATTAAAACAAGTTACCCCCTTTGACCGCCTGTCGTTGGCACTGGTTGAGGGAAATGGTTTACGTGTGATTGCGGTGCATTCGGAAAATGAAATTGTTTCGGACATCAATCATGTTTATCCGGTAACCGATAGCGCAGTACCATGGATGAAGGAGAACCGTGATCTAAATGTTGAGGCTGATCTTGGGCAAGAGGGACAGTTTGCAAACGATAAGCATTTCATCGAGGATGGTTTTCATGGAGCAATCAGAATGCCTCTTTTCAATCACGGTGTATTGTTCGCTACCCTTCACCTGCTTAGTGTTAAACCTTACGATGTGAATGTGAAATTAGATTTTCTCCGCATATTAAGCCAATATCTTTCCAATCCTGTAGATAGCTATATACTGTATCTTAGCGAACAGCAGCGTATCAACTGGCTGGGGGCACTGGCGCATCACCTCAAAACCCCGCTTACCCCTATCTTTGCCATTTCGCAAATGCTTAGCGATGAATTGGAGAAAAATGGCACTCCCCAGCAGGTCAAAATGATAAATAGCATCCGTACTGGAGCTAATAATATGAAAACCAATATGGACCTTTTCTGGTCCTTGAGTGATGTAGATTCACCCGCTTTTACGGTAAAAATGCGGGATACCGATATGAAATTGTTTATAGAAAAATACGCAGCTGTCAAATATCCGGCGACAGACGAAGTACAAACCGTTAAATTCACCCTGCCTCAAGCTTTGCCGGATGTGAGTATTGATCGAGTAAAGATAGAACAGGTATTGGATATACTGATCGAGGGTGCTATGGAAACGTCTCCCGAGGGAAGTACCATTGAGCTCAAAGCTAAAATTGATGGTAGCGATGTTGTTGTCACTGTTTTTGATTTGGCTAAGACCATTTCGGAAGATGAAAAAGAGCGACTGGTGCAACCATACATGTTTTCCGAATCCGATATGACCGCCTTCCCCAAGTTGAGCCTACACCTTGCCATCTGCCGCAAGTTGGTCGAGTTTCACGGTGGCAAGATATGGATTGAACCAAAGCAAAAAGAAGGTAATGCAATATCTTTTGCTCTAAGCATCGCTAAAGCAATAACGTAACGCGTCTTATTTTAAAAACGTTGCTCCTTTAATAACGCCTCCACAATGCCTGGCGGCATTTTTTTGTTTCCTCTCTGCTTATCACCTTTTGCAGTCCTTTTTTTAAGATCACCTTTAAGATGTGACTGGTTTGTGATTATGGGGAGGGCCTATGTGATTCGGATGAGCGCCTCTGGGTGTATTCTAATCTAAAGTCACCTTAAAGAGGCACTCCAATGCATAGCCAGCTAAAACAACATGCAAAAACCCCAAATCTAAAAAGATTTACTGTCAGCATTCTTTTTACCGTAGTGCTAAGCTGTGCATTAATATTGGGATTTGCTTGGAAGGTCGGTTCAAATCCTTTGCAGGCAACTGCGCTACAAAGTGTAGATGTAAACACTTACACTGAAGTTGCAGTTAAAGCTGAACCGGACACCAATATGAATAATGAACCCGCCAGATACAACCTTTCATCTGTACAAACAGCTTATAAGGTCAGTGCTGGTCCCGGGCAAGAGGTGACAAGCCAAATATATTTCTATAACGTTGACGGTAACCGAACCACCAAGATCAGCCTTGATGCAATTGAGCTTCCCGACGGATGGAAAGTTAAATACAGCTCCCGGAACCTGAAGGTATCACCCATGGGGGTAAGCGCAGAACCGATAACCGATGTTCCTGATGGCATGGTTGCACTTACTCTACCTAATAAATTGGGTGATGGCATTCAGGGTTATTGTCTGGCACACGTAGTTACCATAACGGTGCAGGTACCTGCGGAAGCAGCCATGGGAACAGTTGGAGATATTACGATTGAAGCCAAGGCTAAATGGTCGGGGCAAACCGGTATGGCTGTTTTCGGCCAGACCCGTAAATTTGGTATCAATGTTACCGTCAATTCATCTTAGCTATAAGGTTATTGACTCTTATAAACAAAGTAAGCGAGCCATTCCGGCTCGCTTTTTTTCTCATGCCACTATTAAGCTTTTCTTTGATAAACACTCAAGTGTGGTATAATGTCATTAAAATACTAACGTAATGATTTCTTATCAATCAATTGGAGTACATTATAAAACTAGAGTTAATTCAACCTGTTAGCCAAATAGTTCATCATAAACTGCATGAGCAAAACAGATCTCTTGCCCCACCCTTAAGCTTAGCGCAGATTGCCGCTCTAACCCCTCCGGAGTTCGAAGTATCTATATCAGATGAGAATATTTCAGCTGTAGATCTCACCAAAGATGTTGATCTGGTTGGAATCACAACACTAACACAGACGGCCAATCGTGCTTACGAGATTGCCGATAGCTATCGAGCAAGAGGGGTAAAAGTTGTAATAGGTGGCATTCATGCCAGCGTTCTGCCTGAAGAGGCTTCTCAGCATGCCGATTCGGTAGTTATAGGAGAGGCCGAGGGCATATGGGCCACCGTAATAGAGGATTTCAAATCAAATAACCTCAAGCAAATCTATAAGCAGGACAATCGGCCAGACCTGGCCAACCTGCCTATTCCCAGACGGGACTTGTTTGACAAATCATCATATTTAGTTCCACAGACGCTCATAACTACCAGAGGCTGTCCCTATAATTGTTCTTTCTGTTCGGTCACCACCTTTATGGGGCATAGTTATCGCTGCCGTCCCGTCCAGGACGTCATAGAAGAGATCGAGACGCTGGATACCAATAAGCCTATTCTTTTTTTGGACGATAACATCACGGGCAATCCCAAGTTTGCCAAAGAGCTTTTTCGCGCCCTCATTCCCTACAAAATTAACTGGGTGGGCCAATGTTCAGTGACTATAGCAAAGGATGATGAACTGATGAAGCTGGCAGCTGATAGCGGCTGCATGCTGCTGGCCATTGGGTTTGAGTCTGTATCACCTACCAACCTTACAACCGTGGGGAAAAAAGCCAACTGGGTTGATAAATATGAGGCTGACATCAAGAAGATTCACTCATATGGCATAGGTATCCATGGTTTCTTCATCTTCGGTTTTGACGAAGAAAAGGAAGATGTTTTTGATCGCACCTTGCGCTTTGCCCAAAATATGAAGCTGGAAAGCGCCCAGTTTTCTCTCCTGAGACCTTATCCGGGTACAGCCCTGTATGAATCCCTGGATAAGGATGGACGACTGCTGACAAAGGACTGGGCAGAGTACAAAGAGGGCCTTGTATTTGAGCCAAAATCAATGCCCAAAGACAAGCTGGAAAAAGGGCAGATATGGACTTTTAATAAATTTTACTCTCTATTTTCTATTTTCAGAAGGGTCGGGTTTTTCCGCCGCCACGCAATAAAGTTGTGGGGCATCAATCTCTACTATCGTTCGCACTGGAGAAAAAAAGTGCGGGATAACAAAAATCAATAACTAGCATAATTTAAGGAGTATTAGTGAATTTCGAATCATTCAACTTTCATCCGAGCATCATGGATGGCATCCGGGCGCTCGGTTATACAGCACCAACCCCAATCCAAAGCCAGTCAATGCAATCGATAATGCAAGGTCATGATCTGATCGGGTTGGCCCAGACCGGAACCGGCAAAACCGCAGCCTTTGTGCTTCCCATATTACAACGTCTGATGGAGGGCCCCCGCAAGCGGGTCAGGGCTCTGATTATTTCTCCAACGCGTGAACTTACAGAACAAACCTGTGATGCCGCCAGTGCATTGGGTAGACATACAGGGATTAAAAGCGCTGCCATTTACGGTGGTGTGAGCATGTACCAGCAGGTCAACAGACTTCGCAGTGGAGTGGAGATAGTTGCGGCCTGCCCGGGACGCCTGCTTGACCACCTGTACAAGGGCACAATCGATCTGTCGTATCTGGATGTTCTGGTACTTGATGAGGCAGACCGCATGTTTGACATGGGTTTCTTGCCCGACATACGCAATATCTTGAAATGCATACTGCACAAATGTCAAACATTGTTGTTCTCGGCCACAATGCCCAAAGACGTCAGGCGCCTTGTCAAAGAAATCCTGCATAACCCGGTAACAGTGCAAATTGGCCATATAGCACCGGCAGATACTGTATCGCATGCTCTATATCCGGTAAAACAGCACCTTAAAACGGCACTTCTAAAGCAGCTTTTGCATGGTATAGAAAGCGAGTCAGTGCTTATTTTTACACGTACTAAACATCGTACCAAGCGTGTTGCGGAGCAATTGTATAAATCCGGCTACAATGTAACCTCAATACAGGGCAATCTGTCTCAATCCCAACGTCAGGCTGCTCTAGATGGTTTTCGTAGTGGTTCGTTCAAAATCCTGGTGGCCACCGATATCGCCGCTCGGGGAATAGATGTTCAGAGTATCTCGCATGTTATTAATTACGACATGCCTGAAACTACCGATGACTACACCCATCGCATTGGACGCACGGGGCGAATCAATAAAAATGGCGATGCCTACAGTTTCATAACCAGTAAAGATGTGGGGATGGTACGGGCCCTGGAAAAACTATTCAAGAAGCCAATCGAACAGCGTACTGTAAAGGGGTTTGACTATCATGCGCCTGAACCGGAGCGAGATCAGCATCGGCCTCCACGCCAATCACGATCACGCACCTTTCAAAAACCCTATCCCAAACGTAAAAAGTTGCTTTAGTCAATAGCATCAATTGTTTGACATCGTAGGTTACAATCACTTAAGATTATAGTTAGATCTAAGAGGTAGGACTTATGGTCGAAATGAGCGTGGAAAGCATACGCGTCAGCATGATGAACTACCAGCGTGTTGTCATCCTCAAGGAGAAACACGATGAACGATACTTGCCTATTTGGATAGGCCCGGCCGAAGCAGATGCCATAGCCATGAAACTACACGATGTAAACGTTCCCCGACCTCTAACTCATGATCTTTTGAACAGCGTCATCGGCAGCCTGGGCGCTTCTGTAAATTGTGTCGTGGTTACCGCACTACTCAGCGATACCTTTTACGCCAAACTTGTACTCGATGTTGACGGTCGCCAGATGGAAATAGATTCGCGGCCCAGCGATGCCATAGCACTGGCGGTACGGGTTAAATCGCCTATTTTTGTGGACGAAGAGGTAATGTCTAAGGCAGGTGTTACCGTGGACAAGGAAACGGGAAAACTCACTCATAACGAGGCGGTTACTGAGGACGAGATAAACAGAATGTCTGCATTTAAGGAATTCATTAATAACCTTGATCTTGCCGACTTTGATGAGCCGGAAAGTAAGAAGGACTAGCTTTGCGGGATAAATACATAAGACATCTAATATCAAAAATCAAGTGCAATGTGTGCGGCCAGCATTTCGATGGTGCCACTGTTGAGCATCTGGGCACTTTTGATGAATACAGTTATTACCAGCTAACATGCAGTGTTTGCGGAGCACAGGCAATGGTAACGGCTATCATGCAAAAAGACGGGGAGGGCAATACGGAAGTCATCACCGATCTAAGCGTGGAGGAATTGAGTAAATCGACCTCAAGAGGCCCGGTGTCTACCGACGATATGCTGGACATGATCAACTACCTTAAAAACTTCGACGGCAACTTTTCCGGCATATTTTCTTAAGCAGGCAAGCCCTTTGCTACTTCAGCTTGCGTATCACCCCAATGACCCTTCCCTGTATCTCAACGTTATCCAGACTGGTGTATATAGGATCAAGCTGCACATTGCACGGCTGTAACCTGACACGGTTTGGTTCTTTATAAAACTTCTTAAGTGTGGTTTCACTCTCGTTTTTAAGCCATACAGCCACCATCTCCGAGTTCTCCGCAACTGAGGTTTGTTGCATAAGGACGATGTCCCCATCGTCAATAAGGGCGTCTATCATCGACGTACCTCTTACTTTCAGAGCGTATACGCCGGAACTGCCACGCGTCATTTCTGTAGCAACCTCAAGCGTTTCGGCAGATACTGTGATGTCCCAGGTATCGGTTTCTGGAACGGGGATCGGTTGACCTGCAGCGATGGTGCCAAGTATGGGTACATTTACCATGTTGCTTGCTGATTTACCGAATATCTCAATACCGCGTGAAACCTCGGAATCGCGCCGCAAATAACCCTCGCGCTCCAGAATACGCAGGTTGTAGTCAACAACAGATGTCGAACTTATATTACACCCTTTTAGTATGTCTCTTACTGTGGGAGGGTAGCTGTTGTCGTCCACAAAATCATTGATGAAATTTAGCATCCGGCGTTGTTTATCTGATAAACTCTTACTCACAGTGCACCTCCGAACTTATGTTCTGTCATGTTAGCACGCATGTTCTTGCTTGTCAACAAGAAAAAGAGACGCTCATAATGATAACGTCTCTTTTGTTAAGTAAAATTCTAAAGCTGTATTACTTTTTGGACTGTGCAGCAACAGCGGCATTATACTTCAGGACCAGTCGTGATTTGCGTCTTGAAGCATTGTTGTCATGAATAACGCCTTTTTGAGCTGCCTTATCCAGAGCCTTTGTCGCTATTCTGATGACCTTTTCCGCTTCCTCAAGCTGATTATCGAATATAAGGTCCTCTGCCCTGGCAACATACGTCTTGGCTGCGCTGCGGTAGTTTTTATTGTACATTCTTTTCTTTATAGAAATGCGTTGTCTTTTTATAGCTGATTTATGATTGGCCAACTCTTTTATATCCTCCATGTATCGGTTAATTACACAATAGTAAATGATACACTATATGCTCGTAACTGTCCACTACCGTGTTTCAACTTCAAATCCTTATGCTGTAAGATCACGCTTTTTGAACAGCCATAGTGAAATACCAAGGAAAACAAGGCTGTATATGGCCAATGTTATAGCTGCCCACGCCATTGTTGGAGGATCTATCATGCTCATTTCACTTTCCATTCCTGACTGCGGCAGCAGTGCTGCGGTGTTTGTTCCTATCAGGAAATGACTTATCTTGGCCACCGATGCATTTCCCAGATTCAGTAGCGGTCCTGCGAACAACTCAAGGAAAACATAGCCCAAACTGGCACCTATCCCAACCAGCGCTGATCGACCTAAAATAGCAAATGTAATGGCCAAAAGAATATAGGGTATAAGAGAGTACAGTGTCCATCCGAAGTTCCTGAATACTGTACCAATTACTTCTCTATCTATAACTGCCCAGTTTATGCTGCCTTCAATACTTGCAGTTGTGATCATGGACATTACGAAACCAACCGCAACTGAAATAACCAAACCTATAACAGCGTAAACAATATAGGCAAAAAATTTAGATAGTATATACTCATGCCTGATGCCTTTTCTGGTAAGTACCTGTCTTACGGATCCCCATCCATACTCGCTGCCAACACCTGCTCCTATCATTATAACAAGAAGCAAAGTGCCAAAACTCTGGGCAAGGCCAAAAATCAAATTCAATGAATCGGGGAATACGACACTTGCCTTCATTTCGTCCACCGCGTCCTGCGGCATACTCGCCGGCGGATTATTTACCAGCCCGATATGGATCACATATATCAATACATAAACACCGACCATGCATCCAAGCAGGATCCATGTCATCCTTCTCTTACGCAGCTTGGTCATTTCAACCTTCATCATCTCAAACAATGGCTTCCTCCTCTGTCTGCTCCAGGAAAAACTGCTCAAGGCTGCCTTCTTTAGCCTTAATTTCAGTAGCAAAAACGCCCTTTGCGGCCAGTGCGGCACTCACTTCTGCGGCCCTGTCCGGGTTAACTCCAAGTGCAATGTAATCACCATCCATGTTTACACTGGATATCCAGTCAAGTGTGCGCAATAACGCCACAGCCTTTTCGGTTTCATTTACCTTGATTTGCAGCACATCCTTGGTATTGATCAATTCCTTTACCAATCCCTCAACAACAACCTTGCCTCTTTTAATGATGCACACACGCTCACAAACCAGTTCAACTTCGTGCAATACGTGACTGTTCAGGAAAACGGTTTTGCCCTCTTTGCCAAGTTTTATAATAAGCTCACGTATTTCTTTTTGACCCGCCGGATCAAGCCCGTTGGCAGGCTCATCCAAAATGACGATCTCCGGGTTATGCAGTAGGGCACATGCTATGGCCAGGCGCTGCTTCATACCGGTGGAGTAGCTGCCAAACTTGTCGCTGGCGCGGCTCGTAAGATCAACCAGTTTGAGCACTTCTTCAATCCTGTTGTCTGTTATTCCTTTAGAAAGGCGAGCAAAAACACTCAGATTGTCCCATCCCGAAAGATAGGGGTAAAGACCGGGGACTTCCATCATAGCGCCTACCTTGGGCAGTATCGACGGCAGATTGTGCTGTACGTCAAGTCCGAACAACTCTGCCTTACCGGCTGTCGGTGCGATCAGTCCCAGCATCATACCCATCGTAGTGCTTTTACCTGCGCCATTCGGGCCCAGAAAGCCGAACACCTCACCCTTGCGTACCTCTATATTGAGGTTGTCCACCGCCACAATCGGACCAAAATGCTTGGTCAGATTTTCGGTTTTAACGACTATTTCGCCTTTTTTGGTCATTTTCTACCTCGTTTCCATAAAACTTAATATGCATTTCAAGTCTCTATTATGTTATAGCCAATATAATAGTAGAAAGTTCATTAATGCTCTTTAGAAAGGATATCAACCCTCATTGCCAGCAATGGTATCTTCGGTATCAAGTAATTTCTCAAGCTTGGTCATATGTTCCATCATATTGGACATCATCTCAGCAATGGAATCAGCCTTGGCCAGCACAAGAACCTGGCCATGCGGACCACCTAAAGCTACTAGCTTATCTCCCGCACTGAAACCCAACTCGCGACGAGCCTCAGCCGGAATCACAACCTGTCCACGCTCACCAATAACGGCGGTCCCATAGAACTTTGGCGCCGTTCCACCAGTTAAATCATTAACCATCGTTACACCCCCCAGATATCTTCGTGGCTAGAATATGCATACTATACATACATTTCATACAACTGTCAACAAATAAAAACCCCGGTCATTTTATAAACCGGGGTTAAAGTGGATTAGTCGATTGATTGTATTACAGGCCCTTGTCAGCTATAAATGCCGCCAGATCGGCCATGCGATTGCTGTAGCCCCATTCGTTATCGTACCAGGAAAGGACCTTAATCATGTTTCCGGCAATAACCATTGTGCTTAAGGAGTCTACGATAGAACTGGCCGGATTGCCCTTGAAATCAATGCTCACAAGCGGCTCATCGCAATACTCAAGTATACCCTTGAATTCGCCATTTGCAGCTGCCTTAAGAGCATTATTGACGTCTTCAACTGTAACATCTTTATCCAGATCGGCTACCAGATCAACCACCGATACTGTTGATGTGGGAACGCGATACGCCATGCCGTGAATCTTGCCCACCAGAGCGGGGATAACCTGTGTAACTGCCTTGGCAGCGCCCGTAGTGGTAGGAATTATGTTCATGGCCGCGGTACGCGCCCTGCGAAGATCCTTATGAGCCTGATCAAGTATCTTCTGATCATTGGTATAGGCATGTATGGTGGACATAAGTGCCTTTGAAACACCGAAGTTGTCATTAAGTACCTTGACCACCGGTGCAATACAGTTGGTGGTGCAGGAGGCGTTGGATATAATGTTGTGTTTCGCCGGATCGTACTCATTCTCATTCACGCCCAGAACTACGGTCAGGTCCTCGCCCTTGGCCGGAGCAGATATCAGTACCTTTTTTGCCCCGCCGTTCATATGTCCGGCAGCCTTGCTCGCTTCAGTGAAAAGGCCGGTAGACTCGATAACGATGTCAACGCCGTAATCACCCCACGCTATTTTACCCGGGTCTCTCTCCGCAATAACCTTGACCGCCGCCCCGTTAATTACCACGGCATCATCAGTATAATCCACTGTCCCGTCAAAAATACCGTAGTTCGAGTCGTACTTGAACAGGTGAGCATTGGTCTTGGTATCTGTCAGGTCGTTTACTACTACGACCTCCAGCTTGCCCTTGTAATTCTCTACTATTGCTTTTGTAACCTGACGACCTATTCGTCCGAATCCGTTTACACCTATTTTGGTAGTCATATTTCCTCCGTTTAATATTTGCCCTAACTTATCGTTTATTTAAGATGAGCAAAAGCGGACAACCCTGCATATACCGCCCTCTCACCGAGGTCCCGTTCTATTTCAAGCAATCTATTGTACTTGGCCACGCGTTCCGAACGGGCAGGCGCACCTGTTTTAATCTGGCCTGTGCCCATAGCAACGCATAGATCTGCGATAGTGGTGTCCTCAGTCTCACCGGACCTGTGAGAGACCACCGCCGTCCAGCCAACGTTATGTGCCATATCAATTGCTGCAATTGTCTCGGTAAGCGTTCCTATCTGGTTCAGCTTTATGAGGATTGAGTTGGAGTTTTTACCTGCAATACCTCTTTTCAGACGCTCGGTATTTGTAACATACAGATCATCGCCCACAAGCTGCACCTTAGAACCAATCTTGCTGGTAAGCAGCGCCCATCCGTCCCAGTCATCCTCAGCCAGCCCATCTTCGAGGCTTATGATAGGGTAGGACGATGCCCAATTGACATAATAATCTACCATTTCAGCACTGCTCAGGGTTACCCCTTCACGGGCCAGAACGTATTTGCTATCAACATAAAACTCGGTAGAAGCAGGATCCAGTGCGATATATATGTCCTTACCGGCCTTATACCCCGCCGCTTCAATGGCATCAAGTATGATTTCGACAGCCGCAACATTTGATTTGAGTGGGGGAGCGAACCCTCCCTCATCACCCACAAGGGTGGTCATACCTTTGCTCTTAATTATCTTCTTGAGCGACTGGTATACCTCACTGCCCATCTGTAGGGCTTGTGCAAAGCTGCTGGCCCCAACCGGCATAACCATAAATTCCTGAAAATCAGTGGATCCTTCTGCATGCCTGCCACCGTTTAGAATGTTCATCATAGGAACAGGCAGAACGTATTTTCCATCCGACCTGCCCAGATAATTGTAAAGCGGTTTTTTGGCAGATGCCGCCGCAGCGTATGCCGTTGCCAGCGATACCGCTAGAATTGCGTTGGCGCCCAGATTTGCCTTGTTGGGAGTACCGTCCAGCGCAAGCATTGTATTGTCTATATTTGCCTGCTCAGACGCGGTCATACCGGACAGAGCGGGAGCAATAAGCTCATCAATGTTTTCAACCGCCTTGGCAACGCCCTTGCCGCCGTACCTGCTGCCGCCGTCTCTAAGCTCAACCGCCTCATGCGCTCCCGTGCTTGCTCCCGAAGGAACCATTGCTGAGCCATAAGAACCGTCTTCCAGTACAACACTGGCTGCTACGGTCGGATTTCCTCTGGAATCAACTATCTCACGCCCGGTTACCGATTTTATCTTCTCAGCCATCAAATACCCCTCTTTACAGCTAATTCAATTGCTTTATCTACCGCATCCTTGGCATCAGTTGCTAAAGTTATATCCTGTACGCTTTTTCCCTGCTTAGACAGTGACCATGTGTCCAGTCCCACAACCGGCACGCCGTATTGCATGGCGTAGGCAATCTCGGACAGTGTTCCATACTCTCCGTCAATCGCTATTACCGCACGGGCTGATTTGACCACGATGGAATTACGCGCATATCCTAATCCGGTAACTATCGGAATTGAAACGTACTCATTTGCATCTGCCGCATCGTCTCCCGGCAGAATACCAATTGTTGTACCGCCTGCCGATATTACCCCTTTGCAGGACGCCTGCATTACACCACCCAGTCCACCACAAACAAGCGTCACACCGCGCAGCGCAAGCTCCCTGCCAACTTCCTCGGCAATTGCAGCCTGAGTCTCAGAACAACGGTTGCCACCGATAACCGCAATAAACATATTGCTTATGTTTCCTTAGTATTTTTTAAAGATTACTTAAATAAAGGCCCTTAAAAGAGCCTTTATAGGTTATATTTAGCTTTAATGTATTATATCTCTCATGAGTCGTATGCAACAGATTTCTCATATACCTGTGTAGTCGACAGGTTTGCATGGCCCAAAAACTCCTGTAGTTGTTTAAGGCTCATTTTACCGCTGTTCAAAGTATGCGATGCAATACTATGCCTCAGGGTGTGCGGGGTTATCTCTGCACTCAGGTTTGCTCGCTTGGCATAATCCTTCAAAATAAGCCAGAATCCTTGTCGGGTGAGGCGCTCACCCCTGCGATTCAAGAACAGTGCTCTCACATGTGACGCCTTAACAAGTACCGGTCGTGCCTTTTCCATGTAATCCTCTATAACATCGGCAACCTCAACGCTAAAGTCTATATAACGCTCCTTGCCGCCTTTACCTACACAACGCAGTCTGGCCGTATCGGGATTGATATCATCAATATTTAGTGATACAAGCTCGGTAACCCTGAGCCCGGTTGCACACAGCAGTTCAAGCATGGCCCTATCACGTCTGGCCTCAGGCGTGCTGCCCTCAGATACCTCCGCCAACAGTCTGGCAACCTCATCCTGTGAAATTATCTTGGGTGGATTTTTTTGCACCTGAGGCCGGTTAAGCCCCTCAGTGGGATCGTGATCAAGAATACCAAGGGATATCTGCTGTCCGTAGAATGACTTAATGGCGGCAACCTTGCGGGCCATTGTGGATGATGCATAGCTGCGTTCCCTAAGAGAAAGGAAATGTTCCATCAGTGTCGACTGATCTACCTCACCCCAGCTATTAATTGAACGACTGGAAACAAACTCAGCCAATTGATACAAATCGTTTTTGTAGGCTGTAACCGTATTATCCGAAAATCCCTTGCTATCAATCAGAAAATCCAGAAACCGGTTAACCTCTTGTTCCATGATGCTCACGAGTAAGCCCCCTGTCTTTGTCACGAAAAACCTTGTGTATTTTACCAGACCATAACGAAAAATGGAACACTACATAATGCCCAATTTAGCTTTACACCATTTGTTTTGTTCACCAATATGCTATAATCAAGCCCAATAACTTTTAGGATTTATAGATTAGATATTATGGCAAGTAATCAGTTTCGTCAAATCCCCGGCGTAGATAAACTTCTGGCAGAGCAGGGTATGCACTCGCTCAAGGGCATGTTGCCTCACGACAGCCTCGTTCAAATCGTACGTGATTATCTGGACGGCCTGCGTGCCTCAATAACCGGCGGTGCCTCTTGCCCGACAATTAAGCAAATGATAGCAGCAATCCTTCTTGAAGCAGAGAGCCTGTCCAGTTTGAATTTAACCGGAGTTATCAATGCCAGCGGGGTTATATTGCATACCAATATGGGCCGCGCCCCCTTGAGCGATGATGCCATGTCAGCAATACAGGCAGCAGCCAGGGGATATAGCAACCTGGAGTTCAGTCTGGACACGGGCAAAAGAAGCACTCGCTACGGCCATGTTGAAAAACTGATTTGCAGGCTGACCGGGGCCGAGGCGGCACACGTTGTAAACAACAATGCGTCGGCCGTCATGCTGGCGCTATCTGCTCTGGCCAAACGCAAAGAGGTGATCGTGTCCCGTGGTCAGGCGGTGGAAATAGGCGGAAAGTTTCGTGTTCCCGATGTAATGAAGCAGAGTGGGGCCAAACTGAAAGAGGTGGGTACCACCAACCGCACTTATATATCTGATTATGAGGAAGCGGTGAGTGAAAAAACAGCCGCACTGCTTAGGGTCCATCGCAGCAACTTCATGACCGTGGGGTTCACTCACGATGTCCAGCTTGCCGAGATGGTCGAACTTGCCAGCAGTCGTGGAATAACTCTTATCGACGATCTTGGAAGCGGCTGTCTCATCGATGCATCGCAGTATGGACTTACGTATGAACCCACTGTACAGGACAGCGTCGGCGCCGGAGCGGATGTCATCTGCTTTTCCGGTGATAAGCTTCTGGGCGGGCCTCAGGCGGGTATCATCGTCGGCAAAAAGGTTCTCATTGATAAGCTAAAAAACCACCCCTTAAGCAGGGCAATACGTATTGATAAACTGTGCCTGGCAGGGCTTGCCGCTACGCTGGTTCATTATCTTAAAGGCGAAGCAGCGCAGAAAATCCCGCTTTGGTGCATGATATCAACGCCTTTGAGTGATCTGGAAACGCGAGCCACAAAATGGGCAAATGTTCTGGGTGAAAACACAACTATAATTGATGGTGTATCCACTATAGGTGCGGGCAGTATCCCCGGTTCAACACTACCCACCAAACTGCTGGCTGTAAAACCAGACTCAAAGCAAAGGCTGACAACCATGGTGCATTTGCTACGAACGCGTGCTCCCCACATCATAGGCCGCATCGAAAAAGACACTCTGCTGCTGGACCCGCGCACCGTGTTGCCCGGCGAGGACGACTTGATTGTCAGTGCTCTGCAATCAGTCAGATAAATGGTCGTAAGCTCAAAAAAACATGCTATAATTACATCAACTTTTAATACGGAGTGTCTGATATGTCAGGAATTGTTTACGGTTGCGTTGTCCCTCATCCCCCAATAATAGTGCCGGATATAGGCAAGGGCAGGGAGTCTGAAATATCAGCCACCGCCGATTCTATAAAGCAGGTAGCCGAAAGGCTTGCCGCTTCACATCCAGATGTGATTCTGGTGATCAGTCCGCACGGCACCGCTCATTATCAGGCAATGGGCATAGCATCATCCAATATGATGCGTGGAGACCTGCGCACCTGGGGTGCAGACAACCTTAATTTCAGATTCAATAATGATAAGGATATGGCTGATGCACTGCAGCGTGAAGCACAAAGCGCCAATATCCCGCTCAGGAGCCTTGGTGACAGGGGATATAACCTGGATCACGGTATTACCGTGCCATTCTACTTCCTTAGAAGAAAACTGAACGATGTACCGGTAATACCACTAACCTTCTGCTGGTTACCTCTTGATGTGCATTATGACTTTGGCAAGGTTATCGCCAGAGCAGCCCGTAGGGCTAACAAACGTGTGGCTATTGTGGCCAGTGGAGACATGTCACATCGCCTGATACCCGATGCTCCCGCCGGATATGACCCGATGGGAGAGGTGTTTGACAAGCAGGTGCAGGATGCCACTGCTGCCTTTGATGCACAGTCCTTGCTAAATATGGACCAGGATCTTATCGACAAGGCAGGAGAATGCGGCCTGAGATCCATAATCATACTTATGGGAGCCTTGAGCGAACTGGATGTGAAGCCGGAAGTTCTATCATATGAGGGACCGTTCGGTGTAGGCTACATGGTGGCGTCGCTTGAGGTCGCAGACCAGCCTCAACAACCTCAAGCTCAGCCTGAAGCTGAACAGGACCAATTACCGGAGCAGGATAAAGCGCCTGAACAAAAGCCAGATATCGATATGCATCCGCTGGTGCGCCTAGCTAAAGATACCGTTGAGAGTTTCACTAGAAACGGCTCAGCACCCAATCCCCAAGAACTTACTCCTGAGATGCAGGAAAAGGCCGGTATATTCGTCAGTATTAAAAAGAATGGTGAACTTAGAGGCTGTATCGGCACTTTCGAGCCAACTAAACCTAATATTGCTCTGGAAATTGTCTCAAGCGCTATAGGGGCAGCTACGCGTGATCCGCGTTTTACGCCAATAGCCGCAAGTGAACTGGCCGATCTGGAGTACAGTGTAGATGTGCTGTCCGGTCCAGAACCTGCCAAAACACTGGATAACCTCGACCCTGAGAAATATGGCGTCATTGTTGAGGGCAGGGGACACCGCGGACTGCTGCTGCCAAATCTGGACGGCGTGGACAGTGTGCAGGAACAACTTGATATTGCCCGCTCCAAAGCAGGACTTGAGCCGAATGAAGAGATAATGATCCAGAGGTTTGAGGTAAAAAGATACAAATAGCTTTGCAAACCGTGATTCCTTTTTCATGACCACAATGTGACACCAGACATATACAAAAATCGGACCTATTCCCCCTTGTAATATAGTTTTGCGCATATTAAACTACTAAATGTTGAGGTAATTAATGCTACAAAAGGTGTCACTGGGACCCAAAAACATAGATAAGTACGATCAGGTATGCAACGAAGGATTTATCGACGAACTCAAGGAACTGGCCAAGGACCTTAAAGGCCTGAGGCTTTGTCATATTAACTCCACCCCGTTTGGGGGAGGGGTAGCCGAGTTGCTACTGTCGGTTATACCGCTAATGCGTGATCTGGGCATTGACGCCGACTGGCAGGTAATTACAGGCGACAATCGCTTTTTCGATATCACAAAGTCTTTACATAATGCTATACAGGGCGCCCAGTATCCACTGCTGGAACGCACTACCGAACGCATATACCTGAACAACAACCTGGGAAATGCAAAAGAACTTTCTACTGATTATGATGTTTTCATCGTAAACGATCCCCAACCGGCGGCCCTGCGTCACTTCTGCGAAGAGAGGCATGCCAAGTGGATATGGCGCTGCCACATAGACAGCGCTACGCCTGATGAGTATGCGTGGCAGTTTCTAAGACCCTATGTAGAAGAATACGACGCCGCCATCTTTACTATGCAGCAGTTCGTCCCACAGGATCTGCACGTACCGGTGATTGTGAACATTCCTCCGGCTATTGATCCTTTCAGCCCCAAAAACCTGCATATACCCAGAAAACTGTGCCGTGAGATACTGGACAATCAGGGCATCGATAAAAACAGGCCGCTCATTTGCCAGGTATCGCGTTTCGATCCTTGGAAAGATCCTTTCGGCGTTATCAAAGCATATCAGATAGCTAAAGAGCAGGAGCCGGAACTGCAACTGGCACTGGTTGGCTCGCTTGCCGGTGACGATCCCGAGGGCTGGCAAATATACGCCGCCATTCATGAGGAAGCCATCAAGGACCCTGATATCTACGTTTACAGTAACCTCACAGGCGTAGGCAATATGGAGGTCAACGCCTTCCAGACAGCCGCCGATGTTGCAATACAGAAGTCTATTAAAGAGGGCTTTGGTCTGGTTGTTGCAGAGGCATTGTGGAAGAAGACCCCGATGATAGCGGGCAACGCCGGTGGCATACCCATGCAGATGTCTGGCAAACTTGGCAACTATTTGGTCGATAGCGTAGAACAATGCGCCGAAAAGATAGTGGAGCTTATCAGAAACCCGCAGATTGGCGCAGAACTGGGAGTAGAGGGCAAGGAAAATATCAGGAGTAATTACCTGACCCCTCGTCTTATCAGGGACGAACTGGCGCTGGCCAAAAAGCTGCTTAAGTAGCCAAAACTTTCCCCCTTACAAAACCATATTTCATCCCTTGTTTGTGTTATTTTCCCGTGATAAGATTAATATACAATGCTTCTATTTTTGGTAAGCGAGGCGTCGATTTATGCCACCAGAGTCCATAATCATACGCGGTGCCAGAGAGCACAATCTCAAAAACATCAACGTGGTCATCCCGCGTGACAAGCTGGTGGTCATCACCGGCCTGTCCGGTTCGGGTAAAAGCTCGCTTGCCTTTGATACAGTCTATGCAGAGGGCCAGCGCCGCTACGTAGAATCGCTGTCGGCATATGCGCGCCAGTTCCTGGGCCAGATGGAAAAGCCCGATGTCGACCACATCGACGGACTGAGTCCGGCCATATCCATCGACCAGAAGGGCGCCAGCCGCAATCCTCGCTCTACAGTAGGAACTGTTACTGAGATATATGATCATTTGCGACTACTTTTTGCACGTATTGGACACCCTCACTGCCCCAGCTGTGGCAAAGAAATTTCACGCCAAACCGTACAGCAGATCGTAGATGCCATCATGTCGCTGCCAAAAAACAGTAAAATCATGCTTATGGCACCACTTATCCGTGATCGCAAGGGAGAACACCTTGCCGTGTTCGAGGGTGCCCGTAAAGCGGGTTTCGTAAGAGTACGCGTTAACGGCGAGATCCATGATCTGTCTGAAGATTTCGCTCTGGAAAAGTACAAGAAGCACAGCATCGATGTAATCGTTGACCGCTTAATCATAGATGACGCCGATCAGAGAGGCCGTATAACCGATTCTGTTGAAACGGCGCTTAAGCTGGGCTCCGGTGTAGTACTGGTTGCCACCGAAGAATCCGAACAGCTTTACTCGGAGCATTTCGCCTGCGTTGACTGTGGCATCAGCATGGAAGAACTGGCTCCACGTAGTTTCAGTTTTAACAGTCCACACGGCGCCTGTCCCGAATGCACGGGCTTAGGCATAAAGCTTGAGATGGACCCCGGACTGATCATTCCCAATAAAAACCTCTCGCTGGCCCAAGGCGCCATACAGGCATGGGCACGATCTGGGTCAATGAGCCCTATATATACCGCCTGGATTGAAGGACTGGCAAAACACTACGGATTTTCCACAACTGTTCCGGTCAAGGAACTATCTGCTGATCAAATAAAACTTATTCTTTATGGCAACAACGGTGAGGCCTTCCCAATCATATGGAGAGATCACGCCGGTAAAACCTTTACCTACCATCAGGCCTACGAGGGCGTCATCCCGTCTCTGGAGCGTCGCCATCGTGATACCGAGTCCGAATACAGTCGCACCGATATAGAGCGCTACATGATGGCAAATCATTGTCCCGGTTGCAACGGCCTGCGTCTTAAACCGGAAATACTGGCCGTTACGGTTGATGAAATGAACATCGCTCAGGTAACCGGCATGTCGGTGGAGGATATGCTTGGGTGGATAAAGAGGCTTGACCATCCTGTATTAACCGAACAGGAAACAACTATCGCTATGCAGGTGCTCAAAGAGATAGGCGCCAGAATCGGATTTCTACATGACGTGGGGCTTGATTACCTGTCGCTGGACAGGGGAACTGCCACATTGTCGGGGGGCGAGGCTCAACGCATACGTCTGGCCACGCAAATCGGCTCAAATTTAACCGGAGTGCTGTATATATGCGATGAACCGTCGGTAGGCATGCATCCGGTAGACATACACCGTCTGGTCAAAATTCTTGTCGGCCTGCGGGAACTGGGTAATACCGTTCTGGTCGTGGAACATGACGAGGCCATTATGCGCGCCGCAGATCACATTATCGATATGGGGCCCGGCGCAGGTGAGCATGGCGGACGCATCGTAGCACAGGGCACTATCGACGACATATGCAACAGCAAGAAGTCACTTACCGGTCAATACCTCAGTGGGGCAAAGACTATCGCCATGCCCAAAAAGCGCCGTAAGGGAAACGGCAAGCATATTACTATCAAAAAGGCAGAGGAAAATAACTTACGCGGTGTCGATGTCAAAATCCCGCTTGGCAAGTTCGTATGTATAACCGGCGTATCCGGTAGCGGCAAAAGCACGCTTATAAACGATATCCTGTATAAAACAATAGCGCATACCCTGTATCGCGCCAAGGCCAGGCCGGGCAAGTCTGGTGGAATTACCGGCCTTGAGCACATAGACAAGGTGGTCGATATCGACCAATCGCCTATCGGGCGCACACCGCGCTCAAACCCAGCGACCTACACCGGGCTGTTTACACCCATGCGTGAGCTCTTTGCTACCGTTCCGGAGGCCAAGATGCGCGGTTATAAACCCGGCCGTTTCTCCTTCAACGTAAAAGGAGGAAGATGCGAGGCCTGTAAAGGTGCCGGATATATAGAGATCGAGATGCAGTTCCTACCCAACGTAACGGTGCGCTGCGATCAATGCAAGGGCCAGCGCTACAACCGTGAGGCGCTGGAAATCACATTCAAAGGAATGACCATTTCCGAAGTGCTGGATTTAAGTGTAGAGGAAGCATACGAAATATTTCAAAACTTCCCGCCACTCAAAAACAAGCTGGCCACGCTCAAGGATGTCGGACTTGGATACGTTCGTCTGGGCCAACCCGCCACCACGCTCTCCGGCGGCGAGGCGCAGCGCATAAAACTGGCCTCAGAATTATCCAAACGCTCCACCGGCAAAACGCTGTACATACTCGATGAACCGACAACAGGCCTGTCTTTCGAGGATACAGCCGCACTGCTGCGTGTGCTGCAACGTCTTGTCGATGGCGGCAACAGCGTTGTGGTAATAGAGCATCACCTTGATATGATCAAGAACGCCGATCATATCATTGACCTTGGCCCCGGCGCAGGTCACAGGGGCGGCAATATCGTAGCCACTGGTACACCAGAACAACTGGCCAAGATCAAATCATCTCACACAGGTAACTACCTGGCACCCCTTTTGACATAAGCTATTACAAGGAATATAATCGAGCCATGGAACGTAAATACGCATTACTGTCAGTTGAGTCTAATATAGAAAACGTCAATACCATCAAGCACATGCTTGCCACCGAAGCCGTCATGATAGCGCTGGCCAAACGTCTGGGTGAGGATGAAGACGAGTGGAGCACAACAGGACTTATTCACGATGTTGATGTAGAGCTGACCGAAGACGATCCCCACTCACACAGCACACTTGGTGCAGATATGGCGCGTGACATGGGTGCCGGTGAGGCCGTAGCAAAAGCCATCCTGTGCCATAACCATGAGCACGGAATACCATGTGTGACACCCATGGAAAAAGCGCTCTACGCCGCAGACCCCCTTACCGGACTTATAACCGCCTCAGTGATGATACGTCCCGATCAGAAGATAGCCGGACTTACGCTGGACAGCCTCAAAAAGCGCTATGACGAGAAAAGGTTTGCTGCGGGCGCCAACCGCGATCAGATAGCAACATGTAGCACGCTTGGTATCGAACTGGATGATTTCCTGGAAATCGGCCTTACCACAATGCAGGCCGACGCCGACCAACTAGGCCTGTAAATCAAACTACATCTAACACAAAACAACCGTTTCGTAACTACTTATCTTTTGTACATGCCCAGTACGTAGCTGCACTTTTGACAAACATAAACGTCATAAGAATGGCCGCGACTAAAAGATCCACCCGACATTCGCTGATCCTCGTTTTTTATGTCATTGCTATTACATTTGGGGCATACATCCAGATCGAATCCAATCGCTACAGGGGTACCACAGTTTTTGCATTTTCTGCTTTCTTCGTTAAGATCTTCACCACACTCATGACAATTCATATTTTCTCCTTAATATTGAGCTATAGTACTATCAATTAAGCGATATATCAATCCTGTAGCAGTCTTGCGAGAGTGGTCTGTGTTAAGTATAATACTAACAATACCCAAAAAAATACGACTGTATAAGGATTGTAATGTATGAAATTAAGTATATTGGACTAGTATTAATTATAGCTCTACTGAGTTCTGCTTTCGCTGCATGTTCAAACGCAGGCGCACTTATTGCAGATGACCTCAGAGAGTCCATATTGACATCGGCTGATGACATAAACAGTTACAGGTTTGAAGGTACTATGAGTGTGAGTAGTGCCGAGGAACCTGAAGTTGACATGTCCCTGGATATTAACGGTGCCGTCGATATCCAGAATATGAACACTAATATGACCTTGCAGGGTGGTACCGAGAATATACCTATGGAGGCAGAAGTATACCTTATTAATAATGCTCCTTATCAGTCATCACCATCCTACGTTATGCATATTAATAGTGAAATTGATGGCGACCTGTCGGGTTGGATCAATATGGATGTCCCTGTCACCGAATGGGATGAGCAGGATCAGCTTATGCAGCAACTCGAAGCATTGTCCATAGCAGAAGTAAAGCACAACGGCTCTGAAACTGTTGAGGGCACAGATTGCTATGTGTTTGATATTGTGTTGGAAACGGATGACTTCCTTGAATTTGCGTTGCAGCAACCCGGAATAGACGACATGCTTGATGGCATTACAAGCGCTGAACTACTGGAAATGATAGGCGACATTACTTCAAAGTATTGGGTCGCCAAAGATACAGACCTGCCTGTGAAGCAGCAGTTGCATTTCAGTCTTGCGATCAACGATATAACCAGCGATATAGATATGACCATAAGGTTCTATGATTTTAACAGTGCAGGAAGCATTGCCTTACCGCAGGACTACTTGGACTGGCTGGCAACAGACAACAGATCCGCGATAATTGAAACCAGCATGGGCACAATAGAACTCGAGTTATATGAAAAAAAGGCTCCCATTACCACTGCCAACTTCATCAGCCTTGCTCAGGATGGCTTCTACGATGGTTTGATCTTTCACAGGGTCATGGACGATTTTGTGATCCAGGGAGGTGATCCGCTGGGAACTGGCACAGGTGGATCAGATACAGCCATAAACCTGGAAATACATCCCAATCTGCGGCACATTGATGGCGCAATTAGTATGGCAAGAACACCCGATCCGAATAGCGCTACATCGCAGTTCTTCATTTGTGATGGAGCCCAGGAGTTTCTGGATGATCAGTATGCCGTTTTCGGCGTTGTCACCGATGGCATAGAAGTTGTCAGAGCTATCGCCGCAGTCGACACTGATGACTCCGACAAACCGGACACCGATGTGGTAATTACTACCATCACCATCGAATAAGACTTATCGACAACACTAATGTCGTACCTTTTGAACAGGTGCAGGACACTGTCCTGCCGGGGGAGTTGGGGGTGTCCCCCAACTCTTCTCTATCTCCTCCCCCACTCGTGGGGGTATAGGGGGTTTGACTCACTGCTATCTAAAAATTCCCCGACAAAAGGCATCAGTTGTCATATAGTGACATTAACTTGCTAATTAGGCCTTTGGCAAGTATAATAATTACACTATTAACAAGGAGGCGTGTGTGTATTGTAAAAACTGTGCGACACAAATAACCGAAGGCAGTCAATTCTGTCAAAAATGTGGTGCTGCTGCATCGGGAAATACAATGCAAGCGGTAACGGCTGACGCAAGCAATTTTGGGATGATAGCATTCATCCTATCTATAGTTGGCTTAATCGTTGGAGGAATTATTCTGGGAATAATTGCTATAATACTCGGTGCTATAGGATTAAGTAAACCAAATGAAAAGAGTAGAGGTCTGGCTACTGCTGCTATTGTAATTGGCATTATTGATTTCGTCGCTGCCATAATAATCATTGCTGTCGTAGGGAGTATGTTACCGTTCTAATAGATTAACTACTTTACCAAATTACAAACTGGCACATGGAGCAGAATATATGACCTGGTGGACATGGATTTTAATAGGTCTTGGGCCATGTATTATATTGTTTATCAGAAGGATTAAAGGTACAAAGGCTTACATTACAGCAGATATTATAGGGCGAAATGATCCTTGCTGGTGCGGAAGCAATAAGAAATACAAGCGTTGCCACCTTCATTCTGATGAGAAACACTTCAAGAGTCCCACTATTTGGAGAAACTATGATAGTAATCCACAAATTGACCCCAAGGATACTGCGCTGGGCGAGCAGTTTGGCGTACCGGGTGTGTGGTGGGGAGCTGGCAGGCACTAGTTCATTAATTCCTACTCGACTAACTATTCCGATAAGCCACTAACGAATGCGATAATGAAGATTAGAAAAACCAAGATACTTATAACTGGGGGAGTTTTGGCCTTCCTTAGTGGTATGACAACTACTTTATCCGGTGTTTTACTCACCTGTGCAGCAATAGTAGGATTGAAAGCTCCAATCGCACCATATGCACTCCATTATCCGGATTCATTTATGGAAGGTTCAATGACAGGTGGGGTAATAGTTCTATAAATGGGAATATTTGCCGTCATTGTCGGTGTGCTCACAATGATTAGTGCACGCAAAGCTCTTCATCGAACAAACGACATATGGGCTTTCGCGGCTGGAAGTGGTGCCTTTGTAGGGTGTGGTTTCTCAGGGCTTATACTCTTAATGGCAGCGATACCAAATCTTAGTTATTTAGAAGTTGCAATTATAGCAGCGGTAGCCGTTATTATAATCGGGTTTCTCTCCTTCGTGTTTTTGCTAAAAGTGAAGAGGGAAATATCAACAGAGAATATAACAATGAAAACGGCGTTTTGCCCCTCTTGTGGTCAGAACTTGATTACAAGCGATATGTATTGTAATCGTTGTGGGAAGTATCAAGCCAGCCTCACAGAGTAGCCCTACTCAACCACCACCGTATCGTCGTGATCGTAAGGCGGTGCGCAGCAGCACAAAAACACCAGATCGCTGTTTGCCGTATTCCATATCTTGTGTTTTATGCCCGGTTCAATGACTATGGCGTCGCCCACGCGCACCTCTTTGATTTCATCAGATATCTTCATCAAACCCTTGCCGGCAGTGATATAGTATATCTCCTCGGACTGCATGTGGTAATGCTCAGCAGTGGCTTTGCCCTTCTGGACAATAGCTTCAGCCAGACTCTGGTTAAAGAGAAGCGAGTTGGCAGGGGACAGTATCTCGCGGACAATGGAGGTGTCCTTTGTTATGAAAGGCACAACGTCATCCCTGTTTACAATTTCCATACCATCGACGTCCTACAGATCTTTTCCGGTAATCCTGCGATAAGCCTCGACATAACGCTGCGTTGTGCGCTCTATCACGTCCTGCGGTAGCTTCGGCGCCGGTGGTTCCTTGTCCCAACCGGATTGCACAAGGTAGTCTCTTACGCCCTGCTTGTCGTAGCTATCCTGCGACTGTCCCGGTTTATAAGTGGCCATATCCCAGAAGCGGCTCGAATCCGGTGTTAATATCTCGTCAACAAGTATAACCTTATCATCCACTATGCCAAACTCTAGCTTGGTATCGGCAATAAGAATACCCTGCTCTCGAGCGTATTCCTCGGCGTACTTGTAAATACCAACGGTGTACTTTATCAGCTCACGAGTAAGATCGGCTCCCACGATATCTATCATCTCTTTGATCGTAAGTGGCTCATCGTGTCCACTATCCGCCTTGGTGGTGGGTGTGAACATCGGTTCAACCAGCTGTGCAGACTCAACCAGTCCCTTGGCCAGTGTAATTCCGTTTACCATGCCGGTCTTTTGATACTCAGACCATGCCGACCCGGTAATGTAGCCGCGAACCACGCACTCGATGTTGATAACCTTGGCCTTTTTCACGATCATGGAACGTCCCACCAGGTATTGCGGAGGATCGTCAAAGTACTCTTTCAGCTGATCTACATCGTTGACCATGGCGATCAGGTGGTTGGGAACTATGTGTGTGGTCTTTTCAAACCAGAACTCAGACAGCCTGGAAAGCACCTCGCCCTTGCGCGGTATAGGGTCGGGTAGTATCGAATCATACGCCGATATGCGGTCCGTCGTCACGATAAGCAGCTTATCGCCCAGATCGTAGCTGTCGCGTACTTTGCCACGGCTGTGCATGTTCGGTAAGTTGGTCTCGTAAATAGCTTCAGACATAATTCCCCTATTAATGTTTATTTTTGTTCTTATCGATCAAAGATCAAGTCTAGCGAATATCTCATCCACATGGCGCATGTAGTAGTTATAGTCAAACAACGGTGCAAGCTCATCTTTTGACATAACACTGATCACTTCACTATCAGCAGACAACAGTTCAAGGAAACTTGTCTTTTCTTTCCAGCAAACCATGGCGTTACGCTGCACCATCTTGTACGCTTCCTGGCGCCCCAAACCCTTCTCAATCAGCGCTGTGAGCACTCTTTGAGAGAAAACAAGCCCATTGGTGACCCCCAGGCTGCGCTGCATGTGCTCAGGGTAAACCTTCAGGTCCTTCATCACATAGGTGAAAATGGACAGCATGTAGTCAAGTAGCAGACATGAGTCGGGCAGTATAATACGCTCAGTGGAAGAATGAGAGATGTCCCGTTCATGCCACAGAGCAATGTTCTGCATGGAAGTTAATGCATTGCCGCGAATCACTCTTGCAAGTCCGCATACGCGCTCACAAAGCTCCGGGTTGCGCTTGTGTGGCATCGCCGATGATCCGGTCTGACCCTCTTCGAAGGGTTCCTCTGCCTCAAGCGTTTCCGTTTTTTGCAGCGCCCGTATCTCCTGCGCAAACTTCTCAAGTGAACTGGCGATAAGTGCCAGCGTGGTAACAAATTGAGCGTGACGATCGCGCTGTACTACCTGGTTGGACACCGGCTCGGCACTTATGCCCAGCTTTTTGCATACCATCTCTTCGACTTTTGGCGGAACGGTGGCATACGTACCCACCGCACCGGATATCTTGCCTACTGCAACGGCCTTCTTGGCCTGCATTAGTCTCTCGATATTGCGTCTCATCTCGGAAACCCATATTGCCATCTTGAGCCCGAATGTCGTGGGCTCGGCATGAACGCCGTGCGTACGGCCCACCATTACCGTCTTCTTGTGTTTTCTGGCCTGCTTCTCAATAGCCTCGGTCAATCCGAGCAGCCCCTTCATCAGAAGGTCACTGGCTGTAACCAGTTGCAGGCTAAGGCCAGTATCCACAACGTCCGAGGAAGTCATCCCGTAATGAATGAATCTTCCCTCAGGCCCAATCGTTTCACCTACGGACTTAAGGAAGGCGGTTACATCGTGATGTGTCTCCACCATGATGGCGTTTAAGCGATCAATGTTAACCTGTGCTCTTCTTATCTCCGGCAGTGCCTCTGCGGGGACAATTCCCAGCTCAGACCATGCCTCGCATGCAGCAATCTCTACCTCAAGCCACTTGCCATATTTTGTCTTTTCAGACCAGACCGCGCTCATTTCGGGTCTGGAGTATCTCTCAATCATTTACTTCTCCCGGATTTTACTCCGATAATTTTTTTCTGTAGGCCAGTATCGCTTGCTTGATACTGTCGTATTTGAGTGCCAGAATCCCGGCCGCAAAGACTGCCGCGTTCTTGGCCCCGCCTATGGACATACAGCCAACCGGAACACCTGATGGCATCTGCACTATGGAAAGCAGAGCGTCCAGTCCGGCCATATCGCCGCTGACCAGCGGAATCCCGATAACCGGCAATATCGTCCAGCTTGCCAGCACACCCGGCAGATGAGCTGCCTTACCGGCGCCACCTATAAGAACCTCGATGCCTCTTTCAGCCGCACTTGATGCATACTCTCGCGCCTTTTCCGGCGTGCGATGCGCCGATATAACCGAGAACTCGTAGGTTACACCCAGCTCACGTAGCATATCCAGAGCGGGTTTGATCTGATCCTCATCCGATTTACTGCCTATAACAACCCCAACTAATGCCATTGTCAAATTCCCCTTATCGTTATGATACTTCCCTCAGAGCAATATCTGCTCTGAAGTTAGCTCCCTCAAAGCCAATACGTCCTATATTGGCGTAAACTTTATCTCTAGCAATTGCTATGGTAGCGCCACTGGCGACCACAGTCAATACGCGTCCGCCGGAGGTCACAACCTTGCTGCCATCCAGCTTTGTTCCGGCATGAAATACCTCTATGCCATCATCAAGGCTGTCCAGCCCCGTTATCTCATATCCGGTGCCGTACTTGCCCGGATATCCACCCGACGCTAAAACCACGCCCACACACGGATCGTCGCTCCACTCAATATCTATCTCATCCAGCCTGCCCTCGTCAACTGCCATCATTATCTCAACCAGATCGGTTTTTAGTCTGGGTAGCAGCACTTGGGTTTCAGGATCGCCAAAGCGTGCGTTAAACTCTACCACCTTGGGGCCATCCGATGTAATCATTAGTCCTACATAGAGAACACCACGATACGGCCTGCCTTCTGCATTCATAGCTTCAACAACCGGCACCGCGATCGTGTCCATAACGGTTTGCTTAGCCTTATCGTCGAAGAATCCGGGCGGGCTGTACGATCCCATACCCCCGGTATTAGGTCCTTCGTCGTTATCTCTTATACGCTTGTAGTCACAGGCGGGTATCATAGGTACAACTGTCTTGCCGTCAGTGAATACCAGCAAACTGACTTCCTTGCCAACCATGCATTCTTCGATCAGGACACTGTTGCCGGCATCACCAAAAACGCGCTGTCCCATAATATCCTCAAGCGCAGAAAGCGCTTCCTGCTCTGTAGTAGCGATAATTACGCCCTTACCCGCTGCAAGACCGTCGGCCTTTATCACGATGGGAAGGGGTTGTGTCTTGACATAACTTTGCGCTTCTGACAGAGTATCGAACGTACGGCTTGCAGCGCAGGGGACACCATACTTAAACATCAGCTCTTTTGAAAAAGTCTTGGAAGACTCGATAATCGATGCCAGTTTTGTAGGGCCGAATGCCGATATGCCTGCGTTGTGAAAGTGATCGACAATGCCGTTTGCAAGTGGAGCCTCAGGTCCAACCACTACCAACCCAACGTCGTTTTCATTGGCAAAGCCGACCAGCTTATCAAAATCGTTGGGTGAAATATCAATGTTCGCAGCTATGGATGAGGTCCCGGCATTACCGGGCGCAACGTAAATCTTATCAACTATGGGATTTTGGGCCAGTTTGCATACCAGCGTATGCTCTCTTGCGCCGCCACCTACAACTAGAATTTTCATAGCTACTCCCATTCAATAGTTGATGGTGGTTTGGATGATATATCGTAAACAACGCGGGTAATACCCTTAACCTCGTTCACGATGCGATTGGATATGCGGGCCAGCAGGTCGTAGGGCAATCGGGCCCAGTCAGCGGTCATGGCATCCTCACCGGTAACTGCTCGTATGGCAGCCACATTACCGTACGTACGGTAATCACCCATAACGCCTACACTCTTAACCGGCGTAAGTACTGCAAATATCTGCCACAGCTGACGATAAAGCCCGGCTTTTTTCGTCTCGTTCATCACGATCCAGTCAGCTTCCCTGAGCATGTCCAGACTCTCTCTGGTCACTTCACCGATTATGCGGATGGAAAGTCCCGGTCCGGGGAAGGGCTGTCTCCAGATCATTTCCTCAGGAAGTCCCAACGCCAGTCCTACCAGCCTCACCTCGTCCTTGAAAAGCAGCCTTACCGGCTCGATGAGCGACAACGTCATGTCCGATGGCAGACCACCCACGTTGTGATGCGACTTGATCACCTTGGATGCTTTTGTTCCAGCGCTCTCAATAACATCCGGATAGAGGGTGCCCTGCGCCAGGTATTTGGCCTCGGTCAACTTAGAGGCCTCCTCCTCAAATATCCTGATGAATTCTTCACCGATGAGCTTGCGCTTCTTCTCAGGATCGGTGATGCCCTCAAGACGTTTAAGAAACCTGTCGGTAGCTTCTATGTATATCAAATTCATCTTGAGGTTCTTCTTAAAAACCTGTATGGTGCGCTCCGCCTCTTCCTTGCGCAAAAGACCATTATTAACGAATATGCAAATCAGGTTGTCGCCAATAGCCTTGTGTATAAGAGTGGCCACAACAGCCGAATCCACACCGCCGGACAGTGCGCAGATAACCTTGTCGTCGCCAACCTGCTCTTTTATCTTGGCGATGCTCTCTGCAGCAAAGTTGCTTGGTGTCCAGGTTCCGTGACAACCGCATATGTTGTACAGGAAATTCTTGATAATCGTTTTGCCGTTGGGTGTGTGAATTACCTCGGGATGAAACTGCAATCCGATAATACCCTGCTGGTTGCCCATTACCGCCACCGGCGAGTTATCGGTGTATGCAAGGCTGGTAAAATCCGTAGGCATTTTATCAATACGGTCACCATGGCTCATCCATACCGGGAACTCGGGCTCAAGATCGGCAAACAGGGGGTTATCCGTGGAGCTTAAATGCAGTATGGAATGCCCGTACTCGTGCTTATCTCCCGGCGTTACCTTGCCACCAAGCTGGTGAGAGAGTACCTGCATGCCGTAGCATATGCCGAGTATGGGTAACCTGCTTTCATACACCCAGTACGGCGCAAGGGGCGCTTCGTCTGCATATACACTAGCAGGTCCTCCGGAAAGAATAAAACCACGGGGTTTAAGTTCTCTTACCTTCTCCCAGGGGTCATCGTATTGAACAATCTCGCAGTATACGTTGCATTCACGCACACGTCTGGCTATGAGCATGCTGTACTGGGAGCCGAAATCTATTACTACAACGGTTTCTTTTTCTACCTTCAGATCTTCAAGTGACTGGGAAACAGGATGTACCCCGGACTTTTCCTGGGCAATCTCAAGGTAAGTAGAAACCTCTAGGTCATCACTGGTGTGAATACGATGGGTTTTCTTCTCCAATATAGACCTCCAAAGGCTTAAGAAAGCTTAACATCTGTGATATACTGAGTCAAGATTTTTTGACAGCATGAACAACACATCGATTAACATATCAGATGCCGTAGATATATTGGGCAACGGAGGCATAGTTTCGTTTCCCACTGATACCGCGTATTGCCTGGCAGCCGATATCTTCTGTGACGATGCGATTAAACGAGTTTTTGAGGTCAAAGGGCGCATGGCAGATAAAGCCATGCCTATCTTTATACCGGACAAACAGTCGCTGCCCGAGCTGGCAATCGAAATCCCCGATATCGCATGGAAACTGGCCGATGCATTCTGGCCGGGCGGACTAACCATGGTTGTCAAAAAACATGCATCGCTGTCCACTCCTGCAATTGCCGAAGGGGAAACTGTGGCCTTGCGAGTGCCGGGACATGCCATAGCTCTTGAAATCGTTCGCAAGCTGGGCAAACCTGTAACTGGAACCAGCGCTAATCTATCGGGGTCCGAGACACCTGTTACAGCCAGTCAGGTACGCAAGCAGTTGGGCAATACAGTGGATATGATTATTGACGGTGGCAAGTGCCCGGGCACCGCTGTTTCCACCATAATTGACATAACGGGTCCTGTTCCGAAGGTACTTCGGCAGGGGGCAGTACCAAAACAGGCTCTTGAAGAAATCTGTGGACTGGCTATAGTATAATAAATTATCTATCGTTTAGTTAAAAATATTTGCATATAGGAGTAAAAGCGATGCGAATAGCGGTCGGAAGTGACCATGCCGGGCTGAAGCTCAAGGCGGCGGTAATAAGTTACCTGTCGGAGCTAGAACACACTTATGATGATTTTGGTGCATACGATACCAACTCGGTAGACTACCCTGATATCTCAAGGGCTGTATGTGGATCTATTCTTGAAAAGAAGCACGATCTGGGCATTCTCATATGCAGTACAGGGGTTGGCATATCCATTGCAGCCAACAAAATCAATGGCATCAGGGCAGCACTGTGCCACGATACCTTTGCAGCGGCGCGTGCCAGGGAGCACACCGATTGCAATGTCCTTTGCATGGGCGAGTGGTGCATCGGGCAGGGAATTGGCCGTGCCATTGTAAAAGCTTTTCTGGACGGGGAGTTCGTAGGCGGACGTCACGGCAGAAGACTTGAGAAACTGACAAATCTGGAGACTGAGCAACTCCAGTAATTTACGCAGTAGTAAATATTTAAGGGGCAACTTACTTGACACTGATTCTTGACAGTATTAACTGGCCCGCCGATTTAAAAGAGCTTAAATATGCTCAATTAGATCAGCTTGCCGCAGAAATCAGACACCTCATAATTGATACCGTTCATCGTAACGGCGGACATCTTGCATCCAGCCTGGGCACTGTCGAGTTCACTATAGCGCTTCATCGCGTATTCAGCAGCCCTAGGGACAAGCTGGTCTGGGATGTAGGACACCAAAGCTATACGCATAAAATCCTGACCGGGCGTAAAAACAAGTTTAATACACTGCGCAAACTTGGTGGCCTGTCAGGATTCACTGATCCGAATGAAAGCCCTCATGATAGTTTTATCAGCGGCCACGCTGGTAATTCACTATCTGCTGCCTTTGGTATGGCCATGGCGCGTGAGCTATCGGCTGATTATTACAACGTTGCAGCTATTATCGGTGACGGATCGCTAAGTGAAGGGATGGCTCTTGAGACCCTCAATCACGCAGGGCATTCCAATGCACGATTCATTGTGATTATGAACGATAACGCCATGTCAATTTCCGCCAGCATCGGAGCGGTGGCAAACTCACTTAATCGTTTGCGATTCAGCCAGCGTTTGAGGCGCTTACGCAAAGAGGCCGAAAAGATAGCGGCCAAACTGGTAAGTGGCGTTAAAACGCAACACATTGCACGCCGGATTATCACCAGCGTTAAGGGACTGATGCTGCCCACGGTTATGTGGGAAGAACTTGGTTTTTCATATCTGGGTCCTGTAAATGGACACAACATAGAGGAATTGGAAAAAGCACTTATAAAAGCCCGCGATTATCAGGACGGCCCGGTGTTTTTGCATATAAAAACCAGGAAGGGTATGGGCTATAAGCTGGCGGAAGACGACCCGGTTGGATTTCACGGCGTATCAGCACCCAAAGTAAAAGGTAATGTGCCAACATATACGCGTGTTTTTGCAGATACAACCGTAAAACTGATGAATGACGATCCAAAGGTCGTGGCTATAACCGCTGCCATGATGGATGGTACAGGGCTTAATCTTGTTGCAAAGTCCCATCCACAGCGGGTATTCGATGTCGGTATCTGCGAGCAGCATGGAACGACCATGGCTGCGGGCCTGGCCATTCGCGGATACAAACCTATCGTCGCTATGTATTCTACGTTTCTCCAGCGAGCCTACGATCAGATTGTTCATGATGTCTGCCTGCAAAATCTGCCGGTGGTGTTCGCGGTGGATCGTGGCGGTATCGTAGGTGAAGATGGCAAGACGCATCAGGGTATTTTAGATCTGTCTTACTTAAGCAACATACCCAACCTGATTGTATGTGCGCCTTCTGATGAAAATGAGCTGCAACACCTGCTTTATACGGCTACCGGTGCCGGTTGCCCGTTCGCGATCAGATACCCGCGTGGCCACGGAACGGGTGTAGCACTGGACAAAGAACTCAAAGTGCTGCCCATCGGCAAGGGCGAATTGCTTACTGAGGGCGATGATGTGGCCATAATAGCCGTTGGTAGCACTGTTCAGTCATCGCTTGAAGCTGCCGAGCTTCTGTTAAAAGATGGTCTGAACTGTGCAGTTGTCAACGCGCGTTACATAAAACCACTTGATCATGAGCTGATATTGAAAGTCGCCAGCACCAGCAAACTGGTTGTTACGATCGAAGAAAACGTACTGACGGGTGGATTCGGCTCTTCTGTCTCGGCGCTGCTTCATGATAATGATGTCAATGTTAAGATGATGCGCATCGGACTGCCTGATCAGTTCATCGAACACGGAACCCAAAACCAGCTACGCGACAAGTACAACCTCACCCCGGCTAAAATCGCCCAGCAGATTAAAAGCGCTGTTTCCTAGGCAGTCGTTTTACATAAAAACAAGGAATAGAGACTACATATGCCCTTTAATCGATACAAATTGGAAATAGAGCAAGAACTTAAAGCTATAATCGGTGACAGCGATACGCATTACTACCAGATGATGCGCTATCACCAGGGTTGGATAGATGAACACGGCACAGTTCAAAGTGGTGATACAGGCAAACTGCTTCGCCCTGCACTGTGCATAATTGCCTGTCGGGCTGTAGGTGGTAACTATAAGAACGTCTTACCCGCAGCCGCAGTGCTTGAGCTAGTGCACAACTTTTCCCTTATACATGACGATATCGAAGATCAGAGCCATTTCAGAAGACACCGGCGTACTGTGTGGAGTCTGTGGGGTCAGGCCCAGGCCATTAACGTGGGTGACGGCCTGTATGCGCTCAGCAGATTGGGACTTCGCAGACTTAAGGATAACGGTTACCCGGCTGATAAAGTGCTGATTGCCATGCAATTACTGGATCACGCCTGTCTCACGCTATGTGAGGGGCAGTACTTAGACATGGGCTTTGAGAGCAAAACCGACGTAGGCGTCGAGCAGTACCTTGAAATGATCGGCAAAAAGACCGCCGCTCTTATAAGTTGCGCCATAAAGACGGGATCGTTTCTGGGTTGCGATGATGACGCTCAGTGCAACAGCATGGAACAGTTCGGCTGGAACCTGGGTATGGCTTTTCAGGTACGAGACGATATTCTGGGTATCTGGGGTTTTGAGGATAAAACCGGCAAGTCAGCATCAGATATCTACCAAAAAAAGAAATCCTTACCGGTAATACATGGCCTTGTATCGGCTAGCAAAGATGATGTGGCCACTATCAAGGATATATATGAAAAACCTACCATTGACGATCAAGATGCCGACACGGTCACCGCTATACTCGACAGATGTGGTGCCAGGGACTATTGCGAGAACCTTGCCACCGATTATTTAAACAAGGCCATCGCTATTTTAGATAGCCTGAGCCTCGATAGCGCAGCAAAAGATGATTTAAGACAAATAGCCCAATTTTTGATAAGGCGAGATTATTAGTATTTAGTTTACATAAATACGCTTTTTATCAACAGTTTGCGAGTGTGTTGACATGCATAGTGGGGGAGACCTGCTGGTTGAGTCCCTTGTAAAAAGGGGTGTAAAATACATCTTCACCCTAAGTGGCCTGCAAACGCAAGCCATATATGACTCCTGTATCGACCACGGTATTACCCTTATTGACACCCGTCACGAGCAAACAGCCGTTTTTATGGCCGATGCATGGGCCCGCGCAACAGGCAACCCCGGCGTAGCACTACTGAGTGCAGGCCCCGGTATGACAAACGGCATCACTCCTATAGCCAACGCTCACGCTGCATCAAGCCCCTGTGTTGTCATTGCTGGACGCAGCTCCACATCAGAAGCTGGCAAAGGCGCATTTCAGGAATTGGACCAGATATCGCTGGTAGCCCCCATCACAAGGTGCGCAGCTACCGTCCAACATACATCTGATATCTCAGTTTGTCTCGATAAAGCGTTCGATGAGGCGGCAGGAGCCAACCCCGGTCCTGTATTCATAGATATCCCAACAGACGTACTTACAGGAAACACTGCTACGAACAATCCCGCGCCTGCTCACGATGCCAATGCTGGTAGTGACGCAGATGTTAATCAGATAGAACGAGCATTTGATTTGATTGCTAATGCTAAACGCCCAATTATCCTTGCCGGTACAGGGGTGCATTGGGCAAACGTTCAGAATTCACTCCGATCGTTTGTTGAGACAATGCAGATTCCGGTTATCGTCGCAGGCATGGCAAAGGGCGTAGTACCGGATGATCATCCCTTGTGTCTCGGTCCCGTTCATGAACCCCTCAGTAATGCGGACGTCATACTGATATTGGGCGCCGATCTGGACTACAGCTTGTCATACGGCCAGCCGCCGCTATTTAACAAAAACGCCAGCCTGATACAAATCGATTCCAGACCCGGCCAAATCGGCAAAAACAAGCCGGTTCAAGTAGGCATATGCGCTTCTATTTCCGACGTAATAGCTAAACTGGACGATCTTGCTAAAGACACGACGCTCGTTGATCGCACCGACTGGATTGGCAAGTGTGCTGGGTATAAAAATGCACTCAAGGATCGTATCGCATCTAGACAAGACACAGACCCAATCCACTCACTCAGGTTATGTCAAGAGATCAATGATTTCCTTGATCGTGATGCCACAGTCGTAGTGGATGGGGGAGATACCTCTGTTTTCGGCAAAGCAGCAATCAATACTTACCTACCCGGACACTGGCTGGATGTAGGCCCGCTGTGGTGTATAGGTGTTGGCGTTCCATTCGGCCTTGCTGCCAAGCTGGCCCGCCCGGAAAAACAAACGCTTATACTATCCGGCGACGGTTCTTTCGGCTACGGCGTATTTGAGTACAATACCGCTATCAGGCATGACATTCCTATTGTATCTGTCGTTAATAATGATGGAGCATGGGGAATGATAAGGCATGACCAGGTAGATAAATACGGCAGCGGCAGGGTAACAGGTACCGAACTGGGCGTGACTCCCTATCACAAAATCGTTGAGGCTATGGGTGGACTGGGACTTTACGTTGATCAGGCAGACCAGATACGTCCTGCACTGGTCCGTGCCTTCGCATCGGGAGTACCCGCGTGCATAAACGTCAGGGTCGATCCCAACTCGTCAAGCGCCGGACTTCTTGCCAAACCGTAGTGTAACTGTTGTATACTGATATTAGAATCGATTCTAATTAATGGGGTGTGAGCAAAATAATGGTTAAGCTTGTCAAACCGCTTGTGCTGTTTACCGTTTTGTTTGCCGTACTTACGTCCGGTTTTACCCTTAAATGCGGGTCAGAGACAATCAACCCGTCGAATAACAAAAGTCTGGATGAGCTTGTAGAATCCCCCGAATATTGGAATAGCTGGACCAATGCAATCGCGCTTAAGCAAAAGGCAAAAGAACTGGCGCTCATTGCTAATCAGTATCATCAATATGTAAAAAACGAATATGATTGCAATGACATGGCTGTCGATATATGGAATATGCTCGGCGTAGGTGGAGATGACTGGGAACCTATTAAATCCGTAATCGTAATCGGAAACCTTGACGAAGTCAAAGAAACTTATGATCAATGCAATCATGCATGGCTGATCATCCTTAACAAACCTCCCGGAGGATTTGTAACCATATACGCCCTTGAACCCACAAACGGCCTTATGTATCGACATACAGGAAATGATGCTGATGTAGATCCCAATGCAAAATATTTCGAAGGATTTTTCTATGCCAACCCATCTGGATTAAGGGAAGATCTCGGCGATCGCTGGTAACTTAACAAGGAGTTATGACATGAAACTGGCTATTACAGGAAAAGGCGGCGTGGGTAAAACCACACTATCCAGCCTGCTTGCAAGGTTGTACGCATCAGAAGGACGCAAAGTCACCGCTATTGAGGCTAATCTGGATCAGAATCTGGCTATGGCACTGGGCTTTACGCCTGAAGAAGCGCAAAGCATCAAACCCATCGCAGAACTCACCGACCTGATCGAAGAGCGCACAGGCGCCCGACCTGGAACACATGCACCGCTGTACAAGCTCAACCCTAAAGTCGATGATATAGCAGAGCGTTTTTCCCTCACCAAAAACGGTGTCAGGCTACTACTTTTGGGTGCAGTAAAAACCGGCGGCAGCGGATGTTTCTGCCCCGAGAGCGCACTGCTTAAAACCCTGATGACTTATTTGATACTGGGCAAGACCGATGTGCTGATCATGGACATGGATGCCGGCGTTGAGCATATGAGTCGCGGCACCACCGAATCGGTCGATGCCTTTATCATCGTGGTCGAACCCGGAAAACGCAGCCTGGCCACGGCCGAAACCATCAGAAACATGGCCTCAGATTTGGGAATAAAGAAATGCTATATCGTAGGCAACAAGATCACCTCAGATAAAGACAAGCAGTTCATAAGAGATAATTCTGATAATTTCGAGGTGCTTGGGTTCATCAGTCTGGATGACAAGGTTCGAGAGGCAGACCTTCAGGGAATAAGTGCCTTTGATACAGCCCCTAAGGTCCTGGATGACATAAAAGCGATAAAGGATAAGCTTCAGGAGATATCACAGGAGAAAAACGCTTGAACAAAAAAACAATCAGAGACATCGATGTTAAAGATAAAAAAGTTTTGGTCAGAGTAGATCTCAACGTCCCCTTCGATCAGATCACCGGCGATATATCCGATGAAACCCGCATCAGGGCAATCCTTCCTACCGTCAATTACCTTCTTGAGAACAATGCAAAAATCATACTTTGCTCTCATATAGGGCGCCCCAAGGGGCAAGTAGTCGATTCCATGAGGCTGACACCTGTCGCCAAACGCCTGTCAGGGCTGCTAAAACGCCCTGTAACAGCAACAACCGACTGCATAGGCCCCGATGTGGTTGCTGCAACAGGCAACATGGTCTCCGGCGATATTGTCTTGCTTGAAAACCTCAGGTTTCACGCAGAGGAAGAGGCCAACGATCCTGATTTCGCCAAGGCACTTGCCGCTCTGGCCGATGTTTATGTCAGCGACGCGTTCGGTACAGCCCATCGTGCTCACGCTTCCACGGCAGGAGTAACCAAATATATTCCGTCCGTTGCCGGTTTCCTTATCGAAAAAGAGATATCTATGTTACATAACGCACTGGATGAGCCGAAAAGGCCGCTTACCGCCATCGTAGGCGGGGCCAAAGTCAGCGATAAAATAACGCTTATAGATAAAATGCTTGAGCAGGTGGACAATCTGCTGGTAGGCGGAGGAATGGTCTCCACGTTCCTTAGAGCACTGGGCCATGATACAGGCGCATCACTGGTGGAACCGGACAAGATTGATCTGGCAAGACGACTGATGGATAAGGCAAAAGCCAATAACACCAACCTGGTTCTGCCATCTGATCTGGTCGTGGCCGACAAGTTCGATAGAGAGGCAAACGCCGCTACCTGCCAGTCAGACAAGATACCGGCAGACTCGATGGTAATGGATATCGGCCCCAAATCGGTCAGTGCTTATTCAGATATCATAACTAAAAGTAAAACCATACTTTGGAACGGCCCCATGGGCGTTTTTGAGTGGGATAACTTTGCTAACGGAACAACGTCCATCGCCAAATTGTTGGCAAGTCTTGACGCCATCACTATAATGGGTGGTGGTTCCACTTCCGAGGTGGTAGATTCAATGGGTCTGGCTGATAAGATGACCCATGTCTCAACCGGCGGGGGCGCATCGCTCAAGCTGCTTGAAGGAAGCGTTCTACCCGGCCTGGCAGCACTAATGGATAAGGACTAGCACCATAAGGAGCATTTAATTATGATACCGATGGAAGAACTGCAAAAGCTGGTAAAAACCACTCCATCCAAGATAGTTATGCTGGTCATGGACGGCCTTGGAGGCATTGAGCATCCTGATATCGGCCAAACCGAGCTTGAAGCAGCTCAAACCCCAAATCTGGATAATCTAGCCAAAGACTCTATATGCGGCCTCTCCCACCCCATAAGCCCGGGCATAACACCCGGCAGTGGACCTGCGCATCTGGCCCTTTTCGGGTATGATCCCATCAAGACCACTATCGGACGCGGCGTGCTTGAATCACTTGGTATAGACTTTGATCTGCACAAAAGCGACGTGGCTGCCCGTGCCAACTTCTGCACTATTGATGAAAACGGACTGATAACCGATCGCAGGGCAGGGCGCATTCCCACCGACCAGAGTTCCAAACTGTGCGAAATGCTCGGCCAGATAGAGATGGATGGAGCAGAGTTGCACGTGGTTCCGGTCAGTGAGCACCGCTTTGTAGTGGTTCTTCGTGGAGAGGGACTATCTGCCGATCTTGAAGATACTGACCCCCAGAGTGAGGGACTTGCCCCGCTGGAGGTAAAGGCTACATCGCAGAAAGCGGCCAAAACCGCTGCACTGTTCAACCAGTTTGCCAATAAGGCAAAGCTATTGCTGGCAGGCTCGCATCCAGCAAACATGATGCTGCTCAGGGGCTTTTCCCAGATGCCCGATATTCCCGGTTTTTCAGAGCTTTACAAGCTAAAGTCGGCCGCTATTGCCTGCTATCCCATGTATCTGGGACTATCCAAGGTAGTAGGAATGCAGACTATTAAATGCGCAAATGTTCAACAGGAGTTCGATACACTGGCAAGCGTGTACAACGATTATGATTTCTTCTACGTTCATATAAAGAAAACCGACTCTCACGGAGAAGATGGTGCCTTTGGCACAAAGGTCGAGGAAATAGAAAAAATAGACTCCCTGCTGCCACAACTTACCGCGCTTGATCCAGACGTTATCGTAGTAACGGGCGATCACTCTACACCGGCCCAGCTAAAAGGTCATAGCTGGCACCCCATACCACTTATGATCTACTCAAAATGGTGTCGCAAGGATACAGTGCATGAGTTCTCAGAATCATCATGTGCATCCGGCGCCCTGGGAAACCTGCCTGCTGTTGACATAATGCCACTGGCAATGGCCAACGCACTGAAGCTGAACAAATACGGAGCATAAGAAGAGGGAAGAGGTACTTTTTTAAAGATGAGAACACCTATTATTGCCGGAAACTGGAAGATGAACAAAACCGTCAGCGAGGCAGTCACGCTGATTGAAGAAATGCTGGGGTCGATTGATATAGACGGCGCAGAAAAGGTACTATGCCCGCCATATCTAGCCCTTACCGAGGCGCGCAAGCTGGTCAAAGATACAAATATCAAGCTGGGTGCGCAAAACATGTACTACGAAGAGTCCGGCGCGTATACCGGTGAAATAGCCCCTCCCATGCTCAAGGAATTGTGTGAATACGTGATACTTGGCCACTCCGAACGTAGGGCCTATTTCGGTGAAACCGATGAAATAGTCAATAAAAAGGTTCATGCCGCACTTAAATATGATCTAAAGCCCATCATATGCGTAGGTGAAGTGCTCCAAGAGCGCGAGTTAGGTCAAACCGAGGCGGTCATTACAAGGCAAGTCAAAGGTGCTCTGATAAACGTTGATCTGACCGATGATGTAGTAATTGCCTACGAACCTGTATGGGCTATCGGCACCGGCAAAGCCGCATCGGGTGAAATGGCCAACGAAACATGCAGCTTAATAAGAACCACAGTTGCAGGCCTGTATGGACAGGACAAGGCTGATAAACTACGCATACAATACGGTGGCAGCGTAAATGCCAAAAACGTAGACGAGTTTATGTCCCAACCTGATATCGACGGAGCGCTGGTCGGCGGAGCCTGCCTCAAGGTAGAAGATTTTACCATCATTATTGAACAGTCCGCCCGGATAAAAGGCGCTTAAGGCATAACTATATGAGCTCACTCATCGCAATAGTCGGCCCCACGGCAATAGGTAAAAGCAGTGTGGCAATCCAGTTGGCTAAGTCTTATAACGGTGAGATCGTTAGCGCCGACAGTTGCCAGGTCTATCGGTATATGGACATCGGCACCGCAAAACCGTCCCTTGACGATCAAAAGCTTACTGCGCACCACCTTATCGATGTCATCGATCCCGACCAGCCGTTTGATCTGGCTACGTATCAGAAACTGGCATACAAGGCTATAGACGATATCCACAAACGCGGCAAACTGGCTATACTCGTAGGCGGTAGCGGACTGTACGTACGAGCGATTCTACGTGGATACGCAATACCTACAGCCCCTCCCGATAACGGACTAAGGGAGTCTCTTGAGCGCAAGACAAAGGCCGAGGGACACGAAGTGCTATTTGCCGAACTTCAGAGGATTGATCCTGATGCAGCACGTAGTATTGATGGCAGGAACGTGCGCCGCGTTATACGAGCAATCGAGGTGTACAAAACAACTGGTCAGCCGTATTCGCAGCAGGCCAAAGCAATCCCACCGGCGTATGATATACTTACCGTAGGTCTTAATGTCGATCGTGAGCAACTGTACAGAAGGATCGATAGCAGAGTAGATGCCATGATAGAAGAAGGCCTTGTTGATGAAGTAAAAAACCTTGCCCAAAAAGGTTATTCGTTCAATCTGACATCCCTGCGCTCTCTCGGCTACAGGCAAATCGGCGAACATTTAAGTGGGCAGTGCGCTTTAAATGAGGCGACAGATAAGATAAAATATGAGACGCACAGGTTTGCCCGGCACCAGTACGCATGGTTCAAACCAAAGGATAAGAGCATCAACTGGTACGATATTAATGATGATACTTTACCGCCGATAACAGACCTTGTTAAGCAATTTCTGGCACAACAGAAATAGACATAAGTTAACATAACATACGCAAACTATTCGCATAAATGAGAGTACACGGCTGAGGCAGGGGGTAGACCCACCCTGCTCAAACAGGCATTGTACTCGACATAACGTTTTTAGTAAATAGCAAGAATTAGGAGTAAGGAAATGCATTTGGCAAAGAGAGTTGAAAGCCTGCCACCATATCTATTCGTGGAGATCTCAAAGAAGATCGCTCAAAAGAAGGCAGAAGGTAAAGATGTGATCACGTTTGCCATAGGTGATCCTGACGTACCCACGCCGCCATATATACTAAACCGCCTTATTGAGGCAGCAGGCGACCCGGCAAACCACCGATATCCCGAGTCAGAAGGTCTGCCGGAGCTAAGGCAAGCCATCGCAAACTGGTACAAGCGCCGCTTTGCCGTAACGCTTGATCCCCAGACGCAGATTGTGCCACCTATCGGAGGCAAAGAGGGTGTTGCGCATATGGCACTATGCCTGATCGACCCCGGCGATATTGCGCTTGTTCCCGATCCCGGCTACCCCGTTTACGAAATAGGCACCATGTTCGCTGGAGGAACATCTCATTTAATGCCGCTAACAGAAGAAAATAACTACCTGCCCGATCTGGACGCCATCCCAGCGGATGTAGCTGCTAAAGCCAAGGTGATGTGGCTCAACTATCCTAACAACCCCACATCGGCCATAGCCGATATCGGCTTTTTCACACGTGTAGTTGAGTTCGCCAAGCAGTATGATATCGTTGTCTGTCACGATGCGCCCTATACAGAAATAGCTTATGACGGATACAAGCCCGTCAGCTTCCTTGAGGCGCCCGGCGCAATGGACGTGGGTATGGAGTTCAATTCCCTCTCTAAAAGCTACAATATGAGCGGATGGCGCATCGGCATGGCAGTGGGCAACACCGATGTGATCAACGCCCTCAACAGGGTCAAATCCAATATGGATTCTGGCATACCGCAGGCCATTCAGTATGCCGCTATTGAGGCCTTAAACGGCCCACAGGATATTATCAGTGATATGGTAGCTATTTATCAGAAGCGCCGCGATAAGGTAGTCGCAACGCTTAATAAAATAGGCATGAAGGCAACCCCCCCCAAAGCCAGCCTGTATATCTGGGCCAAAATACCCGATGGATATACGTCTGCCGAGTTCGCTACCAGGCTGCTGGACGAAGCCCTTGTAGTGGTCACACCCGGCAATGGCTACGGCTCACAGGGCGAGGGATACATACGTATCTCGCTTACAACTGCTGATGATCGTCTTGACGAAGGCCTTACCCGCCTGCAAAAGTGGCACGCCGAAAACGTCTGATCGAATAAGTATGAGTACTGGCGTCTGCAAAATAGACCCAAACAGACGCCCTTAGCAACGTTTTAGGCCAAAGCGAAGCGCTGTAGAATCCGCAGGAAGGTGCAGGATGATATCCTGCCGGGGGAACTGGGGGTGTCCCCCAAATTCTTTATCCTTCCCCCAAGATTGGGGGCTAGGGGGTTGACTCAATACTTACTAATAGACGATTATCTACGTACACAATAACGATTGGAGCTTAAGCCATAGGCACAAGAACACCAAAGTCTACTCAACAAACAAAATCCTCGCAGGAAAAGGCATTTTTGGTAGCTGTCGAGCCCAAACGTTCGCGCAACCTTTGGACTGCCAAAGATTCTCTGGAAGAGCTGGCGGGACTGGCGTGGACAGCGGGTGCCAAGGTTGTTGGCCGCATGATCCAGTCTCTGGATGTCCCCTCGCGCAATCACTACATCGGCAAGGGCAAGATACAGGAGCTGATTGACCTGAAAGAAGAGGTTGGCTACGGTACGGTCATCTTTGATGACGAACTCACTCCCACACAGCAACGTAATATTGAAGACCTGCTCAAAGTAAAGGTAATCGATCGTACAGCGCTTATCCTGGATATCTTCGCCGCACGTGCACAAACTCACGAGGGTCGCCTTCAGGTAGAACTGGCGCAGCACAAGTACCTGCTACCCCGTCTGGCAGGCCAGTGGCAACACCTCGAACGTCTCGGCGGCGGTATCGGAACCCGTGGTCCCGGCGAATCCCAGATTGAAACCGACAGGCGTCTTGTACGTACTAAGATCGACAGACTCAACAAGGAGATCAAGAAGATCCAGCGCCATCGTGAGGTTCAGCGCAAGCAGCGCAAAGACAACCGCATACCCACAGTCGCGCTTATCGGCTACACAAACGCCGGTAAAAGCACTCTACTTAACACGTTATGTAAAGCGGGTGTGTTCGTGCAGGACAAATTGTTCGCTACGCTCGATCCCACTACACGCCGCTACGTCCTTCCTGACAACCGCAAAATCCTCATAACAGACACCGTCGGATTCATTCAGAAGCTGCCGCATTCTCTTGTCGCATCATTCCGCGCCACCCTCGAGGAACTTCACTTTGCCGACCTGCTTTTGCACGTAATTGACATAACACATGACAATGCGGCAGAACAAACCGAGACTGTCAACGATCTGCTAGGGGAGTTAGACCTGCAGGGCAAACCCGTCGTGCTGGTGTGCAACAAGATCGACCTGCTTTTTCCGGAAGCCGTTAAGTATTCTGATGATGCCGCTATGGATGTGGTCGACAAACTGGGCATCGTGAAAACGGATGATACTGTGTTTATCTCCGCGGTCAAGAAGTGGGGCTTTGACAAACTGCTTGATGCAATAAGCGCTAAGCTCGTTTAGTCAGCAAAGCGGGTGGGACTGGAATAATCATTGGCATTGGCATCCTGTTTATATGTTTTGTTGCCACTCAAATATTAATTATATTATAATAAATTGCGTTATTACGATTGCATAGCTATCAGAAATTCTTAAAGTTACTCAGATTTGGAGTGTTAATTTGTCAAATTACTATTTTCCTGTTGCTATATGGATGATGGCTGCATTAGGTACAATTGCTATGGGCATACATCTACTTAAAATCGGCGCTACTAAACAAGCAGACGCCGAAGATGAACAGATCACGGCCAAAGAACTGCCAAAAAATGTCCTTTTAAAATTATGGTCTGGCAGCGGTGAAACCCCCCAAAGTCGAGAGGCCACAAGGAGGGGGCGCATGCAGGTCATCTTTGGTATTAGCCTTTTCATTGCCGCCATTGTTTTCGCAGGTGTGTATATCATGTAACAACACAACCCGTCAAGGCAGTACCTGTGTGCCCAAAGTCGTTTCTGCCAGCTCACCGCTACACGACAATAGAACGTAATCGGCTCTTCTGACGTCTCTTCGATCATCGACACCATGCCATTCGTAGTTACCCTGGAAATCCAGTCAAACAAAACTTCGGCCTCAATTACACCTAAACTTCAGTTGACGCAACAACCGCTATCACCGTACAATGTCGCTATCAATATTATATTCTTATAATAAATTAACATGTGAAGGAAGTGGTAATGCTAAATAGAAAAACCTATTTTATTAGAGAGCACGCCGGAATCATGAAATTGAACAACACCTTTGACATTCTTGATCCTGAAACTCAGGAACAAATCGGTATCGCCAAAGAAAAACGCGGAGGTGCAGCTAAAATATTGCGCTTCTTTGTTAACAAAAAGAACTTACCAACAAAGATATTCGTCTATGAAGGTGATAACTATGAAGACGATAGCAAATTGCTGTTTTACATGCAGCGTGGCTTTTATCTATTCAGGTCAAGCATCAATATATACGATGCCAATCACAATCTTCTGGGCTGGTTCAAGAGCAAGATGCTCACACTCGGCGGCGCTTTCACCGTCTACGATGCAGCAGGTAGCCAGGTTGCCAGAATAAAAGGAGACTGGAAGGGATGGAACTTCGTCTTCCTCGATAACATGGAGAACGAGATTGGTACTGTTACAAAGAAGTGGGCTGGAATGGGTAAAGAACTGTTTACTACCGCAGACAACTATATGATTGCCCTCAATCAGGAGTCTGCCCCTGACAAAGCCATTCTGCTGCTGGCTGCTGGTCTGGCAATAGACACGGTCTACAAGGAGAAATAGCCTTAAACAAAATACTATGTACTTCTATCACGCAATAAGATAATATTGCTTTCATAGGGGGTTATAGCATGCCGTTTGGTCTTGGACTTGCCATATTTCTGTTTCTTCTGCTTGGAGGCGTTATATTAATCTTCTCAGGAATTGGCAATATGCTCACTCGTTCCTCTATCATCAGACCTATGTTTCTCATGTTTTGGTCCAAAATCACCAGCACTGTCCACAAGGGTTCTTCCGCGGTCGGCCTCGGCGCGCTAAAGATAGGTATTGGAATAGGTTTTTTGGGTCTCATGCTGTTGTTTCTGGCAAAAACCACTACGCAATAATCAATTAAAAGGCTTCAGGATTAGTGTCATTTCCTTATAACGCCTCAAATGCTATCGACTGCTGGATGATTATTTGCCGCGTCCCCAAGCTGCTTGCAATTCCACGCGTCGCCCCTATTGACAGCTGTTCACAATAATTCTAAAATGACCTCGTAAATACTAAATATCCGGTCAGATGATTGGAATGTAGCACTATGAACGAGGGCAAACTGAAGCAAAAGGCTTGTCAATTCTGGAATGTGTTTTGTAAGATGCCCAGGACGCTCACAACAAAAGATTACTGGGTAGTTTACATATTCATTCTTACTATTGCTGTAACAGTGATTACCGCTGCACAACAATTACTAAGTTGGGAATACTATGCTTTTTTCGGGTGTATTGCTGTAGTTAGTTTTGTCGTCATTGTTTGTAAGCGCAGTCGCCAGCAATCACCTGCTCCTGATAATGCAACCGATGCCAAGGGCCAAATCAGTATCAGTGGATTGGACTCTCTCACCTACAGGTATGCTCGTCGTTCCGACATCCATGAAATCGTTAATATTGATCGTGATTGGTTCCGTCCGCATGAAATCATTAGCGCCGATGTCTTTCTTAAGTGGCATAGCAAGAACAGTAAAGTCTTTTCCTGTATGTTTTACCAGGGAGAGCTTGTTGGCTATTGCGCAATTCTTCCTCTCGCCCCAAAAACACTTAAGTCCTTTTGCAAGGGCCAGATTGAGGAATCTGAGTTTGGTGCCGATGATATACTGCCGCTTGCCAAGATGAAAGACATAAAAGAAATATACTTTTTCTCCATCGCTGTGAAAAAGAAATATTATAAACGCCTGTCTTACTCGCTTTTACATCGTGTTGCACACGAGCTCGAGTTGATTCGTAAGAAAAGCTCACTACGTAAACTCTACGCAACATCTGCAACTGATATGGGGGAAAAAGTAATTGATCGACTCGGTTTTAAAATAATGCAGGCCGGTGATAAGCGCGCCGATGGTCATCCACTGTATTACAGAGTAATCGACAGGATCATTGATCTCAGGAATTACCTGTACCGCATGCAGGAGGGTTAAGATGCTGATTTGTAATGCCACATCGCCTTGGAGCACCCCAAATCCTTTGACAAGCTTCTGCTAATAATCCAATATGACAATAGTAATAGTATAAGAATATATGATCATTTATTTAAGCTCCGACTTCCCCTAGAAACTATCGGTGCAAGGAAAATTTGTATATGAAACTAATTATCCGCATTATTTCTGTCATTGCAATAGCGCTCACTGGTATCTTTGTCGGATGCATTAGCGAAGAAAGTATTGCGGTAAAAGATGCATATAACGGTTATCTGGATGCAATTTTAGCTCAAGACGGAACTGAGAGCATAAAATACGTAAGCCCGTCCACAATTGACTACTACGGTGATATGCAGCAGGCCGCTTTATCTGCGCCGGAGGCAGAAGTAAGAAACTTTTCTCTAATGGACAGGATGATGGTCCTGATTTTTAGGTCCATTATGGAACCGTCCGATTTACAGCAGATGTCGGCTGATGAATTATTTATTTACGCCGTTGATGAAGGTTTGGTTGGGGAGGATGTGGATTCTATAACCCTGGGTGCAGTCCGGATATCCGGTGAAAATGCATCAGCAGCAGCCGTAATCGACGGACAAACGTTACCAATTTTATATGAATTTGTGAAAAGCGATGGTGAGTGGAAATTCGATTTGACAGGCGTAATAACATATTCGAATCAAGTATTAGAAGAATTATTGCAGGACAATGGTATCTCAGAGAATGATTTCATCTTTGAAGGTATTGAAGGAGCCTTTGCAACGGAAATATCTGATGATATTTGGCAGCCTCTTTACCCACAGTAGCACATCCCCACAAATACTCCTCCATCGGTGACGCGCCCCCCTAAATCCCTTGCCATGTTTCTCTTCACCCCTTAAAACTGCTATTTTACAAATGTTGATTTTCCCAGTATTTAACATCGCCTGAGAGCGGCATAAAACGTTTACGATAGCTCCTCACGTTAACCATTTGCCTGCAAGCACCCCTCAGAGCCTCTATTTGTGTATATATAACGCTCCTTACAAAAGTCTATTATTTACCAGTTCTACAAACAATCCATTCCTCAGCGCTCCAAATAAAACACACCTCTGGCAGTTGACGCGGCATTCAAAATAACCTTAATATGTAATGAGTAAAGGGGATATTAATTTTGAATAATACTATTGTCGGCGTTGTCGCACTTGCAATTATGGGAATCGGTATGATCATTGCCGGTATCAAGAATACTCAGGAAGCGGCCCAGCAGGAAAAACTTCCACCCAAAGAGCGTAAAAAGAAAGAACCACCAAAAAGCCAAACCCAGGGCTGGCTATCAAACTTCGCCTTTGGCGGTACATCAGACATGGATCTCAGGAGAATGGGCCAAACGCGTATCAACCTGGGAATCTTTTTTCTGGTTATAGCGCTTATTGTCGCATACGTTTTTATTATCAGGTAGCTTAAAACCGGGCCCGTAGCGACACATATCTCCATCCAGTTTTACACCCACACTTGACAAGCCCCTACTTTTATAATACAATTTAATTGGGTATAATCATCCTTATACTCAGTTATTGATAACAGGATGGGTAACAAAAAAGCAACACGGAGGTTACAATGCTTCCCGATTTTGACGATTTTCTGCTAAGCCTTCATTCCGCAAACTACTCCGCCAAAACCATCTACAACTATGACCGCGATTTACAGGTCTTTGCTGCGTTCCTTGACGCCGCATCAATACCCTTCGCATCCTCAAACAAAAAATCCATAGCCTTGTACAAGGCTTATCTAACCTCACAAGATCGTCAAACAGCTATGGCACAGGATGCACCACTTAAACTCTCCGCCCGATCCGTCAACCGTATGTTGTCATCTCTGCGCTCATATTTGAAGTATCTTTTGGAAATGGACCTCCCCTGCCCCATTGCGCCTGAGTCAGTAAAATTAGTAAAGGCAGAGCGAAAACACCCCCGCGTCGCCGAACTTTTCGAACTACAAAAGCTCATTGAAGCACCCGCAATGTTTGAGAAAAACCATAATGTTGCCCTGCGCAATCGCGCTATGCTGGAAGTGCTGTTTGCCACCGGCATGCGCATATCCGAACTATGCAACCTCAACCGCCAACAAATCGACGGCTCCGGTCGTATATTCATCATGGGCAAAGGTAAAAAGCAACGCTTTACCTACCTTACTCCCCGAGCACAAAGTTGTGTCGAAGAATATCTGAGCACACGCACCGACGACTCTCCTGCCCTGTTCATTCCATACAGAGGCCGAAACGCCGGTAACCGTACACGCCGCGTATCCACTAACTATTTGCAGGATCGCATCGTCAGATATCGCGAAAAGCTTCGGATAAATGTACCTACATCAGCACATTCACTGCGTCACGGCTTCGCTACTTATCTCGCGGAAGAGGGGGCGAGCCCTGCCGCAATCCAGATTCTACTGGGACATGAATCACTCGCCACTACCACTCGTTACGTTCATGCTTCAGACAGATATGCTGAAGAAACACACCACAAGTTCCACCCACTGTCCCATGATAACTAAAAAATCCTCGTGAGGATCGACCAATGACTATCTCTATATATGTCAGATACATGCATATAATCTGGCTAAATAGAATGCGAGTAACTTGCACTGTCACGCACTTTGGGCATACAATATCATTAGTTCAAGGCTATATGTAACATTTGGAGATATATGAATCAGCTTCGCAAATATTGGGTACACATCCTTTCATCTGTGTGTGCAGTCGTTATGCTGGCATGGATGGTGCTACTCATCCCGCATCTGTTTGTGATTGGCCAGGCATACCAGCTGCTTGCATATGATTATGTCGAGGGCAATGATCTCAATGCATATCAAATGTTTGATAAAACATTGGTTGGCATGCAATCGGCGCTGTTTGATTCCGAAGTATCACTGAGCGAGGGCGCTATCGAGTCAATGCTTGAACTTATCGATGATAAACACACCAGATACCTCCCTCCTACTCACTACAGCAACTTCACGGATAACATTGACGGGTCATTTATAGGCGTAGGGATCCGCTACACGGTCGATGAGGCTGGCGATGTTGTGGTTCTTTCTACATTCTCAAACTCACCTGCTCAGAAGGAAGGGATATTGTCCGGGGACATTATTCTGGCTATAGATGGACAATCCACCGCAGGTATGACAACTAGTGACGTGTCCGAGGCCATGGTTGGTGATATTGACACTGAGGTTGTTCTCAGTATACTGCATGAAGGCGAAACCGATCCCGTCACCATACTGATAACCCGCGACGAGATCTCCGTACCGATTATTATGGCCGAAGAAATTGAAGATGATATCATATATATAAGAATAGACACCTTCACTACTGGATCAGGAACGGAGTTCAAGACCAAATTGGGAAACCGACTTAATGCAAATCCGGATACGATTGGGATTATAATAGATGTACGTAGTAATCCGGGCGGTGCAGTGAGTGATGTTGTTACTATCTGCAGTCAGTTTTTAGATTTTGACGAGCCAGTAATTCATCAAACGGATGCGGATTTCAACATAACACGCACATACACTGCAGAGAGCGGAGGTGTCGCTACTAACTCCGATCTTCGTTTAGCCGTTCTTCAAAACGCTGACAGCGCCAGCGCAAGCGAGGTCTTGTCAGCGGTTTTACAGGAACAAGCTAATGCGGAGGTAATAGGCACTACCAGCTATGGAAAAGGCTCTATAAACCACGCGATACAGCTTTTTAATGGCTCAGCATTATATATTAGCACCGCTTACTGGACCACACCAGACGGACAGTTTTTTGGTGATATCGGCATTACCCCCGATATAGAAGTCCAGGATGTGCACGAACAACTAAATACAGCTATTGAATATATCAGAAACACCCCGTAACACCCCATGCAATAGGAAGCAGTAAATTTATGTCAATCAAAGTAATTAGCAACAATCGCAAAGCCTTCTATGATTACAACATTCTGGAGAGAATAGAAGCAGGGCTGGTACTTACCGGCACTGAGATAAAATCAATACGTGAAGGCACAGTTAATATACGCGATGCATACGTCCGCCCCGATGACAACGAAATGTGGCTTTATAGCGCACATATCTCCCATTACGACAAGGGAAACCGCTACAACCACGAGCCATCGCGCCCACGCAAGCTGTTGCTGCACAGGCGCGAAATCAGAAATCTCACAGCAAAAGTCAGAGAGAAAGGGCTCACAATTGTAGTCCTGAAGTTGTATATTAAGGGCGGGGTTGCTAAAATAGAAGTAGGATTGGCTAAAGGTAAGAAGGTTTACGATAAACGTCAATCGATTGCCAAGCGCGATTCCGATCGTGATATGGCACGTACTTTGAGAAGACCCAGGTAATTTTTTGGGGACGTTTGGTTCGACAGGAGATTCAGGTACCAGGATTGCAGGTCGAGGTGCTATCGCCCTCGTTAAACTGGTAGCAAAACGTTAATTGGCGAAAAACACGCCTATGCAATGGCCAACTAAAAGTTGACCACATCTAACCTCATCTCACCTCGATGGGTGGGGATTGGGTGACGAAATGTCGAGGTGCAGTATCCCGGACGTCGATAAGGGATAACCAAGTTTAATCGACTGGTCTGATCAGACTTCGTTGGCTAAAGGCTGAGACAGATAAGATTTAAAGTGCCAACTAAGCTTGTAGGATATTCTGGGCCGGCTTTCCATGGACGGGGAGTTCGATTCTCCCCCGTCTCCACCAATCTTACGTTGCGCTGCACTTTTAACGATAGCAGTATCGATGAAGAGAAACTCTCCTGCGTAAAACCAAGAGATTTGGATACGACAATGAATTCATTAGTAACACAATGCCTTCGCAGCTATTTTCGAGTTGAGTGTGTTTGCCCTCACATCGATTTCGATTTCGCATGAACCGCAATATGGACACTTGAGGTTGTCATAATCAACCACGATGTCATCGCTATCCATCCCGCATTGGTGACACACTAAATCGCACTTAGTCATAACTTTCCTGCTTATCCAAATACTTGGTAATCATTGTATCTGCCTGTGCCTTGTGTAGCTATTTGAACGAATTCCGAGGAAGACTGCAGTGTATTTAGCAGCTCACATACCTTATCTTCATCTGTGCATGGAACTGTAATATGTTTATTTTTGTCACAGATTTCAATACTTGTCTTATTTCGTTTGTGGCTAATGTAAGCAATCATTTCAAATCATCCTAGCTCAATTAACTATAATTGATTATATAAGGCATATCCGATATACACACAAGTACCGTTAGGCTCATTTTTTCGATAGCATGTTGCACCAGTTCTCAGTAAACACGTGCGATACAGAGCTGCGCAAGGGGTATAACTCCACTGAACCTTCTATTACGCATTGGAGTCACTAATCGCCCGATAGGCTGAATGCTAACAATACTCCTTTTCTTTCAGGTGATTACGCTGGTTTGACAGTTTGAAAATGAGTGGGGCAACCTATCGTTTGATGTAACATACCTATTTTTTATTTAGCAGCGAAGTAGTATATTAGCCAGCTCATTTAGGGTAACTATGCCCTATTTAGCTATCTAGGCAACCTGTATGCTAAATGCATGATACCTAATGGATATAAAATACTTATAGTAGATGATGAACCTCAGCTCGCAAATATCATCGCGGATGTTCTTGAGCTCAGTGGATATAATTGTATTCAGGCCAATAGTGGTGTTGAGGGATTAGAAAAAGCACGTTAATATGACTTTGATGCTGCGCTGGTAGATATAAAAATGCCAGGCATGAACGGGGTCGAGGCCTGCCGTGAAATTTTAAATGTTAGCAAAGACACAAAAATAGTTTTCATGACGGCATATGAGCAAAAACATCCTTTGGTGGGAGAAGCTCAGAATATATGCTCCGGGAATCTACTACATAAGCCTTTTAAAATCGCTGATTTGTTAACTATCTTATAATCCTCCTCTTAACCTCACACCCCAATCATGTTTCAGTTCACACTTCACAGACTTTTATATACTTTGCAAATCATGTATATAATATCTCCGCTAAAAAACGTGCTCTCCTACCTTTCTCTGGTATTAATATGAAATGTGATTTATCCGTTAGATTTGCCGATGAGTATCTGCCTTATTTGATAGAAAACATGTGTAGACTTCAAAGAAATTACAGCAAACTCACGAACCAAAGTGTAGTCAAATCTGAAGGTAGTGTAAAAATCATGAAAGAACAATCCAATGTTCTCATTGTTGCAAGCAGGACAGACCTCTGGTGTTCTATGCGCGATATAGTAACCAATAAGAAATACAGAGTTGCTATTGCCGGTGACGGAACTAAAGCCATTGATTTGATGCAAAAAATCCATTTTGATATTGTGTATCTAGTAGGCAACACACACGCAAACAACAAAGATGCATATAATGAAATCAAGCAGTATGCCCCGGGAATTACGGTGAAACAGATTAACCAGCCACACAGTAACTAGTCTGCATATCGAACTACCGCAAACAGTGTGCCGCCGCTCAATCCTCCTAGATACATCCACAAATATTCATAAATGTGTGCGACTACCCAGGCGTGATATAATATTAGGTAGCACATTGACAACGATACCAAAACCGCCTAATCTTAAAACTACGGATTATTCGAGTAACGTATTGACCCTTGGGGTATAATCTTACGTGAGATAATTCTTAGTATTTTCGCTTGACTGAATACAGGGAGAGAAGAATGAATTTTTTTATTGATCTTTTTTTGGAATTTCTAGCAATACTAATATGCATTATAGGATGGGTATGCGGTTTTGCAGGTGCGATATTTGCCATTATTGGAGCCGTTTTAGCCTATGTTAATTGGTCTTTATTAGACTCATTTTCCTTGCCTGCGTCGTTCCACTGGAGTTACGGAATAGTGATAATGCTAGTAGGAGTTCTCTTAGCAGCGCTGTCATCTGTGATGAGGAAAAGAATATCTAATCCCAGAAGGTAAATTATTTAAATATCCAATCTTGGTAAGACCCAACTTTGATTAATAGTAAATCGGGTTTCAATCTAATACGTTGAAGCCCTTTTTCTTTTTTGCCAACTACAATCTACTCGCGAATACGTTTCACCTCAAATATCACCGGATTGTCGCCGTCCTGGCAGGCAATTGTATGCTGAGTAGTATTTGGACCAGACTCTGAGCCATAAAACCCGTTGTATCTGAGCACCCTGATTGTCGGTATCAAGCTATTAAAAGCTGCGACGCATATACCGGCCGGGGTATGTGGACCTACCACCCACTCCTCTCCTACCTTATGCCCCGCAGTGCAGTGTCCCTTGGCAGATATGATCTTAACTGTAACGTCATAAAACATCGCGTTCTCCTCTTAATCTTGAAGATATCGAACAATTATACTATGATTGGCAAATCTCAATTATTACTCATAGTTCCTTACGACTGGCTTTATGCCGTCGTAAAATGTTATTGTTCTGAATGCGATTCGTTATTTAATAAATTACAAGGTTAGGTGCATAGCCTCAATGAATCCAGTCAGATCCTTAAAATATCATGCTTTCAGGCTTTATTACGGTGCACTGCTGGCACAGCGCGCTGCATTTAACATGCACATGATAACGCGTGCTTATCTGGTATACGAACTAACCGGTTCTCCTGCCATTCTGGGTATTATGTCAATAGCTCATGCAATACCAATGATCGTGACATCACTCTTCGGTGGAGCACTTGCCGATCGTTTACAGAAGAAACATGTCATGCTTATAGGTCAGACCAATTCGGCGCTTGTTTCACTATGTATTGCCATTGCTCTTACCACCGGATATCTGAGCCAGACGAACGATGGTTCCTGGTGGATTCTTATTGCAGGAGCCGCTCTGGATGGCATAGTGACCGGTTTTATGTTGCCTTCTCGCCATTCGATTATCCCGGAAATAGTAGGTCAAGAATCGGTAACAAATGCCATAGCTCTGAACAATCTTGCTATGAGTGGGCTACAATCTATCGGTCCCCTAACAGCAGGCTTTATTGTTAACGCATTTGATTACAATGTTGTTTATTTTATTATGGTGGGGCTGTCCCTTATAGCAGTGTTATTCATTTCCTTTATACCTATAACAGGAAAGGCAGTAAAAATGGGAGGCAATATGCTCTCCAACATTAGAGAAGGACTTGGATATATTGGGCGGAATAAAAATGTTTTATTTGTTCTGTTGTTTATTCTACTGGGAATATTTTTATCAAGACCTGTCCACACTCTAATGCCAATATTTACCGAGGATATTCTGGGGGTAGGTATAACAGGCATGAGTTGGTTATTAACATGTTCTGGGATTGGCGCGATCATCGCCTCTTTTATAATAGCAACCATGCCGAATAAAAAGCGAGGGCTTGTATTGCTGCTGGCATTTCTCTTTCTCGGTGTGGCTACTGGTATTTTCGCCGCCTCATCCATCTATTGGCTTTCTTTGGCTATAATGGTCTTTATTGGAGCAGGCCAGGCCATAAGGATGACACTAGGCAATGTGCTTGTTCAAAACTATACTGAGGACAAGTATCGTGGCAGAGTGATGAGTGTCTACACAATGGAATTCGGTCTAACCTCTTTTGGCCAGTTTGCGGCTGGAATGCTGGCGGCAGTTTTAAGTGTGCAGTGGGTTCTGGGTGGATTTGCAGCTGCTCTAGTACTACTAACCATTATTGCATTGCTGTTTATTCCCCGACTGAGGAACCTCAATTAGCTACGTTCTTGTTTCAAATAGCATTCTTGCTAAGATTCAACCTCTCTTTTTCTTGCCATATATGTCTGCAGTGGTATAACATTGCGTTTGGAGCAGCAATGAATGGTAAAGCTAAAAAGTGGGATTTTGATACTTACGACTCGATAGACCGGTACGATTACATCATGCGCAATGTAAAGCGACTGCGTTACGACGATACACTTGCTGCTGTGGCGCGCAAAGCCATGATAAAGAAAACCGATGTTGTATTGGATATTGGCACAGGTAACGGAAACCTGGCTGAGTTATTACTTCAGAACGGATGTAAAGTTATTGGCCTGGACCCTTCAACTAAGATGATAGAATTGGCCGCTCCCAAACTTGCGCAGTTCGACGGACGCTTCAATATTGATGTTTGCGAAAATCCATTTCTTGCTATCCCCTACCCTAATAATTCCTTTGACACTGTTGTATCTACGTTTTCTATACATCATCTGCCAGGCCATGATAAGCAGCTTGCCATTACAGAGATGAAACGTGTGCTAAAGAACCCCGGTGGCCTCATAGTCATAGGTGATGTCATATTCAAGGACAACGAAGATAAAGCACGCGCACTGGCTCAGTATCACGACATGGAAGACGAATACCAACCTACGCTGGATACATTCCCCTTCATGTTCGAGAATGCCGGATTTGCCGTCGAGATAGAGCAGGTTGCGGACACGGTTTATATAGTTAGCGCCAGCCTAATATAATCGATCACGAGATTTATCACTGGGGGGACAAAATGGGAAATGATAATTGCTTAATACGAATTGCGGAAGATAACGATCTTCAGGGAATAATGAGTCTACTTGTCCAACTTCTTCCCGATGATCCGATTATCAGTGATGGGAGAGACAGGTCTGTATTCAATCAAATACAACGTGATCCGAACCTCCAACTCTTTGTTCTTACTCTAGACGGTACAATTATATCTACGTGTTATCTGAACATTATCCCCAACCTGACAAGACACGCATCTCCATATGCAGTTATTGAGAACGTTATCACTGACGAATCAATGCAAAGAAAAGGATACGGCAAACAACTAATTCAATTTGTGCTTGATTATGCGTGGAGGGCTGGTTGCTATAAAGTTATGCTGCTATCAGCGATACATAGGGATGATGCGCACAGGTTCTACGAGGCTTGTGGATTTGATCCGAATGAAAAACAGTCCTTTGTGGCCAGAACGGCTGCTTTTAAACATGACTAGGACAGCTTCCGCCTGACAAGTGAACTCGTTTGGGAAGATAGAAATAACACTAATCATGTAGATTTACTGATGGAGTAACGATGAATATACTAGTAATACACATAGTATTTATCTCGATTATCGCGATAATGGCTGTACTTTGGTATGGGACACGTTTCAAGGGTTGGGGGAAGAATAACTACAAAAAATATGGCGAATTTTTCAATTTGTCTTCAGGACCTGAGGATTTTGAGGAACGCAGAACGGGGTTTCCAAAAGTAGGATTAATAATCTCGATCGGTGCATATGTAATCTTTTTATCAACATATGGCTTGATAGTTTTACTGACGTAGCACCTGAACTGACTATAACCAATTAGACACATCAACCACTAATCAATTCTGTATGGTATAATACGCGCTAGTATCTTGAGATAAACATAAATAGGAGAACTACATGCCGGAAATCAAAGACCACGTTGAAAAAATAATCGACCTTCTAATTGGATCATCACTTCCCCCTGCCATGAGAGACATGGTAATTGGATGGCTGGGAAACCAACCAATTGACGATATGCAAGGTAAGCTTTCGGCCGTTAAACAGTACCTTGCCGATCAAACCGAGATATAAACTTACCCGTCTATGCTAGGGTAATAGTACGAGCGTATCTATGTCGAAGTTGTTTAGCAGGTTCACAAACAAGAAAGAAAAAGACCTCAGGGTTCTGCGCGATTTCATACATATCTATTGTCGCGAAAAACACAAGGATCGCACTAAACTGACTTTTTCCAGTAGCGATGCCAGTGTGCAAAAAGCCATGGGCGACAAGAAGATTGCGCTTTGCCCTAACTGTTCCAAATTACTGAATCATGGCATGGTAAAGCTTCTGATGTGCCCCTATGATCCCAAACCTATGTGCAAGAAATGCACAACTCACTGCTATGCACCAGGGTACAGAGAGAGCATCAAAGAGGTAATGCGATTTTCCGGTATATACCTAATAAAGCACGGTCGCCTGGATATGATTCTTCATTACTTCCTATAGCTAAAAATCGCATTCGCTAAAATCGCGGCATTTACCTAAGTAAGCCTTTTGCCCATACTAACGCGATCCTCTATGGCATAACCTATCCTATCGTAGAACTTTATAACAGAGTCATTGCCGCCTCTAACCTGCAGGTTTATCTTTGGGCAGCCCAGCTTGGTTAACTCTGCCTCAGCATGTTGCATCATGGCTCGACCAAAACCCTTACGCTGATACTGCGGACTGACCGCCAGATAGTTTACCCAGCCTCTGTGCCCCTCATATCCGGCCATAACCGATGCTACGAGCGTGCCCTCCAGGAAGCCGGTAAAAAGCAGGTCGGGCTGAAAATCCATCTTGCTGCCGATATCTCCTTGAGCACTATTTTGCGGAACCACTAATCCGCATTGCACCCATAAATCAACCAGATCCTGCTCATAACCAGATTCGTATTTCTTGATTTCCATTACTATCGTGTCACCTCTATGTATTTTCTGTTATCGTTTTACAGTAAAAGGAGGATTATACATTCGCACACAAGTGATTGTCAACTGCGCACAGTATCAATACCACCACAGCGTACACTTGACGTCTCAAGAGTCGACATGATAGAATTTTGAAAGTCTGGTTTGTATAAATCTATGATGGAAAACCAAAGTTATGTCACATACGACTCTGCAGTTCACTCGACAGAGTTATACGTTAGAGTTTTTTTATTTTAAAAACCCTTACAGCACTCACATAATCATGGAGTGACTGGGAAAGGAATACATCATGGCCAGTGCAGTGGTGAAACTATTCAGAATGCCTGAGGAAGCTCAAAAAGCGTTGAGTGATCTCAAGGGAAAAGGCTACAAGGGAGAGGATATCAGCGGCGTTACTCCAGATGCATTAGCTAAGGACTGGGGTCTTGACGAGGAAACCGTCAAATACTATCAGTTTGGCGTAGCTCTGGGAGGAATTCTTGTCGGCGCAAAAACCGATGAGGGCAAAGCTGCAGATGCACGCAGTATTATGCGAAGTGCAGAATCGTCCCCGGAGCGTGAGAAGGTAGCCACCAACCCTTCCTTTAGACAGGCAGAGCGAATGTCAGCTACCAACCCCATGGACGGTCCCATGTCCGGTGATTTCCGCAAATACTAGAAGAATATAGATTTTTGGTTTACTGGAGGAAAGAGAATGTCGAAATTCATCGCCACCCAGGCAATTACGGGTGCGCATCAGACTATTGAAAAAGCCGATAAAATGTATAAAGAGGCACTTGCCAAGCATGGCCCAGACGCTGTTATTGAGTTTAAGGACTCAAGAGGCGGCCCCACCGCTTTTCATGTGCCGCTGATCTATGGTTATACAGGTATTATCATAGAGAAGCTGGGTGATCTTGAGAAACCGCTGGAGTTGGCAAAAAGCCTTCTGCCACCTACGCCGAGCGAGCACCTATGGGTACCCTACTTGGGCGAAACATTGGACTCAGGCGTGGCAACACTATACGCCGAAGAGATAATCAAATCGATAGAGTTTGTTAATGGTACACAGCCGGAGGTCAAAGGCGACTTCACATACAATGGCCCTATCGATGACTCACAGATGCGTGGCTGGGGTATCCAACTCGTAGATGGCCGCATGCCCGGTTTTGCTGCCATTCTGGGTTGCGCTAAAAGCAACGAGGTCGCAGTTAAGATCGTAAGGGAGTGTCAGTCCAAGGGACTGCTCGTCTTCCTGGCCGGTAACAACAACGGTCGTTCTGTTGTAGACCAGTTGCGCGAAGAAGGCGTCGAAATGGGATACGATACCTTTATCGTGCCTTTCGGATCTGATACTGAAGCAATTGTTTATGCGTTGGGATTTGCCACAAGAGCGGCACTTAGCTTCGGCGGTGTTGACGCAGGTGACTATAGACGCATACTTTTATATAACAAATTCCGCTGTTTCGCATTTGCATTGGTTCTTGGCGATATGGGCCCTGTTGACTGGGCCACCGGTGCCGGTGCCATAACATTCGGTTTCCCGGCAATATGCGACACGCAGGTACCCAATATTCTACCCACAGGCGTAACTAGGTACGAGCACGTCGTCAGTATGCCTTTCGATGATATTCCAGGTAAGGATGACATGGAACGTGCTGAGAAACTGGTAGATAAATGTGTTGAGGTTCGCGGCATTAAGGTCAAAATAGCCAAGGTGGCCATCCCCAATTCGTTCGGCCCAGCGTTTGAGGGTGAAGTTGTTCGCCGTGCAAACCTGCAGGCTGAGTATGGATCAAAAGCAGGCCCCGCGGTTGAAATGCTGGAAATGCACGACATCAATGATATTGAGGATGGAAAGTTCGAGGTTATAGGCCCCGATCTTGATGATCTCAAAGAAGGTGACAAGACTTACATGGCCATCAAAGTTGATGTTGCCGGTAGAAAAATGCAAAAAGATTTTGAGCCCGTTCTGGAACGCCAGATACACCACTTCGTTAACGGCGCAGAGGGTGTACAGCATCAGGGCCAGCGCGATATCACATGGATTCGCATAAGCAAGGGCGCTTTCGAGAAGGGCTTCAGACTGAAGCACCTCGGAGATATACTCCACGCTAACCTGCATAACCAGTTTGGCGCCATTGTAGACAAGGTACAGGTAACCGTTATCACCGATGAAAAAAAGGTTGCCGAGTTCCTAGAGCATGCAAAAGAAGTTTACGCCGAGCGTGACCTCAGACTTGCCGGTATTACCGACGATTCAGTGGATACGTTCTACAGTTGTGCGCTTTGCCAGTCATTCGCCCCCACACACATTTGTGTAATAAACCCTGAGCGAACCGGTCTTTGCGGTGCCTATAGTTGGCTGGACTGCAGGGCTGCTTATGAAATCAATCCTACAGGGCCAAACCAGCCCGTGCCTAAAGGCAAGCTTATCAGTCAGGAAGCTGGCGAATGGGAAGGCGTTAACCAGTTCGTTCTTGAGAATTCTCAGAGAGCTATTGACCGCTTTACCCTTTACTCTGTAATGGACGCACCATGCACAACTTGCGGCTGCTGCGAATGTATCATGATGATCATTCCTGAGGCCAACGGATTTATGGTAGTATCGCGCGATGATTATAGCGAGACCCCCTGTGGACTCAAGTTCACCACTGCTATGAGTGATGTTGGTGGCGGCGCACAGAATCCGGGCATGATGGGACATGGTAAGAGATATGTCACAAGTGATAAATTCATCTCCGCCGAGGGCGGAATCAAGCGCCTGGTATGGCTGTCCAAGAATATCAAGGAAGAACTTGCTGAAGAGCTTAAAGAGGCTGCTATTGCCGCCGGTGATCCCGATCTGATCGACAAAATCGCCGATGGGACAACTGCAACCACATCAGATGAGCTGATGGCTTTCCTTGAAGAGAAAGGCCATCCGGCACTTACAATGGACCCGATAATTTAATATAAACGGTTTTCATACTTGATAGTAAGCTACTTTAATGGCGAAAGGAGATAAACTATGCCGTCTGTAGAAATTCCGCTCGAAAAATGGACAGGGCAGGTTCACCAGGTAACACTTGGTGCCGGTGGTCGCAAGACAGTAACCGTCGGGGGAGAAAACACCCTTCCCTACCTCCATTTCGATGGTACTATACCTAACAAGACCGCTGTGGCCATTGAGATACAGGACATTGCACCTGCCGACTGGTCACCAACCCTGCTTAAAGCATGGGGAGACGTGGTGAACGACCCCGCAACGTGGGCTAAAAAAGCGGTTGAGTACGGGGCTGAGGCAATACTGCTGAATCTGAAAAGCGCACATCCCGACGAGGGAAACACAGGTATTGCAGAAGCGAAGGCCGTGACAGATAAAATTCTGAGCGCAGTTGATGTACCTTTGATCGTGATAGGCACAGGCGTTGCCGACAAAGATAACGAAATTTTGCCGGCCGTGTCTGAGGCAGCTCGCGGACAGCGAATTGCAATAGGCAACTGCGAGGAGAAAAACTATCGTACGGTGGTTGCCGTATGTATAGCCGATGGTCACATTGCCATCCCCAGTTCGCCGGTTGATCTGAACTTGGCCAAACAGCTTAACATCCTTCTTACCGATGCAGGACTCCCGATTGATGCCATATTGATGGATCCAACCACGGGGGCACTGGGTTATGGACTGGAATACACCTATTCCGTCATGGAGAGGCTTAGAATGGCTGGTCTTGGCGGAGACAAACTAACCGCTATGCCCATAATCAACAACGTCGGCGAAGATGCCTGGAAACAGAAAGAGGCCAAGGTGGCACAGGGGCTTCCCGAGTCATGGGGCGACATGGAAACACGCGGCATTATCTGGGAGGAGCAAACTGCGATTTCACTAATGCAGGCAGGCTCCAACCTGGTGGTACTGCGCCATCCACAGTCTGTAGCCAAGGTAGGCGCAGCTATAACAAAACTAATGGGTTAAATACATATTTTAGATATTTTAGCAAAGGGGAGATAATTATGGCTCTCACTGGTGTACAAATATACAAATTCTTACCTAAGACAAACTGTAAGGAGTGTGGTTTTCCCACCTGCTTATCGTTTGCAATGAAGCTGGCACAAAGGGCAACGGAACTGGGCGCATGCCCCTATGTATCCGATGAGGCAAAGTCCAATCTGGAGGCAGCATCCAGGCCTCCGGTCAGATTGGTCACCGTCGGTGTCGGCGAAAAGAAAATAGAAGTTGGCAACGAGGTTGTTCTTTTCAGACATGAAAAGACCTTCGTTCATCCGGCAGGACTTGTCCTTCGGGTTAAAGATTCCGATGCTGATGCAGTTGCTAAGGCCAAGGAAGCGGCAGCCTACAGCGTAGAGCGCGTAGGCATAAACATGTATCTTGATGGAATTGCCATTGAGAATGATTCCAAGGATGCTGCCAAATTCGCAAAATTGGCAGCTGATGTTAAAGCCGCAACTGATGTAGCTTTGATTCTGATGTCCAGCGACACGGCCGCAATGAAAGCAGCGCTAGAAAAAGTTGGCGAAGACAAGCCACTGATCTACGCAGCAACCGCCGACAACGCGGATGCTATGATTGAGCTGGCAAAAAAATACTCTTGCCCCCTGGCAGTTTATGGAAATGGACTACAGGAAGTTGCCGATCTTACAGAGCAGGCAGCAAAAGCCGGAGTGGAAGACCTTGTAATTGATCCGGCAACAAGGGGATATGCAGATTCGCTGGACGCTCTCACACAGATACGAAGGCTGGCTATCAAAAAGAGCTTCGTTGCACTCGGGTATCCGGTCATCACTTTCCCGGGTGAGGGAGCTGAGAGTATCGATGACGAGGCAATGCTGGCCGGTATGCACATTGCAAAATACGCCAGCATCATCGTTCTGGATAACTTCTCACCTGCAGTAGCTTACCCGCTACTCACAGCCAGATTAAATATTTATACAGACCCGCAGAAACCCATTCAGATGGCAGCTGGTGTATATCCGCTCGGCGATCCCAAGGCCGATAGCGTACTGTGTGTTACCACAAACTTCTCACTCACCTATTTCTCAATTGCCGGTGAGCTTGAAAACAGTGGATACCCGTCACACCTGCTGGTATGCGATACGGAAGGTCTGTCGGTACTGACAGCATGGGCAGCCGGAAAGTTTGACGCCGAAAAGATCGCCAAAGCTGTCAAGGAGTTTAAGCTGCCGGATACTCTGAGTCACAAAAAGATAATACTTCCCGGTGGCGTAGCAGTCCTGAAGGGAGACCTTGAGGATGAACTGCCTGATTGGGAGATACTTGTTGGCCCTCGTGAGGCCATGGCAATAGGCAGCTATCTAAAACAAAACTGGAGCTAAAAAATGTTTTTGCTGGGAATTTTCGGCTCGGTATCACTGCTGGTAGCAATAGTGGTAGGGTTTGCCGCATTTGCCGCAGTACACTACGTCCCTATACTATCTTTAATATTAGCCGGGATGATCACAGCAAGAATGGCAAGCGGATTTTTAAGGGGGATTATAGCGGGTGTTATCGTCGGATTGATAGTAGCCGCTGTAATCACCATTCTTCCAGAAATTGATGGTTTCGATCCTGTAGTTCTGGAGTGGGGTGCTGCCTCGGGTGTTGAATCTACGTGGATTCAGGAAAGATTATTCTCCTATGCACTTCTGGGAGGAATTGGCGGCCTGCTTGCCGGCATCAGAAAGAAGATATGAGTAAGACAATCGCAATTGCAGGTAAAGGCGGCACAGGTAAAACATCCATATCGGCTCTCCTCACAAATATCCTATCAGAAAAAGGCGTTGTTCTGGCCATAGACGGCGACCCCAGTACAAACCTTAGTATTGCCCTGGGTTTGCCTATGGAGTCCAGTATAGGGCGCATTCGCGAGGATATGACCGTTTCCGTTAAAAAGGGAACCTATGATAACAGCGTACCCAAACCAGACTATCTTCAGATGAAGGTTATGGAGTGCCTTGTTGAGTCGGATAAAATCGACATGCTGGCCATGGGACGACCGGAGGGACCGGGTTGTTACTGTGCAGCAAACAACATGCTCCGCGTGGCCATAGACAAGATCGGTGAAAACTACGACTACGTGATCATTGATTGCGAGGCTGGGATGGAGCACGTAAGCCGTCAGACCACCCGCGATATCGATATCCTTCTTTTGGTGTCGGATTCGTCCGTAAAGGGGCTTATCACTGCCAGCCATATGAAGGACCTTATCGGGGAACTGCGTACCAATGTGGACAGGATCGGACTTGTTTTGAACCGTGTTAAGTCGGAGTTGCTGCCGGAAGGCCAGCAAATAATCGATAAAGCAGGTCTTGATCTGATAGAAACGATACCCGATGATCCTAATATGGCCGAAGTTGACGGCAGAGGATTACCACTGTCTCAACTCCCCAAAGACTCACCCCTATATAAGGGGGTACTCAGTATAGTAACAAAACTTGCGCTTTAGCAAAAGTTATTTTTAAAGGAGAACACAAAAAAATGATTATTATCGGTGAGAGCATTCATGTTATTGCCACCAGCATTAGAAAGGCCATCGAAGACAGAGACAAGGCCTTCATTCAGAAACTGGCCAAGCGCCAAGCGGATGATGGCGCCAATGTAATTGATCTTAACGTTGGTCCGCAAAAAAAACACGGTGCAGAAGTAATGCCCTGGATGGTAGAAACAATTCAGGAGATTACCGATCTTCCACTGTGCCTTGATACCACCAATTCCGTAGCAATTGAGGCAGGCCTTAAGGTTTGCAAAAATAAAGCGATCATCAACAGTACAGACGCCACCGAGGAGCGCCTCACCGCGCTTATGCCGCTGGCGGCAAAATACAACTGTGACATCATAGCGCTAAGCCTGGCTAAAGTGGGCTTGCCCACCACCGCTGACGCCCGCATAGAACTTGCAGCAGAGATACTTGCTGTAGCCGAAGCAGAGGGTGTTCCCAGCGATCACATCTGGCTGGACCCGCTGGTACTGACCATCAACGGCAATCAGGATCAGGCATTACAGACCATTGAGGCAGTGCGCTTTTTCAAGCAAATGGCCGACCCTGCCCCAATGACCACCTGTGGCCTGTCTAATATATCAAACTCCTGCCCTGAGGAGTTGCGACCACTACTTAACAGGGTATTCATGGTAATGATGGCTGGAGCTGGGCTTGATTCCTGTATTGCCGACGCTCTGGACGAAAAACTTATGGAAGTTGTTAAAATTCTTACTGACAGAGATGATTCAACGCCAAAAGGCAAGTTATATCTTGGTCTGTACGATTGCTATCAGGAAGGTGAGATGTATGACACCTCAACAGCAGATATGAGTGATCCGGAGATAAGCGATATCGTCAAGACGGTCAAAGCACTGCAAAACGAATCACTTTATGCACACGGCTATCTAAAGCTATAAACTATTTACGCTTGAAATCTTTTTCAAGTTGATCGGTGGTAATCTTAATTATCGTCGGTCTGCCATGAGGACAATTATAAGGTAGGGCAGCTTTTTCAAGCTGCCCTATTAATTCTCTGATCTCTTCACTTCCAAGCAACTGCCCTGCTTTAATGGCACCGTGGCACGCCATAGATACTGCAATCTGATCGTCCATATCGGCCAATGTATCACCCAGGGAGTCAATGACGCTCAGAACCGAGTCGACCAAATTTCTGCCCGCAATCAAAGCCGGAACAGAACGTATCACATATGTCCTGTCGCCAAACGGCTCTATATTGAACCCGTAGCCTATTAGATATTCAGATCGCGATTTAAGCAATAGTTCCTGCGTGGGGCTAAGTTCAACCGTTGTCAACTCCAGTAACCCCTGCACTCCCACCGTACGTTGTTCACGTTCAAGCCTGATACGCTCATACATTATGCGCTCATGCGCCGCATGCTGATCTATCAGGTACATGCCGTCGGGACCCTCACATATGATATAGGTATTTGCGATCTGACCAACTACTCGAAGCATGGGCAACGTTGATTGATCAACCCCACCATCTACATCGCTCGCCGATTTTGATATTGCAGCAGTATTCGATTCAAACAAGGCAGGATGATAAACAGGATGCGTTATATGAGGTAAAGGCAAGCTTTGTTCATGCATAATATTGTGCCGAATCGAAGGAGTCGATACCGTACCCATAAGTGCAGACCTGGCCGCTCGCTGCACCGCCGCAAACACTGCCCTCTCGTCCTTAAATCTAACCTCAGTTTTGGCCGGATGCACGTTCACATCTACCTCATCATAAGGCATATAAATGTTGACTATTGCAATTGGATGTCTGCCGGTAACAATCAACCCTCGATAGGCTTCCTCCAGCGCATAGGTAAGCGACTGGTTCTTAATGAGGCGTCTGTTCACAAAAAGATTGATGTAGCTGCGATTGGAGCGGGTCAGCGACGGATTGCTTGTGTATCCGTCAACGCGAATCGTACTGCCTTCGATGCCACCATCGTCAGTGGATAGCGAAACCATGTTGTCTGTCACATCCAGCCCGTAAACCTCGGCTATGGCATCCAGCAATACACCGCTTCCAGGTGTACGCAGAGTCGTTTTGCCCTCAATGGTCAGCGTGAACTTTACCTCAGGATAAGCTAGCGCGTACAGGATAAGCAAGCTCGATATTCGTCCATTTTCTGCCTGTGTTGATTTGAGAAATTTGAGCCTGGCCGGCACTTTTCTGAAAAGGGTTTCTACCTGAATAACCGTTCCCTTTGGGCAACCGAACTGCTTCTTTTCGATAACAATCCCGTTATCTATGATGATTTTAGCGCCAGCCGTTTCCTTTTCAGAACACGTTTCCATACTAACACGGGCAACCGCAGCAATACTGGGCAATGCCTCTCCCCTGAACCCTAGGGTCGCTATAATCTCAAGGTCTGCTGTTGTCGTTACTTTGCTGGTGGCATGTCGTGCAAATGCGATCTCAACTTCATCTGCCGCCAGACCTGTACCATCATCGGCAATCCGGATCAGATTAAGTCCGCCACCCTTTATCTCAATACTGATTACTGTAGCACCCGCATCCAGCGAGTTATCTACCAGTTCTTTGACTACCGAGACAGGTCTTTCTACTACCTCACCGGCTGCTATTTTAGCTGCAACATCAGCATCAAGGATACGGGTTGGCATACGCAATCTCCATCGCTATGATTAATCCAACAAACTTTGGCTTTTTTGCCCGTCGCATCAAATCATACCGATAAAACAAACAAAAGTCGATACTCTAAACATTATGTCCTGTACCACAAAAGGCATTGATACACTATGTAGAATGAGCTTCGCTGAACTCGATACAGCTTGACATAGCTTGGGTGATATGCTAGATTCACCCATACTATAGTATGTACACAAAATGAATGCGAAATATCAAAGGGCAAATCTGCCGAAAGGTGGTGGCGCAAAGCCACGGGTCTAAAGCTTCCGATAGCTACGATCGCCGGGACGCAAAAGACGCGTTTTCGGCGCCTTTGGTAACTCAAATCCAAAGGCTGTTTTAATTCACGGCCTGTTTATACTACCTACAAAGCATGGTCCATTGAAACGGAGAAAACATTGGATGGCTCAGGGTAAAAAGGCTGATATAAAAAATCTACATGAAGCGTTGTTTAGCTATATAAACGATGCTGTATTCATCTATCAAAGGCCTGACGGTACCAGCCCCACAAGCTTCATCGAAGTCAACGATGCTGCCTGTAAAATGCTTGGTTTTTCCAAAAACGAACTGCTGAGCATGTCTCATAAAGACCTTTCCGATTTAAATGATGAGGACATAATTAAGTACAGCGACGATCAGCACATGCTTTTTGAATCGGTAATGCGTACTAAGGATAACCACTATATACCTGTTGAAATCAGTTCACATATCTTCGTGCTGGATGGAATCCAGACCGTTATAGCCGCAATTCGTGATATCAGCGAACGCAAAAAAGTTGAAGATGCTAAAACTGAAAGCGAGGAACAATACAAAGCCCTTTTTCACAATATCAACGAGGCAGTATATGTCTCCTTTCGCTCTGGCAAAGACGTGCCCAAACAGTTTGTGGATGTTAATGATGTCGCCTGCCACATGCTGGGCTACAGCCGAGAAGAATTCCTTAAAATGGGGCCCATGGATATCGCCGACCCTCACTCCAAATTAGACTTCGACCTACTTGGAAAAGAACTATCAGAAAACGGACACGTGCTATTTGAAACTATCCACGTTGCTAAAGATGGCAGGAAGATACAGGTGGAAGAAAGTACGCATATGTTCGATTTCAAGGGGGTTAGGACCTCCTTTTCTATTGTCAGGGATATAAGTGAGCAAAAAAAAGCCATTGAAGAAAAAGAAGAGCAAGAGGAGCGATATCGCGCCCTGTTCAACAATATCAATGAGGCAGTGTATGTTACGCTTCGGTCCTCTACGAGAGAGGCTCGTAATTTCGTCGATGTTAACGACGTCGCTTGTCGTATGATGGGATACACCAGAGAAGAATTCCTTAAAATAGGGCCAGAAGCTATTTCTGATCCGGATAACGTAACAGACCGCACCAGCCTGACAAAGCAGCTACTTGAAAAGAAGCACGTGTTATTCGAATCTGTGCATGTCGCTAAAAATGGCAAAAAGATACCGGTAGAACTCAGTGTACATATGTTTGACGTAAAGGGAGCTACTACCTCGGTATCTGTGGTAAAGGACATTACAGAACGCAAAAAGATCGAACTGGAGAAGAAGCAGTCTCGCCAGGTGCTTGAACGCAGCGTGGCAGAACGTACTGATGAATGGAAGCAAGCCAACGCTCAGCTTAAAAAAGAAATCACTGAGCGCAAGCAGGTTGAAAATGAACTGCTCAGGCTCAGCTCTGCTATGGAACAGGCCAGTGACGGAATCGCTATAGCTAATACAAATGGGATCATACAATATACAAACAACGCGCACGCCAACATGCATGGCTACTCTCAGAAAGAACTGCTTGGCTCGCATTTAGGTTCACTCAACAAAAAAGTAATATCCAAGCAATACCAGGGTCTAGCTATAGACACGCTTGTAAATCAGAGCGATATGCCATCTCTGGAAGTTGAGCACGCCAGAAAAGATGGCTCTACTTTTCCTGCACTGGTTTCGCTTTCATACCTAAAAGATGAGAATGGCAAAAACACGGGAATGGTTACCATCGTCAGGGATATTACAGAGCGTAAGCTGGTAGAAAACGAACTACTCAGACTCAACTCTGCTGTGCAACAGGCCAGTGACGGCGTAATCATTTTCAATATTACTGAAAAAAAGATATTGTATGTAAACAATACATTTGCACGAATGATAGGATATGAACCGCAGGAGCTTATTGGCTCGAGGTTTCAACATCTTATCCATAGATTGCTCTCAGATAAATACAACACTCTGAGCGATGTTCTAACCTATGACACTTTGGCCGAGATTCAGGAAGCTGGTGACACTTCCACTCGAACGGTGGAGATAGAGCACATCAGAAAAAATGGATCCGTTTTCCCTGCGATGCTGTCTTTTGCTTATCTTGAAAATGAGGGCGACCAAACATCTGATTTAGTAGTGGTAATCAAGGATATCACCGAACGTAAAAGTGCCGAAGCAGAAATCCACAGGCTTAACTCTGCTATGGAACAGGCCAGCGACGGTATCGCCATTTTCAGCAAAGACACCAGAGTTATTTCCTATATCAATGCAGCATATGCGGAAATGCTGGGCTACAGCCCTGATGAATTAATTGGAACAGGCTTCAGGAGCCTTAACAACATGCTCATTTCCAGCCAATTCAAAACCCTTGGCGATGTACTGGATGTTACTACCGGTGCTGTCCAAACGTTGGAAATAGAACATATAAGAAAAGACGGGTCTATGTTTCCTATACTAGGCTCATTCACCTTTGTCAAAAACGATGATGGTGAAATCACTGAAGTGGTTGTGCAGGCTAAGGATATAACGGAACGCAGACGCGCTGAGGCTGAAATCCGAAGACTTAACTCCGCAATGGAACAGGCCAGCGACGGTATTGTTATTTTCAATAGTAACGACAGAGAAATATCTTATGTCAACAACGCATTCAATCAAATGCTCGGCTATGCCCCCCCAAGAACTCATTGGCTCACAGTTAAGGCATCTTGTAAACAAATTACTCAATTCTGAAGATAAGACTCTAAGTGACATATTAAACGTGACTGGTGATGTCACACAAACTGTGGAAATCGAACATGTCAGGAAAAATGGATCTTTTTTCCCAGCGCTGGCATCATTTGCCTACATTAAAAATGAATCAGGCCAAACAACTGATGTTGTAGCAGTTATCAAGGATATTACCGAGAGTAAAAGGGCGCAGTCAGAAATACTGCAACTTAATTCCGCCATGCGACAAGCCAGCGACGGCATCGCCATATTTAATAAAAGCACAGGACATATATCCTATATCAACAATTCCTACGAGCAAATGCTGGGCTATGAACCACACGAACTGATTGATGCACACATAAGGAATTTAATGAACAGGACAGTGGACGATAAATATCGCTCACTGGCAGATATCCTGGATGATGAGATACCAGCAGAACAGAATGTACCTGTGGAACATATTAGAAAAGACGGCTCTGTTTTCCCGGCAATAATGTCGCTTGCCTATATTTTTGATGATGATGGTGAGATTACGGGTGATGTTCTTATTGTTACCAGGGACGTAACCGAGAGCAAAAAAACAGAGGCTGAACTACTTAAGCTGAACTCTGCTATGAAACAAGCCAGCGATGGCATCGCCATTTTCAGCAGAAGTGATAAAAAGATATCATACGTCAACAATGCATATGCGGTGATGCTTGGCTACAGCGCACAAGAACTGATGGGCCTCGAATTCAGATATGTGCTACACCAACTTGTCGATAGTGAGTATGACTCCTTATCCGATGTTTTAGATAAACATATCCTTACCAACCCGGTAGTTGAGGTAGAACACCGCAGAAAGGACGGCTCCGTATTCCCAGCCATATTGTCTACTGCCTATATCATGGATGAGACTGAGGAGCCTACAGACACAATTGTAGTAGTTGCCAGTGATATAACCAATCGTAAAAAGGCGGAAAGAGAGCTATTGCGCCTTAATTCCGCAATGGAACAGGCCAGCGATGGTATCGCCGTTTTCAATCAACTGACTGGGACAATTTCTTATGCCAATAATGCATTCTCCAAAGCGCTCGACTATACGAAACAGGAAATTGAGGGATTGCATATCCGGCAAACTTTGAACAGGGTAATCTCAAATAAATTTGCTACTCTGGGCGAATTATTGGAACTACGTGAAACTAACACTCAAACAATTGAAGTTGAGCATCTCAGAAAAGATGGCTCAATTTTCCCCGCACTACAGTCTATCGCCTACATTAAGGACGATAGTAACGAGGCTGATCCCACAGTTATAGTGGTCAGCAGAGATATAACTGAACGCAAACAAGCTGAAAAAGCAATAAAGGAGTCCGAGGAAAAATATCGCGCATCATTCGACAAGGCAAGGGATGCAATAAACGTCTTCACTCCGGGAAGAACTTTTGTTGATGCCAATAAGAAATTCCTTGAACTGTGTGGATACTCAAAAAATGAACTGCTCAAACTACACTTGTTCGATGTTTATCCCGAAGCCAGTTCAGAAGAATCACAAGAACGGGTTATTGCAGCGACACAGGGCAAAGAAGTGCCCGTCTTTGAGGTTGATCTGATTAGAAAAGACGGAACATCAGTCCCTGTGGAAATTGCCTTCAGCGCAATTAAAAACGCCTATGGTCACGACATCGTTTTCCAAGGCAACATTCGCGATATTACAGAGCGCAAAGAAATGGAACTGCAACTTAAGCACAACTATGATCTGCAAAATGTACTAAACGCATTGCTAAGCCTTTCACTGAGCGATGTATCCTTGAGCACGCTGCTTAAAAAATCAATTGATATGCTGCTTAAAATCCCCTGGTTTGCCTCTCAATCCACCGGTTCAATTTTCCTGGCCGATGATCACAATAATCTAGTACTAAGGGCCCAAATAGGGCTCGGAAATAAAATACAGAAACTGTGTAAAACTGTTCCATTCGGCTGGTGTCTCTGCGGAAGGGCTGCAAGTTCCAAAAAAGTTGTATTTGCTGACTGCATAGACAAATCACATAAAGTTGTTTTTAACGGCATTGAGCCTCACGGACATTATTGCGTCCCTATATTGTCGTTTGGTAAAACTCTGGGCGTTATAAATGTATATACAGCAGAGGGACACACTTACGACGGTAAAGAGGTGCAGTTCCTCCAGTCTATGGCAAGCGTTTTAGCAGGTATTATCGTACGTAAGCGCGCCGAAGAAGAAGTCAAACAAAGCAACGCCGAATTGGAAAAAGCCAATGTAGAACTTAAAGAAGCAGATAAGCTTAAATCGATCTTCCTGGCTAGTATGAGCCACGAGTTAAGAACACCTCTCAATTCCATCATAGGTTTCACCACGCTGATGCAGCAGGGAATGACTGGAGCAATAAACAACGAACAAAAGTCACAACTGGGAATTGTCAAAGGCAGTGCCAATCATCTGCTCAGCCTTATTAATGATGTGCTTGACCTTTCAAAACTGGAGGCAGGCAGAGTTGATCTTATTGTTGAAAAATTCAATCTATACGACTTACTATCAGAATCATTGGGAACATTCGCACCCATGGTAAAGGTGAAGAATATCCAGCTCAACAGCGATTACCCATCTGATTTAACCCTTTGCAATGATCCCAGACGACTTAAACAGATAATCATAAATCTGGTAAGCAACGCCGTAAAATTCACGGATAAGGGCAATGTGAACGTACTTGCCACCACCCAAAACGGCAACCTTATGATACAGGTAAAAGATACTGGCATGGGTATGATGGATGCAGATATGAGGCGCCTTTTCCAACCTTTCCAGCAACTTAACGAGCAACTGGTCAAATCACGTGAGGGTACAGGCTTAGGCTTATATCTGAGCCGAAAGCTGGCCAACCTTATGGGTGGAGATATATCTGCAGTCAGCGAGTTCGGTGTAGGAAGCATATTTACTGTTACCACTCCTATTGACGTGGGAAATCGAAAGGAAAGTACGAATGAATAGAATTCTTGTGATCGAGGACAATGAGAACAACCTGTACCTGATACGGTTCATCCTACAAAAAAGTGGATTCGAAGTGTTTGAGGCTAAAAACGGCCTGGATGGAGTGCAATCAGCCATAGATAATGATGTTGATATCATTATAATGGACATACAACTTCCGGATATCGATGGACTGGAGGCCACAAGGCGCATCAGGGCCGCAGGCGTAACGCTGCCCATAGTTGCTCTTACATCCTACGCCCTTCCCGGTGATCGTGAGAAAGCACTTGAGGCAGGCTGCACCGGATACCTGACCAAACCGATCAATCCCGAAACTGTGGTTTCCGAAATAAAAAGCTATTTGTAAAACCATCACAAATTTTAAGTTGATTGGCATTAATATGAAAATACTCATCGTCGACGATGATAACAACAGCAGATATATACTCGAGACGTTGCTTGAAGCGTCTGGATACAACATAATCCAGGCTGCCAATGGCGCCGAGGCACTTAACAAGCTTAAAACACATGATATATCCGCTATTATTTCAGACATACTCATGCCGGTAATGGACGGTTATCAGTTATGCAAAAAGGTCAGAGAAAGCAGTGCTTATGCACAAATTCCCTTCGTCTTCTACACTGCAACCTATACTGATACTAAGGACGAATTACTGGCACATAAAATTGGCGCCGACAAATTCGTACGCAAACCGACTGATCCCTCCGTTTTTCTACAAATCATAAAAGATGTACTGGCTGACACCAATAAAGCTGCCACATCGACACCCAAAGACAAAGTTAGCCAAGACAATGAGGTAATGAAAATGTACAACCAGCGCCTCATTGAAAAACTGGAACAAAAGATGCTAAAACTTGAGCTTGAGGTAAAGAGCCGCGAAAAGTTGCAAAGCGAATTGCAAATTGCCCATCAGGAACTTGAGGAGCGCGTAAAGCAACGCACGGCAGAACTTGTACAAACAAACGATCAGCTTACAAATGAAATAGCCAAACGCGCTGAAACCGAGTCACGCTTGGAGATAGTTGTGCAGGAGCGAAGCAAAGAGCTCAGTGATGCTCAGGATAAAATCATACGCTCTGAGAAACTCGCCGCGATAGGAACATTAGCTAGCGGAGTGGGTCACGAATTACGCAATCCCCTTGGTGTAATAAAGGCATCAGCGTATTTTTTAAAAATGAAACTGGGCGATAATCTGGATGAAAAGATCATAAAGCACATCCAGATACTCGACATAGCTGTTGCAGACAGCGATAAGATCATCACCGATCTTCTTGACTTTGCGCGTCCTGGAAACACAAACCTGATGGAACTGGACATCAATTACGTAATTGAAAATACAACGCAGTCCATTAAGGTCCCCAAGTCTGTCAATATATCATACGCTCTGGCGGACAACCTTCCAATGATTAACGCAGACCCTGACCAGATTAAACAGATATTCAACAATCTCATATCCAATGCTATACAGGCCATGCCCGATGGAGGTAAGTTGGCCATTACTTCCATTAAAAACGGTAAACACATTGATATATCGGTTGCAGACACAGGGCAGGGCATAAAACAAGACGATTTGGATAAAATATTTGAACCGCTTTTTACCACCAAATCCAAGGGCATTGGACTTGGGTTGTCGCTTGTAAAAACGCTACTTGTAAGACAAGGAGGTTCAATTAGTGCCAGTTCCAAGCTTGCTAAAGGGACCACATTTACAGTCAAGTTGCCCCTTTCTAATGGGACTAATTGATTGCAGATTTCCCTTGACTTATAATGGAATATAAAGGAGACACAATGAGTATAAAATATGAAACAGAGCTGATAATAAATGGCTCACCGATGGAATTGACTGAATTCCCTGCGGACTTTTTAACCAATGTCGCGCTGGCCGCAGTTTCATCTCTTCAAGGTGGTGATGACATAAAGACGCTGGATATATCTCAAGACGAAGGCACAACCAAAATCACTGCGAACAATCAGACTCTTACTCTTACTCCCTTTCCTCATGATGCTGTTACCAATACCATAAACGGACTACTGCAAACACTCAAGGGAGTAAAGGAAATTCAAACTCTGTCTATTAAAATTAAAGCTGTTTAATATATTTTAGTATTATGCCTGATTGAAGTCCATTACAAATCGAGCTTTATGGGAGAGAAATAATGAACGATTACGAATTTACTGAGACTCTAAAAGTACTTGAGACAGCAATCCAGATGGAAATAGATGGCAAAAAGTTCTATCTAGCGGCCAGTGACGAAAGCACAAACGATCTGGGCAAAAAACTGCTTGCATCTCTGGCAAAGGAAGAGGACTATCATCGACAAAAGTTCGAGGATATATTCAGCGATATACAGGCAAAAAAGTCCTGGCCAAAATCAGACTTTGTTGCCGACGGAGGTAGATCGCTTCGTGCAATATTCTCCAACGCACTTAAGGACACCGCAGCCACAACCGGTACTACATCCGAAATCGACGCTGTCAAGACGGCAATTGATATGGAAGCAAAAACCCTTGACTATTACAGGGAGAATGGCGCTAGGGCGAAATTCACGGGAGAAAAAGAGTTCTATGAGGCTTTGGCTGGACAGGAAAGAGAGCACCAGCTAATCCTTATTGACTATCACGAGTATCTGACCAATCCTGCAGCCTGGTATACAGGCAAAGAGCATCACTCCATGGATGCCGGATAAGCCAAGTATGACATCTTAAAATGGGATTTTTGTATAGTATTCGGCCATACGGCGAAAATGTACGCCGTATATCGCCAGAGTTACAGATAACGCAAGCGCACGCGGGTGTTTAAGCAAAGTCCAACCCAGAAGATTCCAGTAATGTTTTTTACCCTTTTCCCTGACTCCTATGTGCCACATTGACTTGATAAGTGACTTAAGAGCATGTAAGTGATCTGGTTTGGGAAAAGGTGCCCGCTTATTGCGTTTGGTATGTTTGAGCTTGAGTTCCCTGACAAGGGTTTTTATGCGTTCATAATAGTTTTTATGTTTATAGATAGTATGAAGTATCCTGTTATAACCACCTACAAGTTTCTCCATGTTCATCTTGGGGATAAAGTTTATAGAGCCGTCAGTATTATCACCGGTTATTCTCTCTAGCAAGCGATTTTCTTTTTCAAGACGTTTGTGCAATTTGGTCCCAACCGGTGCATTTAGCAGGCCCACCATAGCGGTAACTATTCCGCTTTTTTGGATAAAGTCTATCTGGCTATTAAAAATATGTCTGGGGTCTTTATCAAATCCCACGATAAAACCACCGTCTACTACCATTCCGAAGTTCTGGATCTTCTTTACCGCAGATATGAGATCGCGCTTTTTGTTCTGGAATTTGTTGCACTCCACAAGGCTGTCTTCATTGGGAGTTTCAATGCCTACAAATACGCGTACAAAGTTGGCGCGTACCATAAGCCGCATCAGTTCCTCATCGTCAGCCAGATTAATCGATGTCTCAGTAAATAGTATAAACGGGTAGTTTTTTGCCTCCATCCACGCAATTAGCGCCGGTAGAATCTCGGATTTAAGCTTCCTCTTGTTCCCGATAAAATTATCGTCAACTACAAGCACGCCATCACGCCAACCGCGTTTGCGCAAGGCTTCAAGTTCAGCTACTATCTGATCTTTGTCCTTTGTCCTGGGCACACGTCCATTTAATACGGTAATGTCGCAGAATTCGCAATCAAAGGGGCAGCCGCGCGAGTATTGGACGTTCATGGTCTGATACTTTTTCATATCCAAAAGTTCCCACATCGGAATAGGGGTTTTGGTTACAGCCGGCCTTTCATCTGTGGCATATATGTGCTTGGCGCAACCATTGCTCAAATCATCAAGAAAAGGCTGCAGAGTAACCTCCGCTTCTCCCAACACAAAGTGATCGACTCCATCAAACTCATAATGCTCCGATGAAAAAAGCGGGCCTCCTGCAACTACCTTTGTACCCAACTTGTTGCAGCGTTTTATAATATTCCTCGCCGATTTCTGCTGCACTGCCATGGCAGAAATAAAAACGTAGTCGGCCCATTTGATCTCCTTGTCCCATAGATAAGAGGTATTCATATCAACCAGCTTCTTTTGCCATTTATCAGGAAGCATAGCTGCAACGGTAAGAAGACCCAGGGGAGGAAAGGCTGCTTCTTTGGAAGTAAATCTAAGTGCGTGCTTGAAACTCCAAAAGGTATCTGGGTATCGGGGGTAAACGAATAATATATTCAAATTTTGCATCCTTACCTATTAAGTATAGATGTAAGGTAGGTTCAATGTCCACACATAGCAGGAGTAGGTGTCATTTTGTGTATCGAAGGGACGAGAACGATGGATCGAATCCCTCTATCATTTATTTCACGCTCCAGCAACAAAGCCCTTACTAAGTCAGCAACTACTAGCTTGTAATTTACGACAAATAGGTGTGAATACTCAGCTAATATGACTTAATCTTCTATACAAATGCACGGTATCTACCCATGACTTCAAACCCCGTTAGGCTTATTATTATTTCAGAGGTGAATATTTGGTGAACATCTGAGATTTCCAATAGAGGTGCCCCATGAAGAAAGCCACGGATCAGCAGGCACGCAACTTAAAACTGAAGAAAATTGTTATCAGCACTATGCTGATTGTAATACTGATGTCTGTATTCTGTTGGCCCACAATTTCAAACCCACTTCCTGCAATTGCACAGCAAAGTGCGGAGATAGATAATAAAGCAGTTGCTACTGCTAAGCCAGAAACTGATGTAAATGCTGAAATGCCAAAATATAACCTTTCATCGGTCACGACAAATACCAGACTTCAAGTTACTTCCGGCAATCAAATCAGCGCAGATATCTATTTCTATAACGTTGACGGTAATCGAACCACCAAAATTAAACTTGATGCAATTGATCTTGCCCAAGGATGGAAGGTTAAATACAGCAATAGCAATATCAAAGTTGAACCTACGCAAATAAGCTCAGAACCAATCACAGATATCCCTGACGGCATGATCTCCCTGAGGCTACCAAATAAGTTGGGAGAAGGTATACCCGGCTACTGTCTGGCGCATGTTGTTACCGTAACAATAAATGTACCGGAAAAATCAACCACGGCAACAGTCAGTAACGTTACCATTGAAGCTACGGCCAAATGGTCAGGGCAGACCGGTATGGTCCACATAACCCAGACCCGTAACTTTGAGCTCAATATTGTCAGGTAAACACTCAACAAAAACTAACTCAAATCCGGAGTTAGCTCTGGCATGGGGGATTGAGTTGAGGCAATCAATAGAGGCTGATTATTTATCCTTTGCCAGTTGCTGCAATTCATAAAGCTTGTTTAGAGCCTGAAGTGGTGTCATCGATGATATATCAATCGCTTCGATCTCATCCAGAACCGGGGAACCGTTACCAAACAACGCCAGTTGCTCAAGCTGATATTTCGTTTTTCGATGTGCCTTCTTTGTATGACCATCGGCTTGTGTGCGGCTTGCTTCCAGATCATCCAGCACCTCACCAGCGCGGTTAAGCACCTGCATGGGAAGCCCTGCCAATTGCGCAACATGAATACCATAACTCTTGTCCGTTCCTCCTGGAACAATACGGCGTAAAAATACCACCCGGCCCTCATCCTCGCTCACAGCAACATTGAAGTTTTTAACACGTGGCAGATAGCCAGCCAGTTCCACCAACTCATGGTAGTGAGTAGCAAATATGGTTTTGGCGCCAAGTTTAGGATGATTATGTATGTACTCGGCAATAGCGTGGGCCAACGACAACCCGTCGTATGTCGATGTACCTCGTCCTATCTCATCCAGAATAAGCAGCGATTTGGGTGTGGCGTTGTTAAGTATAGTCGCAGTTTCCACCATCTCAACCATAAATGTGGACTGCCCGGCAGACAGGTCTTCCTGTGCCCCTATACGAGTAAATATGCGATCCACAATGCCTATCTTTGCAGAGTCGGCAGGAACATAGCTGCCTATCTGGGCCAAAAGAACTATCATTGCAACTTGTCGCAGGTAGGTCGATTTACCCGCCATGTTGGGCCCGGTAAGTATAACCAGCTGACAGTCTAAGTTTGATAAATGTGTATCGTTGGGAACAAAGCGCTCGCCCTCAAGATAACGCTCAACTACCGGGTGCCTGCCATCTTTAATATCAATGACATCGTTATCAGAAATATCGGGGCGACAGTATCCGAAGCGCACCGCCGCCTCTGCCATAGCTACCAGAACATCTACTTGAGCTAGCGCCGCAGCACTGAACAGTACACGCTCGATATACGATGCAACCTGCGCACACACCTGCTTGTAAACAGATGTTTCGAGCTCGACAATTCTGGCCTGAGCATTTAGTATTTCAGATTCAAACTCCTTCAGCTCGGGAGTAAAGAACCTTTCGCCGTTTACAAGCGTTTGTTTGCGTATGTACTCATCTGGCACCTGAGCAAGATTCGATGTAGTTACCTCAATGTAATAGCCAAAAATCCTGTTGTAGCCGACCTTGAGCGATTTGATGCCGGTGTGTTCACGCTCAGTTTGCTCCATTTTTGCCAGATACTGCTTACTATTTTTAGATTTTGAGCGTACATCATCAAGCTGGGCATTAAAACCCTGGTTGATCACGTTCCCGTCACCTACGGCTCCGGTCGGCTCATCGCATATCGCGGCCTTAAGCAGCGTGACCATTTCATCACAATTTTTGAAGCCATCGACGATATCGACAAGAGGGAATCCGTTATCCGTAAGCAACTCTTTTAGCTCAGGAAGCGCCATCAGCCCTTTTTGGAGCGCTACCAGTTCTCTGGGTATAGCCAACCCCGCCGCAACACGGTTGATGATCCTCTCTATATCGCCTATCTGATCCAGTAGCTTCATCGTTCGCATGCGTCTAGTCGCACTATCGTTAAACCATGCAATACCGTCTTGACGCTGCCTTATACCATTCACATCAAGCAATGGTTGAGAAAGCCACTTGCGTATCAGTCGTCCACCCATCGCTGTTTTGGTCAGATCAATTATAGAGAGCAATGAACCTGTATGCTCCAACGTTTTACTGGTACGATATAGCTCCAGGTTACGTTGTGTCTGCGGGTCGATAACCATGTACGATCCTGTGGAGTATGTAGAAAGACGTGTTATCTGCGCCAGCGCGCCGCAATTGTTCTCACCTATGTAGCGAATTAAGGCTGCCGACGCTGTAATTGCCAGCGGCAGAGCGTCGCAGCCATATCCCTCCAGTGAGAGCACGTTGAAATGCCTTTTAAGGACATCATGACTATCGTCAGTATCAATCCAGTGTTTATCAATCTTGGTTTGTTCCGCATCTAACCACTCAAGTTCTTGGGAAACCAGCACTTCAGATGGCTGTATACGCCCTAACTCAGAGACCAGTCTATCCTCATCAAGTTGTGTAGTTGCGAACTCGCCTGTCGTTATGTCAACAAACGCCAGTCCGACCTGCCCATCTCCCTGCACCACTGCTGCCAGGTAGTTATTAGTTTTGCCGTTTAGCATGTTTGGCTCAACCACCGTACCAGGAGTAACCACACGCATCACCTCGCGATGCATCGGGCCTTTACCTTGTCTCGGCTCACCAACCTGCTCGCATACAGCCACCTTGTGTCCCCTGCTCACCAGCTTGGCCAGATAATTGTCCAGCGCGTGATACGGAACACCAGCCAGCGGCACCTTATTGCCCTTGCCCATTGTTCGTGATGTCAAAACGATCTGAAGTTCTTTTGCAACAATCTCGGCATCACCATCAAACGTTTCGTAAAAGTCACCAAGCCTAAACTGCAAGATGGCGTCGGGGTGCTGCTTTTTGATATTTAGATACTGCTGACGTATTGCGGTCATATCTCACCCATTCTACAAGAAAAAGGCCCCTGGTTAAAGGGGCCTTCATGGTTAACATTCAAGTGTTTGAAGTTTGCTAGGCTTTCTCAACCCTGACCGCAGCAACTTTCAACTCCGGTATCTTGGATATCGGATCATAGGCCGGGTTGGTAAGAACGTTGGCTGTAGCCTCGGCGAAATGGAAGGTCATGAATATCTCACCTTCAGCCGAATCATTGGTTAGTTTGGCCTTTGCCGTAACAGAACCGCGCCGCGAGCTAACCTTCACCCTATCTCCATCAGCAATGCCCAGTTTGGCGCCGTCAACCGGATTAATCTGAACCAGCTCCTCGGGATGCAAGGCGTTTAGTCCGTCTACCTTGCGTGTCATGGTGCCGGTGTGGAAATGATACAAGCTCCTGCCTGTGGTCATTATCAGCGGATACTGGTCATCAGCGCTTTCGGCGGGCGCTTTGTAGACAAGTGGCACAAAGTTTCCCTGACCGCAGCTGAACTTATCAACGTGCAGGTACTGCGTACCGGGATGATTTGCATCAGGGCAGGGCCACTGCAGGCCGACTTCGTCGATTCGCTCGTAGGTTATTCCACCATACGAAGGGGTAAGCTCGGCAATTTCAGCCATGATCTCTTGCGCGCTGTTATAGGCAAATCCCTTTGCTCCCATACGAGTAGCAAGATCACACGTGATCTGCCAGTCAGGGCGTGCATCGCCTGCCGGATCAACCACCTTACGCACTCGCTGTACCCTGCGCTCGGTATTGGTAAATGTGCCATCCTTCTCAGCAAAGCTCACACCGGGTAGTACCACGTCGGCAAGCTGGGCCGTCTCGGTAAGGAATATGTCCTGCACCACAAGGAAGTCCAGCTTCCCAAGCGCCTTTTTAATATGCTCCGTATCAGGGTCGCTGACTACCGGATTTTCACCCAGCAGGTACATGGCTTTAACCTTGCCCTCGTCTATGGCCTCGAACATATGGGTAAGAGTCAGGCCGACCTTGTCGTCCAGCTTGGTACCCCATGCCTTCTCGAACTTGGCCTGAAGGTCGGGATTAGTTACAGCCTGATAGCCGGGATAGACATTTGGCAACGCTGCCAGATCACAGGCGCCCTGTACATTGTTCTGTCCCCTAAGCGGATTAACACCTGTAGATGGTTTGCCCACGTTGCCGGTTATCATGGCAAGATCGGCTATAGTAGTGACGTTGTCAGTGCCGTGCGTATGCTGGGTTATGCCCATGGCATACAGTATGGATGCCGGAGCGTTGGTGGCGTAGATACGGGCCGCCTCAGCAATCTTATCGGCAGGAACGCCGGTGATACTCTCAGCCGTTTTCAGATCAAACGCGTCCAGCGATTTTACAAATGCGTCGTAGTTATCGCAACGGTTTTCGACAAAGTCTTTGTCCATTAAATTTTCATCGACGATCACCTTGAGCATGCCACCCAGCAGAGCTACGTCGGTACCAGGATGATGTCTAAGCCAAACATCTGCTATGTCACACAAGCCAATGTGACGCGGATTAGCAACAATAAGCTTGCCGCCATTTTTGACTGCTTTTTTAACTTCAAGCGCAAGAACGGGATGATTAACCGTGGTGTTGGTACCTATGGCAAAGATACACTTGGCATCCTTTATCTCTGCAATGGAGTTAGTCATTGCGCCGCTGCCAAACGTGGTGACCAGTCCGGCCACCGTTGGAGCATGTCAGAGGCGTGCACAATGATCAATACTATTGGTATGCATCACCCCCCGCGCAAATTTCTGCATTACGTAGTTGTCTTCGTTAGTCGCCTTTGCAGATGATATGGCAGCAAACTGACTACCACCATATGAAGCAAACTTGCTGGCTACCAGATCAAGAGCCTCATCCCATGTAGCTTCAGTAAACTTGCCATCCTTTTTAATAAGTGGCGTTTTAAGCTTGTTTTCATCATGAACAAATGTCAGTCCGAACCTGCCTTTGACGCAGGCCTGACCAAGATTCGCAGGGCCGTTATCGTCCGGAACGCTACGTATTATCTTGTTGTTTTTAACCTCAATATTAAGCTGACAACCAACGCCGCAATACGGGCATATTGTTGCCACCGTGCTGTCGGGCATTTCACGCCAGCGGTTCTTATCGTCCATGAGTGCGCCGGTGGGACAAGCGTCTACACATGCTGCGCAGAACTGACATCCCGCCTCTTCAAGCGTATGCCCGAATGCAGTACCCACTACGGTAGCACTACCCCTGTTAATGAATGCTACGGCTCCCGCACCACGCACTTCCTGACACATCCGCACACATTGACCGCAGGTAATGCACTTGTTGTAGTCACGGTGAAGGAAGTTCTGTACATCTTTTTCTCTTAGGGCCAGATACTCGCGTGCACCATATCGACTGTCATCGACCTTGTATTCGCTGGCATACTGACGCAGCTTGCACTCGTAAGTATCCTGACAGCCGCACTCAAGACAGCGCCTAGCTTCTTCACGCGCTTGATCCTCAGTAAGGCCCAGCTCAATCTCGTAGAAGTTCCTCACTCTAACTTCGGGGCTCATAGCCGTCTGCTCCACCCGTGCCTGTGTAGGAACATCCCTGTAGTCTTCCTCACGTATATCTGTCAGCTCACCCTTGGAGCAGATATACGGTTTATCCTGAGCAACAACTTCTTTACCGCTCAGGTACATATCGATGTAAGTAGCAGCTCTTTTACCAGCGCCTATTGCCGCAACAGCCGTTGCCGGGCCTGTAGTGCAATCGCCACCAGAAAACACACCTTCACAACAGGTCAGCATGGTCTCAGCGTCGATTTCAGTACAACCACGGCGATCCAGAGCTATATTGGTGGACTTCTCAAGCACGCTTCTGTCAACGGCCTGTCCGATGGCCGATATAACCGTATCAAGATCCATTTCATAGGTTGAACCCTCGATTGGAACGGGACTTCTTCTACCGGATGCATCCGGCTCACCCAACTCCATCTTAATACAGGCCATGCTGTTTACACGTCCATCTGCTTCCCTGATACCAACCGGTGATGCAAGAAAGACAAACTTGACCCCCTCTTCTTCAGCCTGCTCCACCTCTTCAGCATTGGCAGGCATCTCTGCACGCGAGCGACGATATACGACGGTTACTTCGTCTGCGCCGGTCCTCAGGGCAGTACGAGCGGCGTCCATTGCCGTGTTACCACCACCTACAACCGCCACCTTCTTACCCAGTCCGGTATCGTTGCCCATGACAACGTTTCTTAGGAAATCTATGCCGACGAGCACTCCAGGGGCATCTTCTCCGTTAACCCTCATGCTCTGTCCAACCTGAGCACCTATTGCCACGAATATAGAGTCGTAGCCATCTTCTTTGAGGCTATCGATGGTAAAATCTGTTCCAAGTTTTGCCCCGGTTTTGACCTCGCCGCACAGCTTGGTAATTCCTTCGATTTCTTTGTCGAGGACTGCCTCAGGCAACCTGTACTCTGGTATGCCATATCTGAGCATTCCACCCAGTTTTGGATGGGCCTCATATATATCAACTGTATGTCCGTCCTGAACCAGATAGTAGGCCGCAGCAAGTCCGGCAGGCCCTCCACCTACAACAGCAACCTTTTTACCGGTAGGTGCCTTGAGGTTTGGGGTATAGGGATTGCCGCTGTCCATGTCATAATCAGCAACAAAGCGTTTGAGCATGTTGATGCCCACAGGCCCTTCAAGCAGGTTACGGCGGCATTTCTGCTCACAAAATCGGGGACACACCCTGCCACAAACCAGCGGCAGTGGGTTTGACTCCTTGATACGTATCAGCGATTCTTCGTAGCGTCCATCAGCGATCAGCGCTATCTGCCCCTGAATATCAATTCCAGCCGGACAGGCTGTTTTACAAGGAGCCACGCAATCTCCATAGTGCTCCGAAAGCATTAGCTCCAGAACTACTCGCCTAACGTTTTCTATCTCCTCGGTCCTGGTGTTTATCACCATGCCTTCGCCGACCTGCGTTACGCATGCCGGCATTGGGCCTCGCGCGCCTACAACCTCAACTAGGCAAACGCGGCATGCCGCATAGCGCTCAAGATCACGATGATGGCATAGGTTGGGGATATCTATTCCCAACTCCCGCGCCACATCCAATACAGACAGGCCCTTTTGGACCTCTATTTCTTTTCCGTCAACAGTAATTTTAATCATATCCACCTAAGCCTCCCCTATCGCAACAGGCTCATCCGGCACATCAAGTGTCTCTCCGGAGAGCTTGACTATAGCACTGAATTTGGCGGGACATTTTTCTAAACAAACCCCGCACTTGATACACTTGTCCTGATCAATTACATGAATCATCTTCTTGCCACCCTTGATAGCGTCGTTGGGGCAGTTTCTGGCACAGATCATACATGCTTTGCACTTGGCAGGATCAACATAAAACGATATCAGACTGGCGCAAGCAAGCGAAGGACATTTACCCTCATTTATATGCGCATCGTATTCATTGCGGAAGTTTTTCATTGACGTGAGAACCGGGTTGGGAGCAGTTCCTCCCAGCCCACACAGTGAGCCCTTTTTTACCGTTTCACATAGCTGGCTCAGCCTGTCTATGTCTTCCGGTACGCCATTTCCGGCACACACCCTGGTTAGTATACCCAGCATCTCCCTGGTGCCTACACGGCATGGTACGCATTTACCGCATGATTCGGATTGTGTGAAGGTTAAAAAGTACCTGGCCATATCCACAGCGCAGGTCTCCTCATCCATAACCACCATGGCACCCGATCCCATGATGGAACCGGCAGCGGCCAGTGACTCATAATCAGCGGTCAGATAATCCTGATCGGCCGGAATGAATCCGCCGGACGGACCGCCTGTCTGCACTGCCTTGAACTTTTTGCCGTCGAGAATGCCTCCGCCGATGTCAAAGACTATCTCATGCAAAGACGTACCCATTGGCACTTCGATAAGCCCGGTGCAGTTTACTTTACCAGCCAGAGCAAATGTCTTAGTGCCTTTGCTCTTTTCCGTACCGTAAGAGCCGTACCAATCTCCGCCCTTTTCCATGATGGCAGAGACGTTGGCCCATGTTTCTACATTGTTTATGTTAGAAGGATATCCCCACAGTCCGCTCTGAGCCGGGAACGGCGGACGTGGCCTCGGCATCCCGCGATTGCCCTCAATGGACATCATCAGCGCCGTCTCTTCACCACATACAAATGCGCCTGCGCCCTCTTTAATCTTTAGATGAAAGTTAAAGCCAGAATCAAGGATATTATCTCCAACAAGCCCGTACTCCTCCATTTGCGCTATGGCCTGCTGCAGCCTAGTTATCGCCTGAGGATACTCAGCCCGGCAGTAGATATAACCGTCGGTGGCACCCATGGCATACGCACCTATGAGCATTCCTTCCAGCACGGTATGCGGATCGCTCTCGAGAACTGATCGATCCATGAACGCACCGGGGTCCCCCTCATCGGCGTTACATATTATATACTTCTTATCGCCTGCGGCCTGACGGCACATATTCCACTTCCAACCTGTGGGAGCACCACCGCCACCGCGGCCTCTAAGGCCCGATTTGCTTACTTCCTCAATAACCTGCTCTGGCGTCATCTTTAAGGCATTATCCAGACCGGTATAACCACCGCGAGCGATATATTGATTGATATCCTCGGGATCAACAAAACCACAGTTTCTAGTAGCTATTCGGACCTGTGGTTTCAGTACAGGACTGTCAAACAGCCTGGCAACCCCATCCAGTGTCTGGTCACCTATAGTACCCAGCAGCATATCCGATTGGGGGTCGTCCCCAACTATGTAACCATCAATTATTTTTGAAACACTATTAGGAGTTACATTGCCATAGCTGACACGAGGTTTGCCCTGCTTGACAACATCTACCAGAGGCTCCAGATAACAAAGCCCGATGCATCCAACCCGGGTAATATCGGCTTTTATCTGTCGCCGCTCAAGTTCTTCCATAAGTGTGGCTATTACCGCGTCTGCACCGGCAGCTCGTCCGCAGGTACCGGCACCAACTATTATTCGTATCGGCTCGGAGTTGAGCCAATCTTGATATCCTTTTTCTGCCTTGTCTTTTACCTGTTTAAAAGTTGTTGTTTTTGACATGGCTTAATCCTTATCCAAAATATTCTTTACTTCATCCGGTGCAACCTTGCCGTGAACGGTCTGGTCGACCACCATTACCGGGGCCAGAGCACAGGAACCGAAACAAGCAATGGTCTCAAGGCTGTACTCCATGTCCTCGGTAGTTTCGCCGTCTTTTATACCCAGCAGCTTGGATGCCTCATCCAGCACTCTGGATACACCGCGCACGTGACAGGCAGTACCACGACATAGCCTGATCAGCTTTTTGCCCACCGGTACAAACTTGAATTGAGCGTAAAAAGTGCTTACTCCATACACCTCGCTCACAGACATATGCAGATACGCGGCTATCGCCTCTATAGACTCTTTAGAGAGATATCCGTACTCGGCCTGAACCGCCTGCAATATGGGAATTATGTTGCTTCTGCTAATGCTGTAACCAGATAAGATTTCTCCTCTTCTGATCACATCCACGTCATCAGCCATAAACCTACCTCCTTATCATCATTTCACTAAAATGAAACAATGGGTTTTAACCATATTTATTCTTTATGCAAAGAGAGCATCAACAAAGTCTTTGGCCTCAAACGGAGCCAGGTCATCCAGCTCCTGTCCTGAACCCAAATACATTATCGGTATTTTGAGCTCTCTGCAAATTGCCAAAACTATACCGCCCTTGGCCGTACCATCCAGCTTGGTCAGTACTATACCACTCACACCTACCGCCTCGGTGAAGTGCTTTGCTTGAATAAGTCCGTTCTGACCAGTGGTGGCATCCAGCACCAGCACCGACTGATGCTCATCCTGCCCTGCCTTGGCTATTATGCGGTTTATCTTCTTGAGTTCTTCCATGAGATTGGACTTGGTGTGCAGCCGTCCGGCGGTATCCACAATGAGAACATCGTGCCCGCGACTAATAGCCGCCTGCACTGCATCGAATACCACGGCTCCCGGATCAGCGCCCGGTTGATGGCTGACAATATCGATCTTAAGCCGCTCTGCCCATATCTTGAGTTGATCAATTGCGGCTGCTCTAAAAGTGTCGCCTGCAGCCAAAATAACTTTCTTGCCCTGCTTTTTATAAAGGTGTGCCATCTTGGCTATAGTAGTTGTTTTACCGACGCCGTTGGCGCCAACCATAAGCACTACAGAAAGACCTTCTTTTTTAGCAACGCCGTTGCTTACCACGCAGCCTGAAAGGATAGATACTATCTCTTCCTTCATAACCGCAAAAACCTGATCACCCTCACGAATATTATCGCTTTTCACTCTATCCTTAACCCTATCAATGAGTTCCACAGTGGCGGTTATCCCAACGTCAGAGGAAACAAGTATCTGTTCCAGTTCATCCCACAGCTCATCATCAATCTTATGACCTTTAAACAAGCTTTTGACCTTGCCAAACAAGGACTCACGCGATTTTCTAAGTATCTTGCCCAGGTTAAACAGTTTCGTCCTCCGCACCCAGTTTTTCAAGAGCAACCCGCGCCGCTTCTTTTTCGGCCTGTTGTTTGCTTTTGCCCGTACCTGAACCTATTACAACGCCATCGGCCAAAACATCTACAACAAACACTCGGTCATGGTCTGGCCCCGATGTTTTGACCACGCGGTAAGACGGAGTAACCTGCATTCTAGACTGTACTACTACCTGCAAGCCGGATTTATAGTCCCTGGCACCCAACTCTTGAACCGATTGTTCAATGGGACCGGCCAGCATTTTGAGCACGAAATCGCGTGCTGCATCATACCCCAAGTCTAGTAAGACTGCACCAACCACCGCTTCAAACACACAGGCCAGATTGCGGTCACGCTGCCTGCCACCACCCTGTTCCTCACCCTTACCCATGTACAAGTATTGGCCAAGATGGAGTTCCTTCGCCATTTGAGCGAGGCACTCCTGGCAAACGACAGCGGCACGCAGCTTGGAGAGTTCACCTTCCTGAAGCTGGGAATAGCGGCGGTATAGTTCATGGGCAACGGCAAAGCCTATCAGGGCATCGCCAAGAAATTCAAGGCGTTCGTTTGAGGGTAAAAGATTGTCGGGGTTCTCATTGAGATAGGAACGATGTATGAGCGCTTGCTCAAGCAGAGAGGTATTATTAAAAGTAAGGCAAATGGAGCCTTGCAGCGTAGCTAAATCTACCATGATTAATCAATGCTAATCATATATCTGAAAGCCCTGTTTTGTCAATATAAAACCACGTTGACACGCTACATTATCCATGATAGCATTTTTAGCCATTGGAGCCACTAGTTATTATGATATTTCCTAACTTTTCCGAGGAGCATAATTTACGTCAGAGCGGGTACAAATATATAGCCGGAGTAGACGAGGTAGGTCGTGGTCCACTGGCCGGGCCGGTTATGGCTGCCGCTGTGATACTGCCAATCGATAACATACCGGATTGGTCTAAATCGGTGCGAGATAGCAAAAAGCTCAGTGAGCGACAACGGGAGCTGCTGTACGATTCCATAATATCGGAGTCCATTGCAACTGGCGTTGGCTCTGTTAATCCAGCCAATATCGATATACACGGCATTGGTGAGGCGTCACGCATGGCCATGCGGCTGGCAATTCAGCAACTGCATATTAAACCCGATTTCGTGCTTATTGACGCTGTGAAACTGCCCGATGTCAATATTGCACAAAAAAGCATTATCCGCGGTGATTCAACATGTATTAGTATTGCCGCTGCATCAATTATTGCAAAGGTCACCCGAGATCATTACATGATGGGCATAGACAACATCTACTCAAACTATGGTTTCGCTAAACACAAGGGCTACCCCACCAAAGCGCACATGGACAGCATCGACAAGTTCGGCGTTTGCCCCATCCACCGCAGATCGTTTAGCCCGGTAAAAAATGCCATCGAGCGAAGCGACAGATGACGAGTGAGCGCAGGCGCACCGGGGACCTGGGTGAATCCATTGCAACCGATTTTCTGAGCAAGGCCGGTTACAAAATACTCGCCAGAAACTTCAGCTGCCGTTACGGAGAAATTGATATCATCGCAGAAAACAAGGATTGCACAGTATTTGTCGAGGTCAGAACTAAAAAGAGCTATAGATTCGGCACTCCCGGAGAATCAATCACGCAGGCAAAAAAAATAAACTTATTCTAACCGCGCAAACCTATCTTCAGCAAAATGAGATTGAGGATAAAGACTAGCGCATCGATTTTATTGCAATCCAGCTTACCTCCGACGACCGGATATCCCGCATCGAGCATATCCCAAATGCCATCGCCTGATTTATTGTATGTGGCCGCATATGTTAGAATATATATAGAAAGCTTCTGCTCACCAAGTGAGGGGTGCTCGTTACCAAAAAAACAAACGATTATCTACATAGGTAGCAACGATTTGAACTTAAGCAAAGCGAAGTAGAATACAAAAATATGCCGATATACGAATACATATGCAATGAATGCAATAGCAAAAATGATGTGCTGGTCAGGGATATCAAGGCTCAGACAAAACAGGCCTGTCCCAATTGCGGCAACACAAAGATGCAGCGCATCATATCCAGTTTCGCCTACCATCAGTCCGAAGGCATGCGCCGCGAGGCATCAGGTGCTCCACAACAAAATGCTGCTCAAGGCGGAATCAACGACCCGCGCGACATTGGCAGATGGACCGAGAATAAGCTGTCCGGCATGGGTATAGATATCAGAAGCGGCGAGCACAAGGATGCATTTGCCGGCGTTCGCAATATGATAGATAAGGCCAGAACCGGAGACATGTCAGTGCTGGATAAAAAGGCAGACTAAAAGGGGACGATCGTGCTGCGAATCTTGGATGCCAACTTCAACAGGTGCAGCGAGGGACTTCGTGTCCTAGAGGAAGTAGCGCGCTTCATACTTGATAACGACAAGCTGACCAAAAAACTCAAAAAGATACGCCACAGCTTATCAGACAGCTACGCAACTATTGAGACCAGCCTTCTTACCTCCCGCGATTCGGCAGGCGACGTCGGCACCCAGTCCAGCGTGGTCAGTGAATTTGAACGCAATGATCTTTCAGCCATAATTGCTGCTAACGCCAGACGTGTACAGGAATCACTTCGCGTGCTTGAAGAATTCGCCAAACTACCTGCCTCTCCACCTATTGATGTAGAAGGCATTAAGCAAAGCCGGTTTGATATATACGACATCGAACGAGAGCTTATGTCATATATATCGAGAAAAGCAAAGATAGATCGCATAACCGGTGTTTACCTGATACTAGATACCGCTTTCCTAAACGGACGCAGCGCAAATGACGTAGCAGAGCAAGCTATTGAGGGCGGCGTCAATATAATCCAGTTCAGGGACAAGCAGTCAGATAAGAGTGCTATTCTAAAAACCGCAAAGGCACTGAAAAAACTCTGTGCCAGAAAAAACGTTCTGTTTATTATTAACAACCATGTGGATATAGCATTGGCTTGCGATGCCGACGGCGTACATCTGGGTCAAAGCGACCTACCTATTTTCGATGCAAGAGCGCTGCTGCCGATAGGCAAAATAGTCGGATATACAGTAGGAAGTCTTGCAGAAGCACAGCTAGCTCAAGACGAAGGCGCCGATTATATTGCTGTCGGCTCCATTTATACCACAACATCCAAGCAGAACGTTACCGTCGTTGGTTGTGAGACATTACGGGCCATATGTGCTAAAATGTCGGTGCCGATAGTAGCTACAGGTGGAATAACTTTTAACAATGCAAAACAACTGATTGATACTGGCACTAACGCAATTGCCGTTATAAGCGTTATACTTAATGAACAGGATGTAAAAAAAGCAACGCAACAACTATTATCCTGCGTTAAATCAAACTAAGGAGACAAGTCATGTTTAAAAAAATTATGTTCATAATACTCTTTGTAGTATTGCTTGCAGCTTCAATTACCGCATGCAAGTTGGCCCGGTGTCTCCAATCTTATGGACTTGTTAAAAGACCAAATTGGAGAGGGCACGCTGCAGTTCGAATTCAATCCGTCCGATCCATTCAACTCTATGCTTGGTTATGATCTGGGCCTTACCCTAACACTGGATAATGAAAAATTCTCTCTTTCAGGACCTCCATCCCTTATTTCCGTAATGAGGGATTTAGATCTTAGTACCGAGGAGGTAGCAGAGTATGCACTGGCTGCACAGGACGACATCGATGTGTTCACCGAGGCTTTAGACGACTTGGAGACTGGTGAAACGGCAGAACTGGAGCTATCCGAAGAAAACCTTACTGCACTGCTGACACAGGAAGTTGATGAGCAGTTTGAGGATCTTGATAATCTCGGTGTCAGCATATCGGGTATGAATGTTAACATCAATGATGATGGGTTAGTCTTATCTACTGTCATATCTTTGCCGGAAGATACCGGCCTGGGATTACCGGAAGGCCTGGCGGGATCAAGTTTAGAAATTGGTTTTGACACAGAACTGGTAGTTGATGATGAAGGAAATGCTACAATGCAGATTACCGGCGTAGATTTGGGAGGCCTTCCACCTTCATTACTTGAAGAATTCGGATTGGATACGGAAGAACTTAATGCTTCACTGGCTGAAGCAGAAATAGACTTTGGTGAAATTTTTGATTTGCCCGAAGGAGCACTTAGTGGTTTGACTCTAAGCGAAGGCGAAATGCTTCTACTGGCCACTGGGCAGTAAGGTCTCCGCTTTCGGAGCCGGATATATACTTGATTAATAAAGCAAAGACGGAGACCAAGTTTGGAATTGTACATAGAAAAACTCAGCGCAGAGATAGATACCATCGGCAGCAAGATTACCCAGCACCTGTCAGTAAAGCATGAAGCCCGTGAGATAGCACTACCTCTGGCCCGCAAGAGCATACGGTTTTGCGCCAACGCCATCCGCGCCATACACCGGGCCGAGTATGATAAGGCAGGCGAACTGCTGAGCCAAAGCCACGGATGCCTTCAGGAGATCAAAACGGCACTTTCTGAGCAACCAGGGCTTATGCACACCGGATATGTAAACGACGCCCAAAAAGAATACGCCGAGGGCAGAATCACGCTGGCATTGGTAACAGATACAGCTCTGCCCGATCCGGACGAGCTTGATATTGGGTACGCTTCATACCTCAACGGAATGGCGGAAGCCGCCAGTGAAATGCGCAGACAAATGCTGGACCGCATACGTGAGGGAGATTTTGAGCGCGGAGAAACTCAGCTTGCCGCCATGGACGAGATATACAACCTGCTGGTCACCGTCGATTTTCCGGATGCACTGACCGGAGGACTCAGGCGCACCACCGATCAGCTAAGAGGCGTACTGGAGAGAAGCAGGGGAGACTTGACTATGGCGCTTAACCAAAGTAAACTTGAGAGAAAGATAAGCAGTCTCAAGGACAAGCTTTAAGCAATAAATACCGAGATAATCTGGAAATATGTTTAAAAACATAGTTAAATAAGGGCAAACCTTTATAACTCGCTTTAACTTTAGGCGGGTTAAATTTTTTTATTTGGAAGGAGCAAAAATTTGGAATTACCTATTGGGATTATGCTTGCAATCGGCGTAGTCGGAATCGGATTTGCCTATTATCTGGTTCGCTATGTCATGGGTTGCGATCAAGGATCGGATGCTATCCGAAATATATCGGCCGCAATTAAAGAAGGTGCCAGCGCCTTTCTTAAAAGGCAGTATCTATTGCTGTCCATATTTGTGGTGATAATAACCACAGGTTTAGCGTTTATCCCTGCTCTGGGACCTAATGTTGCGATAACCTTTATCTCCGGCGCAATCTGCTCCGGCCTTGCCGGATTTATCGGTATGAGTATGGCCGTCAGGTCAAACTCCAGAACCGCCGCAGCCGCTCAAAAGAGCCTTAATGCTGGACTAACAGTTTCGTTCCGCGGTGGCGCCATAATGGGCATATGCGTTGTCAGCATAGGCCTGATCGGCGTTAGCATACTTTATTCTGTATTTAACTCAGACGCTAACTTTTACAGTATCCTTGCCGGATTTGGTTTCGGCGCATCATCAGTGGCTATTTTTGCCAGGGTTGGTGGCGGAATCTTCACCAAAGCCGCCGATACAGGTGCCGATCTGGTAGGTAAGGTGGAACAGGGTATCCCTGAAGACGATCCCAGAAACGCCGCTGTTATAGCCGACCTGGTTGGGGACAATGTGGGCGACGTAGCTGGCATGGGCGCTGACCTGTTCGAATCCTATGTGGATGCAATTATAGCTACCATAGCTCTATCGGGCATCTATGTGGCCCTTGCCAACGTATCACTAACCATACAGGAAGCCTGGTGGTTGCCAATGGTCATAGCCGGTGGAGGAATAGTTGCCTCTATCATCGGTGTATTTTTCGTCAAGGTTGGCGAAAAACTGGAAATGGAAGCACTGCTTGGGGCCTTAAGACGCGGTATATTAGTGGCTTCCGGCCTTGTTCTGATATTCACTGCTATAATCGTGTGGCAGCTTGATGCAAGCTGGGGAATTTTAGGAGCTGTGGCAGCAGGACTTATAGCTGGGGTTCTTATTGGTGAGAGCACTAACTACTTCACCTCATACACCTTTGGCCCCACAAAGAGAGTATCCGAGGCATCAAAGATGGGTGCAGGAACCAACATTATCAGTGGATTTGCTAACGGTCTTATGAGCACCGGACTGCCGGTAATACTGGTAGTTGTTGCCATAATGGTAGCAAACTACTTCGCCGGTGTATATGGCATAGCCATCGCCGGTGTGGGCATGCTTGCCACGCTTGGTGTTTCTCTTGCTACCGATGCCTACGGGCCGGTCGCAGATAACGCCGGTGGTATCGCAGAAATGGCCGGATTACCAGAGGAGGTCAGAGAGCGCACAGATGCGCTTGATTCCCTGGGCAACACCACCGCCGCAACAGGCAAGGGTTTTGCCATTGGAGCAGCCGGTCTCACGGCACTCGCCCTGATGCTCTCTTATGCAAATGCAGTTGGTATAACGACCATAGACTTATTGGATTACAGGGTTATGGTTGGACTGTTACTAGGCGTTATGGCACCCGCGGTATTTTGTGCCCTTACCATGAACGCGGTTGGTAAAGCCGCAATGATTATTATCGACGAGGTCAGGCGCCAGTTCAAAGAGATTACCGGTATCATGACCGGCGAGGCCAAACCTGATTATGCAAAATGCGTGGACATCTGCACCACCTCCTCACTTAAGCAAATGGTCTTACCTGGACTGATGACCATAATTGCACCTATAGCTGTAGGTTTCATATTAGGACCTCTGGCTCTGGGTGGCTTTCTTATCGGCGCAACCGCCTGTGGATTCATCTTGGCAGTAACAATGGCAAACGCCGGTGGTTCATGGGATAACGCCAAGAAGTATATAGAAACAGGACAATACGGAGGAAAAGGTTCTGAGGCTCACAAGGCAGCGGTCGTCGGCGATACCGTTGGAGATCCGATGAAAGATACTTCAGGTCCTTCGATCAATATCATGATTAAACTGATGTCGATTATAGCGCTTGTGTTCGCACCCGTGTTTGCGGGTACACAAGGCTGGCTCAGCTAGTAAGCGCGCAGGAACGGATTGTACTTGCGCTCATAACCTATAGTTGTTTGTGGCCCGTGCCCTGACAGGACAATAGTCTCGTCGGGCAGGGTCATTAACTTTTCTGTCAGGCTGGCCATCAAATCCTCATGCACTGAATCAGTAAAATCACTTCGGCCTATACCGAGGTTAAACAGCGTATCTCCGGAGAAAACAACACCATGTCCGTATATCGATATGCCGTCCGGCGAATGGCCCGGCGTATGAATCACCTTAAACTTCAAATCCCCTACTTCGATGATGTCCCCGTCTTCAACTACGCGATCAGGATCAGGCGGCATTCTAAACTGCGGCCCCATTATACGAGCAAAGCGTTCGGTCAGGCCAGGATCACGCCATGCACCATGGCTTACGAATTGCCCACCAGTTATGTCCCTTATCTCACTTATAGCTCCAATATGATCAACGTGGTTGTGAGTAGTAATAAGAGTGTTAATGCTGAGGTCTTGCTTTTTGGCAGTATCGATCACCTTCTGCGCATCGGCACATGCGTCTATAACCATCGCATCCTTAGTTCTATCAGAACCAACTATGTAACAATTGGCCATGAATGGCCCCAATACCAGTGTCTCTATGATCATACTATCCAAACCTTTTCTAATCTATCTCTTATTTCGGAACTACGTAGCTAAATACTATTTTAACATCCAACCTCAACTACCACAACTTAGGAGTAGCTAAATGGCACTATCTCAGCTTTACACTCTAAGTTAAAACTGTTAATCTTTGAAGGGTAAAACATATCGTTTTTACACTCTTTTCAGATCGGATTTAAGGAGGACACAGGTGGCAGAACCCGGAAAAGTAGATATGGATAAAATCGCATCGCTGGTTAAGCGGCGCGGATTTCTTTTTCAATCAAGCGAGATTTACGGAGGACTGGCCTCGTGCTGGGATTACGGACCGCTGGGAGTTGAGCTTAAGAATAACATAAAGCGCGAGTGGTGGAAAACAAACGTACAGCAGCGCGACGATATAGTTGGATTAGACGCCAGTATACTGATGCATCCGGACGTATGGGTGGCAAGTGGCCATGTAGGCGGATTTGTCGATCCCATGGTGGACTGCAAGGATTGCCGCAAAAGATGGCGGTCCGACCACCTCAACGGTGATAAATGTCCAGAGTGCGGCGGCGAGGTAACAGAGCCACGCATGTTCAATCTTATGCTAAAGACATTCTTGGGTCCGGTTGAGGACAGCGCTCATCAGGTGTACATGCGCCCCGAAACGGCACAGGGCATTTTTGTTAATTTCACCAACGTACTTAACGTTACTCGCAAAAAGCTTCCATTTGGTATCGCGCAAATTGGCAAAGCGTTCCGCAATGAGATAACTCCGGGCAATTTAACATTCAGAACCCGCGAGTTCGAAATGATGGAAATAGAATACTTCGTTAAACCCGGAACTGATAAGGAACTACACCAGAAATGGCTTGATGCAAGGCTACAGTGGTATGTAGACCTTGGTATAAATAGAGATCATGTGCAGTTGCGCAAACACGGCGACGATGAACTGGCGCATTATGCTCAGGGATGTTATGACGTGGAATACCTGTTCCCCATGGGTTGGATGGAGCTTGAGGGCATCGCCAATCGCTCTGATTTCGATCTTTCACAGCACGCGTCAGCATCGGGCAAAGAGTTGTCATATTTTGACGATGAGAGCGGTGAGCACATCACACCTTACGTTATCGAACCATCTGCTGGTGTAGACCGCTCGGCGCTGGCATTCCTAACCGATGCTTATCATGAGGAACTGGACGATAAAGGCGACCTTAGAGTAATGCTTAAGCTGCATCCCAAGCTGGCCCCTATTAAAGTAGCGATTCTGCCTTTGAGCAAAAAAGAAACTCTTTCACCACTGGCTCGTGAGATATACGCTACTGTTCGTGATGAGTTCATGACGCAATATGACGATACACAAAGCATCGGCAAGCGTTATCGCCGTCAGGACGAGATTGGCACACCGATTTGCGTTACGGTGGATTTCAATTCGCTTGAAGACAAGCAGGTAACGCTTAGGGACAGGGACAGTATGAAGCAGATTCGCGTTCCTATTGCGGAGCTTGTCGCAGTGCTTACTGCAAAACTTAACAGCGAGCCATTTTAGGTAAAATAGTGTGCTCCCTACTAATATCTAACGATAGTCTACATAAGTAACTACAACAAGAACTTAAGCGATACGAAGTAGAATGCGAAAATATGAGCCTCTTTGATTTATTCAGACGTAAAAGAGACCCCAACAAACCCAGCATAAAATTTGGGTTTAAGGGTGAGCAGATCGAATATCGATTAAGAGACAAATCGATCGTAATAGGCTTTGCATATCGTGATGGAGCCAAACTCTACACCGAAGATATCAAAAAATGGGATGAGGACATAGCCGGTCAGGCCTATAATCTGTCGCACGGTGAAAAAACACAGGTATTCAGTGATGTACTCGACTTTGTTTGCACAAAACGTAATCAACCGACAGTGGTGATAAACAAGGATGACGCAGACAAAACTATCTGGGAGAAAATATGCTCCAACTACACAGGCCGTATTAAGGATATCGAATACACCTCGGATCAGCAGAACATTGAGGCGATAAAACAGGAATGGATGGACGCGCTTGCGGCAGGCGAAAAGGTCATCGTGGATGATATAGAGATTGAGAACGGAAAAGATATCGATGCCATAATAGAAAAAATGAAATCAATAAAGGGGCTCTCCTAAAAGTGAAACTGGCAATAATCTCCGGTGGTTCAAGAGGACTTGGAGCCGCGCTTGCTGAGTACTATTCAAACATAAGATATGAGGTGCTTGAGCTATCGCGAAGTGGTAGCACTGAAGGCCACGTATATATTGACTTTTCTAATGCTCAAAACATTATTGATACATTACCTGCGATACTAGGCAAGTACAAATCAGAACAATTTGATGAAGTTTTGTGCTTCAACAACGCAGCAACCCTGGCTCCCATTGGAGCTACCTCAACGAAACCCAAGTACGAGATACTTCATAATTTAAATATTAACTTTGCCAGTGGAATCCTGTTTCTAACCGAATTTATCAGGACGTTCCAGAATCATTCGTGCAAGAAAACAATTATTAATATTTCTTCTGGTGCCGCAGTCAAGGGGTACAACGGCTGGTCACTATACTGCGCAGCAAAAGCAGGGCTTGATAACTTCATCCGCTCGATTGCTTTGGAGCAAAAGGATAAAAGCTATCCCATCACCTCAATAAATTTTGATCCGATACTCCTTGATACTGATATGCAAAAGGCAATCAGAGAAGCAAGTGAGCAGGATTTTCCCGAAAAGAAGCGTTTTATTGAATACAAGAAGTCGGATGCATTGGCAGAACCGAAAACTGTAGCAAAACGAATAGCTGATTTGATCAGTAGGCCTATTAAAGGCGGACAACGCTATAGCGCTAACAGGTAGTGGCCCTACTTCAAATATCTGTTCAGAGCGATCAGGTGCTTGCGGGCAGAATTTCGCAACCAGCCCGGCCTGTTGTCGCGATCCCGCTCAACTGCCTTTAAACACTGTATAGCCTCCTCTGAGGCTAAAAACGCCAGCATATTAACGGCGTTATCCCAATCGTCACGATGCCTGAAGGGATCGTTAACTATCTCCATCAGCTCTTGCTCTTTACTCATCAGTCCCTACCCCCTCATTCACAATTATATATCTCATTATAGCAGAAGTTAAAAACTAGCCACCTCAACAACAGAGCCTTCGTCTGTCTTGGTAACCTGAATGCGCGTTTCAAAGGCATCCTTAAGTTCATCTATGTGGGTTATCACTATTATCTTTTCGAAATCATCCTGTATTGTGTTTATGGCCTCAACCACTTTTTCTTTACCAGTGTTGTCCTGCGTGCCGAACCCCTCATCAATAATCAGCGTCGGCAATGGAGCACCATGGCGCCGAGCCAGAAGCTTGGATAAAGCAATACGTAGCGCAAAGTTAATGCGGAAGGCTTCTCCCCCACTGTACATCTCATAGCTACGCGTACCAAATTCATCCGATATCTTTATGTCAAGTGTTTCCTCAACCTCATCTTTTTTCGATTTCTTGGCACGCTGACTCTCAAGCCTTATGTTCATGCGATTATCTGTCATTTGGCCCAGCAGCCTGTCCGCCTCCTGCTCAATTTCAGGCAACGCCGATTCGATGATAAGCGCCTGAATGCCCTTTTTGCCAAAGGCCACCGCCAGCTCATCATAAACGCCTTTTTCTTCAGATGCCGTGCGCCAGCTATCGCCCTTCCGTTTTTTCACCAGCTCCAGTTCTTCGCACCGCCGCAGTTTCTCACGAGTAGCACTTAAGATGTCTCGCAACTGCCTCTGCTTGTTCTGAGATTCTCTGTAAAGTATCTCCACACTATTTAGTTTCTGATCTATTTGCGACAATTCAACCATCTCAGCCAATAACGTTTGTCTGGTTTTGGTGTCTTCTTCGATAGTGGCTCGCCAGCTATCCGAAGTCTCTATGGCACGTGCCAGTGCCTCCTGCACTTGTGGTAGCTGCGTTTTTGCCTCAGCATAGTCCCTATCAAGCGCCTCACGTTTGCGTTCCAGCGCCACCCGTTGATTACTTATGTTGGACTCCAAACCAGCGATTTCCCTATCCATAACCTGCAATTCAGATTCTTTTTGTCCAATCTGACTTTCGTTATTTCTGAACTGATCGCGCTTTGCTTCACCATCGAACTGATAATTGCCAACTATATGATCATGCGCCTCAGTGCCCAGTTCGGTACCGCACAAAGGACAACTCGCGCCCTCTGTTTTTAGCATATCTCTTTTCTTGGCCAGCTCAATCATCTCATCTTTTAAACGCACATTGCTTGTTTTCAGGTAATGAATAGTGCTAACCAGTTCCTGCTGATTTTCTTGGTTCGACTTTAGCAATGTTTCCGATTCGCCCAGCTTAGATATTTCAAGATTTACCGAATCAGACTGTGCTTGATATTCCGACAATACTTTTTCATACTTATCGATTCTTTGATCGCCGTCTTTAAGCTGCATGTCCAGATCACGCAACTGCTGCTCCGCCTGCAATAGTCTGCGCTCGATATCCCGAGAACGCTCCAGCTTAAAAGCAAACTCTTTTTGTGCTTGACGAAGTTCATTAACTGTAGCCTCCTGTTTTACCACCTCAGCGTCTACCGATACAAGCGACTGCTCAATTTGCACAACATCTTGCACATAAGAATCCTTGTTGGCAGTCTCGTGGTCAATTTCAAACATGGCGCTTTCCAGCCTACCAAGCTCGTCCCTCGTTTCACGCGCGTGCTCCCTTGCCCGACGCTCCAGTTCGTCGTAGAAGGACAGCCCAAGTATATCGGCAAGAACTTTCTTGCGCTCAGAAGGCAGTTTCACCGTAAACTCATCAGCGCGTCCCTGTACAAGATAGGCGCTGTTGATAAACGTCTGATAGTCCAGACGTAGTATTTCGACAATCTTGCGTTGTGTCTCACGGACAGTGTTTTCCGTTATGGAGCGATACGCATCGCCAGACTCCTGCTGCAATTCCAGCACCGTACTGGAGGTAGCACCCGACTTTGAGCGTGATCGTTTGCGTATTACACGATACCTGTCAGGTCCAACGAAAAACTCGAATTCGACCTCCATCTCCCGCTGCCCGATATGTATGAGATCGTCGTCGGTTCTGGCGCGCGCCTGTCCCCACAGCGCCCATGTTATAGCGTCAAACAGGCTGGACTTTCCTGCGCCGTTCTCGCCGCTTAAGGACGCAACGTGAATGCCACTGAAATCCAGCGGATCAACGTCGCCGCGATAGCACATGAAATTGCGTAATGTAAGTTTGGCAGGTACCATATATATCCCCAGTGCCTATTTCGATGCAGACTCGTCATCGCCCGAAATAAGCCTCTTGCCGTACTCAAGCATTTTACTGATTCTGGTTGGTGCTGTGTTTTTGGACTCTAGATAAACCTCAAGCGCTTTTATTGGTGTCAGGCTCTGAGCACCATCGTTGCCAATTCTTACGCGCCGTTCTCTATCAACATCCTTTATTATGGAACCAATATAATGCGCCTCACCAAGCGCCCGTCGAATCTCAATGTCGTTAATCATGGGTTCATTGACCTCAGAAACCTTAATAATAAGACGAACGATAGCGTCGGATATGTCTTTTTTAGCGATGGCAGCGATTACCGTTGCCGTGGAGTCATCGGTATTTGCATCGACTTCGATGGTAAGAAAACGTCGTGCGCTTACGGCGTGAAACTCGCATGACGTGACTCGCTCTCCCTCAGCCTTGGATTGGTCAAGATCAACGACGTAAAAGCCCTTATTGAAGTTCTCGTCGCCAAAGTCAACGCGCTCCAGACTACCCGCATAAACCATTGGCGGCAGCTGCGATAATGACTGTTGCCGGTGAATATGTCCCAGCGCAACATAATCAATCTCGGGCCGCGCCAAGGAGCTATGCAGCATAAAATAATCCTGACCCACCAGCATAGTTTTCTCGGAACCGGCCTTGGCCGTGGAAACAGATAGGTGCCCAGCTAAAACCGTCGGCACAGATGAGTCCAGCGCTTCAATCTCGTGCGTAAGGATGTTGGTAAGAGTTTGTTGCAGCTTTTCGTTTGCCTGCTCCGGGGTCAGGTTCTTGGTCTCTTCCCTAGCTAGAAGTGCACTACGCCGGGCCCAGGGAAGCGCCACTACCTGCACATCTCCCGATTTAGTACTTACGCGGTAGGTGCCGGGTTTACCGGCAATGTATGTGTTTTCAATAGCCAGAGTATCGAATATCTCAACGCTGTTGGCACGGCCCATGGCGTTAGGCAGATCGTGATTGCCCACAAGCAGGAAAACGGCGATACCATGCGACGCCAGCTTGCCGATACGTTTTGCGAATTCGCGCTGGTGCGTTTGTGAGGGATCGCGTTTGTGATAAGCATCACCGCAGCAAAGCACCATGTCCACAGACTCAGCTAAAGCGTAGTCTACCAGCTCATCGAAAACCTTAAGGAAATCACCGAGGCGTGTGGAGAGTCCGGTGGCCGGATCGATGCGTCCGTACCGTTCAACGCCCAAATGCAGATCGGCAAAATGTACAATTCTCATAAACAAATTCGTTTGGGCATCTGCTATTTATCAGAGGCAACGGCACCTGGCTCATTGCCAAAAAACACCTTGACATGAGGCCACGGTATCTCTATGTTCTCATCATCGAAGATGCGCTTAATGCGACGGCGATACTCTGCCATTACAGACCACTGCTGTATGGGCTCGGTCTCCCCTACAATTTTGATCACAATGCCCGAATCACCAAACTCATTCACCCTCAGTATTGTGGGGGTTTTGGCTTTCATAAATGCCGACCATCCAACATCCTGCGCCATTTCGATCCAGGCTTTTTTCATAATATCCATAACGCGATCAAGGTCTTCACTATATCCAACGGGTATATTGAGATTCGCCCGTGACCACTCCTGCGTATAGTTTGATACAACACCAATATGTCCGTGCGGAATCATATGCTTGGCACCATCCAGATCACGTAGCACCGTGCGGCGCAATGTAATATCCTCAACTGTGCCCATAATACCACCTACCTTGATAACATCACCCACGCCGTACTGATTTTCCGCCAGGATAAAGAATCCCTTTACCCAGTCCTGAAGCAGTGATTGTGCACCAAAGCCTATGGCCAGTCCCACAACTCCCAGACCAGCAATACTGGCAGTAATGCTAATACTATAAATATCCAATACAACAAGTATAAAAACAAGAATTAAAAGCAATACTAATACATTAGAAGCAATGCGAACCAACGTATTGATGCGTTTTTCTGCTTCAACCTTGGCAACCTTGCGCTTCATCTGCCTGTTAACGAAATTGCCGATCACAATCCTGATAACGATATATCTGAGTGCAAAATAGGCCACAAAGCATATAGCAAGAACCAACAATACCTGCGTCCAACTATTATCTATTATATAAGTCCAAGCCGAATCCATAATCATCCTCCAGGCAGTTTTATCGATACTATAGTGCGGAACGTGCCGCCTTCATCATAACGTCCACAGGTGCATTTTTACCGGTCCATAACTCAAACGCCGCCGCTCCCTGATAAACCAGCATGGAAAGGCCTGCCAGCGTTTTTGCCCCGGACTGCTTAGCATTAATAAGAAGTTGAGTCATAAGCGGATTATATACTACGTCATAAACAAGCGCATTTACCGGAATATCCTTTGCCTCAAGAAGCGATTTGCCCTCAAAAGTGTCTCCCTTCATGCCAAAGGGAGTGCAATTTACAATTAGATCGACACCAGATACGGCACTAGCGACATCAAGCACTTTGCTTATTAAAACGTTGCCACCCGCATCTCGTAACCCCGATGCCAGTTTATCAGCTTGTGCTTCGATATCATAAACAATCGTAAGAGCATCGATATCAGCATCTACCAGTGCATAACCCGCCGCACGTGCCACACCACCCGAACCCAATACAACAACGCTCTTGCCTTTCGGGTCGAAGCCGCCGTCGTCACGTAGTGTTTTGATAAAACCCAGGGCATCTGTATTATAGCCAACAAGCTTTCCGCCAGAATTAACGATGGTATTACAGGCACCTATCTGACGACAAAGCTTGTCCTGCTCATCCAGCATAGGCAGCACGGTCTCTTTATATGGGACAGTAACATTGCTTCCCACAGTATCAGCGGAGCGCAAACCATCGACAACGCTTTTAACATCATCAGGAGGAGTGCTCCATAATTCATAGAGTGCATCGATGTTAAGATGATCAAGCGCCGCCTGTTGAAACACAGGTGATATGGAGTGTCCCAGAGGATATCCGATCAATCCTACCCGTTTAGTCATATATACCTTCTTTAATAAACAAAAACGCCCTTAAAACAAGGGCAATGTAATTATCCTGTTCAGTTCTTTTTTCTACTCACTACGTTTCCTGTCCAGATATCCCTGCAGCACAATTGCTGCCGCAATGGCGTCCCTAAGCTGTTTTTTCTTATTCTTCTTGGTACCCGCCGCAATCATTGACCTGTTGGCCTGCACCGATGACATGCGTTCATCCCAGGTATCAATTGGCATAGTAACAACCTTTGCAAGACCATCGCAGAATAACTGCACGCGCTGCGCCTGCTTGCCGATACTCCCGTCCATAGATATGGGCAAACCGACTACGATACTCTCTACCTCATTACTGTTGCACAATTCCGATATCTCGTTAAACGCTGCCTGAACATCAGATCCATCAAGAATAACCAAAGGACTGGCCAGTATGCCCTCGCTGTCGCTCATGGCCACTCCAATACGTTTTTCTCCCACATCAAGCCCCAAAGCCCGCATACTACCCCTTTTTCACCAGACCAGCTACCAGTGCCAGTGCCTCATCCAGCTTGGATTTATCCTTACCGCCCGCCTGCCCCATATCGGGACGTCCGCCGCCGCCGCCACCTGTGGCAGCAGCCACTTTCTTGACTATATTGCCGGCATGAATTCCTTTTTCGATCAAATTAGGGGTAACCATGGCAATAAAAAATGGTTTGTCGGCAAGTATAGCACCAAGGACGATCACACCACTGCCCATGCGCGCTTTTAGCATATCGCCTATCTGCCTCATACCGTCCACGTTTGATGCTTCAACCTTGGCAGCCAGAACCGAAACGCCGTCAACCGATACTATATTGTCTATTAAATCAGCCAATCCCTTGCGGTTTTGCTCACGCTCATGTTGTACAAGGCGTTTTTTAAGGGCTGACGTCTCATCAAGCACAGCTGTTAGCTTATCACCAGCGTCTTCGATCGATGAGCCCAGTGTTTGAGTCACCCCATCAAGAGCTGCAAAACGGCGCTCGACCAGTATCTCAGCGCCCCTGCCGGTGACAGCCTCTATACGACGCATGCCAGCGCCTACACTGCTCTCGCTGATAATAAGGCACAAGCCGATCTGTCCTGTTCGATCAAGATGAGTGCCGCCACACAATTCAATACTTATGGCCGGATCACCCACCTTGAGCATCCGCACTGAGTCGCCATATTTTTCACCAAAAAGCGCAATGGCACCCTCAGCCTTGGCACGGGCTATGGGCATATCATCATACACATGTACATCCAGATCAAAACGAATCTGCTCATTTACATAGCGCTGTACAGCAATTAGCTCGTCATGTGTAAGTGCCAAGTTATGCGAAAAATCAAACCTCAAGCGTGCAGGAGCAACCATCGAACCTGTCTGGTGCACATGCTTGCCCAGCACCTGCCGCAGTGCCGAGTGCAACAGGTGAGTGGCTGTATGATTACGCTCTATATCCAGCCGGCGCTGCTCATGCACCTGCGCCGTCACCGGTTCACCCATCGATACGCTGCCCTCTATAACCTTGCCCAGATGAATAACATGCGCAGACTTGCCCCACTGCACATCTTCTACTACAATCTTGCCTTCCTTCCCGGCTATAATACCAATATCGGCAACCTGTCCGCCCTTCTCAGCGTAGAACGGTGTACTGTCCAGGATAATTGCTACCTGCTCTCCCTTGGTAGCACTCTTCTGCACGTTGCCATCCGTGGAAATACTCAGGATGTGAGAATCACTACTGTAAGTGTCATATCCCACAAACTGCGTTTGGGCAATAGACATATAGTCAACATCTGAGGCAACAATTTCTTTAGACTTCTGTGATGCACGCGCCCTTGTGCGCTGTTTATCCATCTCTTTTTCGAACCCGCCTATGTCTACCGAAAGACCGGCGTCAGCGGCAACCTCGGCGGTAAGCTCCCGAGGGAAGCCGAAAGTGTCATATAACTTGAACACCTCTTTGCCTTGAATCATCAGAGCTTGATGAATAGACTCTCTCTGCTCAGAATTCAGTTCAGACATACAATTATGTAGTTGACTAATGAGTGCTGAAGTAGGATTGAGCTTTTGACAAATTGCCTCTCCTAGTTCTGAAATAGGTCCGGACATTCCTTTAGTAGTTTCTCCCAAATTGACCAAAGCTTGCTCAATAATTCCGTCCAGTTGATTGAGACCGGTGCTGAGTGTCTGGGAAAACTTCTCCTCCTCGGAATCAATCATGTTCAGAATAAAAGCCCTGCGCTCAGCCAAATCGGGGTAAGCTGCTGCCATCTTGTCTATAGCATAACCAGATACCTCTGATATAAACGGACTGTCTATGCCCAGCGATTTACCGAACATAGCGGCACGCCGCAGCACGCGACGCAGTACGTAACCACGCCCGTCGTTTCCAGGCATCACACCATCTCCAATGAGAAACGATATGGAACGAGCATGCTCAACTACAACTCGTATTGCACGATCGGTTTTTTCGTCCTGACCATATTTGCGACCTGCCATTTCGGCAACTTTAGCTATTATAGTAGTAAAAACGTCTGTGTCGTAGCAGGTAAGCTTATCCTGCATCACAGCCGCCATACGCTCCAGACCCATGCCGGTATCAATGTTTGGTTTGGGTAGTGGGATTCTGTTGCCATTAACATCTTGATTGTACTGCATGAAAACCAGGTTCCATATCTCAAGAAACCTGTCGCAATCGCAACCGGCCTTGCAATCCGGTTCGCCGCAGCCAATATCCATACCGTAATCATAGTAAATCTCGCTGCACGGACCGCACGGTCCGCTATCGCCTGCCGGTCCCCAGTAATTATCCTTCTCGCCATGCCGAACGATTCTTTCGGCAGGAACTCCTATTTCACGCCAATGGCCAAAGGCTTCGTCATCATCAAGGAATATAGTGATCCAAAGTTTTTCCTCGGGTATATTGAGTCGTTTGGTTACAAACTCCCAGGCAAACTCAATAGCGCCTTTTTTAAAGTAATCGCCTATACTGAAATTGCCAAGCATCTCGAAAAACGTGAGATGGCTAACATCCCCTACAGACTCAATGTCGGTGGTACGAAAGCACTTCTGGCAAGTTGTAAGACGCTTAGCTGGCGGCACTGCTTCGCCGGTAAAATAGGGCTTGAACTGAACCATACCAGCTGCGGTTAAAAGCAGCGTGGGATCACCGTGTGGAACCAGCGACGAACTGGGAAATATCTTGTGCCCGTTTTCCTCAAAGTATTTTAAATAGAGTTCTCTTATCTCATCACTATGCAAACTAATCGCTCCTAATAAATCAATGCTCAAATTCGATTTTAGACCAACCCCAGATGGCTGTCAATCTGGCCGCTCCTTTATCGCTGTTTAAATCTTGACTTTTTCTATATATTGGTGTTTAATGGCGGGGCCGAGGTGAGCCAATGTTTAAGGTGCCAGGCACATCTAATCATACTAAACTGGTCGAACTGTGCCTCAAGTTCAGTGCGGAGAGGAAGCTGTTTTTGGCCAGCAACCGCGGGCCGGTCGAGTTTCGTATCGGACCAAACGATCATTTGCATGCCCAAAGGGGAGGCGGAGGCCTTGTAACAGCACTTAGCGCGGCCTGCCAGCACATAGAACTTACATGGTTTGCCAGCGCACTGGGCGAGGGCGACAGGCGTGCAGTTTACAAAGCCGGGGGCAACAAGCTCAATGTTCCTCTTATTGGCCCCAAAACATACCTAAACTTAATAATTTCTCCCCGTAACGTCTACCACAAATACTACAACATCTTTTCTAACCCCCTTCTATGGTTTTTGCAACACTATATGTGGAATACGCCCTATACCCCCAATATAGACGCCAAGGTGTACGACGCCTGGGAAAATGGATACGTGAAAGTAAATAAGGCCTTTGCTGATGAAATCATTGCTGAAGCAGGAAAAGATTCCAAGCCTCCAATAGTGCTCATTCATGACTACCAGTTGTACCTTGTAGCCGGATATTTGCGCAAGGCAATACCAAATGCGATCATTGTGCACTTTACACACATACCATGGCCGGCACACAGCTACTGGCAATTGCTGCCGCCACATATGAGGCACGCGATTATGGAGAGTATGTGCAGTTGCGATATTGTCGGACTACAAACGATGAGGGATGTACCCAATTTCATGCTAACATGCGAGGCTCTATTACCAGATGCCGATATCAATTTCAGAAATCATACGATTACGCTCAACGGACACACCACGCAGGTAAACGCCTATCCCATCTCTGTAGACGTGGCTGGGCTTGAGAAACTGGCAAAATCGGCATGGATCGATAGCTACAGAAGCAAACTTAAGCCTCTTTTTGGACAGAAAACTATTGTGCGCGTAGACCGCACCGAGCCCAGTAAAAACATTGTGAGAGGTTTTAAAGCTTACGATGTCATGCTATCACGCCACCCGGAACTAATAGGCAAGGTTAAATTCCTGGCTTTTCTAGTACCATCCCGTACCCGCATTAAACAATACCAGCGCTATAACGAAGAAGTGCTGGAACTGGTAAAGCTGGTCAACGGCAAATACGGTACCGATAGCTGGCAACCAATCGTACTGTTTTACGAAAACAACTATCCGCAAGCCATAGCGGCGCTTTGCCTCTACGACGTGCTGCTGGTAAACGCGGTCATTGATGGAATGAACCTGGTTGCCAAGGAAGGCCCCATCGTAAACCGGCGCGATGGCGTTCTGGTCCTATCGGAGAGTGTGGGAGCTTATGGACAATTAAAGGAAGGTGCGCTGGCTATAACACCGGTAGATACCGAATGCACTGCCAAGAAACTATACGAAGCTCTGATGATGCCCTCGGATGAAAGAGCAAAGAGAGCAAATATACTACAAACGCAAATCAAAAAAGAGGATCTTGATCACTGGATGTGCAGCCAATTTGAGGACATCAACGCCCTGCTGACTGAGCAAGCCACTCCAAAAGCCGTTCAACATCAGTTACTCCCTGTATCGTAAAATCTGCACTTTCGATCAGGCGCGGTGGCGTTTCTTCACTGGCTACAGCAATGGCAATTCCCTTTATCCCGCTTTCATGAACGACATTAAAAGCATCAATATCGGTAACGTCATCGCCTATGTACATGACACCGGCTAGGTTATGTTTTTTAATAAGGGCTTTGAGTGCCGATCCTTTGTTGATATCTATGTCCGGTCTGAGTTCGACAACCATTCGCCCTTCTGTTATTCGCAGATCGTTGATCTGAGGTAGGCTCTTTCCCTCCTCAAGTATTTTTTTGCGGGCAGCATCCGTATCATTTGCGTTTCGATAGTGAATGGAAGCAGTCAGTCCCTTGTTCTCAAACATCAAGCCATCCATATCTATACGGCGCTCAAGCGATTCCAGCGCCTGTGCAATAACAGTAATGAATCGATCGATTCGCGCTGGCAGCTCAGGAATGCCCTTGTTCCAAACCTCAAGCCCGTGGTTACCCACATAAACCAGCCCCTCAATACCCACCATAGTCATAACATCAAGCAGTGGTCTGCCGGAAATTACGGCCACCAAATCAAGCTTGTCTGATAGCATACTCAAATAACGACGACACATGGGAGATACGATGGCCTGCTGTGGTGTAGGAGCTATTGGGCTTATAGTACCATCGACATCTGTAACCAGTCCGAATGGCGATGCCGATAATATATCTCCGACTTCATCAAGGTGATCAAATAAATAACTCATAACTAATTGTTTAAAAATGCCCTTTTAGCTTGTTGTAAGTAGCACTCAGTGCCTCCGGAACAACTTTCATATCGGCTATTACCGGCATGAAGTTAGTATCTCCCTCCCACCGTGGCACTATATGAGTGTGCAGATGATCCGTTACACCGGCGCCGGCCACCTTGCCAATGTTCATCCCAACATTGAACCCTTGGGCCCCAAACGCTGCCTTGAGCGACTGCAGTGACTTGCTTACAACTTCAAGATGTTCGGCCATTGTGTCCCTACTTAAGGCAGCCATATCCCCGCCGTGTTGATAGGGGACCACCATTAAATGTCCCGAGTTATAGGGGAACGCATTTAAGATCACGTAATTATGTTCTCCTCTGAAAAGGATGTAGTTTTCGGCGTCATCTGTCTGCTTTGGTAACTCGCACAAAAAACAGCCGTTATCATCAGCATCGTTGAGAATATATTCCATTCTCCAGGGAGCCCACAATTCCTTCATTTGCTCAAGCCCTCTTTTCCGTATTTCTAGCTTTTGTGTCGACTAAAAAAGTAGCGCCATGGTCCGATTTGTTTCAGGCTCTCAAGCAACAAACCGCCGTGCCAGTCAAAACGCATATTCTTGGATTCCATCAAGATATGCGCAATTCCTTTAGATTCTGCTATCTTGAACAATGTCTCAATCTGACGATCGTTCATTTTTGCATACAGGCGACGGGCCAAATATCCCATCTTAAGCTCACGGCCCAGTCTCTTTCGCCACGCTTTCTGATAGGAAGACATCGTTTTTTTTGAGAAATCATTCGATATAAACGATTGATGCAGAGTATCAACAGCTATATCGGCACAAAGCAGTCCATAATATACACCGCCTCCGGTGGTGGGCTTAACCTGTCCCGCAGCATCTCCAACCACCAGCACTCTTTCAGCATATGTTCTGGCTAGTGGTTTCAGAGGGACACCGCCTGCCGTTATTTTACCTTCGGTCGTTATTTTGCCTTTTGACCTCAAATTCCCGATCATTTTTGAAAGGTGCTGACGAGGACGACTACGGGCAAAGAGCCCTGCCAACCCCTTACCACCTCCAGTAGGAATCAGCCAACCGAAAAAACCTGGTGCAATTCTTTGGCTGAAATACAACTCGACCTCATCGACACCAGTTATATCGACTTCCATTTGAGCACCGGCTATGTAGTATGATACACGTCCTAGACCCAAACTATACGGCAATTTGGAACCAAAACCGCTGGCGATAATAACAACCTTTGCGTAATGAAGCTCTAGATTACTGCCATTGCTCGTTGTAACCTGAACTCCATCGTCACCCATACTAATATCGATCACTTTAGTAGAAAGATGATAAGTAGCACCGGCATCGCGTGCTCTTTGGGCCATTGCTTCATCCAGCGCTTTTCTATCAATAATGTAAGCCTGAACCCCGTCCGTTGCTAGTTTGAGGCACCTGTCGGTGGGACTAAAGAATTTTGCTGATTTCGATTCCGTCAGCACAATGTTTTGCGGCATGTCAAAACGCTCGAAGCATTCTCTGCCAATAATTCCGCTGCACTGCACCGGCTCACCTATTACCTTGTGATCCTCAAATACCTCCACCTCATAACCCAGTCCCGCCAGCTTTTGAGCAATATAGCTGCCCACGGGACCTGCACCGACAATGAGCGCATCAGGCAACTCTGGCTCTCCAGTAACTCAAAATATCCGCAAGGGTCTGCTCAAACGGAATCTTCGGCTCCCAGCCAGTCTTCTCACGGAACTTAGTATTGTCACCCAGCAGAATCGGCACATCGGACGGTCGATATCTATCTGCTTTCTGCTCAACCTTGATATCCTTATTAGACATAGCAAGCAACATATCAAGCATCTCTTTTATGGTCCAGCCCTTACCGGCACAAATGTTGTACACCTCGCCCGGTTCACCTTTCTCCAGCGACAGCCAGTACGCACTAACCACATCACGTACATCGGAAAAGTCCCTAATGGCATCAAGGTTGCCCACTTCCATAAGAGGTGCTTTTTTGCCAGACTCGATCAGCGCAATCTGACGCGCAAAATCCGACACAACAAATACATCACCACGGCGTGGACCGGTATGGTTAAATGCCCTGGTCCTCACAATTTTGAGGCCGAAACTTTGTACATACTGATATGCCAACAAATCTTGTGCCACTTTACTTACGCCGTATGGACTAAGAGGGCGCAGTGGATTGGTTTCCTTGATCGGCGTTTCATCAGGATACACCATGCCATACTCTTCACTGGAACCGGCTATCTGCATCATAGGCTCTATTTTAGTAGACCTTATGGCCTCCTGAAGATTCAACTGTCCGATGATATTGGTTGTAAGTGTTTCATGCGGAGCATGCCACGAAGTTGGAACAAAACTCTGCGCCGCAAGATGAAATATGTAATCCGGTTTAGCTTCAGCAATGAGGTGGTTAACTGAAGAAAGATCCCTCATATCACATTCCACCAAACGCAGTTCGTCTTTTATATGGTCTATGTTATTAGTAGCGCTCCGCCACCTGATAGAGCCCCACACCTCGGCGTTCTTAGCCAATACATACTCAGCCAGATGGCTGCCCACAAACCCGGTAATTCCGGTTATCAGTACCCTCACCACTCCTCCTTAAATCCAGTGTCAAAATTTAGTATCAATTTCCTTAGCAAATATATCAGATAACCCCTTCTTGAGCAATATTAAATCACAGTTCAGAGACAAAATACTGAAATACCTTCTTGTTCATACAAAATATCTGATGTATAATCTACTCATAAACCGCTAAATGAAGTGGAACAGAAGGACAAACAATGGGTGATATATTAGACGAAGCATCAGCTCTGGTACAATGCAAACAATGCCCCTGGTACAAGAGCTGCGTGGCTCCCATGCGATTCAACGCCGACGACATCGCCGGGCAGATGCAGCAGGCTATGCCGCAAGATGCACAGGGAATGCCTAAGTTCTTCTCCGAGCTTGCCGCTGCCTCGCAAAACCTCATTCTTGAGAGCTGCCCCATCTTCATAAACCGCCTCAAGTCCAGCCCCAAGCTTGCTGAGCAGATAAAAAAGATTATGCTCAACTGGGGTTCAGACGAGTAACCTGCACTTTTATAATAAAACGCTTATAAGGGGTTATACTTATGACGGAAGAAAAAGACATCAGCATTGACATTGAGCCCATCGGATACGTGGATAACCCGGAGTTTGTGGCAGGTGCCGCCAGTGGTGAAAAACGCAAGGATGCAGGCTGGAAGAACATTGATGCCAATATCATATTGAAGGATGATTACGCCGACGGTCTTGACGATATTCAGCAGCACCAGCGCCTTATCATTGTATTCTGGGCACACAACAGCAAATCTGATAGTAAACTTGACCGTGTTAAAATTCACCCTCAGGGGAAGCAAGACATTCCCCTTACGGGCATTTTTTCTACAAGCAGTCCTTCCCGCCCCAATTCAGTGCTTGTAACGGTGGTTAAGTTTGTTAAGCATGAGGGAAACGTGCTTACGGTGAAAGGGTTGGATGCTTTGAGCGGCTCACCCGTAATCGATATAAAACCTTATGATCCCGAATATCACATTGGCGGGAAGTAGTAGCGCAAAATCGATTCATAAATAATCCTGATCCTCTTGTTCATCTGTCGTATACTCCACATTTACAATCAATCTGAGTTAACCCCACAACAAACAGCGCATAATTATTGTCAAAACTGTATAATATCAATGCAGTCTGTGCGCAACATCCTTCAACCATAATTCGAAAGGTGACCAGTGAAGCGAAGAGATTTATCTGACAGTGAGCTCAGTACCGTCATTAAACACAGGCAGGATAGTATGAGTTGGCTTGCTATCGAAAAAGAAACCGGGATGCCCCGGCGAACAATCAAGAGGGCATATGATGAGTGGGAAAGCGAACAATCGCAGAAAAAGCCTGATGAGCCACGTGTTGAGGATGTATGGGAACTACGTCGTAAGCACATAGACTCCCTGATAAGAATCGCTGAGGTACTGATAGAAAACATCAGCATACCAGATTCACCCAGCATAGACATGCTGGCAAAAGACAGACTTGATCGCATATGGTCAAACGATATACTGCAACAACTTCCAATAGATAAACTGGCGAATAATGATGATCGCAATGCGCGTATCCAGAGCATGACGCATAGTTTTAAGCTATTGTTTCACTCCCTAAAAACGCATACCAAAGGTAAAGTAGACTGGTATCCATTATCGCAATGGTCTTATGCCTGGGATCTGTGTATCGCTGATCTGCATAACCTGGACGCTCAATCGGAGAAACAACTCAACGACTTTTTTGGGCAGACTCAGAACCTGCTGCAGGATATCAAAAGGGATTCAGGTAATAAAAACGCAATCAAAACCATTGTGGCAAATCTTCGCAGGATACTTTGGAGCAGGATTACCCATCAGCAATTAGATTCGTGGTCACCGGTCGTGCAAATTGTTGCGCTAAAGGATCGTAAGCAGGGGGTAGTTTGGTATGGACGTCCGTCAGATGTAATTCTGCGTTTTAAAGAAGCAAGACTTGCCTACAAAACATCTGATATCATAAATAAGGTGGCCAAAAATCTCTGCCTCGAGCGCTACTTAAACATCATTGGTCAGCTAACAACAGAAGTTGGAATAATACAGGGCGCAATCGAAAAACTAAGCGCATCTCTAAGCAGCGATGTTCTTCGTCCAATAATTGAGCAATCACGATGCGAATTATGCCCGGTATAACCACGCTTTATCAACCATCAACCCGCTTGTAATCCGTACCTCATGCCTTTACTATTGATCCTATGGCTAAGGCAAATCAACGAAACGCGCTTTTGCAGGTGTACGACCTGCTTTTTGCCGAATACGGCCCACAACACTGGTGGCCTGCTAAAACCCCGTTTGAGGTCATTATCGGCGCCATTCTTACGCAATCAACCGCGTGGACTAACGTCCAGAAAGTCATCTCCAAACTGATTGCAGCAGATGTGCTTACTCCCCCTGCAATACGCAACATTCTGGACAAATGGCTGGCGGACCTGATTTACTCCTGCGGCTACTACAACGTCAAGACTAAAAAGCTCAAAGCCTTCGTGCAACATCTTTTCGACAATTACAACGATGATCTTGATACAATGTTCAAGCAGGATATATCCGACCTGCGCCTCGAGCTACTATCGATCCACGGCATTGGAGAGGAGACATCTGACTCGATAATACTGTACGCCGCAAACAAACCATCCTTCGTCATAGACGCCTACACCCGCCGTATCTTCTCCCGCCTCGGTTACGATGAGGCAAACGCTTCTTATGTCAACTTTCAAGCCCTTTTCACATCAAACCTACCACAAGATGCTGCACTGTTTAACGAATACCATGCTCTGATTGTGAACCATGGAAAACTTGTATGCAAAAAAATACCTCTATGTTCCAACTGTTGCATAGAGGTATTATGTAAACACCAAACGTAATATATATTGTTTGCCTACGGCTTTATGTCAATTGTATGCTTTTTGAGCTCTGAATCAATCACTGCCATCGCCTTGGCATCCGGCATAACCAGCGGAAGCCGCGGATTGCCCATGTTAAAGCCAATTTGTTTGAGAGCGTATTTCAGTGGCGCCGGATTGGGGGCGCTAAACAAGGCATTGACCAGCGGTAACAAGTGGCGGTGGATGGCAGCCGCCTCTAAAACATTGTTTTCCAGAATCAAGTCCATCATCTTTTTAATTTGCCGGCCGACGAGGTGAGTGGTCACCCCAATGACACCGTAGCCTCCCAGCGCCATGATATGGAAAGTATCGTTGTCATTTCCACTCCAAACCAGGAAGTCCTCATGGGCCAGGCTGATGGTCTGGGCGACATGGTCCATATCGCCATTGGCTTCCTTCACCCCGATTATATTATCTATCAGGCTCAATCTGGCGATGGTCTCCGCAGTCATATTGACGACCACGCGCCCTGGTATATTGTACATGATCACAGGCAGGCTGGTGCTCTCGGCAATAGCCCTGAAGTGCTGATAAATTCCTTCCTGAGAAGGTTTATTATAATAAGGAACGACCGACAGGCAGGCATCAACCCCGATTTTCTCCGCCCCCTTGGTCGCCTCTACCGCCTCGGCAGTGCTGTTTGAGCCGGTATAAGCGATAACACTCCCTCGGTCTCCCACAACGGATTTCACTTCCTTAAACAGGCGCAGTTCTTCCTCCCAGCTAAGCGTCGGGGCTTCCCCTGTCGTCGCCGCCACCACTATACCGTCGCTTCCCGAATCAAGCAGAGCCGCCGCCAGTTTCTTTGCCTGCTCATAATCAACATCATCCTTATCGTTGAAGGGTGTGACCATAGCAGTTAATAGTCGACCAAGCTCTTTCATTATCAAATCTCCCTATACCAGTTCCATCTCAACCAGAAGTTCTGCTATCTGCACTGCGTTAAGAGCGGCGCCTTTCCTGAGGTTATCTGCTACAACCCACATCGCAAGTCCACACGGATGTGAATTATCCAGCCTGATGCGGCCCACAAATACATCGTCCTGACCCGCTGCCGACCAGGCATGCGGATATAGGCTCACTCCCGGATCATCAATAACATGCACACCCGGTGCGTGATGTATTATATGTCGGGCTTTTTCTACACTCATAGGCTCGGTTAATTCCAGATGCACCGCTTCGCTGTGCCCGATAAATACAGGTATACGTACGCAAGTCGGCGAAATGGCAATCGCAGAATCATGCATTATCTTCCTTGTTTCTTCAACCATTTTCCATTCTTCTTTGGTATACCCGTTATCAAGGAAAACATCAATTTCCGGCAATGCATTGAAGGCAATCTGGTGTGGATACACATGAGGCACAGTCTCCTGCCCGTCAAGCACCTGCCTGCTCTGATTGGTAAGCTCGTCTATGGCAACCTTACCTGTACCTGCAACTGCCTGATAGGTATCAACAACAATCCTTTTTATGGGATTTACCTTATGTATAGGATATATAGCCGCAACCATCTGGATGGTGGAGCAGTTAGGATTGGCGATAATGCCCTTATGCTTTTTCACATCCTCAGGATTGACCTCAGGAACCACCAGCGGCACCTTCTTATCCATTCTCCATGCCGAGCTGTTATCAACAACTATAGCACCCGCTTTGGCCGCCTTTGGGGCAAAATGCTTACTTGCATCACCACCGGCAGAGAACAAAGCTATATCGATACCTTTAAAGGATTGATCAGTGGTCTCCTGCACCTTATAATCAGCACCGGCAAAGGTAACGGTCTTGCCCGCAGAGCGATGCGATGCCAACAGGCGTAATGATTTAATAGGAAAGTTACGTTGCTCAAGAATTTTTAGAAATTCCTGTCCAACCAGTCCGGTAGCTCCAACTATTGCTATATTTATTCCACTCACGTCCTTCTCCTAAAGACCTAAAAGTTTGTCCAGCCCGATAATCAGACTGTCAAGTTTCATAACTTCTTTGACGGCAAGTACAACGCCAGGCATAAAAGATTCACGATTGATGCTGTCGTGCCTTATCTTAAGCGTCTGTCCCAGACTTCCAAAGATCACTTCCTGATGCGCAAGATAACCCGGCAGACGAACACTGTGTACGCTTACACCTTCGTAATTGCCTCCACGAGCGCCGTCAAGCGTCTCTTTCTCACTATCTGTATGCAAAAATGGCTTTCCACGTGACTCAACTATATCTTTTGCCGTCAGCATAGCTGTACCTGACGGCGAATCCAGCTTCTTTTCATGATGCAATTCGATTATCTCAGCATAGTCAAAATACTTTGCTGCTATTTTTGATAGATGCATCATCATTACTGCGCCAAGCGAGAAATTAGGAGCCATAAAAGCGCCCGTCCCCGTTTGTTCACATAGCGCGGCGATCTCGTCCATCTCTTGCGCAGATTGTCCAGTTGTGCCTATTACCGGCCTTACACCGTTTTGAATAGCCGATAGCACTGCAGGCATAGTAACCGCATGCGTTGTAAAATCGACCATGACATCAGGCTTGGTGCGATTAATAATATCGGCAACATCAGATGAAAACGGTATCAAACCTGATCCATCCGGAAGCGCCAAATCACCACCGGCCGTCACATCGACAGCACCAACGGCAACAAGGCCTGGATCGGCACATACAGCTCTCAGAACTTCAACGCCCATCCTGCCTGCTGCGCCATGTATAATTACTCTTATCTCACTCATAGCATAAAAACACCTAGATTAATATACCACAATATACCAAATCACGGGAAATGGAACAAAAAAGGAAATACAGACGGTAATTTCTTACCGTCTGTTTTGCGGCGGTCGTTTATCACCAGGTCGTTGCGACCCGGATCCTCCACTTCGGTTACCCGGTCCAGATGCATCACCAGTGGTCTCACCACCGGTCTGAAGCAGGGCGCGGCGGGAAAGGTTAACTCTGCCCATGTTATCGATTTCCATCACCTTAACTTCTATCTCGTCCCCTACTTTAACCACATCTTCAACATTGGCTACCCTGTAATCGGCCAACTGGCTAATGTGTACCATACCATCTTTGCCCGGTATTAGCTCAACAAAAGCACCGAAGTTCATTATTCTAACTACTTTACCGGTATATATCTCACCAACTTTTACTTCTTTGGTCAGATTTTCTATCATCTTGATCGCTTTATCAGCAGCCTCACCGTCAGAGGAGCCAATAACCACCGAACCGTCATCGCCGATATCTATGGTCGTCTTTGTCTCTTCGATGATCGCCCTTATCGTCTTGCCCTTGGGACCGATAACCATACCAATCTTTTCGGGATCAATTTTAAGTTTGTACATACGCGGAGCATATTTACTCAACTCCGGCCTAGCCTCACTTATAGTCTCTGTTATCTTGTTAAGGATGAACATACGTGCATCCTTGGCCTGAGTGAGCGCCTCAGCCATGATCTGCTCATTTATACCCAGAACCTTAATATCCATTTGAAGTGCGGTAACACCCTTGGCTGTACCTGCCACTTTAAAGTCCATATCTCCCAGATGATCCTCTGTGCCACTTATATCGGTTAAAATAGCGTACTCGCCACTATCTCCCTTTATAAGTCCCATGGCAATACCTGCAACAGGTGCCTTTACCGGAACACCGGCATCCATCAACGACAGCGTGCTGCCGCAAACACTGGCCATGGAAGATGAACCGTTAGAACTCAGTACTTCCGATACCAGCCTGATTGTATATGGGAACTCATCCTCGCCAGGTATAACAGGAAGAAGTGCTCTTTCTGCCAGAGCACCATGCCCTATCTCTCTCCGACCCGGACCGGTCATGCGCTTTACCTCACCCACACTAAACGGAGGGAAATTATAATGATGTATGAAACGCTTGCGCTCTTCCGGACCCAGTCCGTCCAAACGCTGCTCCTCGCTTTGTGAACCAAGGGTAGTTAAAGTAAGCACCTGTGTGGCGCCACGTTTAAACAGTCCTGAACCGTGAGGTCTTGGCATCAGACCAACATCACAAGACAAAGGTCTGACCTGAGTCATATTACGACCATCGGGACGCTGCTGTTCCTTGAGTATTTTGGCTCTTACATAGTTTTTCCACTTAGATTCGATGGCATCAAGCACAGATCTTTTATCGTAGCTTTCGCCTGTCTTCTCAACAACGCTGCTCTTCAACTCATTCATGACATCACGTTGCTCGTATCTGTCATTTACAGCGAAAACCTTATCAAGGCCGTCACCAATTGCATCTGCGACCGCTGCTTCCAGTGCAACATCGGCCTCTTTAACCACAAAGTCCTTTTTGGTAACGTTACACTTGCTTATAAGCTCTTTTTGCAGATTTATGATTTGCTGGTTGGTTTCCTGCCCCAGTTTTATAGCTTCAACCAGCATGTCCTCACTTACTTCTTTGGCCCCCGCTTCAACCATTACCACCGCATTTTCCGTGCCGGCAATGATGATATCCAGTTCGCTATCAGCGAGCTGAGAATACATGGGATTGATCACGTATTTACCATCGATATATCCAACACGAGTGGTGGAGATAAGGTTGGTAAACGGTATCGATGAAATACCCAGTGCTGCTGAAGCCCCGATGCCGGCTAGGATATCAGGATCGTTTTCCTGATCTGCCGATAAAACAGTGATAATAACCTGAACGTCATTATGATATCCATCCGGGAACAACGGACGCAACGGACGGTCCGTAAGTCTCATTGTTAAAATGGCGTCCTGAGTTGGACGGCCTTCTCTCTTGAAATAACCACCTGGTATTTTACCGGCGGCATACTGTCTCTCTTCGTAATCGATGGTAAGAGGGAAAAAGTCTATGCCCTCCCGAGGATCTTTGGCACATGCGGTAACCAGAACAACAGTTTCACCGTAAGTTACAACTACTGCTCCATCTGCTTGTTCCGCCAGCCTGCCGGTTTCAATAATAAGATCCCTGTCGCCAAATACGCCCTGAACACTATCAGTCACTAAAAATCACCTACTATAATTATTTGCGCAAGCCAAGTCTTTTAAGCACAACCCGATAGCGATCAACATGCGTTAAACTTAGATACTTAAGCTGACGTCGTCTCTGTCCAATCAATTTGAGTAGCCCACGCCTGGAATGATGATCATGAATATGCGTTTTTAGGTGGCCAGATATCTCTGTGATTCTCTCTGTCAATAAAGCGATCTGAACCTCTGGTGATCCGGTATCTCCATCATGAACTTTAAACTGGTCTATTATGGTGTCCTTTTTTTCCTTCTGCAACATGCGTTGTAATATCCTTTTTTTATAGTTAATGCTGCTACTTGCTCAAGTTAAAAATTATACCATACTCATACCTACTACTCAAGTACAACTTTTATATCAAGCCTATCCAAGTCACTATATTGCACATTATAAGACTTGACAGTAAGAACTTCCAGCTATATTATTCGATAACATTATGATATAGTAACTATCTATTTATTATATAGTACTGCTAGTAATTAGTTCATGGAAACCTGATAGGGAATATGCATTACACAGAATCGACAAACACACAAAGCATATTATCCGATGCAAAAACAGCAGCGAGTCGCTGGCGCATGTACCCGCCAATCCTGCTTGGCATAGCACTTCTTGTGGGTATATACCTTTCCGAACAGCACAGCTACCTACTGTTCCATAGTCTGGCCGAGGGATTTGCAGTCGTTGTAGCCGTTGCGATATTTCTTTTGATATGGAACTCAAAAACACACCTGAGCAACAGCTATTTTCTGCTCATCGGGATAGCATATCTGTTCATCGGCGGACTGGATTTCATGCACCTTCTGGCCTACAAAGGTATGGGCATTTTCTCCCCCACAGGCGACGCCAATCTGGCCACCCAGATATGGATAGCCGCGCGATATATGGAGGGGATATCGCTGCTTGTTGCTCCACTATTTATCTTACGAAAACTACGCGCTGAAATCACACTTGCCATCTACGCAATAGTCACAGCTCTGCTGTTGCTATCCATCTTCACGTGGGACATCTTCCCATTAAGTTATGTTAATGGTACAGGATTGACGTCCTTTAAAATAGCAAGCGAATACTTTATATCTGCCATGCTGGTGGGCGCAATAGTCTTGCTGATATCAAAGCGCTCTTACTTCAGTAAAAACATGTTTTATCTGATAACCGCTTCCATGGCACTAACCATAGCATCGGAAATATCTTTCACGCTGTATGTTGACGTCTTTACAGCCCCAAATCTGATCGGTCATTTACTGAAAATCATATCGTTTTACCTCATATGTAAAGCAATTATCGTAACAGGGCTGAGTAGCCCATTTGAGGTGCTTTTTAGAAAACTAAAAGATAAAAATGAGCAGTATCAGTATTTGAGAATACACTCCGAAAAATTGTCTGCCATCGGACAACTTTCCTCCGGAGTAGCTCATGAGCTTAGAAATCCGCTGGCAATAGTAAATAACGCCGTTTACTACCTACGCATGAAACTGGGGCAAAGCGAAGATAATATAAAAGAGCACCTCAGTATTATGGAGCGTGAAATATTCAGGGCATCCGGTATCATAGACGGACTGCTGGACTTCGCTAGTTCCAGAGATCCCAGGCCCGGCTCAATTTATATCAGGCCCATAATTTCCACTGTACTCGCCGAAATGTCGCCGCCCAATAACATAACAGTGGTTTTTAACGAATCCAGCTCCCTACCCAAAGTAACGGTAGATATCGAGCAGATCAGAAGAGTTTTTGTTAATATCATCTCTAACTCAATTCACGCCATGCCCCAGGAAGGAACACTGACAATCAGACTGGAACCAAACATAAACTTCCTTGATATTGAGTTCGAGGATACGGGCAGTGGCATCTCAGAGGAGCATATAGATAAGGTTTTCGAACCGTTGTTTACCACACGAGGCGGAGTTGGCGGTACGGGTATTGGGCTTGCAATATGCAAATCAATTATAGAAACCAACAACGGCACGATCAAGGCCAGAAGTCAAAGCAATCAGGGTACCACGATTATCGTGAGTTTACCATTATCAAAAGGAGAAAATGATGCCCAACGCAAGTAATGTACTAATAGTAGATGACGAGCCGGGAATACTCAAAACTCTTACAAGCATACTGCTTGACAAAGGCATGTCCATTGCGCAAGCGTATAACGGTGTCAAGGCTGTTGAGGCGATGACAAACCACCAATTCGACACAGTGTTGTTGGATATAATGATGCCCGAGATGAATGAAGTTGACGCTCTTATTGAAATTAAGCGCATAAATCCGCAAGCCAAGATTATTATGATGACGGGTTTCGGAAAAAACCACCCGTTAGTTAAGCAGGCTCTTGAGAGCGGAGTAGATAAGCTGTTGGAAAAACCATTTGATCTGGATGAACTTCTCGACTGTATTGAGAGTGTACATGAACTAATGGCTTAGATTTTAAACAAAAAGTCCGTTCCTGATAAAGCTGCGAACTTCCTTCCTTCGAATCAGGAAGATGCTAAGTCCGACAATAACCGCAATACCGATCCACTCCGGTACATAGACTGCAGGTGCATGCAAAAACTCATCCCACAAGCTACCAACATAATTATCCAATTCAAGCCGTTCAAACCTGATGCCCCTAATAGGCCAGAGCAACGTCCGCAGGAATCCATTCCATAGCGAATCCTCCAGCATATGCAGTGCCGATCCAAAAGCCAGCACAATCAGCCATCCACTGCCCCTACGACGATAAAGCCAAACACCCAGCAAAGATAACGTAATAAGAAAAACCAAAGTGTGAGCAAATATCCTGCCATTCATGAATGTACTTTTGAGGATGACCTGACCCAATGGTTTGTCGATAATGTCCGGCAGCATTGCTCCCAACATGAGTATGCGCAAATCCATTTGTTTGACGATATAACTCAGGTGCGCAGCTAAACCCTGCCCCAATGGCGGCGACGCCTCACTGGCTTGGACAGGCTGACCGGCGTAGACCTTCTTTAGCGCCAGCCCAGCACCCAGCGTTATACCCACATGTCCGAATAAAAGCATGTAGACAATGATAACATGGCTTTAATCGGAGGGACAAACAACTGTCCCTTGCAGCTTAAACAGTTTCTAACTATCAACAACGTAATATCTAGCAATGATCTCGGCGACAATCAATCCCATAGAATTTCATCGTATATTTCGATTCCAATAATATCTATGATTGTGCCCCACATATGAATGCTCCCTTGAGATTCAGCAATGTTAGCAATAAATAGTACACGTATTCCATCCTTCATGTATTGCTTGGGGAGAAGAACTGGGTCATAAGTTCTTCCGTTATCATCAATAATCCCCAAAAACCACCTTCTAAAGTGACATATCTAACAGTACCAGTCTCAAATATATCAGCGTTGGCGGGATCAATTCCACCAAAGGGCTCAATGCTATTGCAGCTAGAGTTAGACATGCATATACCAACCAACAGAATAACGAATATGAATAATCGTGTGGCTTCAATGATTCTCATATATAAATTCCTTTCACTAGTACATACGAAAAACCAACCCCAAAAGTTCAATCTGAGATATTTGATAACAATCCACTCCACCAAACCTGCTACCAACCCAGTCTACGTGCGTACAGCATTCGAATTATCATACAGCGCAGTAAAAACCCAAAAGATTGTCATAGGTGGTCTCATATACTATAATGCCTATAAGTATTTAGGAGGCAACTGACCATGGCGAAGTATCATAGCACAGCCAGCAAGGGTGTGCTCAGAAAAGTACTTTCAAAGATTGGTCTGGGAAAAGCTCGCGATCTGGATGAGATCGCTGCGGCACCAGAGGCCAAATGGAAACGACCGTGGTGGGTAAAAACCGTGGACAAGCCCACCGTTGATATAGATTGGGATGTAAAAGAGCGCTTTGACGAGACTAAAATACAGCAAAAATCATTCGCCACATATGTAGGCGACGAGGAAAGCCAGCGGCTTAGAAAACACAAAGCAGAATATACAAAGCAGTGGGTGCAGGAAAACCGCCCTAACTATACACTCAGGGACAGGGCACTGGATATCGCTGTGCGTCAGGGTGCGGTGGGCACCAGCTTTTTAGGATTTGCGCAGGATCCGGAACACGTTAAGGACGGCTGGGGTGGCGCACTGATAACTCCCGAAACGATGGGAGTTCCACCATGGCAAGGTACGCCTGAGGAAAACTCGGAAATGATGCGTGCTGCCCTAAAAATGTTCGGTGCGGCTCAGGTGGCGTTTCTTGAGCTGGATGAATACAACAAACGGTTTATATACTCTGTAGACCATGACGGCATGAAAATCGATTTCGAAGATGTGGAGAAGCCCTACGAAGAGGAAAACCGCAAGGTCATACCAAACAATGCTAAATGGGTCATCGTGTTTACAGTACAAATGAGCGAGGAACTGCTTAAAAGGCGCGTGGGCAAAACACCTACCCCATTTTCCGCTGCCGCCGTTGGTAGTGCATACGCACGCTCGCGAGTTATATTCGATGATACGCAGATATTTTTGCACTGCCTTGGCTATTACGGACTGATGGCAACTTGGTTTAACGGACTGGGCATTGCACCGGCGCTTGGTGTTATGGCTGGTCTGGGTGAGCTTTCAAGGCTCAACCGCATGATCACACCGGAGTACGGCCCACTGGTACGCGTATTCAGGATCGTAACGAATATACCACTAGCGCCCAACAAACCAATTGATGCCGGCATCATGCGATTCTGCAAAACCTGTAAGAAATGCGCCACCGAATGCCCGTCGGGAACACTTAGCGATGCCACCGAGCCGACGTGGGAAGTAAAAGGTCCGTGGAACAGTCCGGGACACAAAACATGGTTCGAGGACTCCCCCAAGTGTATGGCATACTGGCTCAAGGCAACCGCATCGTGCGCGACCTGTTTTTCAGTATGCCCTTTCAGTAAAAAGGATAAGTCGTTCATGCATCATTTCGTTGAAGCGACCATCGCAAAGGTCCCCGTATTTAACGGACTGTTTACCAAGATGGACGATATGCTGGGATACAACATACCGCGTGATCCCGAATCATGGTGGGATAAAAACATGCCACCTTACGGCATTGACGGACTGGGTGGAACTGACCTTAAATAGGATTTTCAAGGAGGCAACGAAGATATGTGGTGGTTTATTTACGGACTTCTAATGGGTAGCGGACTATACGCACTTGGTGATAACGCGAGTCTGCAATGGTACGTCTGGATACTGTTGTCAGCGGCCCTGCTCATGTTCTCCCTGACGATACAGCATTACTTTGCATCACTTAAGGAAATGGAGCCAATACCAGCAAGACGCGGTGCCATAGCTCTGGGGACACCGGCCCTGATTCTGGCAGTTGTAGCAATAGTGCTTGCACTATAGAAAAATATAAAAGGAGCCGGATTTACATACCAGCTGCTGCCAGTATATCCGGCACAACCTCTTCTTTACCTATGGCCATTATGTGAACACCATCGCAGATGGCCTCTTTTTTGAGTTCCCCGATCAGCCTGCCTGCAATCTCGATACCCGTTTTGAGGGCTTGGCCTTTTGGCGCACCGGCCATCTCATCAATCAGATCCTGCGGCACGAAGATACCAGGTATATTCTTGGTCATATACCGGGCCATTCCAGCTGAGGACAACAGCACGATGCCAGCAAGTATCTTTGTATCGTACTTACGAGCGTGCTTCATAAATTTCTTGAAGTTATCCAGATCGTATATGGCCTGTGTCTGAAAGAATTCAGCGCCTTCATTAACCTTCTTTTCAAACTTAACTAACTGTGGCTCTATTGGATTTGCCTCAGGTGTAACTATGGCACCGGCGCAGTAGCTGGGCACGCCATCCAGATCATTACCGCCCAAATCCTTACCAGACTCAAGCGTCCTGACAGTTTTGAGCAATTGAACAGAATCCAAATCAAAAACGCTTTTGGCTTCTTTATGATCTCCCACCGGAATGGCATCACCTGTAAGGCACAGCACATTTTCAATCCCCATGTAATTGGCGTAAAGCAAATCGGCCTGAAGAGCCATCCTGTTACGGTCACGGCATGTCATCTGCAGTATAGGTTCCGCGCCCTTCTGCTTTACCAGCATGCACCCGCCCACTGATGGAAAGCGCATTACCGAACTCTGGTTATCTGTAACGTTTATAGCATCTACAACGTCTTTTAAAAGATCGATGTGATGCAACATCGCATCCATGTTGGTCCCTTTAGCCGGACCAACCTCGGTTGTAACTACGAATTTGCCTGAATTTAGTGCCTGTTTAAACTTTGATGCCATAACCAAATCCCCTATCTTTAGGTAATCTTTGTAACTTTGGGCTTGGGCGTAACCTGGTAGTTCTTGGGAGGCTGATATTTATACATCAGATCCAGCCTTTTCTGCTCCGCCAATTTGTTGTGTATCAGCGTCCAGGCGCAGTCCCTGTTCTTGTCTACTTCACACTTGCCGTCGTTAGTGCCGCCACAAGGGCCATTAACCAGTCCTTTGTGACATGCGGTAACGGGACAGATTCCACCCGTCTCACCCAACACACACTGTCCGCACTGGGCACAGACTTCGTGGAACTCACCATAATTATCCTCAAGGCCGATAAAAAGCGTGTCCAGAGCGGGAATAACCGCCTTTTTATGATACAAGCTGACCCGGTGCACACCCATGGCGCATGACATTATCAGCATAGCGTCGGCGCTTCCTATTGCGTCCTCGTACTTTTTGATTGTTTCCTGAGTCATATCATCGCAAGCTGCAGGAATAACGGTAGTACCGGTAACAGTTTTACCCAACTCCTGGAGCGACAGTTTCATGGCAGCCACTTCTTCGATGCCACCGGTATGGGTCATTGTGGCGCATGTACCGCAACCGGCGATGAATACACTGTTAAGCCCATCCAGCAACTGCCCTATTTCTTCTAGTGTTTTTTGCTTGGTAATAGATTTCATGGTCTATCCTCCGTTAACCTTCCAGATCACATCTGAGACATCTCGTTGCTTCTTTAAGAGCCTGCGCCTCAGAAAATACAAGTTCCGTTTCATTAAAGTTATTCACTCTATCTTTAAGCGGAAGTTCAGGAGTCTCGGGTCTTGACTCGGGGACCCACTCTTCGTCTGCTTCGTTATCGGACTCCGCTTCCTCTTTTGCTTCCAGAATTTCAACATCAGCCTTGGTATCCTGCATGACTACCGGCGATTTGTCGCCTGTCAGGTACTTATCAATAGAAATCGAGGCTCGCCTACCTGCACCAATGGCGTCGATGGCCATGGCCGGACCAAAAACAAAGTCACCACCGGCAAAAACACCCTTCTGGGTGAGCGCCAGGGTGTTACTGTCTATCACAAGTCTTCCATTCGGCTGGCGTTCGATGTCACCTTCTGCCGGTATTATCGACATATCCGGTCCCTGACCTACCGCCAGAATCACCGTATCAGCCTCAACGATTTTCTTATCATCTTCATCAAAGGTGGGGGCAAATCTGCCTTCTTCGTTAAACACGGCTGTGCATCTAACAAACTCCATGCCCTTTACCTTTTTGCCGTCATTTACAACTTGCTTGGGACCGCACGAGCAATCAATTGCAATTCCCTCGGCAATTGCCTCTTCGATTTCTTCATCATGTGCAGGCATCTCTTCTCTGGACTCAAGACACGATAGTTGTACATGGCCTGCTCCCAGCCGTATGGCAGCCCTGGCACAATCTATAGCAACATTACCACCACCGATTACGATAACCCTGTCACCAACATCAGTGATTTCCCCAAGATTCGCACCTTTAAGGAAAGTAAGACCGGAATAAAAGCCGTCAATGCTCTCATCCTCACCGGGCACGTTTATCTTTCTACTCATAGGCAGCCCTGTAGCGATATATACCGCGCTGTACCCATCTTTTTTCACATCGTCAATGGTGTAATCAGCGTTTATGGGTGTATTGAATTTTATCTCAACACCGCACTTGCGGATATAGTCTACTTCTTTATCAATAACACTATTGGGCAACCTGAACTCGGGGATAGCCGCTGCCAGCATACCGCCGCCAAACGCCTGTGCCTCAAATATGGTAACTGCATATCCGGCCTTGGCCAGGAAGTAAGCACAGGTCAGACCGCTGGGTCCTGCACCCACTACCGCAACCTTCTTGTTGCTCGTAACAGGGAATGGCTCGGGATCAGCGATCTTGTCTATATTATCGAAGTATTCATCAGCGGCCCAGCGCTTGAGTTGCCTGATAGCCAGAGGCTCATCCAGCTCCCCACGCTTGCACCTGCTCTCACAAGGATGGTTGCAAACTCGCCCACAGATAGCAGGCAGCGGATTTCTCTCTCTGATTGTGTCCACACATGCCAGATAATCGCCGTCGGCGACATGCGCGATGTATTTAGGAATGTTGATCCCCGTCGGACAAGTATGCTGACAAGGTGCTACCATCATCGCTTCACACGCAGCAGCGTTGCACTTGTGCTCTCTTATGTGCGCCTCATACTCTGCCCTGAAGTACTTGAGTGTAGAAAGAACCACATTGGGACTGGACTTACCAAGTCCGCAAAGGGATGTTTCACTAACTGTTCTGGCTAAATCCAGCAGCATATCTATATCAGACTCACGGCCCTGGCCCTGTGTTATGCGAGTCAGTATCGCCAGCATCTGACGCGTGCCCAACCGGCAGGCAGAACACTTGCCGCAGGACTCGGTCTGATTAAAACTGATGAAATATCTGGCCAGTTCTACCATGCAGGTATTATCATCAAGAACCTCAACCGTGGGACCTATAATAGAGCCCAGCTGTTTGAGTGCACCGTAATCAATCGGAGTATCGGCGTAACGTGCAGGAATGGGACCTCCTGCCGGACCACCGGTATGAACCGCCTTGAGCTGCCTGCCATGAGGTATACCACCACCAATGTCATTGACGATGGTGGATATGGGAGTCCCCATGGGAACTTCAACCAGTCCACTGTTGGCAACCTTGCCTGACAGAGCAAAAACAGCCGTTCCCTTGCTATCATCTGTACCTATGTCGGCATACCAGTCCCCACCCTGATCAATGATCGCGGAAACAGTAGCCAGTGTTTTGACGTTATTTACTATAGTTGGTTTACCATCCAGTCCGGACTCTGACGGATACGGCGGCTTGGCAGTTGGCATACCGCGCTTGCTTTCAATAGATGCAATAAGAGCGGTTTCCTCACCACAAACAAAGGCGCCTGCGCCCTCTTTGATCTCTATATCGAAATTGAATTTTGAGCCCTGAATATTTAAGCCTAAAAAGCCTTTTTGCTTTGCCTGCTCAATAGCGATACTCAATCGAGCAATCGCCAATTGATATTCAGCGCGGGCAAAAACGTATCCCTGAGATGCACCCATTGCGTAGGCGGCAATTGCCATCCCTTCCACTACGGCATGTGGGTCTGCCTCAAGTATCGAACGATCCATGTACGAACCCGGGTCGCCCTCATCGGCGTTACAGATTACATACTTGGTATCGCCATCGGCATCGTGGCATGCCTGCCACTTCAGATAAGTGGGGTAACCTGCACCACCACGGCCGGCAAGCCCCGACTTTTTCATCTCGTTAATGACCGCCTGCGGCGTCATTTTTAGTGCCTTGCCAAGAGCGCTATAACCACCACTCTCAATACTATCATCAATGCTTTCAGGATTTATATGACCGCAGTTACGCATAGTTATGCGCTGTTGCTTGGCATAGAAGTTTATTTTTGAATATTCGGCCTCTGGCTTGCCTGTAGCCGGATCAGTATAGAAAAGCCTCTCAACTGGCTTACCGTTTTTCATGTGCTGCTCGGCTATGTCTTTGGCATCTTCAGCCTGAACATGCGTGTAGAATATTCCATCCGGCTCAACAACCACATTTGGGCCCTGCTCGCAAAAGCCATGGCAACCGGAAAAGTCTACCTTCACATCATCCAGTTTTAGCTTCGAGATCTCATTTTGTAACGCCTGATATACGTCAGCAGAGCCACCGGACTGACATCCGGTTCCCTGACAAACGAATATGGTGCGACGGTTTTTCATATTCTAGCCCTCGCTCTTTTTGAACACTTTATCTACTTTTGACAGATTCATATTGCCATAGATATTTTTACCAACAGTCATATTGGGCGCCACTGCGCACATCCCCATGCAAGATACGGTCTCCAGGGTATACTCAAAATCCTCACTGGTCTGGCCATCTTCAAGCCCCAAACGACCTTTGATCGATTTGAGGATGGCCTTACCGCCACGTACGTGGCAAGCCGTCCCACGACACACACGAACCACGTTCTTACCACGCGGTTCTGTATATAGCTGATCGTGGAAGGTTACAATGCTCTGCACCTGACTGGGGAAAAGCCCTACCGCTTTAGCTATCATGGGAATAGTCTGCGGCGGTATATAGCCGATCTCATCCTGAATGTGCTCTACCATCGGCATAACCGGCCACTGACTATCTTTATAGTCATTAATAATCTTTTTTATCTGATTGATATCTACTGGAGGTGCATTAACCATTTGATACCACCTTCTCAAGACTCACATTACATGTTTTAGCAAGTGACGTTTTAGTCTCATTATCCAACGTTATGTCGAATAACACGTTCGCTGAACCGGTTGGTAGCGTCTGTGGGATAGCAATTGTACCTGTTGGAATAGAGTCACTGACTTTTGCAATAGCTGTCAGTTCACCAACCGGTGTAGCTATTTTCACCTGATCTCCATCTTTTATGTCAAGCTTGCTGGCATCTTCCTCTGCTATCTCAACATAAACCTCTGAAGTATACTTATTCAGACGATATGAATGTGATATTGAGGTTCCACTGCCAAGGCTATACAGATCAGATACGGTCAGCAGTTTAAATGGATATTCCTTATTCGTATCATCCGAGGGAGCGACATAGTCGACAGGAGCAAAGCTGGCAGGTCCACTTTTCGATTCATTGCCAACCAACGCCGTGATTTCATCTGAAACTTGATTAATATCATCAAACGGCATTGGACTGCCCATTGCTTCAGCAAGTTTGAGGATTATATTCCAGTCAGGCAAACTGCCAGCAATGGGATCGATGGCAGTATTCAGTTTGCCAACTCTGCCCTCAAAATTGGTGTAAGTACCTTCTTTTTCAGCAAAGCTTGAAGACGACAAGACCACATCTGCGATCAGAGCGGTCTCAGTCAGGAACATATCAGAAACCACAAGGCACTCAAGTAGCGATAGAGCTTTTTCCACCCGACCACTATCAGGGAAAGCTAGTATAGGATTTTCGCCCACGATCAACATAGACTTGATTGCGCCTTTTTCTATCTGTTCAATCATCTCTAAAGCAGAAAAGCCCTGTAATGGCTCTGTAAACGCCCCTCGATCATTACACTCTTTCTCAAGAGCATACAGGCCACTTGTTTGATTAGTAAGTATAGCCAGATTTATCAGCGCTCTTACGCTGTCAGCCCCACCGGCGTGCTGAGTTAGGCCTGTCCCCCAAACTATCGATGCACTGTTAGCTTTTGCGTACAAATGAGCTGCCTCAATAGCAGCGCTGCCAGCGGTATATTTACTCAAAGATGCTTTAAGCCCGTCATAGTTATTTGTTTTTTCAACAACGGTTTTCTCATCGAGCAAACCTTCATCAACAATTGCCTTGGCCATACCGCCTAGCAATGCGGCATCTGTTCCATAGTCAGGACGTATGTGAATATCAGCGAAAGTTGAAAGCCCTGTTTCCCTGGGATCAATGAGTATCAGCTTTGCACCACAATACTTAACGGCACGCTTAATGGCATATGAAACTATAGGTGCGGAAGCATCAGGATCTGCACCGACCACGATTATGACATCCGACTGCTCCAGCCCATCAAGATCGCTGTTAGCACCCATTATTCCAATTGTAGAAGCTAAAGCAGCCCGATTTACAGCGTTATGTAAACGAGCACTACTATCTATATTGTTAGTACCCAGCACATCTCTGGTAAACCTCTGCAACAGGTAATTTTCCTCATTAGTACATGTGGATGAGCTTATAACAGCCAAAGCCTCAGGCCCATGCAAGCCTTTGACCCGTTTGAATCCTTCGGCCGCTGCCTCAATTGCATCTAGCCACGAAGCTGGCGCAAGCTCTTCTTCCTGCCTTAGCATAGGCTGAGTCAACCTGTCAGCAGAATGAATAACATCAGAAGCGCAGGTTCCTCTTACGCACAATGTCCCGTTGTTGGGCCCACCCTTTTTACTGGGCGTAATTGCTATTATCCGATCACCTTTAAGCCCCAGCGATATACTACAACCACATCCACAATAAGCACACGTAGTTTCAACCTCATCGCTCGCAGTGCCGTGATAAGACCTGCCCCTGTCCATTATTGCGCCAGTGGGACACATAGCCACACAGGTACCACAAAACGTACATTCGGATTGCTCTAGAGGTACATCACCGAAGGTCGCCGGTTTGGCATCGAAGCCGCGATTGAAATAATCAATGGCACCAACAACAACCAATTCCTGATCGGCCCTTATGCATTTGGCACATAATACGCACTTGCTAAGGTCCCGCTCAATAAATGGATTTAGCTGCTCTATTTCCACCGCATCTGCAATACGCTCAAACTCAATCATGCCAACGCCGACATCGGTAGCAACACGTCGCAACGTACACGTGTTACCTTTATTGCACACCAGACAGGAATCGGGATGAGAAGCCAGCATGAGTTTCACGATGGTTTTGCGATGAACAATCACTCTCTCGGATTGAGTACTAATTACCATACCGGTTTCAATGGGAGTAACACAAGACGCCAAAAGATCGCCGTTTTGCTCATTTTCCACAAGGCAAATGCGGCAGGCTCCAATGGGAGTTAAATTTGGATCATCACAGAGGGTAGGGATATCAACGCCCATTTCCCGGGCCAACTCAAGTATAGTCATGCCTTGCTTGCCACTTACCTCACGGCCGTTAAGGCTTATTGTTATCGGCTGCACATTTACTCCTTTTATCAACAATGCAGCAATTCATCGCTTTGTTGAATTAGTACTAGCAACATCACCGCTGTTTGTCAGACAAGCGTCTCTTTGGCAAACTAACTGTTTCTATAATAAGGTATAAAAGGAGCGGTAGCATAGGGATATTCATCCTATAACACAGTATTTAATCGCCCGGTTTTAATAGATTCGAATACCGGGTAAAAGGATTGGTTATCCCAGAATCGTGAATACCGCTACAAAAACTTTGGGGTCCTAAAGCGCCCCCTACCTGAACTATATTGCACAAAGCAACCGCCACCAACTCTACTTTCTCCTGCATCTGCATAAACTGCCATTATCAGATTGATGGCTTATCGAAGTTTACTGAAGCTCTTCCGTAGCAAACCAGCCTTTTTTTAGACCATATATAACAGCTTCTGTTCTTGAAGCCACGCCAAGCTTGCTGCAAATATCCTTCATAGAGCTTTCTACCTCGTGTTCGCCTATCATCATTTGGCTTGCTATTTCCTGATTATGAATTCCAGCAGCTGCCATCTTGAGTATCTTCACCTCGTCCGTGCCCAAAGGACCATACTGTTGTCCATCGCTTGCCACAGTCAGGTTCGATTGAAATCGTTTATTGACCTTGCTGCTTATGGCCGGGTCAAGTACGGCATCACCCTTGCTGACAGCCTCAACCGCGCGAACCAACTCATCTCCTGTTACCGATTTGAGTAGGTAACCTGCAACTCCCATATCTAAGAGACCGAAAACATACTCATCATCATCATAGGAGCTAAGTATTAGTACAGCAGTCGCGGGAAAAAGTGATTTGATTTGCCTTGTAGCTTCAAAGCCATTGAGCTTGGGCATAGCTATATCCATAACAACCACGTCCGGCTTTTTAGAAGAGGTCAACTCCACCGCCTGCTCCCCATCATCCGCCTCTCCCACAACAGTGAATTTGCCCTCTTGCTCTAAAAGACGACGGATTCCCTGCCGCATATCATCATGATCATCTGCAATTAAAACCGTGGTGCTTGTCACCAAGTTACCCCCACAGAACACCCTATATGAAACGATCATGACACTCAAGCGTATTTTCACGTATTGCAATATGGAGCAAAAAGGTGTTTATACATACCATATTGAAAAATAGTCACGATGAGAATGAATGTAAAAAACTGTATGGGTATTGTTGGAATTTGATGGAATGCGGCTATATGCAAACAGGGGATTATGATCAGTCAGGAATTTCAACAGATATTGTAGTACCTATGCCAACTGCCGACTGTACATTTAATTCACCGCGCATTAGCAACACGCGCTCTGAAATACCTGCCAAACCAAGTTGCCCACCACGAGGGAGATCTGTAACCGATTCAGGTAGATCAAAACCACAACCATCATCGGTAATGCAGAATGAGGTCTTACCATCAAGTGATTCGATTTTCACTTTGGCAGTGGTTGCATGTGCATGCCTGCCGATATTGCTTAAGGCCTCCTGAATAATACGGAATATCAGTATTTCCGATTCAGGCGGCAAGCGCCGTTCCCCACCAAAAATCTCAAACTCAATGGGTAAACCATAATGCTCTGAAGCTTTATTAACCAGCGACCTGAGTGCCGCAAACAATCCCAGATAATCTAGTAACGAAGGTCTCAGGTCTTGACTAAACCGCTGTACCTCGGTTAGACCTGCATTTAACTGCTCATGAAGATCCTTTAGAAATGACAGATCATCTTTGGTCAAAGAAGCGTTTTTGCGAATAAAGTTATCCAGTTTTCTGGACAGCCCCCCCAGAACCTGCACCGTATCGTCATGCAGTTCACGAGAAATCCGTTTTCTTTCTTCCTCCTGCGCCATCACCGCCTGTCTAATATAAAAATGCTGATTCTCCTGCATCTTACGTACTACTAATAAATCTCGCTCCTTCTGCTCTTTCATATCTATCTGTATCTTACGAAAAAGGCAGAATAAAAAGCCCAGAGCTGTAACCAATAAAACCTCAAACAAGGTATCAAGGGTCTCTTGTGAAGGAAAAACGCGTGGTAGCATACTACAAAACGAGATAACTGAAAGAAGCATGCCCGTTCTTATCCCGATAGTAATGGCACCATAGGCAATTGGAACCAGATAAAAAATTCGCTCAACGGTATGGCGTTCAAAACCTATCAGCCGCCAGGGTAAAAGATTATCCGAGATATTGAGGCTATCTGAATATTGAGGTATTGTGGCCCCAACAATTATCAGAAATGCCAGCCACAATTGCCACCGCTTTATCCACTCTAAAAACTCAGCTTTTGTAGCCGTGATTCTAAGGTCTTTTACAAAGTTTACAACTCGGATCATTGTTCAGCAATCTCGTCTAATGCAAACCAGCCCTTTTTCAATCCATATATAACTGCCTCGGTACGAGAACCAACCCCAAGTTTATTAAATATACTCCGCATATGACCCTCAACGGTGCGTTTGCTTATTATCACACTCTCGGCAATATCTTGATTGCTCATTCCCCTAGCCGCCAACCTTATAATGCCAATCTCTCTCTTACTGAGTATTTCTTCAATCTCTTCCGGTGCTTTCACATCGCCAGCATGACGGAAGCGGTTAATCAGCTTTTTAGCAATACTGGGATGAATGGTAGGCTCTCCCTTATTTGCAGACTCCACCGCCCTTACCAGTTCATCACCACTGGCAGTTTTAAGCAAATATCCCGCTACACCAGCATCAAGAAGCGCAAAAACGTACTCATCATCATCATAGGCACTTAAGATAAGAATAGCTGTGGTGGGACAGTGCTGCTTGATAATCCGGGCAGCCTCAACTCCATTCAGGTTGGGCATTGATATATCCATAATTACAACGTCCGGGCTCTTTTCCATGGCCATCTGGACCGCCTGCTCCCCATCACCCGCCTCTCCAACAACGGTATAATGGCCCTCTTCCTCCAAAAGACGCCTAATGCCCTGTCTTGTTATTACGTGATCCTCAGCAAGTAAAACCTTGATGCGCACGATCAATACCTCCACACTGCTTTATAACAATGCCTATATATAACACTTGCAGTATATAACAACTATGCATTGGAAATCAAAAAACATGGATTTACGATTGATGTGCAAGATAATCATCAATCAATACAAAGCTATCTTTCAAGGCATTCTTGATATTATCAATAAGGCCACTGCAGTAAGGAATAATATGACCTCCGACAGATCCATCCCCTGTCGTGTCACGCAATATAAATGTGAAATCCAGTAACTGTCTATCTATACTTCGAGCTGAAACCCTGGGATACTGACCGAACCTATCATGAGATATTATTACAGCTGGGTCCATCAAATCCTTATACCATCCCTGATTGAGCTGCTTATTTAAATAAAACATCAGTTTATACAAGAATGAATTCTTCTGCAGATCATCGCTTGCTTTCATAAAAGCAACGATCTCGCGAAGACCGACGTTATCATGCTGGACCAACAATCCATCGGTTTTCTCCAGGACAAGCACGCAGCCAATAAGTTCGGACAGATTATCAATGGAATTGCGCAAACTTATCAGTAAATGCTCATAGTCCATCGCAAGGTGCAGGCTGTCAAGAATCTCTCTTCTATCAAGCTGCTTCTTATATTCAATCACGTGGTGGCTCAGACTTTTAAACCGCTCTTCGGCAAACAAACATTTTTGACATGCTGTACGCAGATGACCGGCACACGCCTCTCCATCATCTCCATCCATTACCACCATAATACGTTCCCAGAGAGCATCTACAACATCACGAAACTGCTGATCCATGAAAACCCGCCTATATAACTGTTTGTAAAGCAACTATACTATCACCGTAAGCACCATGCAACTAAAGTAGCAAGAAGTGACTTATTATTATGTTGTTTGAGACTATTATGATGCATTTCCGGGTAAGGGGTAGTCAATGCCTATGATGTTTGTTATTATGACAACCAACAGCCTATATACTATCTATAAAGCGAGGTAAAGGCGATGCCACAACGAAGAGAATTAATCAAGGGAAGCACCGACCATCTGTTACTCAACCTTCTTGGTCAGCAAAAAATGTATGGCTATCAGATAATCAAAGAGCTTGATAGCCGAAGTGATGGTTACTTCAAGTTCAAAGAGGGCACTCTATACCCTGCCCTACACAGAATGGAAAAGGCAAAGCTGATCAAAGGTGTGTGGGAAATGGCGCCATCGGGACGGCAGCGGCGATATTACCAGATCACTATCAGAGGTCAGGAGCTTCTAGCTCAGGAGAGAAGTCAGTGGCGGGATTTTATCACCGCAATGCGGTTGGTGGTTGGACCAACTAGCGCTTAATGTAACAAGGCAGGTAACTGGTGACATCACAGGTACTTACTAAATACCTAGATAATATAAAAGCAAACCTCAGGCTTGATACGGCAAATGAAAACGCTGTACTGAGCGAGTTGGTGACTCACCTTGAAGACGAATTCGATGACATGTTGGAATCGGGATTAAGTGAAGACGAAGCTGCAGATGCGTGCATAACATCCCTTGGCTCGGTCAAACTGATCGCGGGAAAGATGCACGAAGCACATAGTCAGGGATCTTGGAAGCAGGCAATCATGGCATCCACTCCGCATATTCTTTTCGCCGCGCTTTTCGCACTTAACTGGTGGCAGGGAATAGAGTGGGTATTAGTATCCATGGGTATAGTGCTCGGTATAGCTATAGTGGGCTGGCTGCATAACAAACCGATGTGGCTTTTCCCCTGGCTGGGATATTCAATGGCCCCTGTTCTGGCAGCAGGAATTGCACTGCTTTACCTGCCAACGGTATGGTCATGGATAGCAATTCTCATTTACATACCTCTTGCTTTGTGGCTGGTATTCTCGGTAACTATCAAAACAATAAAGCGAGACTGGCTTTTCAGCGCGTTGTCACTACTACCTGCGCCGGTTGTTGTCGGCTGGTTTTTGGCCGTCGATCAAGCGGGTAGTGGCATACAAATAAGTTCTGATTATATGCGAGACTTCGCTCCGTTGATTGCCCTTAGCTTTCTTGCACTTGCAGGAGTAGCCGCCGCTTTCATCCGCATGAGAAAACGATGGCTTAGAATAACATTAATTGCAGTCTCTCAGTCAATGCTACTTATACTGGTTACCTTCTATGCCAGAGGACAATTGGCTATTCCAGCGTCAGCTATTCTGGCCCTGACAATGACAGGGTTGCTGCTGGGACTATTTATGGTCGATCGCAGGATAAGATACCACAAGAAGAGCTAGTTGAATTACTACATGCGTATTTTTATAATTCATGCTGCTGCCCCTGCTCAACATTTGTACTTAAACACCCGCATATTATGTAAACTATATCCAATATACTGATATTATGTCAACGTGATTATGGGAAAGATGAATGATTGGCACACCTAAAGCGTGGCATCAAAAAAGGCGGTTACCTTATCCATGTATTCTCTGTTATACATTGCATAAGACCTAACGTGAGTAACTCCAGAGGTTATCCACAACTGTTTTTGTGGATGGGAACAGGCTTCATACAATTGAGACGCATGCTCCACCGGAATTGTCTCATCCTGATCACCGTGAATAAAGAAAACAGGCTTATTAAAAGCGGACAGTGATTCGATAGGCTTGATGGACATGAAATTGAAGCGATAAGTCATTCTTGCCAGCAGTACCAGCGGCCTCAGGAATATTTTTGGTAGTCCGGTACGCTTTGTGAACTGCGGAACTATAATATCCTTCATATTAGAAAAACTGCTGTCAGCGACTATTGATGAAATATCGCCGTTTTCGGCAGCGCTCATAATCGCGATTGCCGCTCCTAATGAGAAGCCTAAGACTCCAATCTTGCTGAAACCACGCTGCACAGCATAGTCAAGAGCGCCATGCAAATCCTTTTTTTCATGATGGCCGGCATATCCACTTCTGCCGTCTGATTCCCCATGCCCTCGCAGGTCAAAAGTAAATACATTGAAGCCATGTTGCACAAGAGCAGCCGCTATATTTAGCATACCGATGCTGGGATCGGCCCTGTGTACGTCGACACCATGCACCATTATTATGAGCCGGTCACTGCCTGCAGCAGGCAAAAACCAGCCCTTCAGATCAACGTCATCTTCCCTGCTCAAAAAGGATATATCTTCGTAAGTAAGTCCGAAAGCGGATGGATTTTCCAGAACCGGGGCACGTTTAATAATTACCACTTAGCAACCCCACATCATTTTGATACAATACCAACAGCCGATCAAAAAGCCCGTCATAAATACTGTGTATATTAAACGCATACAACGCCGGTGTTTGCAAGCCTTTATGTAAACCTTCCGGTCATTTGTAACTGAATTGACCAAGATTATGTCATGTTCACCCATTTTAAGAACTTGAAATCATGCTCATGAGCACACATTATGTAATGAGGACGAGTCTTCAGATACTTCTTAATATATGACCTATATCACATACACAATTCCACTGGCCGTTATACTTATTGACAAGGCATGCGCATCAGTACTATTATGGCTGCCAAGTAAGATGCATAAGGGGGAAATGGATATGACAATGCTTCATGATGGGAAACAGTGTTCTTACGAGTGCAGGGACATGGGATTTGACTGTGACTGGTATTGCATTGAGGATGATGAGAATGTGCTGATCGATAAGGTGAAGGCACATGCTGCCGAGGCACATGGTATTAAGAATCCTGCAACTGACAAGATATCGGGGAAGATACGAAAACCAGCCAACCCGGATCTAAAATAAGCATCTACACAAGATAAGAGGGCCGAGCAAAAGATCAGGAGTGTGCTATGTTGGGTGAGGCTCTGTCTGCTTAACCGATAAAAAACAAACCGCTATAAGATAGGAGAGTTGTGAATGACACGTGCTCTCCTATTTTCATTTAACCTATGTAATGATGAATTTTATAGTGGGTATTTCATTTTCATATTGCTCATACAGTTCCAGTATGCTCTCTTTAAAATCAGCCGCTTTAACGGACACTGTAAATTCTTCCCCATAATCACTATCGATATACAAAAATATAGTTGTCACTTCATCTATATCAAGAGCCTCTTCAAGGAACTTCTGTAATCCCGACATTCTGAAATACAAGGGCTCTCCAGAATCAAACCTGGTTATTTCATGACCATTAAAAAACCCGAGTTTAACATTATCACCAATAAACAGTACTTGAGCGTCATTAGTTATTGGATCATCAATCAATTCAAATGGCAGGCAATCAGATCTATCTTTATATTCATCGTAATACAGCTGCCACATGCTCATTCCCATCCTGATGCCTATTCTATTCATCATAGCCATAGTGCTTGTCTTAAACGCCAGTTCATTACGTTCCTGAGGCGTGATATCTGCATTAGCTATTTGGAAAGCCCCGAATGCATATATACTCATGAGGTTAAGCTCCTGTACCAGAAGTTATCGGTTACAGTATAATAGTATTAACGAAGCCGAAAGGTCAACGAAACATGACAAACAGTGCCAAAGTCGCCATAGTACGTACAAATAATCGCACAACAGGCGTGCCCAAAGCTATCGATCTACTGAATATCAACCCGGTACAGGGCAAACGCGTGGCGCTCAAGCCAAACTTCAATACAGCCGATCCCTGCCCCGGCTCAACGCACAACGACACACTACGCGCGCTGATACAAAAAATACAGGCTATGGGCGCAACACACATCACCATAGCCGAACGTAGCGGCCCGGCCAATACAGGCGAGTGTATGCAGCAAAAAGGCATCCTCGATATGGCTAAAGAGCTTAATTTCGATGTCCTTAACCTTGAAGAAACAAAACCATCGGATTGGGTACGCATACAGCCGGATGGCAGCCACTGGGCAAACGGTTTTGAGATTGCACGTATATATAATGAGGCGGAGTGCGTGGTACAAACCTGCTGCCTTAAAACACACGGCGGCGGCGGACATTTCTCCATGTCACTGAAACTGGCTGTGGGGATGGTGGCAGGCAGGGCCATAGGCGCACCCTATATGACCGAGATGCATCAGTCTGAGCACCAGCGCAAGATGATAGCCGAGATGAACGCAGGATACACCCCCGATCTGATTGTGCTGGACGGGGTGGAAACATTCACCAGCGGCGGACCGGCAAAGGGCGAAAGGGTAAACGGCGACATCATCATTGCAGGGATTGACAGGATTGCAATTGACGCGGTTGGTGTTGCGGTTCTGCGCCTGCTGGGGACGACGCCGGAGGTAAGCACGGGGCCGGTTTTTGCGCAGGAACAGATAGCACGTGCAGTAGAGCTTGGACTGGGTGTGGACTATCCATCAAAGATAGAACTGATAACCAATGACGAGCAGAGCAAGCAGTACGCCTCAAGGATAGAAGCTGTTTTGCTAAGATAATCTAACCTGTTATGTCAATTACCGTTTTCAGGCGGCTGGTATCGCTTAAGTCGAAAATACGATCGTGATCAGCAAGTCCAAAGCGGTGCGTTATCATCTCCTTTAGCATGCCACTAAAGCGCTTTTCTATTTGAGGTATGTGCTTAAGCGCCATCTCGAAATGACTGCGGTTGGAGTTAACACTGCCCACCACCACCTGGTTATTGCGCACGATTTGCCGCACCAGTTGCGCGGCGTCAAGCTCAGTACGAATCTCCTGACGCGGAATACCGGTCATAACGTATATGCTTGAGCGCGACATGTAGTTGATCAGTTCAACAGCGGTGACAGCAGCACCAGATGCCTCAAACACAATGTCAAGATTATCTGTTGGTGTGCAGCAAAAATCGACTAACTCTTTGGCAGACTTACCGCGCCCATCTATATAATTGGCGCCCATGTGCTTTACCAAATGAACTTTGGGGCTGTCCTCTTGCACGATATCTACAACATATGTAAATACATCGGCCAGTCTAAGCAACGCGGTTGCCAGAATGCCCAGCGGCCCTGCTCCCACCACCAGCGCTGTCTTGCATTTGCCCCAGTCTTGTGAGTCAAACGAGTGATTCGGGTGCTCGCAGGCCCACGGCATGCGGGACTGGATTAGCCTTATCTGTTCCACACCCTTTTCGGCAATGCTTAGCGGCTCGGTAAACACAGCCATATCAGCAACATCGTTGGGTACTTTGATAGCATATTGCTCCTGATCAACAATGTACTCGGTAAAAAAGCCATCTTTCTTGTGAATGCCGCGTTCGGTGTAAAGGCCGGTCATGCACATATCCGACTGGTTATGTAAACAAGGTTGGCATATTCCGCAACCGCGACGTACTGTCAGAACTACGGTGTCGCCGACTGCGATGGTTTTTACATCATTTCCAACTGCCTCCACCACTCCCACCATCTCATGACCCATTACGATTTTGTCCTGACCTTCAGCCGGGTCCTGCAGGTTGTGTTTGATCATATTAAAGTCGGTGCCGTCTACTCCAGCCTGCTTAACCTTTATCAGCACATCATCCGGTTTTGTAATCTCAGGTTTAGGCAAGTCTAACTTGTGCGCACCCGGTTTACCTTTATACATCCCTATAGCCAGCATGCTGACACCTCCCAGGCATCTATTTGCGTTTTATACTGTGTCCGCCGAATTGCTCACGAAGAGCCGATAGCAGTTTTCCGCCGAATGGTTGCGACTGCCTCGATCGGAACCTGGCCTGTAATGCCTGCGATATAACCGGAATTGGAACAGCCAGATCAATGGACTCCTGCACTGTCCAACGCCCTTCACCGGAATCATCGACGTATGCCTCAAGGTTATCAAGTTGCGGATCGTCTTTCAGCGCCGCAGCCGCCAGATCAAGCAACCAGGAACGAACTACGCTGCCGTGTTGCCAAATCTGAGCAATTTGACTCAGGTCTAAATCGAACTCCTGCTTGGCCTGCATCAGTTCAAACCCTTCGGCATAGGCTTGCATAAGCCCATATTCAATTCCATTGTGTACCATCTTCACGAAGTGCCCGGCACCGCTGGGTCCTACATATCCATACCCTTGTTGAGGCGAGGGTGCTAATGTCTGGAATATCGGTTCCATGCGTTCATAGGCTTCTTTCTTGCCACCAACCATCAAACTATATCCTTCAGCAAGCCCCCAGATACCACCGCTGGTGCCTGCATCTAAATAGGCAACTCCCTTTTCTGATAACGTCTTTGCACGGCGCATACTGTCCTTGTAGTTGGAATTGCCGCCGTCTATTATCACATCATCTTTTGACAATTGCTCCGCTACACCGTTTATCGTAGTTTCAATGGGTTCGCCCGATGGCACCATCAGCCAGATAGCGCGGGGATATTTCAGCTTTTCGACAAGATCAGCTATAGACGTCGCACCAATAGCTCCCTCGGCAACGATTGCTGTAACAGCTTCTTTTGCAGGGTCCCAAGCAACAATAGAGTGTCCTCCTTTAAGTAGACGCCTTGCCATGTTACTTCCCATGCGCCCCATACCAATCATTCCCAGTTCCATTACTCACCCCCCATTTGGCGATGTTTTTTAAAGTTCCTAGATATTAAGGAATAGCTAGCTCAAAGTCAATATAACTGCCAGGTTGATCACTTTCAACTTCAGGGGACTTATGATAGAATTCGATAATTGTCAGCAATGATTGCGGGGAGTATATTTGAAACTGAGACTTGACTTGCACGTCCATTACATTGAAGCCACAGGGTTTATCCAACCAACCACTGCTTCCGTAGCCCAGCTCATTGATACAGTTAAAACCCGTGGACTGGATGGCATTGCTATTACCGACCACAAAGGCTACTCCCCTGACTTCGCTCATCAAGTTAAAGATATCGTTGAACACGAGTTCAATAGCGAAATTCTGATTCTTTTAGGGCAAGAGTGTGATGTGGGCACTGAACACGTGGTAGAAATCTACATGCCTGAAAACCGTGTTTTTCGATTCCTTGCGCATCCAGTCCATCTTCCGGTTGAAGACTACATTGCCAAAGATATCCAAGGTGTGGAGATCAATAATGGACAATATGGGATTGATGAACATGCTACGAGAGAATATGCCCAGGAGCATAAGCTGCTACTGCTATCAAATAGTGATGCCCACTTGCTAGACAGGATAGGTGGCTACTACAACGAGATTGATCTTGATGACATGCTAAAGCTATCAGTTAGCAGATAGTTACTGTCATAAAACCTCTCACCACACCAATCAGGCTTTAGCGGCATGTTTTTAGCGTATTTTGCCGCTTTATTGTACAAAACAAATTGCACAACGACTAATTGGACATGCCGTATATTGCTATCTCTGCTCCACTACTATTCCGTCTCGAAAGGCTAATTAGGCTCACCCTACAGACACCCAATGGGATTGACAAAACCATTAGTTTGTGAAATAATACAGGAAAGCGGCAACCGTTTGCCGCATTATCAAGGGAGTAACCAGTGGCAAAAGTTTATCTAAATCCGGATGTATGCATAGGATGCGGACTTTGTTCCGTATATTGTACTGTTGAGCATTCGGGCACAAAGGACATAATAAAAACCTTTAACAGCCAGCCAGAACGCCCCCAATCTCGCGTTCGAATTGAGAGGGAGGGAATAAACGCCTTCTCAATACAATGCAGACATTGCCAGGAGCCATGGTGTGTGTATTCCTGTCTTACCGGAGCAATGAGCAAGAGTGCGGCAAATAACACCGTGGAATATGCCGCTAATAAATGCGTTGGTTGTTGGTCATGCGTTATGGTGTGCCCCAACGGAGTACTGGCAAGAGACGTTTCGACTCATCAGATTGCCAAGTGCGACCTGTGCCCTGGCCGTGATGTTCCTGCGTGTGTAGCAAATTGCCCCAATGAAGCACTGACACTAATGACAGACGACGGCAAAATCATCAACGGTTTTTCTGAAGACATGGTCGTTGAAAATATAGTGATTGATTAGGTTTGGTAAAAGGAATGATTAAGACCAAGTATTTAATAATAGGAAACTCTGCCGGTGGAGTCGGTGCGGCCGAAGCGATAAGAAAGCACGACAGTTCTGGAACTATCATTATCGTGTCGGATGAGCCGTATCCGGTGTATGGCCGCGCACTTATATCAAAATATCTATCAAGAGAACGAATTTTCGAGGACATCTTGTATCGTGACCAGGACTTCTACAAGCAGAATGGAATCAACGCTTTGCTAGATAAAAACGTTGAGAGCGTAGATACCAATACCAGAACTGCCAGACTTTCAGATGGCGAAACGATCGCGTGGGAAAAGCTGCTTTTGGCAACGGGAGGAACGCCAATCGTTCCTCCGATGAAGGGCGCAGACAAAAAGGGTGTTTTCACCTTCACCAAACTGAATGATGCCAAGGCACTGGACGGATATTTGAACAACGCTGGCAAGGCTGTTGTGATTGGTGGAGGACTGATCGGACTTAGTGTAAGCGAAGCTCTGCACAAACGCGGACTTGGTGTAACCATCGTAGAAATGAAAGACAGAATTCTAAACGTGATGCTTGATGAGCAGTCCTCACATATGGCAGAAGACAATCTTTCCAACTCTGGGGTTCAGGTAAAAACCAACAACACCGTTGCCGAAATTGGCGGTGGTGAGTCGGTAACGCATGTAATCTTAAGCGACGGACAAAAATTAGCATGCGATCTGGTAGTTGTGGCTATCGGTGTTAGCCCGCGCAAGAACATTGCCGCGGCGGCTGGGATCGAAGTTAACCGCGGCATACTGGTTAACCGGCAAATGCAAACCAGCATGCCGAATGTATACGCCTGCGGCGATGTGGCTGAGGCATACGATTTTATTTATGACATCTGTCGCCCGGTGCCCATATGGCCCGGTGCCTATTTAGGTGGAATGACTGCCGGAGCAAACATGGCTGGCGGCGAGGCTGAGTACCCCGGTGTCACTGCAATGAACTCGCTGGGCTACTTCGGGCTGGACATCGTATCTGCCGGCATGGTCATTGCGCCGGATGATAGCTATGAATTGTTAGTTGATGAAAGCAATGGCAATTATAAAAAGTTGGTGCTCAAGGATAACTATATCAAGGGAATGGTGTTTGTTGGGGATATAGACAAGTCCGGCATTATATTCGGACTGATGAAAGATAAAGTCGATGTCAGCCAGTTCAAGCAGAAGCTACTGACCGACGATTTTGGGCTAATACACCTCCCGGAACCGATGTGGCGACAGCGTCTGGAGTGCAGCTTATGAGAGACTTAGGACACATACAAAATCCATACAGTGACGGTAAGGTGATAGACTCCTGCTCTATCTTTGGCATGATGGATACCAGCGGCAAACGCTTTTCCGGCGAGGGCATTATTCGCGCCATAGGCAATATGCATTTTAGAGGCAACGGACTTGGTGGCGGTTTTGCCGTCTACGGGCTGTATCCCGAGCATCCGGACGATTATGCATTCCATATAATGTACAACTCCGATGCCGCCAAAATTGAGACGGAAGAGTATCTCAATCACAGGTTTGATATTAATCTGGCTGAGGTTGTGCCCACAAAGCTAAACGAAGCAATCATAAATCCACCGCTGGTAATACGTTACTTTGCCAGCATAAAGCCAGAAATCGCTCACGCTCACTGCGTAAACCAGTCGCAGGATGATTATGTTGTATCAAGAGTTATGGAAATAAACACTCATATTGCCGATTCATTTGTATTCTCCAGCGGTAAAAACATGGCAGTGTTCAAAGGCGTGGGATATCCGGAAGAAATCGCCGAATACTTCCAACTAGCTCAGTATGAGGGATATCTGTGGACGGCGCATGGGCGCTTTCCCACCAACACACGCGGATGGTGGGGTGGAGCGCATCCTTTTAGCATTCACGACTGGACGGTGGTGCACAACGGCGAGATATCGTCCTACGGCACAAACAAACGATTTCTAGAAGAGTATGGTTACGAATGCACCATGCAGACCGATACCGAGGTAGTTGCGTATGCCGTAGATTTACTGGCACGCAGACACAACCTGCCCGTAGAAATAATAGCCAAGGTGTTCTCCCCTCCGTTCTGGCACGCTATAAATCGTCGTAGCCCAGAACAACAGGAAATGCTAGGTACATTGCGTCAGGTTTATAGCGGACTGCTGCTAAACGGACCATTTACCATAATTCTGGCGCACCAGGGCGAAATGATCGGCCTTACCGATAGAATAAGGCTACGCCCGCTTACGGTGGGTGTAAAAGGCAGCACACTTTATCTTTCGTCTGAGGAATCGGCAATACGGCTGATATGCCCCGATCTCGATAAGGCCTGGATACCAATGGGCGGAGAACCAATAATCGGCTCTTTGAAAAGTCCAATTATACCCGGATCATACAATCAAAATAGCGCTGCAGCAGGGAGTCAGGGAATATGAAAACATATCTACCAAGCAGATTCATGGTTGAGAGAGATAAGGACCGCTGTATCAGGTGTCAGGTATGCGTTAATCAATGCAGCTTCGATGCGCATTATTACGATTGTGACGACGATACCATACGCGCCCGTGAAGATAACTGCGTAGGTTGTCATCGTTGCGTATCGTTTTGTCCTACAAACGCTCTGAATGTCAGGCAGAATCCCTTGGAGTACAAGTCTAACTTCAACTGGACCTCACAAGCAATCGAGGATATCACCAAGCAGGCAGAAACAGGCGGGGTGCTGCTTACCGGCATGGGCAATGATAAAGACTATCGTATTTACTGGGATCATCTGGTGCTCAACGCTTCTCAGGTAACCAATCCGTCTATCGACCCATTGCGTGAGCCTATGGAGCTTGCCACCTACCTTGGAAGAAAGCCCAACGAGGTTGAGGTTGATTCTGATGGAAAGCTGAAAACTAAACTGGCGCCGCAGGTGAGAATCGAGATTCCGGTAATGTTCTCTGCCATGTCATATGGTGCGGTAAGCCTTAATGTACATAAATCGCTTGCCAGAGCGGCAACGCAGATGGGTACGATGTGGAACACGGGCGAGGGTGGACTTCATCCCGACCTGTACCAGTACGGTCAGAATACAACTGTTCAAACCGCATCGGGCCGCTTCGGTGTTCATGCCGGTTACCTTAGTGCAGGCCGCATCGTAGAAATAAAGATAGGTCAAGGTGCAAAACCCGGTATAGGCGGACATCTGCCAGGAGAAAAGGTTAGCGCCGAGGTGTCCAGAACACGCATGATACCTGAAGGGACAGATGCGCTTTCACCGGCACCACACCACGATATCTATTCTATCGAAGATTTGGCGCAGCTGGTTTATGCAATGAAAGAGGCAACCAATTATACAAAGCCTATTTCGGTAAAAATAGCGGCTGTTCATAACGCAGCGGCAATCGCCAGCGGCATGGTACGAGCAGGAGCGGACATCGTAGTGCTGGACGGGCTTCGTGGATCAACAGGGGCTGCTCCCAAGGTTATACGTGATAACGTGGGTATTCCCATAGAACTGGCGCTAGCTGCAGTCGATACTCGCCTCAGGCAGGAAGGCATTCGCAATCAGGCTTCAATCGTTGTGGCCGGTGGCATCAGAAACAGCGGTGATGTGGCCAAGGCAATTGCCCTTGGTGCCGATGCAGTTTACATCGCCACCTCAGCACTGATCGCACTGGGCTGTCACGTCTGCCAGCAGTGCCATACCGGCAAGTGCGCCTGGGGGCTATGCACCACAGATCTGGCGCTTACCAAAAGAATTAATCCGGATATAGGGGCAAGAAGGCTGTCAAATCTGCTGCGTAGCTGGAGCCACGAGCTTAAGGATATTCTGGGCGCAATGGGACTTAATGCACTGGAAAGCCTTCGTGGCAACAGACTGCATCTAAGAGGCATTGGCCTTACCGATAAAGAACTCGAAATCCTCGGTGTAAAAATGGCTGGGAGTTAATCATGATACAAACGACTGAAAATGAAATTACCATTGATGCTGCGGGCGTTAGTTTTCGTGATCTCAATACTAAGCTTAGAGAAAAGGTTGCCTGCGGCGCTGAGAAGATAGTACTGCTAAATGTATGCGGGCAGCGCTACATCGGCACCGACCTGAATAGTCCTGTGGCGATTAACATCGTGGGGACACCCGGTAATAATCTTGGTTCGTTTATGGACGGACCACAGATCACCGTATACGGCAATGCACAGGATGGAAGCGGTAATACCATGAATGACGGGCAAATCATAGTTCACGGCCACGCTGGAGATATAACCGGCCTTGCAGCACGCGGCGGTAACATATTTGTAAGAGACGATGTTGGCTACCGCGCCGGTATCCACATGAAGGAATACGAGGACAAAAAGCCAGCGCTTGTTATAGGCGGCACTGCGCAGGACTTTGTTGGAGAGTATATGGCAGGCGGCGTGCTTATACTGCTGGGCTTAAACCTCAAACAGGGAGAACACCACAGAGCCAACTACATCGGCACGGGCATGCACGGTGGGATTATCTATATCAGAGGCACTGTCGAGGAATACCAGCTTGGTAAAGAGGTAGGCGTTGCCGAGTTAACCGAAGATGACTACCGGGTACTGGGTGAATATGTTGGCGATTATGCAGATCATTTTGACTGTGATGCCAAGCAGATTATGAACAGTAGTTTCATCAAACTCTACCCGCGCTATCTGAGGCCATACGGACGGCTATACGCATATTAGATTGAATACCGGCTCCAGGATTTGGCACACTGCGGTATAATCTTTTAGAGAGTACTTTATTTCATGATAAACGTGTGCATAATCAATCCCGAGCGAAAACAGCTTATAACAGAACTAACCAGTGAACTAAAAAACGCTGGCTTTTTCTGCTCGAGTTGCCCCACTTACAATGACGACACAGTAGCCAAAGTGCTTGGTAATAATACCGACGCTGTACTTATCTCAATTGATAGCAGGTATGCAAACCAGGGTTGGACTCTTGCTCACACCATTAAGGAAGAAAACGAGATACCTGTTATCCCTCTGCTAACCCTTGAGTCATTAGATGGCATTGATTCCGACTTGAAACTCGATGATTTTGTTCTTGAGCCGTGGAACGGGCCTGAGGTTGTTGCCAGACTGCAACGCGTTTTAACAAAAGCCGATCGCAAGCATAGCGATAACGTTATCAGATATGCCGACTTGCTTATCGACCTGGACAGTTGCGAGGTATGGGTGGATGATAAACTTATGTCGCTGACATACAAGGAATATGAACTTTTAAAGTTTCTGATCGGTAGCCCTGGCCGCGTGTTCGATAGAGATACCATACTCAACAAGGTGTGGGGGCATGACTACTTCGGCGGAGACAGAACCGTTGATGTCCATATCCGGCGGCTGCGCAGTAAGATTGAAGACTCCAGACACACTTTCATTGATACAATTCGTAACATAGGCTATCGCTTCAAAAAAGACCTGTAATCATTCCTACCATGTAACACTAGTGCAATCCTCTCGTAATACCACCGAAACATTCGCTTGCTAGTATTAGTTATGGATCGGCGTTATATGAGAGGGGCAATGTGCCACAAGTAGAAATTGCTATAAACACAGTCTGGGTAATGGTAGCTGCTTTCCTGGTATTTTTCATGCAGCCTGGTTTTGCCATGCTGGAGGCCGGTTTTACCCGTGCCAAGAACGTGGCCAACATCCTGATGAAAAACTTCATGGATTTTTGCATGGCTTCAATCGGTTTCTGGGCCGTGGGCTATGCTATTATGTTTGGCGCAGGTAACATTTTTGCAGGTTCAAGCTATTTTTTCCTCTCAGGTATACCCGATCAAACGTTTGGTTTGCCCACACTTGCCTTCTGGTTCTTCCAGTTGGCGTTTGCCGGAGCCGCCGCAACCATAGTTGCAGGTGCCATGGCAGAGCGCACCAAATTTTCAGCATACCTTATCTATAGCCTTATAATTTCTGCTCTAATCTACCCAATAGTAGGTCATTGGGTTTGGGGTGGAGGCTGGCTGGGTGAACTCGGATTTTTGGATTTCGCCGGTTCAACTGTAGTTCACTCAGTCGGAGGATGGGCCAGCCTCATGGGAGCCATCTTCCTGGGTCCACGTATTGGCAAGTATCGCAGAGATGGCTCGGCCAATCCTATACCGGGACACAATCTGGCGCTGGCTGCATTGGGGACGTTTATACTGTGGTTTGGCTGGTTCGGTTTTAACCCCGGCAGTACTCTTTCGGGCATGGATTTTGGCCTCATAGCCAAGGTTGCGGCCAATACAAACCTTGCGGCCGCAGCAGGTGCACTTGTGGCTCTGGGTGCTGCATGGGCAAAGACACGCAAGCCTGACTTTGGTCTTACCATGAACGGAGCGCTGGCGGGGCTTGTCGCCATTACCGCACCATGCGCATTCGTATCACCCTTAAGCGCACTTATCATCGGTGCAATTGCAGGGCTGGTAATGTTCGGAGCCGTGTTTCTGCTGGAAAGAATCAGGATCGACGATCCGGTGGGTGCCATACCTGTTCATGGTTTTTGCGGACTATGGGGAACGCTGGCTGTTGGTCTGTTCCATGAGTCAGCGGGACTGTTTTTCGGTGGCGGGTGGGCTCAACTCGGCATTCAGGGGATCGGTACTGCGGCTGTATTCGGATGGGTTGTATTGACCATGGGCGCAGTGTTCTTTACACTCAAGAAAACCATCGGGATAAGAGTGAGTGCCCGTGAGGAAGTAATGGGACTGGACATAGGAGAGCATGCCGTAAGTGCTTACCCTGATTTTGTAACCAAAGGCTAAACGGCAAGGGGGAGAACAATGAAAAAAGTAGAGGCAATTATCAGGTACGAAAAGCTAAACGATGTCAGGGATGCCCTGGAGCAACTGGGATATCCGGGCATAACTATCACCGATGTAAAAGGTCACGGTAAACAGGAAGGACCTCGTCGACAATGGCGAGGCAAGGAATATAAAGTAGAACTGTTACCCAAGATCAAAATTGAGATCGTCGTACTCGATGAAGATCTCGGCAAAACAGTCAATGCCATTACTAGAATCGCCAGAACAGGCGAGGTAGGCGATGGTAAGGTTTTTGTTATACCGGTAGAAAATGCATATCGGGTAAGAACCGGTGATGCAGGAGAAAACGCAATTTAAAAGGAGGATCAGACAATTATGAGCAACAAGAACACAACAGAAGCAAAAGAATACGTCCTCAAAATGGCAAAGGAGCACGACGTCAAGTTTATCAGGCTATGGTTTACCGATATAAACGGTATACTCAAGAGTTTTGCCATTACCGTGGGCGAGCTTGAGATGGCGATGAACGAGGGGATGGGTTTTGACGGTTCATCAATCGAGGGATTCGCCCGTATTGATGAAAGCGATATGATCGCCATTCCCGATCCAGATACATTCCAGCTACTGCCATGGCGCCCAAGAGAGCACAACGCAGTGGCAAGGATGTTCTGCGATATACACATGCCCGATGGCACGCCATTTGAAGGCGACCCAAGGTTTGTGCTCAAACGCAACCTGAAGCGAGCTGCTGAACTGGGATATACCTTTTACGTAGGGCCGGAACTGGAGTACTTCTACTTCAAAGACTCCAAAGGAACCGAGCAGCTTGATGAGGGCGGCTATTTTGATTTGACGCCTCTTGATGCAGCCACCGATATGAGAAGAGAAACTGTGCTAATGCTGGAGGAAATGGGTATAGGTGTGGAGTACTCACATCACGAGGTGGCAGGGAGCCAGCATGAGATAGATATGCGCTATACTGATGCTCTTACAATGGCCGACAATGTGATGACATATCGTCTGGTCGTCAAACAGATCGCGCTCAAACATGGCTGCTATGCAACGTTTATGCCCAAACCCATTTTAGGCGTCAACGGTAGCGGCATGCACGTTCACCAGTCCTTGTTTAAAGGAGACAGAAACGCCTTTTTTGATGCCAACGCTGAGTTTAATCTGTCGAAGGAGGCGAAACACTACATAGGTGGACTACTTAAGTACGCCCCCGAATTTGTTTCGGTTACCAACCATCTGATCAACTCATATAAAAGGCTGGTTCCGGGTTATGAGGCTCCTGTTTACTTGTCATGGGCGCACCGCAACCGGGCCGACCTTATCAGGGTACCGGGATATAAACCGGGACAGGAAAAAGCTACCCGGATAGAGCTGCGATGTCCCGACCCGGCGTGTAATCCTTATCTTGCCTTCAGCGTAATGCTAGCTGCCGGGCTTGAAGGAATTCAGTCCGAATGCGATATACCCGCACCATCAGAGGACAACGTCTATAAGATGGGAGAGGCTGAGAGAGAACGTAGAGGTATTGGTAGCCTGCCGGGCAATCTTTGGGATGCTGTCAAGCTTACACAAAACAGCGATCTGGTACGCAAGGCTCTGGGTGATCACGTTTTCGATTCCTTTATTGAGAATAAAATAATAGAGTGTAAGCTGTATCAACAACAGGTGACCGAATACGAGCTGAAAAGGTATCTGCCGATCTATTAAACGATTCTGAACATAAACAATCAGGCGCGAAAAGGACAGCTATTACCAATCATTTTGAAAGGATGCTATAATGGCGCAGGAAATATCAAGGCTGACGGGTGATATGAATATAGCTTCCAATAATTCCCACGATGCGGAAAAAAAAGTAATAACTATCCTTCGCGTCCTGAGTGAATCATCCGACCCCCTCGGATCGATCACCATCGCACGGGAACTTGAGCGATACGGCATTTTCCTCAGTGAACGAGCTGTCAGGTATCACCTGAAAATCACCGATGAACGGGGATATACCGAATCGCTGGGCAGAGACGGACGAATGATTACCCCACGTGGCATAGAAGAACTCAAGGTTGCACTGGCACCAGATCAAGTTGGTTTCATACTGGAAAAGCTGGAATTACTTGCTTTTCGGACCACGTTCGACCCTGTCAAAAAAACAGGTAAAGTTGCTACAAACACTTCAATTATTGATAAGACCAACTTCAAAAAAGCACTATCCACTATGAAAGAGGCTTTTAAAGCCGGTTATTGCGCCAGTAAGTTGGTGGCTGTTGCTGATGAGGGGGAGAAGCTGGGCGATGTGGTTGTTCCGGAGGGCAAGGTGGGCTTTGCCACAGTGTGCAGTGTTACTGTCAACGGTGTTCTATTAAAAGCAGGCATACCTATAGAATCCAAGTTCGGTGGAATTCTGGAGATAAAGGATGCCAAACCACGACGTTTTACTGCAATAATAAACTATGCAGGCACATCACTCGACCCTTCCGAGCAATATATCCGCGCCAGCATGACCAGCGTGGGTCAGGCCATCAAAACAGGCAACGGAAGAATACTGGCAAACTTTAGAGAGGTACCTGCTCTTTCGCGTCATATGGTTCAGGACGTCCTTGCCAAGCTAAAGAATGCAGGGATTGACGCTGTCTACGCAATGGGCAATACCAGTGAACCTGTTTGCCAAATTGCTACAGGCATAAACAGAATTGGCATGGTACTGCTTGGCGGGCTTAATCCGCTAGCATATGCGGTTGAGTCTGGTATTGAGGTAGACAGCCATGGTGAAAGCGGGATGATAGAATTTGACAGGCTTATCCCGTTTGACAAACTCTAAAGTTGATCGATATAGTCACCGGATTGACCCTAAATACACTTGTTCTTTGTGGCGAACATCGTGAATTTTCTGTTTCTCACGCATGAACTTTTAGTGACCGCACTGGACAAATGAGGTGTTTTGTAGTATTATGTTTACAGGCTGTGAACACAGGGAAGGAGATAAATTCCCAAAAGGAGGACACAGTTTGATCTGACGAAGAGAGAAAAATATACGGGGGTTTTCATCCGTAGATATCCGCCTTCGTCTCTTATAGGGACAATTCTTCTCCTCAAAACATTGCACAAATACAGACTTCTAATCAGTTAGACACCTCACAAACTCCGCCTTTTTTAACCAAAACCCAAGGTTTCCAATAATCGAAAACACTCCCCCCGAGATTCTGTTTCGGATAATGAACGGAAATCTATGTTCTTCGTCCAGTCTTGGAATACAAAATAGTAATAAAGTAGAGTTATTGTTATGTTAGTTACTGCCAAAACAATTGATATAGAAATAAATAAAAAGCAGGTCTATAAGTATCTGGGATATGATCTTGGAAGTGAGCCATCTTCTAGAATAGAGTCGCTCCTTGACCAGCATATCGAGTTGAGCGACCAGTTCATTTCTCCATATACAACCTACACCATTTTAGACGTAGACTTTGTTCTGGGTACAAGAACGTTCCTGGAGGGCTCGGTTTGCTTCGATAGCGGTGTAGTAGGCCGGTTACTGCGCAAATGCCAAAAAGTAGCTCTTTTCGTTGTAACGATAGAAGATGAGCTTGAATCTATAGCAGGCGACTTGGCTGAAGACGGGCTGCTTGTTCAATCTACAGTCATGGACTCCATCGGTTCAAACGCAGTAGAACAGGTAGCCAACTTCCTGCAAGAACGCATTCGTGATACAGCCGAGGCACAGGGCCTTGTTATAAGCAAGCGGCGTTTCAGCCCCGGCTACTGTGACTGGGATATCAGCCAGCAGGCAGAACTATTTGAGGTTTTTGATGGAAATACAGCCGGAGTGGAACTATCCGAAACATGCCTTATGCATCCACGCAAGTCAATATCGGGCATTATCGGTATCGGACTTCCAGGCCAGGGAATAGAGAATTACAATCCCTGCCCGGTTTGTGATACATCCGAGTGTCAGAGCAGAAGATAAATTAGGAGATAAAACACATGGGTATTATTCGTAAGGGGCTGCCCGGTGGTAGCTTCAAACCCTTGTCCGAGCAGGACATCGAAAAAATCCACAACACAGTGCTGCAAGTAATTGAAGAAATAGGATTTCAGGTAAACTCAGAAGATGCACGGCAATACTTCAAACAGACAGGGGCATCCATAGATGAAGCCAATCGGATAGTTCGACTACCCCGCAAAACAGTAATGGACCTCATAAGTAAAGCTCCCTCCGAATTCACCTTATACGGCAGAGACGAGAAAAATGACATTCACTTGGGAGGAAGCCGCGTTTACACCGGAACCGGCGGAACCGCCCTTTATATTTACAACCCGGGCAGCAAAGAAAAACGACTTGCCAGTCTTGATGACCTCAAGAAAATAGCCAAGCTGGTTGGCGGGTTGGATAATATACACCTGTTGCTGCTGCCCACATATCCCAGCGAACTGCCGGTAAATCAGATCGACGTCAATCGGTTTTATGCCGGACTTAACAACACCAGCAAACATATTATGGGCGGCGTTTATACGCTTGAGGGAATTGAGAACGTAATAAAAATGGCCGAGATGGTTGCCGGGGGCAAAGAGCAGCTGCGCAAGCGCCCTATAATATCAATGATAGCGTGCTGCATGAGTCCTCTGAAGCTGGATGAGCATTACGCAGATATGATGATCGCCATTGCAAAAGCAGGCATACCTCTTGTGTGTCCGGCAGAGCCGCTATGCGGAGCCACATCACCTATAACCGTGGCAGGGAATGTGCTTATGCAGACGGTGGATTCACTGATGGGCGTACTGCTGACACAGATAGTTAATCCGGGAACGCCAGTCATATTTGGCTCGGTTGCCACCAGCACAGACCTGCGAGACCTTAAATATCTGGCAGGTTCGGTTGAGATGGGACTGACTAACGCCGGTAGCGCTCAAATGGCGCAGTTCTACAAACTGCCGTTCTATGCTACAGGCGGAATGACCGACTCTAAAGCGCTGGATTCTCAAAGCGGTTACGAATCAGCTATTACCAATATGCTCTGTGCGCTGGCTGGTTCCAACTTTATTCACGATTCAGCCGGTCTCATGGAATTTGCCATGACCGTGTGCCTGGAAAAATATGTAATAGACAACGATATATTGGGAATGGTAATGAGAGCCGTGGAGGGCATCAAAGTAACTGATGAAACACTGGCTTTTGATCTGATCAAGAAGGTTGGACCGGCCGGTAATTTCGTTACCTCAAAACACACCAGACGCCACATGCGAAGCGAGCACTATGAGCCTACCGTGAGCGATAGAAATTTAAGGGAAGACTGGGATGCAGAAGGAGGCCAGGTCGCCTGGGAGAGAGCAACCATTTTGGTAAACCAGATCATTGAAAGTAGTGATTATAGTTTACCTGAGGATACGAAAAAGACAATTCTCTCGCAGATACCAGGTATTGTAGTTTAATTATGATAACAATTGGAGAAAATATTAATGCAACAGCCAAGTCTGTTGCTCAAGCGATAAAAGACAGAGACACAGATTTCATCCACAACAGAGCTAAAGTTCAAGAAGATGCCGGGGCAGATTACATTGATGTAAATGCCGGCTCGGGTTACGGCTCACAGGACCAATCTATAGAGGCCATGGAATGGCTGATGGATGCCGTTCAACAATCCACAGACAAGCCACTTGTGATAGATAGCGACGACCCCAAAGTTATTCAAGTTGCACTTGCAAGATACACCGGGGATAACGTCATTATCAATTCAGTTACAGCTGAATCAGAACGGCTGAATCTAATCGGACCTCTTGCTGCCCAGCGTCAGGCATCACTGGTTGCACTAGCTATGGGTGAGAAAGGGATACCTGACAACGTTGAGGACAGGCTGGCAGCTTGCGATAAAATAGTAACCGAACTGGCCAAGCTGGGTGTACCCACCGAAAATATCTATTTTGATGCGCTTGTTCTGCCTATATCGGTAGACCCAACTCAAGGGATGATCACACTCAACACCATCGCACAGATTAAACAGCGCTACCCTGAAGCCAAAACAGTGGTGGGACTTAGTAATATCTCCTACGGCCTGCCCAATAGGGGCATAGTTAACCGCTCCTTTATGTTGATGGCAGCATATGCAGGGCTGGACGCAATTATCGTCAACCCGCTTGACACCAAAATGATGGGACTCATTAAAGTGGCCGATATGCTTACCGGTAATGACCCCATGTGCAGAGGCTATACAAGGGCCCACAGAAAAGGCCTTTTACAAGATTAAATTCGGAGGAAACTTTTGAGTCAAGACATACTGGCATTAATTAAAGAAAACGTCGTTCAGGGGAGAATAAACAAAGAAGACGAAGGCATGGATGAAGGCATGGAAGGTACTCCGGCGGTAATGGAGCTAGTCCAGCAAGCCCTTACCGATGGGATCGACGTACAGAAGATAATAAACGAAGGCCTGACCAGTGGAATGGACATAGTGGGTCAGAAGTTCGAGGAAAAAGAATACTATATCCCCGATATGTTAGCGTCTGCCGAAGCGGTTGGTGCGGCCATGGAAATGCTTGAGCCACATCTGGCCTCGAGTGGTGTCGAGCCCAAAGGCAAGATACTAATTGCCACCGTAAAAGGCGATTTGCACGATATTGGCAAAAACATCGTCAGTATACTGCTTCGTGGAGCTGGATATCTGGTCAAAGACCTGGGCAATGATATAGACGATCAGACAATTGTTGACGCAGTGAAAGAAGAACAGCCACAGTTTCTGGGACTTTCCGCTCTGCTGACAAGCACCATGATGCACATGAAAGACATCATCAAATCGCTTAACGATGCTGGCATAAGAGACAATGTTAAGGTAATCGTCGGAGGTGCGCCCGTATCAGAACAGTTCGCCAACGATATAGGTGCCGACGGCTTCGGTGCCGACGGCTTTCAGGCTGTATCAATAGTCCAGTCATTGGGCTCATAATTTAAAAACCCATAATTATATACGCTTTGATAATTGACAACTAAGATTTGCATATAAGGAGAAATGGCATGCCGAGAGAAGGAATCCTGGTTAAAAACCCTATTACCAGACTCACCAATGATCAACTGCAAAAAATCCACGACTCTTCAATGCGCATACTAAGTGACCCAGGTCTGCTCTCTTACAACAAGCAGGCGGCTGATATATTTAAAAGCGCCGGTGCAACTGTTACCGAAGTTGAGGGTGGAGATCACCCCAGCTGGCACATCCAAATTCCGGAAAAACTGGTTATGGATGCAATTAAAAAGGCGCCCAGCACAGTCAAACTGGGAGCCCGCAACCCGGACAATGCCCTGATAATGAAGGGCGATGAGTCCAGGGTGTATTTCATCACCGGTTCTGAAACCAATATCTGGATGGATGTTGAAATTGCGCCTTATGTTAAAAAAGATGACCCATCAATCGAAGTACAAGTATCGGAATTTCACCCGCGCCGTGGTATGCTGATGGACCTTTGTAAGTCAGCACACGTTTGTGAGCATCTGGATACGGTAGACGGCTACATCCGTACCGTAAACATTCAGGACAAAGATATTACCGAGGAAAATAAGGATGTCAACAAGTTCTTTGCCTCTTTAAACAACACCACAAAACATATCATGTCGGGCCTAACTACTCTTTCGCAGTTAGACAACGTGGTTAAAATGGCAGAAATGATTGCCGGAGGAAAAGACAAGCTTAAGGAAAACCCACTGATCTCGTTTATCACCTGCCTTGTTAAGAGCCCGCTGCAATTCGTTGATGACACCACCGATACGTTCATAGAGGTCTGCAAGAGAGGACTGCCGCTGGCTGTTTCCTCATCTCCGCAGGCGGGAACATCCGCTCCCATTCAAGAAGCGGGTATTATGGCACAGATAAACGCCGAGGTTCTAGCGGGTATAACTTTGGGCCAGTTGGTCAATCCGGGAACACCTCTGCTGTACGGCAGCGTACCTGTACGAGCGCGTATGGACACACTGGGCGATTCTTACGGTGCCATCGAAACCAGCCAATACAACATAGACTGCGTGCAAATGGCGCGGTTCTACAACATACCTAATTATTCTACATCAGGCGTATGCGATGCCAAGATACCGGGCCAGCAATCAACCATCGAGCGATTGTTCTCAGACATTCTGGTGGCACTGTCCGGACCTCAATATTTGCACTGTGCCTTCGGTCTGCTGGAATGCAACTCTATATTCTGCCTGACTCAGGCTGTTCTGGATGATGCGCATTTTGCTATGCTCAAGTTCTTTCTCAATCAGCCGGAGATTGCCGAAGCTGATCTGGCCGAGATCGAAAAGCAGATAAAAGAAGTGGTGGCAACACCGCAGAAGCTGTTTATTCGCCACCTGCGCCCGGTAATGCGCAGCGGAAAGATAACGCCGGCATACCCATTTGAGGGCGACGGCAATAGCGACAACGTAATGGCGCTGGCACATAAACGCATGGAGGAGCTGCTAGCTACACCGGTGGAATATATTGATGAGGCTACCACCGAAAAGATATTTAAAGAGATCCCCGGGCTGCTGCCCAGGTTAAACGTATATACGAAAGGATAAATAATGAGCCAGGAGATCATATCCAAGATCAAGGAAAACGTGATACAAGGCCGTAAGACACAGGCCGATGAAGGTATTGACGATGGTTACTCAGGAACATCAGGAGTGCAAGAACTTACTCGAGCTGCCATTGAGGCCAATATTGCTCCAAACGAAATAGTTAATGAAGCACTAACGGCAGGAATGCAAGTTGTGGGAGAGAAGTTTGAAACCAAGGAATATTTCATTCCCGATATGCTGGCTTCTGCCGAAGCAGTGGAAGTGTCCATGGACATTCTTAAACCATTGCTTGCAGATGCAAATATAAAGCCTAAAGGCAAATTCGCCATAGCCACGGTAAAAGGCGACATCCATGATATCGGCAAGAACATAGTTGCCATCATGCTTAAGGGTGCCGGCTACGAAGTTGTGGATCTAGGCATAGACGTAACTACCGAGAAAATCATCAATTATATAAAAAACGAAAGTCCCGACTACTTAGGACTTTCTGCCCTGCTCACCACCACCATGCTGGAGATGGGTACTATAATCGAAGCGCTTAAAAAAGAGAATCTCAGGGATAAGGTTAAGGTTTTCATAGGTGGAGCGGCGGTGTCTGATGAATACGCCGAGGAGATAGGCGCGGATGCCTTCTGTCTGGATGCGTTTTCTGCTATTAAGATACTGGACGCATCTGTTTAATCACAATCACTTTTAACTAAGCATAATAAATATGCAATTATTAAGGAGTATAATATGTCAGCAATAGCCGGAATTATAGCCATAAACGGGAACTCAGTTGGCGGCAGCGCCCATGAAATAGCGGAGATGCTGGGACTTATGCAGCATCGAGGCCCGGACAACACCTCCATCCGCACACTGCCGGACGGACGCGGCGCAATAGGCGCAAACGAACTGAATCTGACTTCGGAGCGAACGCCTTGCGCATTGCTGTCGAGGTCTCCATTTGTACTGTACGATGGCGAAATGTATAACCAGACGGCCAAAGGTCAGCTGGATATCGAGTACTTTGCCGAGATGTACAAAAAACACGGCAAGGGCTGTTTCACCCTGCTGGAAGCTGATTATGTATGCGCCATCATAGAGGATGACGAGGTCATTCTGGCGCGTGATCAGGTTGGCTCAAGACCTCTGTTCTATGGAACGGAAGATGGCGTGCTCTACTTCGCCACAGAGATGAAGTCGCTGATAGAGTACATTCGATTCGATATAGCTGAGCTGCCACCCGGACATACCTACAGCACAAAAGACGGACTAAAGCCGTTTAAACCATACGTTGCAGACATACCTGCGCTGGGCGATATGAAGCAAGCCGCTCAAACAGTACGCAAGCTGGTAATTGAGGCCGTTGAAAAGAGAATGAAGGGCGTAAATGGCGTCGCACTCAGCGGCGGTCTGGACAGCTCCATTATTGCTGCTATAGCCAAGCAGTTCAATCCCGACCTACAGCTATTCACCGTTACCGTTGATAGCGCACCCGGCCCCGATCTTAAAAACGCTGAGCTTATGGCTAAGTACTTAGGACTGGATCATCACATATACAGAATTACCGATGATGATATAGCCAGCTTCATACCGGAATCGATCTGGTATCTTGAGAGCTTCGATGAGGACTGCATATCAGGCATTCTCTCCAACTACTACGCCTCCAGGCTGGCAAAAGAGTATACCGATGCTGTGCTGGTGGGCGAGGGCGCCGACGAACTGTTCGGCGGATACCGCATGGTTCTCAAGAGCCCTAACGTAAAAAGCGATGAGCACCGCGTTCAGCTGGCACAAAAGCTGCTGGATATATCCTACAACACCGCACTGAGGCGTCTGGACAGAGGCTGGATGGCAAACGGTGTTATCTACGAGACACCATTTTTGGATGCCAAAGTAGTGGCTTACAGCCAGATAATACCGATGGAGTGGAAGATATACGGTGAAAAGCAGGTCGAGAAGTTCATCTTAAGAGAGGCTTTCAGAGACATGCTCCCCGAACAGATCGCCAACCGTGAAAAGCTAAGATTTGCAATGGGCACAGGAATGGATGACGTCATGGATGCAGTATGCTCCAACGTTGTTAAACCTGATGAGCTGAAGGCACGGCCCAACGCGGCATATGGACTGCCCTTTGCCACCTTCAAAGAGATATACTACTATGACGAGTTTTTGCGACTTTTCCCGCCTGCTTACGAAAAGCAGACCATCAGATGGGACCCATTCAAATAGGAAGAGGTTACCTGATAAAAAAACTGGTGACATTCAAAGCCCCTGCCAGTATCAAGGCGGGGGCTTATGTTTAACAAGAGATATATTAGTCGGGCAATAAAGAAAGGTTTTTATGTGTGGAATAGCCGGGTGTTTTGGAAAACTGGATACAGATACGATCAATCGAATGCTGGACGCATTGCCCCACCGTGGGCCTAATGACCGCGGCCTGCATGTTTTTGATAATGCCGTTTTTGGTCATACCAGACTGTCTATAGTTGACGTGGCCAAAGGACATCAGCCAATTTTGGCAAACGGCGGTAAAATCGGGATAATCTGCAACGGCGAAATATATAATTTCAAAGAACTCAGAAGAGGCCTTGCAAGTAAATACGATTTTACTACTGATTCCGATACCGAGGTCATTCTGCACCTCTATAGGGAAAAAGGTCCGGCCTGTTTGCAGGATCTGGATGGCATGTTTGCCCTTGCTATTTCAAATGGCGATGATTATTTAATCGCCCGTGATCCGATAGGGATCAAGCCACTTTATTACGGCTATGTTCAAGGCAATATATACTTCTCCTCCGAGCTTGGCGCCATGAGTCTGGCCGGAGTGGAGGAAGTTCACGAGTTCCCTGCTGGACAGTATTACACTCCTAAAGAAGGATTTGTTAAATACTACGAGGTTCCGCCCATTAATGATCACGTGCTTACCAACGTGGAAGAAGCATGCACAGCGATTCGGGAAACATTCATTGATGCAGTAAAAAAACGACTGCTTGCCGACAAGGAAATTCACGTGGGCGCTTTCTGTAGTGGAGGACTGGACAGTAGTCTGGTAGCAGCCATCGCCGCTGAAGAAATACCCAATCTACACACCTTTGTAGTAGGAATGAAAGATGCTAAAGGAATTGAGAGCGATGATCTGAAGGCCTCTCGCGTTGCTGCAAAACACATCGGTTCCCAACATCACGAGCTCATCTTTACCGAGGACGAGTACTACGAAGCCCTGCCAACGGTTATCAATAAGCTGGAAAGCTACGATCCATCTCTGGTACGCTGCGCCGTACCCTGCTACTTCACATGCAAGCTGGCGGCAGAGTACGTTACGGTTGTGCTCACAGGTGAGGGAGCCGATGAACTGTTTGCCGGTTACCACTATATGAAAAACTACCCCATGGACATTCTCAACGAAGAAGGCCACCGCTGCATAGGCAATCTGCACAACATAAACTTGCAGCGTGCCGACCGCATGGGCATGCTGTTCAGCCTGGAGCTGAGAGTACCATTCCTTGACGAAGCCATGGTGGACCTGTCGATGAAGATACCGCCCGAGCTGAAAATTCACCGGTCAGAAGAGATCGGGGCTAACATCGAAAAATGGATACTGCGTAAAGCCTTCCAGGAAACGAATTATTTGCCAGAGGATATCCTGTGGCGTTACAAGGTTCAATATACTCAGGGTGCCGGTTGCGAAGATTTAGGCGAAAGACTGGCTGAGTCGGAGGTAAGCGAGGACGAATACCAGCGTATCAAGGCTGAAAACCCCAAGGCTACGATCAACAGCCGTGAGGCAGCCTATTACTTCAAGATATTCAGAAAGTACCACCAGCAGGACTCGATACTTGGCTCCATAGGAATATGGACTGGATTCGATTTTGCCGAGGAGAGAGAAAAAGTTAGCGGTACTATGGACGGCGACCTTAAGCACGCACGTACCTAAAAAAGGAGTGCGCCATGACCAGTAATTGCTAAAATTGGCGCGAACACATCCTTATGAAGTGGAAAATTCTGGGCTCCGGCGGTTGCCAGGTAATCCCCAAACCGTTGTGTTCGTGCACGGTATGCACACAAGCTCGCACTAAGGGTGTTCCCTACTCCCGTACCGGACCATCCGCTTATCTGCATGACATCGGTCTGCTGATTGATACGCCTGCGGAAGTTTCGACACAACTTAATCACAGTAACATAGCCCGCGTTGATCATCTGATGTTCACACATCTGGACCCGGACCATTCAGAGGGATTTCGCGTGGTTGAGCAGATCGCACTTGATTTCCGCACCTGGAGCGCCTACCTGGAAAAACGCATATCATTAATAGTCCCCGATAAAATAGCCAAGCGCCTCAGTCATATGAAGTCTCAATACGGACCAATTATAGATTACTATCTGGAAAAGGACTTTGTTAAGATTACCCCCTTCAGAGACACAGTGCAGATCAAAGATGTCCGAATCACCGCTATCCCGGTTGACCGCGGTTCTCAGACGGTATTTATATACGTTTTTGAGAAGTCAGGCCGCAAGGTTATCTACGCACCTTGTGACTTAAAGCCTTTCCCTGAACATCTAAATGAAGTGCAAAATGCTGACCTGCTGATAATACAGCCGGGCATCTTCGAAACCAGACTTAAGCACGATTTTATTTATTCGGACGACCATATTTCTAGAACCACACTCTACACTTTCGAGCAGACAATGGAAATAGCAAAGCGTATTGGCGCAAAAAAGACTGTTTTCGTACATCTGGAAGAGTACTGGAATCGCAGCTATGATGACTACCGCGCTTTAGAACAAAAACACTCCGGCATCAGCTTCGCCTACGACGGCATGCAAATAGAAGTTTAGCTCAACATGCCAGCATTTCCTCAATATCAGAAATAGTTTGTCTGTACACCATCCGAAAAAGCCCGTGCAACAGTATCTTTTAATACCTGTAGTTTACAGGGCTTTTTCAAATAGGCAAATACCTCTACCCCTACCGTATCAGAAAATATCGAGTCAGGGATGGCCATGCCGGTATGTATGATGATAAGAGTATCGGAACTAATCTTTTTTATGATGTTCATCAGTTCAAAGCCGTCTATTTCGGGCATTAGTACATCCAAAACAGCCACATCAAAACTCATTCTGGTCATCTAATAATAGTATATTTATAAATAAGTGGACTAAGATAGTCCTATCACGCTAAAACCAGTAATCCAAAAGGGTCAAGTTTTCGATACAAAACCAAGGCTTATTTGAATCACACTAAACAAACTTAAGTTGGTATCAGACTAAAAGAACTGTTATAAAAAAAGAGCCGCCTTCTAAAGCTGTTTTAGCTTCAAAAAAGACGGCTATTTAGATGTTGGTAGCGCATACGGGATTCG
>JABGRK010000002.1 GCA_018648325.1 Chloroflexota bacterium
GTACGGCCATGCCGACACTGGTAGCGGCAAATGTGGCCAGTATATTTGGCATACACAAGATAGTAAACCTGATGGCCATGGCCGGCAGCTGGAACCCTGCAGTAAGAATACGCAATGCAGTGGCAGCAATAGTTGGAATCACCGGCAATACAATCAAGATAACAAGAGCATACATAGGCAGTAGTGCAGTACTGCTTAACTACAAGCTGCGAATGGCATAGTAATAAGGTGGAAAGGAGGCAAAAGTAAATGCTCAAACAGAAATTATTAATGATATCTCTGATTATAGCCATGATAAGCACTTTCCTTGGCACTGTCTATATCGCGTTTAGAGATACAGCCATTGCCGATAGCAATATGATGAATGTCGGCACTCTAAATCTTAAAACAACTAATGTAAACGGTGTTACCGCGACGATCACGGCAACGTCCATGTCTCCCGGAGATACGATAGGGCCATCATCAATTAATCTTAACAACTACGGTAATATCAACGGTGCTTCACTGGATATTTCCTTATCATACTCAGAACACGATAGCGCTGCTTCCGCAGCTCCGAACCTGCAGGTTAACAAAACAGCTGACCAGTTCGCAGCGGAGATGACAATTACTACTATGGTGTACCGAGGAACCGGACTTTTGCAGCGTATTCCCGATTTAAACTCAAACGGGCGCATTGATCTTCAGGATGCGGCAAACGCCGATCTTACGGGACTGACCGGTATAACTGCCTCGGACAGCGAGTTCTTCATTATCAGTATGCAACTGGGTAATGTGAGCAGTGATTTTCAGGCAGATGGTATCGACATAATGATCAACTTTAGGCTTAACCAGTAAACCAGAAACTTGGTAAATGGAGGAAAACAATGAAAATACTACTTATAGAAGACGATCCCGGAACAGTTGAGGTTTTAAAGTTCTGCTTTGATATTTACAAACCTGATGCCACGCTGATACCAACCACAATCGGACGCGAGGGAATCAAACTGGCCCGACATGCCGATCCGGACGGGATAATCATTGATCTGGGACTTCCTGACATGAACGGGGTCGATGTCATCAGGGAAATACGCGACTTCTCGGATGTACCCGTACTGATCTCCAGTGCCAGGACAGAGGATGAGACGTTTGCCGCAGTGCAAGCCTCAGGCGCCGATGACTTTATAACCAAACCCTATGATCTGGAGGAACTCATGACCAAATTGGATCAGCTCGTCATAGATAAACCACGACTGGCAGTCACAAAATACTAAAGGTTACCATAGATATTCTCGCGTGATAGGAGGTGCCACTTTACTGATACAACCGAACCGAGCGCTAAAAAAGCAGCCTTTTTGAAAATCATAACTTTCACAGGCTGCTTTTTTGTGGTTACTGGCATATTCACGTGTAAAATATTGTTACAAAACTTGAGTTTGAGGCGATACTGTAGATATAAATATCGGGATGTTTATGCACTGATGCTTTCGATTGGGCGGGACCTTTTCGAGTGTATGTTAAGCCGTAAAATATGAGGATAGCCTGAAGCTGTATTAGGGTGTTATTGGGGTAAGGATTTGTTCTTAAGCTGCCACAAGCCAACGACAATATTGATTATTGCGCCGCAAAAAGCTGCCACACATCCGACGAGAACGACCCAAACCGCTTCAGGAGGTTGATCATACGCATATACTTTCCCGTGTTCTATGGAGCCAACTAGCAGCAATAAAAGAGAATAAGCTATTAGGAGTAGTATGCCTACACTGTAAAGTATTTTACGCATACCAAAATCCCGCCATGCAGCGACGATGCCAGCTATAGCCAGTATAACGACGGGTATAAATATAAGTATCATTATGCCTGTATTATACCACCACAGATACATCCTGCAAGTCTGTTGCAGCATTGATATACATCGCGGCTGGACGATCATCTGGATGTTTATGTGAGTGTAGTTATTCGCTGTTCGCGCCGGAAGGTTTCAATCGATTAATAAAAAGAGAAGCCCAGAGCGTATAACCCCGGGCTTCTTTAACGTATCTATAAGTAACTCTATAAACTGGCAAGCACATTACTGGCCGAAAGCTCCGCCTGCCTGGCATAGTCTATAGCCGTGGCCAGCGCCCGGGCCGCCTCCTGGGGGCTGTGGAAACCAGTACTATTTTCTGAGGAAACGAAATCCCAACGGATAGAGGCCCGCCGGTGCAGATTGCGTGCCTCTTCAAGATCAATATCGCTAGCGCCAGCCTCATCAGCAGCTACGATAGCGTCTATGGCATCCACAATGGCCTCCTCAGTACGGCGAAGTAGCTCGGCAGTTGTGTCCTGAATGGTCAGGACTCGCTCCAGCAGATCCTCTTCGGGCAGCCTGTGGCAGACCTGGCAAGACTGGCTAATGTTGTCCAGCGGACTGCGCAGCCAGTGGTCCGAGACCTTCACCGCTCCTTCTCGCATGTAAGGCATATGGCAATCAGCGCAACTGACACCGGATCTGGCGTGTATCCCGGTGCTGGATAATTCGAACTCCGGATGCTGGACCTTGATCATCTGAGCGCCGCTCTCCGCGTGTGTCCAGTCCTTGAACTCTATATCATCATAGAACGCCTCGATGTTATCAATGTTGAAGCCCTGGGTCCATGGGAAGGTAAGCACTTTGTTTTCACCCTCAAAGTAGTACTCTACATGGCACTGAGCGCAGACATAGGTCCGCATTTCCTGGCGGGTAGCGTTCTCAAGGTCAACGCCGTTGACCTCCATAGCATTCTTGAATGCAGGTCTGGTGACGCGCAACTCCATGGTATTTGGATCGTGGCAATCTGCGCATGAGGAACCAGTGTGTAGCTGGCCTTGCAGTTCGTTGTACGGGGTACTGTTGAACTGCTCCCACCCCAACTCTTCGATCAGTTGGGGCGCCTCGGCTGCATGACAGTTGGCGCATGCACCGGGCTGGCTGACCGTCGTTACGCGCTGGGTGGCCTTCTGGTCCGCAAGAGCATTCTGGTGCCCTCTCTCCTCGTTGTGGTCAATACTAAAGGAATAACCCGCCCACAATCGCACCAAGGCTGGATTTGCCTCCAGTTTGCTGTAGGGCACGGAGCCACCGTATGTTGTTTCGATCGTAGAATCGGCAGTCTTCAGGAAGGAGTCGTACTGTCTCGGGAAGTTTGCCCCCCACACCTCCGGGTCAAGTTCATCCTCAGGAATTTGCAACACCTGTAAAGGATACTGATTCGCTTCATTCTTCTTGGCCTGGATATCCACCAATAGTAATGCTATAGCAGCAATGGCCAAAGCAGCACAAGCGAAAACGGCTGCAAGCAACAACCTGCTGCGAGTGAATCTACTACCTAATTGTGACATTGTTTTTCTCCTTCATTCAGTGGGCGTTATCAATAGTCATGACCTACGCGAGCGTGGCATCTGAGACAGTCCGGGGGATGCTCGCTACTTTCGTAACTTATAGGCTGCACCAGCTCCTTGTGACAGTAGACGCACTGGTCCTGCACAATCTGGCGATTAAAAGACGTGATTTGAATTGGTTCATGAGTGGTGTTAAAAGTGAATGCCAACGTATGATTAACACCATTAATGCCCTTGACAGCATACTTCTTAACTATGTCATGCGGAGCATGGCAATCTGCGCACGCCGCTACTGCTTTGTGGCTTGATTTGTTCCAGCCATCGTATACATCCTGCATAATATGGCAGTTGGCGCAGGACTCCGGATCGCTACTCAAATAGGAGAAACCACCTGCATAGACGAAGGTGAAGAAACCCAAACCGACAATAACACCAATCATAGCTACCAGCGTGGCCCGTACCCAGAAAGGTCTGTTTTCGAACCGTGACGCAAGCCAAGCCCATACCTTTAGGGGGATAAAGAGTAACATTGCACCGATACGCAGTATTAGCCTTGTCAGTATTCCACCTGTCCACTTTAGGATCTTCATTGACTGTATTATGCAACCACCAGCTTGCCTGGCAATATGATTTGAATCATAGACTGATAAACAGCCAAATACGAATGAGGCAATATTATCGGGATGTCGATACGTACGTAGAAAATCGTTGGGTGCAGGTAGAAGGTTTTAATCAACCCCCTTGGTCCCCCAATCATGGGGGAAAGTTATTTAAGATTTGGGGGACACCCCCAATACCCCCGGCAGGAAGAATCCTGCACCACCTTTTTGAGTTCTACTGGGTATTGTTTGGGGTCGGAATGTTTATCCACTGATACTTACGATGAGTACGATTGGGCGATGCCATTTAGGAAGTACGTTGGAGCCGTAGCTGTGCAAACGTGATAAAGACTATCTTTTATATTGGAATTAGCATTAGCATTGATATATTTTCTAATGTTTTTAAGTGTCATCATTCCCATCACTAAAAACTATGGGATCCATTTCCTTTCGATTGACGTGCAGAGTAAAAACCTCTGGGCGAGCATAATGACCGACGACATCTAGTGTTTGTTTCTCTTCGTATACCCGCGCAAGGTCTATATCAGCGTACACAATAGTATCACAGTCATATACAGGGTCAGCAATGAAACTACCATCCGGTCCTACTATACAACTACCACCCCTAAATAGGACATCTGGTAGATCGGCCAGTTCATCCTTAATTTCGAGATCATCAGGTAGCATATCTTTAGTCAGATATGTGCCGGAGGCGACTACAAAAGTACGACCTTCAAAAGCCATAGTTCGACAGGCAAGCAGCGATGTTTCGTTGAGACCGGGCCACAATGATGCATGAACCTGTTCGCCATTGGCGTAGAGAGTATAACGCGCTAGAGGCATCCAGTGTTCCCAACATACAAGGCCACTTATTTTACCTATTTCGGTATCGAAAACCTGGAGAGTAGAGCCATCGCCATGCGCCCATACCATTCTTTCATTAAAAGTAGGAACCAACTTGCGGTGTTTGCCAAGAAGTTGTCCATTACTACCGAAAAAGAGAATGCTGTTATAGAAAGTACCAGTCGGGGTACGTTCGTTTATACCCAATGCGACAAATATGTTACCCTCTTTAGCAGCTTTGCCTATTTTACTAACTTCATGTCCTGAGTCATCAACCGAATTGGCATAAAGTCTCGCGTAAACTTTCTTGAGAGTACGATCTCCGAATTTGTGTGCTACTCTGCCAGCCCAGAAAGGGTAACCCGGCACCCATGTTTCTGGAAAAACGCACAATGCAGCTCCATGACTAGATGCTTCACCGATCAACTTGCAGGCTTTCTCTATAGTAGCTTCTTTGTTTAAAAAAATGGGGGAAGCCTGGATAGCGGCAACTTTATATTTTGGGAAATCATTTGATGCAGTCAAAGGGCATCCTCCTATCTATATGGCTGATCTACTTACGATCAGCTGTTTCTTCGTTGGTACCGCCAATTTTCTCAAATCTCTGGTAGTAACCCAATAGCGCTCCATCATTGGCACGAACGGCTACCAGGGTTATTATCGTATTTTTCTTGGAGACCATGCGAGCAATTTCGTTTTCTCCAGCTAGGAGACGTTCATAATCATCAATAATATACTTGTTCGATTTCTCAATATGGCAATCAAGGATAGATTTACCGATCAGGTCAGAATAACCTCTCTTATCATAATAGAACTTCATTGCGGGTTGATTCAGGAATCGAATGACATGATCATTGTCAACAAAGGCGACCGGATGATTAATCGTATCAAGTATTGCCAGGTAAATCTCTTCAGACAGCATTTTCTATACCCTTTCGATCACTTATATCAATCAAGTTGATAGTATTAGGCATTATACCACGGCATGTGAAGTTGTAAGGAGAGGCTCAGTTATCGGGATGGCTGTCCAGTCATGCGTACGATTGGGCTATGCCATTTGTGTGCTCCATTTAAATGAACTTTATGCTATTATTTGGGCTATTATATAACAGGGATCTAAGATAAAAAATTAACAGTTGATATTATTGCATGGAGCAAGCGGGAGGCATACATGTCAGTGCTCGTTGGACCGCTTATACTTTTGTATGTGTTTGTCGTTTATCCAGTCATCACATTCTTTATTGCGAGTTGGCTGGCCCGGCGCTTAAATAGATGGCGTTTGGCAAGGTGGCATGTACCCAGATGGCTCATATTTATAATAGCGTGTTTGCTTTTTGGTGTGATATTAGGTGTAATCACAATGCCTATCCCGAATCAATTAGCTCGCTTTATAGTCAACCCTTGGGGTTCGGGAGCCGCTGACTGGATACACGAGAATTGGTGGGCTGTAAAGTATAGACCCGATAATTGGGAAACGATTATACCTTGGGGCATAAGGTATCCACAAGTATATTTATTTAGCACTATGGCAGGTGGCGTGCTATATGGAGTCTTAATTACCCTAATAGCAATTAAAGGAGACCGGCACCAACAGTACATAGGTATCAGCCTTCCCGATACTACAGTAGGAGATACAGGTAGTTTTCAATAGATCGCTTATTGCACATAGCGGCAGCACTATCCCATCATAGTTCTATCGGGATGTTTATCCACTGACGAGTACTCTTGGGCTATACCATTTCGAGAGTACGCTCGATCAAAATGAATGAGGCTTTCGCACAGGTAGTTGATGGACTTAAAGTATCAGATCACTATATAGAGCCTGTACTAGAAATCAACCATTTACCATTACTCATAATTAAAGTGTACTGTTTATGAACATCAAAGGCAGACTCCAACTCAGCGCCATTTTGATACCTCTGTATGGTATATGATGCTTGCACAACAGCACTGGTATCACTTTGGGAAATAAGCTCGATTTCAATATTAGTACGAACTGTATCCGTCTGTTGCTGCCTCATCATATCAAAGCCATTCTTTACATCTTCTTTCCGCTGCTCACGGTCAGTAGGCTGCCCGTAGTAAAACTCCCACAGATTCTCAGATTCTAGACCAGCAACTGTATTTGCGTTTTTAGATCCCCAAGCTTTTATGTAAGTATCTACTGTTTCCACAGGCGTCATGTTGCTGCACGCAATAAAAAATGTTGAGAAAAAAACTAAAATGGCGATAACAGTTAAAACAATACTTTTTCTCATCTCAACTCCTATAGCAAAACTAATATGGATTATACCATCACAAGTCCATCGGGATGTTCCGCAAATGATGCATACGATTGGGCGATACCATTTCGAGAGTATGTTGGAGTGAATGGTATGAGCTTAATCTTTGATCTTTTTACTTTTACGGGAAAACCAAGCTGCAATACTAACAAATAGAATAAAAAGGCCAAGACCTATCGGCGACGCCCATCCTAATATCATAAAAAGTTCAAAATTCATTGAAGATTCCTTTCTTTACTGCAATCCTCAGCATTATACCACTGCAGACTGGACTGGCAAGGAGCGAGCAGTTATCGGGATGTTTATCCAGCCATGATTACGACTGAGTGATACCATTTTGAACGTGTGTTGAGGTGTAGGTTTGAGGATAGTCTAAAAGGATGTCTCCGCAATTATTCCGGCTATGCCATTCGCAGCTTGTAGTTAAGCAGTACTGCGCTATTGCCTATGTATGCTCTTGTTATCTTGATTGTATTGTCGGTGATTCCAACTATTGCTGCCACTGCATTGCGTATTCTCACTGCAGGGTTCCAGCTGCCGTCCACCATTGCCTTTTTCATAGAGTTACTGCCGGCCATGGCCATCAGGTTTACTATCTTATGTATGCCAAATATACTGGCCACATTTGCCGCTACCAGTGTCGGCATGGCCGTAC
>JABGRK010000015.1 GCA_018648325.1 Chloroflexota bacterium
TAAGTGATCTGCCTGCAAACGCACCAACACCACCGATAATCTGTACAGCAGCCATTTTCCCGCTGAAATACCTCTTGAACTTAGCGTATGAGCGACTGAGAAGGCTTTTGCCGCTTTTAGTATTCGTGTTTAATGCTAGTGTTTGTACTGACATTGTTTTACCTTTTTACCTAAGATGTTTGTCCGTGGGCATAGGCCAGTTCGCCATTATTAACAGGATCAAGATCAAGTGCTATAAATTCGAGCGCACAAACCAGTTCGTTGAGATCGAATGGCCTTGGCAATACAGATAATGTGCCCATATCACTAAGTTTATCCATTGTCCTGTTATCTAATTCGATGCTGGTAGTGGCAATTACTTTTGTGTTTGGGCTGGCGTTTTTGATTGCTGCAATTCCGGTTTGGTAGTTCATGTCGGTCATATCAATATCAATAAGCGCAATATCGACAGATGAGTTATTTAGGCGGTGAATGACTTCACACCAACTATGTGACGTGGAAACACTGTAGCCTTGTGTTTCTAAAACGCAAGCGATTACGTTTACGGTTTCCTGGTCATTATCTGTGATTAGAATATTGATTTGTTGATTCATTTCTTCCTCCAGCGATCACTTGGCGATTTGCGGTTTTGATATATAAACATTAGCAATGTCAAGTAACATTCTCGGTAACTACGGTTACTTTTTCATAACAATAATGTCTCAGAACGGTAACGGGCAGGGGGTTAGGAATGTTGGCGCAGATTTATAAAGGATGTGGAATTGTAATTTAGGAATATACCTTATCTGGATTAATAGGAAAAAGATTGAGTAATTTGCAGATGCTTGAGGAAAGTTATCCGATTATTTATGTTTGGCGAAGATATAGCCCACACCGCGTTCGGTGAGGATGAGCTTGGGATTAGAAGCGTCTTCTTCTATTTTGCGGCGTAGCCTTTGAATGTACACCTTGAGGTTTTCTGTAGCCTCGACATACTCCGGGCCTTGTGCTTTTCGCAGCAACTCGCTGTGGGACATGACCCGACCGGGATTTTTGGAGAGGTGATATAGCAGGCCGTATTCGATGGGAGTCAGCTTTAATTCTTGTCCATTTACAATGACTTGGCGTGCGGCGTAGTCGATATATAGGTCATTTGATTTAAAGGGTTCTGAGTTTTCCTCCATGAGGATGGTTTTACTTCTTCTTAAAACTGCTTTTACTCTGGCTAGCAGGCCTACCTGGCTGAACGGTTTGGTGATATAGTCATCTGCTCCCAGTTCAAATCCCTTGAGGATGTCCAGTTCCTTACCTCTGACAGTCAAGAGGATAACGGGTGCATCCGAGAACAGGCGAATGCGTCTTAAGACTTCGAATCCGTCTATATCTGGCAGTCCAATATCCAGTATGATCATGTCCGGGCGTTCGCTTTCGACCAGTTCTACGCCTTTTTCGCCTGTCATACTGGTAACGATGTCGGCCTCGGGCCAGCGAAGTTTGAAACATAGCGATACCAGTTCGATAAGATCCGGTGCGTCGTCAATGATAAGTGCCTTCATTTCGATACAACTCCCGGCAGCGAGAAGTAAAAGCTGCTGCCCTTACCCTCAGTGCTCTTTACCCAAATTTGACCGCCATTGAGTTCAACAAACAATTTGGTTATTGCCAGCCCCAATCCGCTGCCTCTTTTGGTATGATTTCTGCTTCGCTCGGTTTGATAGTAGGGGTGGAAGATGTCAGTCAATTCTGTATCAGATATTCCTATGCCATCGTCAGTGATTTGGACTATAACGCCGTCGCCGTTTTGAGAGCAACTTATACCTATATGGCCTTGTTCAGGCGTATATTTGCAGGCATTGGTAAGCAAATTGGTCAGAATCTGTTCCAGGTGGGGTTTGTCTGATTGCACGTCCGGCAGGTTATCGGCTAGCTTGACGGTCAATATTTGCCCGCGTTTCTGGATTTGCGGGAGCATTTGCGATGTTATATCTGCAACAATGGTATTCAGTTTCAGCGGTTGGGGATGAAACTGCTCCTGGGAAGCTTCGCTGGTTTCTGATTCCTGAAGCGAAGGGAGGGTTTTTTCGATACTTTCGGCGTTTCTGATTATACTTTGCACCAGTTTTCCGTATATGCTTTGCTGGTCAGAGGCCAGTTCTTCTCTTAGTATATCTGCTGACATCATGATATTTGTTAGGGAAATACCGATGTCATGCAATTTGGTCGATACTGAGTCTAATTTTTTTTTGTTTTATTGCCTGCCACTGCCTGACCTCTTATTCTTAGATAGATTGCCAAATGATAGTTAAAGCGGAACTTACTGTCAAGCCCTGCGTTTCTATTCAATCATTTTATTAATTTTATCCATAAGGTCTGTGGGGTTGAAGGGTTTTACGATGTAGTCGCTGGCGCCAAGCTGCAGCGATTTTTGAATTTGTTCTTCTGTTCTGGCGCTGGAGATGAGAATGGGCGCATTGGTGTGTTGGCGTATCAGTTCCAATGTCTCTATGCCGCTGATATCGGGCAGACCCAAATCCAGTATTATGAGGTCCGGCTTTTCCTTCTTTGCCATCTCTATCCCGGCAAGGCCCATAGTGGCATTTATGAGAGTTACATTCGGTCTGTAGATTTCAAGACAGACGCGGATAACCTCTATTGTACCGGGGTCGCCCTCTATGAGCAGCAGCTTCACGTTTTTCCTCCGTTACTTGTTGAGTTCTGCGTTGGTACTAATCTCTCTGAATAGTTATGGAATCTCCCTCGAGCACTTCCAGAAACGCTTTCGGGTCGCCTGTAAGTTTACCAAATACATTTACCGCGCTTGCCGGTCTGATCTCATCAGGGCCGCTTATTGGCGTTTGTCCAAAGAAAATACAGAAGGCTTTTCCTTCTGGCCAGTATCCCAGATCACCAAGCTGGACAGTTTCTTTGCCATCCTCGCTGTCTAGTTTTAGTGGTATGATGAAATAAATCTCCTGCCCCCATAGATGTGCGGAGCCGGATATGGGAAGCGCTTGCCATATTGATTCGGCAGTATTGGTATCGTTAAGTTCGGCGTGTACCGACACATTGCTTGTCGTGATTTTTATCTTTTTCAAACTTTTACCTTACTATAATTTTGGGTTTTGCCAGTTCAGTAGCTTTTCATAATATGACGAGCGGCCGGTTTTAATTATCTCTAGTATAACCATTTCTGTGGATTTGCCAATACCCCTGATGCTTGAAAGCTCCGTTCTTAAATCGGACAAGGGCTGGTCGATTTTAGATATTACGTATGAGGCATAGCCGTGAGGCGATTTTTGGCCGCGTAGTTTTAGCATGTAGTCGATCTGATCCAGCATAACGGCAACCAGATCATTTTCGTCCAGTAAATCCGTGTACAGGTATGAAGGGATGCGCACGGGTATTTTATATCGCTTGGCTATATCGAAAAACGTTTTATTGATAGAATCGTGGTATTGCTGGGTTGGGCCGCCCCATTGATTGCCCATGTAGATTTTTCTGTATTCTTCAGCCAGATCGGGATAGTGTTGCCTCAGTACGTTTGAGAAGTAATCCTTTTGTCTGCCTTCTTTGAGCGTCATGCCGGAAAAGATGATGAACTTGATTCCGGCGTTGCAGGCTTGGCTGATCGTTTGTTCCATCACTTCCGCTGTGTCGGTGATGTATGGTATGGTGGGCATGAGGAACATGCCGCAGGTGATGCCTTCTGCCGTGAGTGTTTTAATTGCTTCCAAACGTTTGCTGGGCGGGGGTACGCCGGGTTCAAAGATGGCGCTGATTTCATCATCCGTCGAGGACAGACTAAAGCTGACGATGGCCCTGTTCTGCTTGTTTATTTTTTTGATGATGTCGATATCCCGCAGTACAAGCGTTGATTTGGTCAAGATGCTGGCGGGGAAACCGAATTCGTAGACAAGCTGAAGCGCTTGTCGTGTTAATTCGTATTTATGCTCAATGGGCTGGTAGCTGTCGTTAACGCCGCCGCCCATCATTATGTAGCAGCGCTTCATCGGCTTACGCTTGCGCTTGGGGTCCAGCTCACGCTTTAGTATACCAATCGCGTTGCTTTTCACTGTAACGTCTGTGCCAAACTCGCCGTTGACCTGATATGTTTCGGCACGTCCGTCGCAGTAGACACAGTTGTGGGCACAACCGCGGTACAGGTTCATGCCATAACAGGAGATGAACCATGAATCGATGCGCTTGTGCTTGCGCAGTATGCTTTTGGCCTCGACCTCTCGTATCACGTCTGATATGTCCTTAGGGATACAGGATTTGTAGGGATTGTATAGGGTTAAGGGGATATTATCAAGGTTGTGGGTGTTTGTTTGTATCTGTATGTTGTTGTGATTTACTTATTCTTTTAGGTGATAAAGGGTTGTCGGGTCTACCTAATAACCACCTATGCGTTGGGCTTAGGGGCTCTTTATCGGACGAGGAAATGTTTTCAGATTTGTTTTGATCAGATTCAAGATGGCAGTGCTTGTATTTCTTATTACTACCACACCAGCAATGGTCGTTTCTACCCGGCTTGTCGGAATCAGCCCGCTTTTTTAATCTAAATAACTTTCGGATTATATCAAACATAAGATACTTTAATCCAATCCTCTGTTGATGTCAGTATTATAACATTACAGGATTGGTTGGCAAGGAGACAGTAGAGAGGATAGTTTGACGACTCTCTTTTATATGTCTTACGTTTCTCATGCTAATACTTGAGGCGATAGATGTATTCGGGTATGCTAATCTCTCCGACAGGTTGGTCATATGGGGGGTAATACGGTTTAATATCAATGATCGGAGTGCCGTCAAGTACGTCCAGTCCGCTTAGCTTTAAAGAAGCGCCTTCGCGGGAAATCAATCGTGCTGTTGTCAACCCGACCGGGTTGAGTCTGTCCGGTCAACGCGTTGCAAGCATACCCAGAAGAGGAACATCTGCTCCCTGGGGATGGCATTTTTCTCTGTAGCTTCTAATCTGGTCTAACCAGAACAGGACTAATATATGGGAAAACTCTTCGATACCATCGAGACACGGAGCACTATCGTCGTTCAGCACTATCTCTGTTTCAATCTCGGTCAGTCCGCCAACTTGAGGTTTTTTAATCGGTGATTTGGCGTACCCGAGAGGTTTGATTTTGATGTTTCCTTCACTGTCCATAGGGAATATCGGATGCATGATGCGCCTCCCTTCCGTGCTGTGCATTATACCATTGTGGGATAGGTTGGCAAGGGTAAGTGAGTGTTTGAAGTTACTTATTGCACTTGGCGCACTGGCCGAAGATGGTCAGGTGGCGTGATACATAGTCTAGAGAACAGCGTCTTGGTCCCGATTCTTCCAGATCCACATGCCTGAAAGCAAATACTTCAGGAAGAAGCCTATAATGACAAGTAAAACGGATGACAGCAGATAGTACAATCCAATAACGCTGGTTAAAAGATAGAGAAATCCATAATAATAGGCATAATAAGCTGCCAGAAGAATGATAAATTTACTGCCACCGGTAAAATGGCTGCCTGATTTTCTGTCTTTAAACGTCCAATAATGATTTCCAAGATAGTTATATATGCCAATAAAAATGCCGGAAATAATTGCTGAATACATATAATACAGGTCAGCTGTATCGGTGAGCAGATAAAGAATACCAGTATTAAATACTAATCCGCTGCCGCCAATAGCGCAGAATCTAAATAATCTCTTTTTATTTATCATTTCTTCTACTTATTGCATTTGGCGCATTGGCCGAAAATGGTGAGGTGCCGCAAATCTGCGGTGAAGTTGTAATCGCCGGACAGTTTGTCGGTAAGCGAGGTGAAGACTGCCTCGTTAACATCATTGACATCGCCGCACTTCTGGCAGACAAGGTGGTGGTGGTGGCCTTTTTCTGCTGAGTGGTAACGCACCTTGCCCTCGCCGAAGTCGGATTCGGTTACCAATTTGAGGTTTTTTAGAAGCTCCAGCGTTCTATAAACCGTTGAAAGGTTAAGGTGTGAATACTGGCCGCGCACCTGCGAGTATATTTCCTCGGCGCTGATGTGGTCGGTGGCGTTATGCACCGCATTAAGTATCATCATGCGCTGTGGCGTCATACGGTAGCCGAGTTCGCTAAGTTTTTCTGCGGGGTCTTTATGCTGATGCTTATCCATTAAGCGATATTATAGCGAAAAACGTTTGCTATTGCCAACATTTGCAAGCAGCGTAACAACTGATTTAGTCAAGCTTTGAGCAATTGCTGATCAACCCCCTTTATTCCCCATTCTTTGGGGAAGATTAGAATCGGGGGACACCCCCGAATCCCCGGCAGGATGTATCCTGCACCTTTTTTCGGATTCTAATGTGCTGCATAAGGGACGAAATGTTGTACGCACGTTTATAGTCGCATTATCATCAGTAAGTACGTTTTTAAGGATGGAGGATACCCTTGTATTTTCAGTAGAAAGAGTTTTGTATTGTTAATCGATCTTTTCTACTTTGAGCAGGTTGGTGGAGCCGACTTCGCCGATGGGGATGCCGCCGGTAATTACGATGCGGTCGCCCTTTTTTGCCAGACCCAGCTCTTTAGTGGTTTTCTGTCCTAAAGAGAACAATTGGTCGACGCCAGACATTCCATCGGTTTTGATGGTTTGAACGCCCCAGTAGATCATCAGCCTTCGCAGTGCGCTTTCGCTGGGTGTGAGCGCCAGAATGGGCATTTTGGGCCTGTATTTAGACACACGGCCGGCGGTGCTGCCGGACTGGGTGTAGGCGACGATTGCCTTGGCATTAAGCGTGTGAGCTGTATAACAGGCGTTGTAGCTGATAAGCTCGCTTGTTTCTTTTTTGGGCCAACTGCCTCTCTCAGTAAGCATTTTCTGGTATGGCAGTTTCTTTTCGGTTTGAACCGCTATCTTGGCCATCATTTTTACCGCCTGAACGGGGTGGCTACCGATGGCTGTTTCTGCCGAGAGCATGGTGGCATCGGTGCCGTCGAATATGGCGTTGGCCACGTCGGTTGTTTCAGCACGTGTGGGACGTGATGCGTGTATCATCGATTCCAGCATTTCAGTTGCGGTGATGACCGGTATGCCCAGAAGGTTGCACTTACTGATCATGTCCTTCTGCGCAAGCGGTACCATTTCCAGCGGTATTTCCACACCCAGGTCGCCGCGTGCCACCATAATTCCGTCACTTTGCTTTAGTATCGAATCAAGGTTTTTAATGGCTTGTGCGCGTTCGATCTTTATGATAAGTGGTATATCTGCATGATCCACTCCGAGCAGCGCACGTACGCTTGTAATTTCTGCAGCGATTGAAATATAGGAGAGCGCCAGAAAGTCGGGTTGCTGCTTTAAGGAGAAGTTGATGTTGTTTTTGATATTGTCATCAATGAATGCACCTGTAGCAGACATTCCAAACGCAACAAATCCTGCGCCTGATCTGATACTTCCGCCTCTTATTATCTGGCACAGCACATCGTCGCCATCTTTTTTTGAAGCTTTTAGTTCCAGCGCGCCGTCAGCAAGCAGGATTTTAGTACCTGTTTTAAGATCGGTGATAGGATATGGCAGCTTTACTGGCAGCAATTCTTGATTGCCCAACGGTTGTGTTTGGCTAAGCCGTACGATACTGCCCTTTTTTAGCGTGACTTTGCCGCCTTCCAGTATGCCGAGTCTGAATTTGGGGCCGGGCAAGTCCATGAGTATGGCAACGTTTCTTTTGAGTCGTTTGGCAACTTTTCTGACTGTGTTTATATTTTTTGTGTGCTGGTCCTGTGTGCCGTGCGATAGATTGATTCTGGCGATATCCATGCCCGCCCTGATCAGTTTATCGATAGTAGCTGCGTTCTGGCTTGCCGGGCCCAGAGTACATACGATTTTTGTTCGACGCTGGTATAATTTGCTCTGGCTCATTTTTTATTTAGCTTCTTTCCATTGGTGTATTTGCTTGCATGTGTTTTCTTGTTTTTTAGACAAATATTGTTAAGATAGGATATAATATATGTATAGGGCAGCAAATGCCCTGTTTAGAAATATACCATATTTGCCGTGCGACCCACTAGGTTTGCGTTATAACGACAAACCCCGTTTCTAAAGTTATTTTTTAAGTTTTTATGATTGTATTTCTGACGCTAGTAATAGCTGGCAGTGTAAAGGAGAGAAAAATGCCAAAGATATATTTAGTTGATGTGACCAACCGAGATGGTGTACAGACAGCGCGCCTGGGTCTGTCCAAGCTGGAAAAAACACTGGTGAACATGTATCTCAACGATATGGGTGTTTACCAGAGCGAGTTTGGTTTTCCCACTACCAGGCATGAGTCCAATTACCTTCAGGCCAATCTGGAACTGGCCGAAAAGGGTGTGATTAACTCACTTAGGCTGGAGGGATGGATACGCGCCACGGTAGGCGATGTGGATGAGGCTTTCAGGCTGGTTCCAAATCTGAAACATTTGAATCTTTCTATATCTACATCTAATCAGATGATAGAGGGAAAGTTTCAGGGCAGGAAAGATAAGAAAGATATTATTGCCGATATGACACGAGCTGTTGATCACGCCAAGGAACTTGGCGCGGCGAGCATAGGCGTTAACTCCGAGGATGCCTCAAGGTCTGATCTGGATTATTTGATTGAGTTTGGTAATGCCGCAAAAGAACATGGTGCCGAGAGGTTTAGATATTGCGATACGCTGGGTTATGATAATCCTTTTACAATCTATGATACGGCTAAAAGGCTTGCAAAAGAGATTGGCATTGGTATTGAGATACATTGTCATGGAGATTTGGGTATGGCGGTTGCCAACTCAATTGCCGGGGCCGCCGGCGCGGTTGACGGTGGACAGGATGCCTTTATAAATACAACGGTAAACGGCATAGGCGAAAGGGCGGGGAATGCCGATCTGGTAGCGGTGATTCTGGCAATAACAAAATCCAAAGGTTTTGCTGATAAATACCAGCTTGGTGGTAATGTTAGTCTGTCCAAGGCATGGAAGATAGCAAAGTTTGCTGCTTATGCCTTTGGCATTCCCATTCCCATAAACCAGCCGGGCGTTGGCGCCAATGCCTTTGCCCATGAATCCGGCATACATGCCGATGGTGTGCTCAAAGACCCGGAGAACTATGAGCTTTATGGCTATGAGGAACTGGGACTGGGAGAGCCGGTGCTGGTGGAAACCGGCAGGCAGATTTGTACGGGTGAGTACAGCGGCATTTCCGGATTCAGACATGTAATGAGCCAGCTAGGTGGAGAAGAAGTGACCTTTGCCAATGATGATGAGGCGCGCAGGGTACTTGAGCTGGTAAGATACGCCAACGTTGAGTCGCAGCATCCGCTGGTTGAGGATGAGCTTTTATTCATTGCCAAGTACCCGGATATAACCACGAAGCTGCTGACGTTCAATCCATAGTAAACGCACATTGGTGCCGTAACGCATTGTTTAAAAAAACCACGCTGGATTTTACTTTTTCAGCGTGGTTCTTTTTTATGGCTTTGTTTGCTTATTCAACATTTGCCAGGGGATTGTCTTCTTCGTAGAGGCACTCGTCGACCTCCATGTCCGGTTCCTCAATTATGGCAGGCGCGTTTCTGCCGAACGAGGTGGTAATACTGTATACCTGAGCAAAGGAAAGATTTAGGGGAATAACATTTTCTTTTTTGGCGAAGATAACGGGCAAACCGCTCCAAGGTACGGGTGAGGAGGGGCTGTATAAAATATACATATCTACTATGTCGCCGCACCTGTCCCTAAACTTTCTTTTTCCGGCGATGGCGGCTAGGTAATAGCTTCCGTCTGTAAACTTGACCAGAGCACCCGGTTTTTCATTTATGGAGACGTGTGCCCTGCTACTGCTGCCTTTTAGCATTTGGATAAGTGATACTGTTTTAAAAGCCTTTCTCAAGAAAGCAAGAATTTTTGGGCGGGTGAAAATGAATCCGATAATAAATACAATTATCAGGGTGAAACCGATAGCAGTAAAATATGACTGATATATATTAACGCTGGCTATATCGTCCGTCTGAAATACGTATTTTATTACGGGTGTCCAGGCGGTGCGCAGCAGGCCCAGAAATAGATAGACAATGTAAACGATGATGCCTACGGAAAATACTATAAGCCCGCCTTTGATAAAGATATCCTTCACATTGATTCTCCTATTCTAGCCATTTGGGAACGTTACAGTAATTGTGCAGAGAGTACCAATAAATATAAGCAGTTTTGCGCCTTTTTACAAGCCATGTATGATTAGCCATCGCTTAGGATTTAGACAGATAGCAAAGTCAGCAGTTCTCGCTTACTTCTGGAGTACTCTTCCCTGTCTAAATCCGGGCAATTGCTCGCTTCCGAGTGGCCGTTTATCAGGGCGCTGGCAAATGCCATGCACGTGGGCAGTCCACAATCACCGCAATTTGTACGGGGCAGCAGCTTGTAGACGCTAAGCGTTGGTGGTTTGGCTTTTCTGCCTGTATATTTAGGTTCTATATTGCTGTGTCTGCGCCAGATATCATTTATAGCGCTTACAATGATGTCTGTTTTTTGTTGCGCTTCTTCACGGTTATGGATCATGGCGATGGTTATCAGGCTGGGGGTCATTGAGCAGAAAATATCGCCGTGTTTGAAGGACAGAAACTTGGCGTCATGCAAATAGTCGATGCACTCTACCCCAGCGTTTATATAAGGAAATGCATGGCTAATGTCGTTGAGCGGGGTGAGTTCTATTTTATACTCGCACGAGCCGGGTTCGCATCCCATCTCCACCAGTGCCATTTTATAGTCATCAATTAGCATTTCATCTGAGTTGTTCATTCCATCCGCCTGCCTATTTTAAGAAGTATCATACTATTTTAACCTGTCTGTGCAACTTTTGCTCAGTCGCTGGGCAAGATTTGAGTAATTGTGATGTTAGCAGGAGTGGTGTTTCTTGACAAAGCTTGCAATATCTATCATGATATCGATTATGAATAATATGTAATATTATTGGGAAAAACAAAAATTTTAAAGGAGGAGATTCCAGGTGAAAAAGGCATTAGCAATTTTTATTTTATTTGCACTAATTATACCAATGGTGGTGCCTGTTGTGGCTATGGCTAAGGGCAATGATACAGGGAACAACAAGTATGCCGTGGTTATAGGCATAGCCAATTATCCGGGCAAGGCGAACGACCTGTGGCATGCGGACGAGGGAGCCAGAGAGATGGCAAAGGCCCTTGTTAATGAATATGGTTTTGCCAGGGATAACATAAAGTTACTGCTTAATGGTGATGCGACTCTTGAGGGCATCGGAGCGGCAATCGCCTGGCTGGAGTACATGGAAAATTCTGATTCTACTGTCGTGTTCTATTTTTCCGGTCATAGCTTTCAGATTCCTGACGAGGGGTATCCTGAACTGGGGATAGGGCCACTGGATTCGGACACCGAGGCTGATGGTTATGACGAGGGTATTGGCAGTTACGATGGCTATCCTATAGTTGACAGTTTGCTCGGTGCAGCTTTCTCTACATTTGAGAGCCAGAAGATGACCATAATACTGGATGGCTGCAATACCGGCGGTATGCTGGATGAGGGTGAGCTTGTTGCTGACGGCAGAGTGGTTTGCACGGCCGCCGGTGCGGATCAGCTGGCGTGGGATTCTCCCAATAACGGCAGCACTGTATTTAGTTATGCTTTTGCAGACCAGGCTATTTTAAAGGGAAAGGCAGACGGTCTTTTGGGGCAGTATGGCGACGGTGTATCCATGGAAGAGGCACTGGCGTATGCCTATTACTATGTTACTGCGGCCATACCTAACAGCGAGCCGCAAATATACGATGGATACGCCGGGGAGCTTGTTCTGTAAACATCGATCACGTTAGTTTTTAAAAAGGCGGTCTTAAAAAAAGGGCCGCCTTTCTTTTTGTTAACGAGCCTTCGTTATTGACATAGCTTGCTTTGGCCAGTATTATAGTTGGCATATATAGAATGGCTATGTATTTTAGGGTAAATTGGTTCGAATTTAGCATATGTCGGATAAGCGTATGATTGATTATTATGAACTTGAACCGGGATATGAGTTTCCTTCCAGCAATTTCACTCTGACTTCCTTAGCGGTGGATGCATATGTAGAAGCGACGAGTGATAGCGCTGCTTTCTATCGCGAATCTGGCCTTGTCCCTCCCATGGCTGCAGCGGCTCTTGCTATGGCAGCGCAGTCTGAAAACCTATCTTTTCCTGATGGTGCTATTCATGTATCGCAACAGGTGCAGTTTTGTGGGCAGGTCAGCGTTGGGGAGGCGATTGTCTGTACATCCAAGATACTTTCGCAGCGCAAACGTGGTAAATTTCACATGCTTGCTATTGGCATGGAAGCGGTTTGTGCCGATAATCGGATTGTATTTAAAGGGAGTACCAGTTTTATATTACCTGCTGGTCAGGAGGCTGGTTAATATGGCTGGCTTTGGTCTTATATCCGTTGAACTTGATGAGGGGGTGGAGTTACCTCCTTTACAGATAGTTGTTATGCAGGCCAACATCAATAAATACGCCGATGCAAGTGGTGATCATAATCCCATCCATATAGATCAAGAGTTTGCTTCCAAGACCCCTGCTAAAGGGACGATCGCCCACGGTATGCTGGTCCTGGCTTATATATCGCAGGTGTTAACAAGTGCATTCGGGGTTAGCTGGGTTAGTGCAGGGAAAATTGATGTGAGGTTTAAAACACCGGCGCGACCGGGAGACACTCTATCAATAAGCGGCAAGATCATCCGAATCGAAAACAGCGATGGTCGAAAGATCGTTCATTGTGATATTACATGCACTAATCAGGGGGATGAAGTGGTAGTACTGGGAAATGTGGAGGTGAAAATAGGTGACAATCAGGATTGCAGTTGACGGTATGGGCGGCGATAACGCTCCCGGCGACATAGTAAAAGGGACTGTGGATGGTGCCAGACGTTATGGGGTCGACATTGTTCTTGTCGGACCGCAAAACGTTATGCAGCGGGAACTGGCCAAGCATGACACGTCGGGTCTTAAAATCGACATCGTGCATACCGATGAGTATTTAGTCGAAGGAGAGCATCCTGCATATGCCCTGCGCAAAAAACGCAAGGCATCAATCGTAGTTGCCACCAAGCTGGTAAAGAGTGGCGACGCCGATGCCGTGGCAAGCGCCGGACCCACGGGTGGCGTGGTGGCATCTGCGCTGCAATTTTTGGGCGCTGTAGAGGGTATATCACGGCCAGTTGTTGGCGGTGCGTTTCTGGGTTTTACGCCGAACATGCTGATGATGGACATGGGTGGCAACGTTGACTGCAAACCACACCAGTTTCTTGACTTTGCCATCGTGGGGACGGTTTATGCCAGAAAGATGCTGGGAATCGAGAACCCAACTGTGGCTCTTTTGAGCATTGGTGCCGAGGAGGGTAAAGGCAATGCGGTGGTTCAGGAGAGCTATCCTATTTTTAAAAAGAGCGGACTTAATTTCATAGGGCAGGTGGAGGGATACGATATCCCACTGGGCAAAGCCAACGTTATAATATGTGATGGATTTGTGGGCAATATTATAGTAAAATTCGGTGAATCGCTGGGCAAGCTGATCGCTGGTTATCTGGAAAACAAACTTAAGGGGAAACTGCCGGACGCAGATATCAAGGAGATAACGGATTACATGGTGCATGCCACTAACGCTGCCGATGTGCGTGGAGGAGGTCCCCTTTGGGCCATAGACGGTGTTGCCTGTGTGGCGCATGGGCGCGCAATAGCTACAGAGTTTGCCCTGGTAATCGAACAGGCCAAGATTGCCGTTGAAAAAGACATAGTTGGCTCGCTGAAAAGCGAACTGATTGAGGTAAGAAGTAAAATCGGAGACGAAGTATATAAGTAATTTGTCTTTTTGAATAATCAACGTTTTAAAGGAGTATTAAATGTCGGTAGAAGAAGTAGTAAAAGAGATCGTAACACGCGTAGTGAGGCGTCCGGCAGCAGAGTTTGCAGGCCAGACAACATTTAAGGATATGGGGGCTGATTCACTGGATATCGTTCAGATACTAAGCGCCATAGAGGATAAGTATGATATTGAGCTTGATGATGAGGATATGGTGGATGTAAAAGATATGGCTGGATTTGTGGCCTACATAGAGCGTAAAATAAGCGAAAACGGCAACTAACGGAGAGTAAAGCTATGTCATTTAAAGGTAAAGTCGCTCTTGTTACAGGCGGTTCGCGAGGTGTTGGTAAGGCTATAAGCGCCAAACTGGCTGATGGGGGCGCCGACGTAATAATCAATTACTTTCGTAAAAAGAGCACGGCGCAGGAGACGGCTCGCGAGATTGAGAAAAAGGGCGTGCGCGTGCACCTGATAAAGGCCAACTTGGCCGAGGCTGATAAAATTGACGGAATGTTTGTTGAAATCGAAAAAGAGTTTGGTCGTTTGGACATTTTGATAAACAATGCCGCATCCGGGGTGGCCAGACCGGCGCTGGAACTTGACGACCGCGGCTGGGACTGGACCATGAATGTTAATGCCAAGGCGGTTCTGCTTTGCTCGCAGCATGCCGTAAAGCTGATGAAAGACGGTGGCAAGATAGTTAATATCTCGAGCCTGGGATCGCGCATGGTGATGCCGGTTTACACTGCTGTGGGTGTTTCCAAGGCAGCGCTTGAGGCGCTGACCCGCTATCTGGCCATTGAATTTGCTCCGCTTGGGATATGCGTAAACGGTATCAGCGCATCCGCAGTGTTAACCGAGGCGCTCAAGATATATGCCGAGGCCCAGGGACTGGGTGATTCCGTATATCAGAGTACGCCTGCAGGCCGCATGGTGGCTCCCGAGGACATTGCCGATGTGGTTGCTTTTTTATGCAGCCAGCAGTCGTACATGATAAGGGGCCAGATAATAATTATTGACGGTGGTTACTCTGTATCACCATCGCACACTAACAACGCTAAATAAGCAGGGAGACATTTTGGACGCAAATAAGATTGTAATTACCGGTTTGGGTGTTGTTTCGCCGCTGGGACTTACCGTTGACGAGCATTGGGACGGCCTGGCAAACGGCAGAAACGGCGTTGGGCCGATAACCAGTTTGGATGTGGGCAAGTGCCCCGTTTATGTTGCTGGCGAGGTTAAGAATTTTGAACCTTTAGACTTCATGGAGATAAAGCGTGTTGACCGGGCCGGCAAGAGCGCGCAATATGCCATAGCCGCCACTCGCATGGCACTGGAGTCGGCGGGTATCGATATGTCCAAAATGAATGAGCAGCGCGTGGGCACGGTTATATCCACCAGTGGTATGACTTATCTGGCCATTGATGTGGCCGATAAGATTAGAAGCAATCCAAGAAGACTTAATCCGCTGCTGATCAACAAGATGGGCCCGAGCATGGTTGCGGCGCAGGTGGGGCTGGTTATGGGTGCCAAGGGGCTTAATACTACACTGAACAGCGCCTGTGCCAGTGGCAGCGATGCGTTGGGAACGGCGCTTTCCCATTTACGTTTAGGCCATGCCGATGTCATAATCGCCGGTGGCGCTGAGTCGAACGTAAATATACTGGCTATTGCCACCTGTGGCGCTGTGGGTGCGCTTTCGAGGGAGCAGGACCCGGCCAAAGCATCGCGTCCATTCGATTTGAATCGCAACGGGTTTGTTTTTGGTGATGGTGCCGGCATTTTGATTCTTGAAACCTATGAACATGCGGCTGGTCGCGGAGCACCTATTTTAGCCGAGCTGGCCGGTGCGGGCTGGTCATTCGACGCTTATAATGAGGCTGCACCCGATGCCAATCAGCAGGCGGTGGCTATGGGTAACGCTATAACAGATGCTGGGCTAAAAACCGTGGATATAGATCATATAAATGCGCATGGTACTGCCACCAAGCTTAATGATCTGGCTGAGACCCAGGCAACCAAGATAGTTTTTGGTGCTGATGCTCATAAGGTTCCGATGAGCTCTAATAAATCTATGATTGGGCACTTGGCTTGTGCTGCTGGCGCAGTTGAGGCGGTGGCAATGGTAAAAACCATAGAGACAGGGATAATACCGCCGACGATAAATTATGAAACACCAGATCCGGAGTGCGATCTGGATTATGTACCTAATGTGGCGCGCAAGCAGAAGGTGGATGTTGTTTTATCCAATTCGTTCGGTATGGGCGGGCAGAACACCTGTGTGGTGATCAGACGCGCTTAGGTAAAAGAGGTAGACCAATGGAAAAAGAATTTGAGGGCAAAGTATCGCTGGTTACAGGTGCTTCGCGGGGTATCGGCAAGGCGATTACCGTCAAACTGGCCTCGCTTGGCTGCAAAGTGGCCGTGAACTACCGCTCAAACGATGAGCAGGCCGCAAAGGTTATATCTGAAATCGAAAGTGCTGGCGGTCGGGCTATGCTGGCAAAATGCGACATCGCCGATTCGGGCGCGGTCAAAGCGATGTTTAAGGACATTGTGGCTAAATGGGAAAAGGTAGATATTCTGGTAAACAACGCCGGAATCGTCAAGGACAATTTGCTGTTGCGTATGCGTGATGCTGACTGGGACGATGTGCTCAACACCAACCTTAAAGGCGCATACCTGTGCACCAAGTTTGCTCTGCGTACCATGATGGACAACAATTGGGGGCGAGTAATTAACATCTCATCTCTTGCCGGCATAGTGGGCAACATGGGTCAGGCCAACTACTCGGCATCCAAGGGTGGGCTGATCGCTTTTACCAAGGCTGTGGCACGCGAGGTTGGCGCGCGCAATATCACCTCAAACGTTATTTGCCCCGGCTACATCGTGACCGAGATGACCGGTAGTGCATTTCCCGAAGAAGTGCAAAAAGAGCTTCTGGCGCGTATACCACTGCAGAGGTTCGGGACGCCTGATGATATAGCCAATACGATCGCTTTTCTGGCAAGTGATAGCGCCAGTTATCTTACGGCACAGGTAATATCTATAGACGGTGGAATTATCTAACCCCATTTAGATTTCGAATAGACGTTAAGAGGGTGGCTTGAAAAGCCGCCTTTTTTATTCTACGGGATCAGGCGAAACCTCTGGCTTGCCCAGTCCCATGGATATGGCGTTTGGGCATATGTTTTTGGCGGCGCAGTGCAGGCATACGATCCGCGTGAACATAACGAAGAATCGGAACAACAGCAGACCCACAACCGCCAGCAGCAGTCCCAGAACCAGCCATGAGAAGGTGATGATAAGCGCTACAATCATCAGAATGATGGGCAGTACCATACTGGCAATGTACATGTTGTTATGGCAAAGTGCCCCCTTTGCCCGATTGGGGAAGTCCTTGATGTTGCCTTGCCCCGCCATTTTTCTTGATATGATATTGAGTCCTGATATGCATAAGCTGTTTTCCATGACGTAGTATGGGCAATTGGGGCAAACCTTAAGCGGCATAACCACGTACATCTCGATAAAGGCGAAAAGCAGGTAGGCACTGCCGATGATTGGGCCGACCCATAGGCCGTATCCCAGCATTATGCCTATGCCGCCTATCAGGAAATGAGTGCAGGTTACGCCGTTGTAAAGCAGGAGTTGCCACAGTGGATATCTTGTGTATATCTCGATTTTTGGATTTTCCGGCTGTGGCATTCCCCCTCCTTCGTATATATCAAAGAATGAGGTTATGCTATAACGGTTGCCTGTTGCTTGTCAAATGTGTCATTTTATTGCAGTCGGTTTGTGATGGTTTGCTGCAGCTAAGCGGAAGCGGGATTTTTGGTTACAAATCGATCAACGATGTCTTTCTGGCGCACCATGGCACTGCCAATGCCGTAGTTTTTTAGCAGCCGGAAGGGAACGCAGCAGCAGGTGCAGCAGTTGCACAGCGCGTAGTAATCACCCTTGCATTTTATCATGGTATGTATCAGCCCCATATCGTGGCAGCGCTTGACGACATCTTTGGCTTCAGTCTTGTCTATCATGCGATAGTTGTCGCTTTTTTTGGGGTTGAAGGCGAACACGGTTTTATCAATGCTCAGCATTATTTCGGCATACATAGGGGCGTCGCAGTTTTTAAATACGGAGCGGCAGGTGCAGGGGCCCAGAGCAATACTGTGGGCACGGTCTATAATCTGATAGGCTTCATCAACTTTGAGCAGGTATGCGCCCTGTATATTTCCGCCAAACATGTTGCCTACTTTTCTGATAAACCCGCCTATTATGGGTAATTTGGTCCACTTGGCCAGAAAAATATACGTTCGAAGGAAATGATCGCGAAATCTGCTGTAAATTTTTAGGGAATGATGCATTTTAGCTTCCTACGTTATTATTATAACATAGGTTTAACTTATTGGGTTCTATCGCCCTTTTGCTTTGTCGCGGGCGGTTTTATAGCGCTCAGCGCTAAGCAGGATGCGCTTACGAAGCCGCATATTATTGGGTGTTACCTCTATCATTTCGTCCTCGGCCAGAAAGTCCAGCGAATCCTCAAGGCTCATTTTGATGGGGGGCGTGAGCTTGACTGCGATATCGGCGGTGGAGGAGCGTACGTTTGTTTGTTTTTTTGTTTTGCAGATGTTGACGTCCAGATCTTTCTCACGTTGGTGAAGACCGACTATCATCCCTTCGTAAACCTCTGTGCCCGGATCGATGAAGGTGAAACCCCTCTGCTGGGCGTTATTAAGACCGTAGGTAACTGCTGTTCCGGCCTCGGCGGCAACCAGCGCACCCATTCTGGAGGATTTTACCTCTCCGGTCATGCGTTCATATCCCATAAACAGGCTGTTGAGCTGACCATCTCCTCGGGTTGATTTAAGAAAGAAGCTGTTAAATCCGATAAGTCCTCTGGTAGGTATTTTGAATTCCATGAGCACATGGCCCTGCCCGTCGTTGACCATATTGGTCATCTTGGCCAGCCGTGAGGCCAGCTCTTCGGTCAGAACGCCTATGGCTTCCTCGGCGATGTTTACACCAAGCAATTCGTACGGCTCATGGATTTTTCCATCGATCACCTTGAAGATGGCCTTGGGTCTGGATACCTGAAATTCGTAGCCTTCACGGCGCATGCTTTCAATAAGTATGGCCAGGTGCAGTTCGCCACGTCCGGATACGGAAAAAACGTCTGGGCTGTCGGTTTCGTGTACTCTCAGGCTGACGTTGGTTTGAAGTTCGTTCATCAGGCGCGCCCGTATTTGACGGGAGGTTACATAGCGTCCGTCCCGTCCGGCAAAGGGCGAGTTGGAGACCCCGAAGGTCATCTGTACCGTTGGCTCGCCAATATCGATGTTGGGTAGTGCTTCCGGTTTGTCGGTAGATGCAATAGTATCACTGATGGCAACCTGATCCAGTCCCACCAGTGCGATAATTTCGCCTGCGGATGCTGACTCAACCTCGTTGCGTCCCAAGCCCTCGAAAACGAAAAGTTTTGATACTTTATGGAATGTGGCCTCGCCGTCCCGGGTGATGCGTACTACTTCATCGCCCGTAGATACTTTGCCTCTGGATATGCGTCCCAGCGCAATCTGTCCCAGGTGGTTGTCGTAAAGGAGTGCCGTGACCAGGAGCTGAAAGCCCCCCTTGACGTCACCCTGCGGTGGCGGTATATGTTTGACTATAGCCTCGAATAATGGCTCCATGCTCTCGGGTTCATCCCCCAGTTTGGCCAGTGCATAACCGGATTTGGCTGCACCGTAAAGTATAGGGAAATCAAGTTGATCGGCGTCCGAGGCCAGCTCCAGAAAAAGGTCTTGTACCATGTGCGATACCTCTTCTGGGCGTGCTGCCGATCGGTCCATTTTGTTAATAACAACGATGGGCTTCAGTTTTTTCTCCAGCGCATGGCGCAGTACGAACCTGGTTTGTAGCATGGGACCGTCCACTGCATCAATTACCAGCAGGCAGCCGTCGGCCATGTTGAGCACCCGTTCTACCTCGCCGCTAAAGTCGGCGTGACCGGGGGTGTCGATGATGTTGATTTTTACGTCTTTATAGGTAATAGCCGTGTTTTTGGACAGGATGGTGATACCTTTTTCCCGTTCCAGCTCGTTGCTGTCCATGATAAGGTGCCCCACCTTCTGATTGGCACGGAAGATGTGGCTTTGTTTGAGCATAGCGTCTACCAGCGACGTTTTACCGTGGTCGACGTGGGCTATTATGGCGATGTTTCTTATGTTTTTTGTCATGCGAACTCCAGATTCCAAAAAAAAACCGGCCACCAGCGGGCCAGTAGTCCTTCTTTACATTATAACATATGACGAAAATTGGTAAAAGTGGCTATTTTCGTTAGTTATCAGGCATTTTTTCTTTCTGTACGGTAAGTACAAGACCGTTCAATTGTAGGACGGTGACAGGTTCACCCTTCTCGATAGCATTACTGCTGGATACTGCATTCCATATCTCGAAGTTTATGCGCACTGTCCCTCGCGGATCAAGCTTGGTTATAGCTGTACCACTTCTGCCGATCATCGCCTGCGCCGGGCTGATAACTTCTTTTGACATGGCGCGTTTTCTCGGTATGTACGTTAGAACAGCCCAGAGGGGCAAGATGGTTAGCAGCACTATTTTGAGCGCTGGCGATGTTTGGATATCCTGCCACGGCAGCAGCCAGAACAGAATCATGGCCATTATGGTGTCGATAACCAGAGCCCCAACGATTGATTTTATAAAGAGCATGGCAATTATTATATCAGGTTGAGATTTATTTGTTGTTTTTCGTATATGGTTTGCTAATGGTGATCAAGAGCCCAATAGACGGGATCGTTATGGTGAGGTGGTTAATTATATCTCAACCCCCTTTATCCCCACTCTTGGGTTTTTCGTATTTTACTTTGTGCTGTTTGAGTTCGTGTTGTTGTACTCACGTAGCCGGTCGTTGGGATGGAGTAAGGCAGGTTTTAGGACACCCCCAAGCCCCCGGTTGGAAATATTCTGCACCTCTTCCTTTTTGTATGTGGTAGCAAAAAGAAAGGCCGCAGTTTCCCAAACCACGGCCTTTCCCAGTGTGGAGAAAGATATTAAAATACGTTTTTCTTTAGATACAGTACTGCTCCCGTTGCAGCGATTACCCCGACGATGGCTATTATTGTTGTCCAGGGTATGGTTGTTGTTGCACTATCAACGTTGCTGTAACCTTCGGCTGATGGGGTTATGAACTGGCCGTATATGCCGGTGCCTGTACCTACGTACAGGTATGCTCCATTATCAACCTCTGTTGCTGCCGAAGCCTTTTGGGGAGCAAGTCCGATAGTCCTTAGTGCTGACATAAGTGCGGAATCGTTAGCGCTTGTGTCTTCTATAAAGAGGGTTTCGTCCTCGTCTGCCGTTTCATCTGACGCTTCTTGTGAGGTTACACCGATGATGACGTATATCTCGGTGCCCAACGGATATTCATTGCCCAGCACCCAGTCGTTGTAACCATCCGGCATGTAATAGATGAAGCGGTTGAAGGCAACGTATGGCACCTCAGCTTCGCTGTTTTGCGGATCCTGACCGATAGTGATGGTTGCCTTGTTGTGATCGAATCCCCAGTGCATGTTGAATGCCTTGTTCAGACCATCAAACGGCAGGGCTTTCCAGTTGCCGCTTATATCTCTCTTGTAGACAATGCGTAGTCCCGGCGCTGGCTTATTGTGATCCCAGAAATCGTCGAAATGCTGCGTGTTCTCATCCTTGTTCTCGTTGAATTTCGGCACCAGCCATTGGTTGAAGAAGGTATCGAAGCTCTGGTCGAAATAGCTCTCAAATTCGTCATTTAACTCTCCTTCATAATTAGCGAAATATTGTTTGCTGAACTCGCCGTATACTTCCTGGAAGTGGCCGTCCCAGTCACCCATGTAACTGGGGTCAAATCCCTGGCCTTGCTCAAATAAACGGTAAACAAGCTCGTCATACAGGCCTTTTTCTGCCTCGCTATAGAACTCATCTTCCATTTTTTCTTCTTCGCGCTGGGCCATTTCAACCTTGGCCTGGCTTATATATCGGTTAAGGAAGCTTTCATAGGTTGCCTCATCATAGTTTTTGCCGTTGCCATAGATGTTTCCGGCAGAGTCTATGGCCAGTGCGGAAATGGCGGTGTTCTCTTGAGCGAAATCGGTTTCGACGGTCAATCCACTGTCAACATCGCCGGTTATTCTGTATATACGGTATACCAGCGGATAACCGTAGCTGTCGTACAGGCCTTCGTGTATCAGTCTTTCGTCTGTTACGGGTGTGACTGATTCGTCTGAGTAGGAAGCTGCCACGTATATGACCGTTTCCCCGTTTTCCTCGGTTATCAGGATGTCATGAATGTTGGCATCACCTTTTAGCGAGTACCAGGTGTTGTTGTTGTTCTCATCCACATTGGCGATGATCTCTCTGGTCTCATCTTCGCTTCGGGTTAGCAGAATCTGTGTCCAATCCCTGTCCTGTTGCTGTCCCGGGCCCCAGAAGGGTTTATCAGGATCGGGTTCAGGCATCTGGCCGCTGCCTGCTTCGTAGACCCAGAGCTGGCCGAAGACACGATCTGCCTGATTGTCGCCCCAGCCCAACCAGCCGGTGTTATATCCCACGAATATGCGGTCGCGGCTGCCTGGATCGACCTGTATGGCTGATACATTGCCGCACCAGTTGGGCCAGCCCCATTGATCGGGAAGTTCCGATTGTTCGAACTGCGGTTGTGGGCGCCATATGTGCTTCCACGTGACGCCGCCGTCGGTTGTTTTAAATATCTGGTCGCCCCATTCGGTACCGACATACACGGTGTTGCCTGTGGGATCATTAAGGTCCATATCTACAACGTTGTAGGTGGCACCTTCGCCATGCGGGTCCATGGGAGCGGACCATGTAGGGTTATTGTTGAAGTCATAAACGCGGTACACGCCTGAACTGGCCACTGCCCAACCGTTGCCGGTTATCGGGTCCAGCACCAGATCCTTGATATGAACCGCCTCTATTCCTTTGCTTATTTCATAGAAGTGATTGCCCGCATCTGAACTGTATCCCATGCCCCTTGATGTGGGTATGTACATCACATCAGGGTTATTGGGGTCGATTTGTATGCTGGATGAGTTGGGATAGGCCTTACCTTCGTCCTTGCGTGGCAGGTTCTCCCAGGCTATGCCTTTGTTTTTGCTGGCCATTGTGCCGCAGAAAACATCGTAAACATCTGCGTTACCGATAAAGGCGAACTCATCGCCTATGCCGCTGTATCCGTTATCAGGAGTAACGGTTTCCCAGCTTTCCCCGTCGATTTCCTGATAGGCTATGACATTGCCGCCCATGCCCGATTGTTCCCATCCACCGAGGTAAAGCTGTCCGTCGGGGCCAACACCGAAGGCTTGCCATTGATATGAGCCGTCTGTTTCGGCTGGGGTTTCAATCTTGCTAAAGGTGTTTGTTTCACTTATGGCATTGTACGAGTCCGACGATTTGTATATCTGGGCGCCGGTTTCCCAGTTGTTGCTCATAATATATATGGTGTTATCGCTTGGATCGATGACCATTCTTTCCGGCCAGAGACCCGCTTGCTCGGAAATGTTGGTCTGGCCGCTTAGAGTGAAGTTGCCATCTGCATCCAGTGTGCCGTAGTAGAGTTTACTAGCCGATTCTCCCTCCACCCAGTATCCCTCTACCTGATATCCATCGACCCAGGTTTCGCCCTGTGTCCAGTAACTTTCTATCGAGTTACCATCCGCGTCTTCGTGTGCCTCAATTAACTGCGGTTCGCCTTCCCAGGAACCATCCACCCAGTAGCCGTCCACCCAGTAACCTCCGCCCCACGATGAATCTACGTAGAACATGTATCCGTCGTAGATTAGTGGCCTTGAAGCGTAACCTGTTTCAATTTCGACCAGTGTTGGTTCGGTTATGCCATTGGTTTTATAGAGGCCGTTAAGTTCACCTTGCTGCTGATCCGGCGTTCCCTCAAAAAAGATGTAGCCGGAAGTAGCATCACCTGTAAAACGCGACCAGACTTCCCAGTTGGAGTTGTCGCCCATGCCGGGGACTGCCGCAAAATCGCCATAAGTAGGTGTATCTGATGAGTGGTCGATTTCGGCATAATATATTTCATTGGGGTTGTTGGTTTCAGGGTTATCGTTCTGCTTCCTTTCCCTGATGTATATCCCCGATTTATCATCGCCAAGGTCTATAATCTCTATATCTTCTATCCATGAGTGCTCCGGCCTTTCCCATGCCCTGGTAAAGCTATAACCGGCGTCGGTTGTTACTGCGACGCCACGATCCGTCTGAACGTAAAATGTATTATCAGCGTTGGGGTCGAATGCTATTGATCCGGGGTGAGGCCATACGTTGCCACCGCGCGGCAGCATGCCCCAAAAAGCGCCGCCGTCTTCACTTATCATGGTGCCGGTGATTACGTCGTAACCGCCATCGCCATTATCAACAAAAGCAAAGTTCGGACCCTGCCAGGCCCAGTTGTACTCGTCACGCTCGCCGGTTTGCCAGCTTGTTCCGTCGTCCCCGGAGTAAACCACCACGGACTCGTGATGACCTTTTTGTGTTTGCTGTGACCCGGCAAGGAATATTACTCCATCCGGGCCAATGCCTATGGATTCGTATTGGCGGGTGTATTCGTCGCTACCTGCCGGTGGGATGATCTTGGTAAATGTTGTTGAGCTATTTAAGCTATCAAGTGCAGCGGACGATTTGTAAATTGCGCTGTCGATGTCACGATCTTCCCAGTGGTCGCCGGTGTCCAGAAAATAAAGCATATTGTTTACCGGATTAACCACCGGTGTCCTGAGTTGTCCGCTGTTGCCGTTTTTGAGCGGTACTGGGGAACCATCGCTTTCGGTAAAATTGCCGGTTATTTCATCCAGCACACCGAATCGAAGTTGGGACATGTCTGTTTGGGTCTGCTCGTTCCAGGTTTGTTCTACAAACAGCATAGTGCCGTTGTGTATTGTTATGGAATTAACCCAACCAAGTCCTCTGCCCGGGCCCTTGTCGAATTTGTCTTCATCTTGCGGATCGAACTCAAGCAGGCTTATTGATCCTTCCTCGACTGTGCATTTGTAGATACCCTGCTGCTGATCTTCTTCCTGATTGCTGGTCATAGGGTCCATTGGTGGGAACCATGGGAAGTACAGGTAGCCGGACGCCTGGTCAACTGAGAAGTTATATAATTCACCGAAGCCGCCTTCGGCACCCAGATCGGGTACTATCTGAAAGCGGACATCGCTGAATGGGTTATCCTGATTATGATCGATATCGGTGTAGTAGATGGAGTTTGCGCTTCTGGTAGAGACAAAAACGCGTGATTGGTTATCGCCCAGATCGAGAGTTTCGACCCAGAGGATTTCACCGCCGTACAGTCCCGCCGTATCCGGTGTGGCCGGTTCTGCCTCGGCGCTGGCACCAATGGCCATCAGCACAGACGCGGGGAACATTATTAGTATTGTCACGAATATTGCCAGTGGTCTCTTAAGTTTTTTGAACATGGTGCACACTCCCTCTACCTTGCTTGTATACCTGTTATCATTTCATCATTTAGGTACCACGTATGCGTCACTAACGGGCAGCGGAAAATCACAATAACATCACAATAGCGGTGTGCTTACGCTTGACAGAGGCGTGGTGGTGGCCTATTTTTGTTGCAGTGGTGTTGCAAAGTTACAAGGAGAGCACGAGTGGATAAGAATCAAACGGATGATGAGAAGAAGTCTGCTGACAAAAAAGACGAAAGTTATGAGAAGGGGCGGCGTGATGCGGCCTCTGTGACAAAGCGGGAGGACAGGGATTTCCCCGGCATTGTCACAGAGCACATGGATAGGGGCAGCCGCGAGCTTAGCCCCATGTCGGACAAGCGTAAGGGCTTAAAGCGCGAGCAAGAAAGCGCTGATAAGGGTAAAGAGCTTTATCAGAAATCAATCCGGGAAGTAGTGAGGTTGCCTTATCAGTAGACGATGCTTTACAAGCATTGGAAATATTAAAAGAAACTGACCTCAGAATTCTAGGTGGTGATATATTATCTGAAAATAATGGTGAACTGGCTTATGCTATGGATTTTTGGGGGATCTATTTAGACTGGTCTTGCGATAAAAAAGATGATGAAACCGAAGAACAGTATTTAAAGAGATGCTATGGCGTCGCTAAAGAAAGCATATATAAGGCAAATGATATTGCAAAAGAACTTAATAAAAAATGCTATATAGTGCTTGTAGTATCAACTGAAAGAGCCAGGAAAAACTTTGGCTTTTAACTACTCATACAGCCACGGCAGAGCCAGCCAGTAGTATTCTTCCACATCTTTGCCCTGTGCAGCGTCTATGGTTAAATCCACCGCCTTTTCTATGTGCTCCAGCGTTATGTCTCCGCCGTTCATGCCGTCAAAGAAGTTGATCATGGGAACGCTAAGTCCGGCCCTGTATTGAACTGTTGCCAGATCCTGATATATGTAGCCGCGGTTCCAGCCGTTTGCCACAGCCTGCTCCAGCACACCTACTGCCTTGCGGCCTTTGAGCACTTTTGCCAGTTCTTTTTCCGGGCAGGGCCTGTACATCTTGAGTCGTACCAGTCCTATCTTGTGGCCCTCATCACGCTTTTTGTCGATAATAACTTTTGCCGATGATGCCTCGCCACCCATTGCTATGAACAGGATGTCGGCGTCGTCGGTTTTGTATTCTTCTATTTTGGTGATAAGCGGTCTACCGAAGATGTCCACGAATTCTGAAGCTACCTGATCGATCTTATCCTTTACGCCTTCAAGGGCAAGGCCGTGCTTTAGGTGAACCTCCATGAAGTTTTCCGGTGGCATCAGTTTTTCATGCGTTGGATCGGGCCGTTCGCCGGGATAGCCGGGTATTACGCGCAGACGTTCAACGTTTGCTACGGGCTCCAGGAATTTGTCTACATATGACTGCGGTGGTATCTCCACACGCTCTAAAAGGAAGGATATGTACCAGCCGTCGTAGCTTACCATTACCGGCAGCAGTACGTCTGCATCCTCGGCTATGCGATAAGCGGCGATTACCGTATCGAATATCTCCTGACAGTTGCAGCACTCAAGCTGAATCCAGCCGGAATCCCGCATCATGAGCATGTCGGACCTGCCGCGCGCAAGGCCGCCCCTGATGGTGGCTTCACGGTTGGCGTTAACCATTACTATGGGCAGTCTATGACCGGATGCTCTAGTGAAGATGTCGTACATATAATTGAGGCCGTAAGACGATGTGGCCGTAAATACTCTGGCACCGGCGTTTGATGCACCCCATACCACTGCCATAGCCGAGTTTTCGCTCTCAACATCCACGAATTCGGCATCTATTTCACCCTCTGCACGGAAGCGGTTTAGCTCTTCTACCAGTTGCGTTTGGGGTGTGATGGGATAGGCTGCTATAACATCGGGTTTACATAGTTTAACAGCGTTTGATGCGGCGTGGTTGCCGGTCAGTATTTTAAGGGTCGAACCATCTTTTTCGGCCATATTGGCTTATCCTCCTTGATAAAGAACACGTTATAATAGCATAACATTAGTTGCGCATGCAACATATTCGCAGTATAATGGTTGCACAGGCAACGAATATCTGGTATAGTGAGTCGTCTCGATCGGGTGATGGGGTAAGGAGAAGGAGAAAAATGCCGTTAGACAGGTCTTTCGGGCACTGGATTGCAAGGCTGTATCGCAGTAGCCAGAATCACCATGCCAGCAAACTGGCCAAGCTGCAGATCGGCAGGGGGCAGCACAGCTTTCTGCTGGTACTTTTCAGAAAAGATGGTATTAGTCAGGATAATCTTGCGCGGATACTGCATATGAACAAGGCGGCCGTAGCCAGAGCGCTGCTTAAGCTTGAACAAAATGGATATATAGAGAGACGAAAAGACGAGGCTGATCTAAGAAATAACTATGTTTATCTTACAAAAAAAGCAAAGGATATCAAGCAGCAGTTATTTGAGGTGGTAGACGCCTGGACCGATACGCTGGCTGCTGGCTTGACCGATGCCGATCGCGATAGCCTTATCGAACTACTCAAGCGTATGGGTGACAACGCCGACCGGGCGTCGGAAAATAAATAAGTCGATTTAAAGAAAGTGATCTGAACTCGTGAGGATAAGATTACAATCTGCGTTTGGTGTGTTCAGCCTTGATGTGATCAAGACTTTTGGTGGCAACGAGGTTGAGATAGAAGATGATAACATCACGCTTACTTCATTTCTGGACGTACTCACCGATCAAAGCGGTGGTACCATCAAATTCAGCGATGAATATACAGACAGTAATTCCGGGTCTTACTTCGTCCTGCTAAACGGAGACGAGGTAAGTGCGCTAAAAGATGGGCTTGATACCCTGCTTGTCGACGGCGATCAGGTTAACATCGGGCCGGTAGATATGCTCTTTAGCGGCGGTTAATACATCTAAAGTTATTAGGAGTTTGAAGTTTATGTGGAATCAGAAGATAGCCTATGTTGATCTTGGCACGGGTAAGGTTGAGACCAAGTATATACCGGAGGAGATACGGCGTAAGTATCTGGGCATGCGTGGTATCGATACCTACCTGCTTTATAATCACATCAAACCGGGTATCGATCCTCTTGGCCCGGAAAATGTGCTTCTTGTGAGCAGCGGGCCACTGGCTGGTACGCCGGTTCCGTCTGCGTGCAGAACGCATGTATCTGCCCTATCGCCGCTTACCGAATGTGTGGGCAGCACCAGCATGGGCAACTACTTTGGGCCGGAGCTGCGCTATGCAGGTTTCGATCATCTGGTCATTAAAGGCAAGGCCGAAAAACCTTCCTACTTGTGGGTCCACGATGGCCAGATCGAAGTCAGAGACGCAGACTACATCTGGGGGCAGGACTGCTTCGAGGCACAAAAATCGGTAAAGGCTCATCACGGTGATGAGGATGTGCAGGTGATGACAATTGGTCAGGCGGGTGAGAACCTTGTTAAGTATGCCTGCGTCAGGACTGGGCTCAAGGCTACGGGCGGCAGGACCGGCATGGGTTGTGTTATGGGTTCCAAGAACCTCAAATGTATCGCCGTACGCGGCACGCTTGGCGTTGAACTTTTCAGCGATGCAGACAAGATGATAGATGTTTGCTACAAGCTGTGGAAAGAAAAGATGTCTCATCGTCTGCACTACATGGATAAGGAGATCGGCAGGGGCGGTTTCTTTGGTAATACCAACACCATCGGCCTTATCAGGAACAAGAACTTCCAGCGCAACCAGATGGTGGACGGCACTGACATTGAGCCGGAGAATCTGGATAGGTTTGCCATTGGCAGGCAGGCCTGTTTTGCCTGCAAGCTCCATTGTCGCTTCAGATTTAAACTGACAACCGGACCTCGTGCAGGAGAGTATGCGGAAGGTCCTGACTATACCACGCTGGGTACCATGGGCGCCGAGCTTGATAACGAGAGCATGGATGAGGTGCTTGCCTGTGGTGAGCTGTGCGACAAGTACGGTATGGATAACATGGAGATAGGCAGCCTGCTTTCGTGGGCTATCGAGCTTTACGAAAAAGGAATTATAACTATAGAAGATACAGAGATACCGCTTGAGTGGGACAACATAGAATCCAAGTATGAAATGATCAGGCGCATCGCCATGCGTGAGGGATTCGGCGATGTGTTGGCGGACGGTGCCGAGCTTGCCATACAGCGCATCGGTGAGGAGTCGCGTTACTATTGCATCCAGATGAAGGGCATGAGTAACCTGCACTCCGATGAGCGGCCGACACCCAGTCTGGCCCTAAACGTTGCTGTATCCACCAGAGGGCCTGATCACCTGCGGGGCCGCCCCATACAAGACCTGATGGCCTTGCCGGTGCCGGTGTTGGAAAAGATGTACGGTGGCGGACCGATGAGCTCCAACTACAATTCATATGTGGGCAAGGCGCGCATGGTTGTTGCTTCGGAGAATCGCTCTGCGCTGAGCAATTGCCTTGGTACTTGCGGAGGCATTGGCGGCGGCGGCGAGGTTGGAGGGCTTAAAGAGGTTGTGTATCTGGTTACGGGGCTCAAGCTTACGCAGGAGGAAGCCGATAGCATAGGTGAGCGTGTTTATACACTGGAGCGTATGTTCAACAATCGTCAGGGTAGGGGTAGAAAAGATGATTATCTGCCAGATCGCTACTACGACGAACCCACACCAGTGGGCATGCCCATGGCTAGAGGCAAAACCATAGATAGAAAAGAATACGACAAGATGCTGGATGAGTACTATGAATTCCATGGATGGGACTCAAACGGGGTACCGACCCCGGAAACACTCAAAAGGCTTGATCTTACAAACGAACCGTCCAATTTACTTTAGGTGTATTACAAGGAGATATGTTAAATGGCTAAAACGATAAGTGTAGATTCATCAAAATGTACAGGATGCAGGCTTTGCGAGCTTGTCTGCTCGGTTAAGAACGAGGGTATTGCCAACCCCTATCTGGCAAGAATCCACGTTGTTAAATGGGAGTTTGAGTGTTTTGAGATACCGATGCTGTGCCGTCAGTGCGATGTTCCTTTCTGCACCGCCGTTTGTCCTGTAAACGCGCTTTACAAGGATGAGGCGCTGGGCAGGGTCGTTGTAGATTATGATCGCTGTGTTGGTTGCCGTATGTGCGTGCTGGCCTGTCCGTTCGGTGGTATGAAGTATGACACGAAGGGCCAGAAGGTGACCAAGTGCCAGCTATGTGATGGTGATCCCACCTGCGTTAAGTTCTGCGATACGCAGGCTCTGCAGTACGTTGATGCCGGAGATATCGATCTTAACAAGCAGCGGGAGTATGCTGCCCGAAGTTATCAACAGCAAAAGGAATATAAAGAATCCATAGGCCCTGAAGTAGGACACCCCGGACCGGCGGACACAGTTGCTCCCGGATGGGGCAGGTGGAAGGGTGGTGAGTAATGAGTAAAGAGCAGGACGAGAAGGCAAAGGGCAAACCAAAAGTAAAAATGGTGATGGCAGCAAAGGGATACATGAGGCCTGAGCATTCCACCAGGTGTGCCAATTGCCAGGAGCGTATTTCCATACCGATAAAGGCGGCTATTGCGACATGTCCTTATTGTGATATGCCGTATAGAATATCGTGGGTAACCCCCGATCAGCCCAGAATAATGGGGGCGATCTGGTCCAAGTTGCCCGGACCGGGTCCCTGGCCCAAGGGATGGCCGGGAGAACTTGATAGTAACGGCAAGCCGGTAAAAAAGAGTGACTAGCGAGGTATTATCATGTCTAAAGTTGCCAGTAAAGCGGATATCTGGGAAGATATCTGGATTCATACCAGTTGCGGCGGATGCTACTCCACCTGCGGGGTGCAGGTACATCGTGTAAACGGTGTGCCCATTGCCATTGAGGGAGAGCCTGATTCGACGCTGGGTGCTGAGGGAGGACTTTGCGCCAAGGGTGTATCCATGCTACAGATCATCCATGACCCCAATCGCCGCAATGTTCCCTTGAGGCGGACCAATCCCAAAAAGGGTTTACACGAAGAGGGTAACTGGGTTGAAATCACCTGGGATGAGGCGCTGAATGATATAACCGAGCGCATGCGCAAGATACGTGATGAGGACTCCAGAAAACTGGCCAGGGCCGATTCGCCATCACCCAATGCGGTAATGAAGCATAATTTTCTGGCTCCTTTCTTTGCGGCTTACGGACCCACATCACGAGTTAACGGTGGGGCGGCGCTTCATTGCGGCAGCGCGGCGCATCACGTTACCGGACAGTATTACGCCTCGTGGGATGCCGGACCGGACTGGAAATACACCAAATACGTCATGTTCTTTGGTGCCAGCCAGGGCTTTGGCTCTGGACATGCCTCTACCATCAACATGAGGATGGCCGCCGACGCGCGTGAGCGTGGCATCAAGTTCGTGGTATTCGATCCTATGTGTAACAACACGGGTGATAAGGCCACCGAGTGGGTGCCGATCCTTCCCGGTACGGATGGCTCCGTGGTTCTGGCAATGATAAACGTTATATTAAATGAGCTTGATATTTATGATGCACGACATCTCAAGTACAAGACTAATGGCCCATACCTCATCGGTCCCGACGGTTTATATATAAGAGATGAAGTTAGCACAAAACCGATGGTCTGGGACGCTGGAGACAACGCAGCCAAAGTATTTAACGATCCTTCTATAAAAGATTATGCGTTATTGGGTGAGTATGAAGTAAACGGTGTTAAATGCCAGCCATCATTTCAACTGATCAAAGAGCATGTGAAAAAGTACACACCGGAGTATGCGCAGCAGTGGAGTACGGTTCCGGCGGCGCAGATACGCCGTATAGCCAAGGAATTTGCCGAAGCAGCCACGATAGGTAGTACTATCGTTATCGACGGAGTGGAATTGCCTCACAGGCCGGTTAGCGCGGCCATATTCCGTGGTGGTCAGGGACACACCAACGGTATGCATCAGGTGTATTCGGTGCATATTCTCAACTGCATATTGGGGGCTATGGATGTGCCCGGTGGAACGATTGCGCTGTGTCCGTCGCGCGTGCTGGGTGATCCCAATACGGGGCGTCCCAAGTTGGAGCCGTTTGCCAACCCGGACGGAATGCTTACACCCGCCTCTTGGTCTTCGCTTATACCTCGCAAGCCGGAGAACTGGATGCCACCCAAAGAACCCACCTTTGAGGGTCAAACCACCATGCTAAACGGCGTATTCACTCAAGGGATGTCATCCTGTTTTACTACTGCCAACGACAGGCATGAACTGTGGGACAAGCTGGGTGTGGACTATAAGATCGAGATGCTTTTTTCCTGGGCCAACAACTCGGTAATGGGACAGGGTAATCCTGAGACTCACGCCGCAGCACTGCTGGAGATTCCGTTTATCGTCTGCTATGAGCTGTTTCCCACGGAACTGTCGGAGGGGTTTGCCGATATTGTTCTACCGGGTTGTTCCAAGCTGGAGCATCCGGTAAGTTGTGCGGACTGCTACGATTTCTATTTCAATACGCCTATCGCCTACGAGGATTTTTCCATTCACCTTACCCAGCCGGTGGTGGAGCCTCAATATGAGCGAAGATTTATAGTTGATACGCTGTTTGAACTGGCTGACAGGCTGGGCATCAGGGACCAGTATAATGCCAACATCAATTTTAAATTCGATCTGGCAGATGATTGCAAGATAAAGCCGGGTGAGAGGCTTGATCTGGAGCAGATAAGCGATCGTGTATTTAAATATAACCATGGTGAGGATCATGGCGTAGACTGGTTTAAAGAAAAAGGCTTTATCCGCTGGAAGAAGACGCCTAAAGAGGCATATTGGCGCTGGGATCTGGATGTAAGAGTTCCCTTGTACCTGCATGATCTGGCAGTATGCGGGCCCAAGATTCAGGGGCTGGCTGAAGGTGTTGGGGTAAACGCTGAGTGGGAGCAGTATACGCCACTGGTAAGCTGGTTTCCCACGCCGCCGAATAAGGTGCAGGGGGAGCATGACCTGTACTGCTACTCTTACCGCGATACACTGCACTCCGGCGGGCAGACCCAGGAAAATCCGTGGCTTGATGAGGCCAGTGGGATGAATCCATATACCTATAACATAGTTATTAATAGCCAGACGGCCAAAGCAAAAGGCCTTGTGGATGGAGATATCATCTGGGTGGAGTCCAACTACGGTCGCAAGACCAAAGGCCCTATCAAAGTGACGGAGGCGGTTCATCCGCAGTGCATAGGTATTGCCACCACCGCCGGTCACTGGGTTAAGGGTCAGCCCATAGCCTATGGGAAAGGAGTCTACTTCAACGAGTTGATGGAGCTTGATCTGGAGCATTGTGATCCGGTATCACTGAGTATAGAAACATCGGCGAAAGTCAAAATATACAAAGCTTAGATTATTCTGGTTCGCGTTTTTAAAATAGACGGGGGTAGTATGATACCGATTCGGTATACAGAGCGAGAGTTTGAACAACTTTGCGCTGAGGGCAAATGGGGAACCCCCGTAGATTATGTGGAGCAAAACGCGAACAAATATCCCGATAAAACTGCGCTCATTGATTCGGGCGGCAGGCTGACCTTTCTGGATGTGAAGCAGAAGTCGGACAGGCTTGCCATTCGCTTGCTTGAAATGGGCCTCAAACGTGACGATAGAATAGTTGTTCAGCTTCCCAACGTTGTCGAGTGGGTAATTGTACATACTGCACTGCAAAAGGCCGGACTTATCGGTCTGTACGTAATGCAGTATTTTCGTCATAAAGAGATAGAATACTCCTGCAAAGAAATCGAGGCGGTGGGCTATCTTGGCGTGGCTGATTTCCGTGGTTTCAACTATTTCGATATGATCCGTGAGCTTCGCCCCAAACTACCTGATCTGAAGCATGTATTTGTTGTAGGCGACAATGTTCCTGACGGAGCTGTTTCCGTTAACGAAATGAGGGATAGTCCCCTGGGAAAAGAGCATCCCGCTGACTTCATTGCTAAAAGCAGGGTTGGTTGGGGGCAAATCTATCAGCTAAGAGTAACATCAGGTACCACAGGTATGCCCAAGCTGGTTGAATGCGCACTTACCTATCCATCCTTAGAAGATACTTTGAAACAGAGGTATAAGGTCACACCTGACGATGTTTTTGGCGCGTTTGCACCGCTTTCCGGCGGGCCCAGCGGCGTACACTGCCGTGGTTTTGGCATATCCCAACGCATGGGTTGCACGGTAGCGATGCTGGAAAAGTTTGACGCTGCCGATGCGGTTGATCTGATCCAGCGCGAGCGGATCAGCTTCGGTACCGGTGTGCCAACCATGCTGGCTATGATTAGCGCTTTACCCAATTTGAGCGATTACGATTTAAGTTCGCTGCGCGTTTTTGAGGTTGCAGGGGCGTCTCTTCCCTATAGCGTGGCCAAGGAGTTTGAGGAGAAGGTGGGGTGCAAGGTGATCAACCGTCTGGGTGGAGTGGACATTGGTTTTGGTGCAACATCATCGGTTGATGATCCTCCTGAGGTGCGCTGGGGTTCGGTCGGCAAGCCCATACCTGAGATTACGCTCAAGCTCCTGGATGAGCAAGGCAACGATGTTCCTCAGGGCGAGGTGGGTGAGATAGCCTACGCCAAAACGCGGGGTTCCGATCGGTCATACTACAGAGACCTTGAAATGACGCTGGAGCGCGAGGCACAGGGGCTGGCGCGAACCGGAGACCTGGGCAAGTTTGATGAGCATGGCAATCTGTATGTTGTTGGCCGCCGCAAAGACGTTATTATTCGTGGGGGGCAGAATATTTTCCCTGCAGAGATAGAAAGTATGCTCATTACTCATCCCGCGGTATTTAATGTGGCCGTTGTTTCCATGCCGGACAGGGTTATGGGAGAAAAGGCGTGCGCCTACGTCATATGCAAGCAGGGGCAGATACTTACCTTTGATGAAATGACATCTCATCTTGTTAAGAAAAAGGTGGCAAAGTACAAGCTGCCCGAAAGGCTGCAGGTAGTAGATAGTTTTCCCTACTCCGGCGACGGGCAAAAGGTTATGAAAAGAACGCTTTCCGAGGATGTAACTGCCAAGCTTAAAGCTGAAGGGGTAGTTTTTTGATGATAAAGATTGTTTTTACCTACAATGTTGCACCTGATAAGCAAGCAAAGTATTTGATAGATACGGCTGAAATAATCAAGCCGTTTTGGGAGTCTCACGGATGCACATCTTATAGCGTATGGCAGACCGATGAAGGATCGCCCGCTTTTGTTAAAGAAATGGTGTTTGAAGATCAAAAGTCGCGGGAAAAGGCGTCGGATGACCCCAGTGCCAAAGAGGTGGTTGGGCTCTTCTCAAAATACGCCACAAATGTTAAGCGCAGGATGTATTTGCAGTGTGTCTGATTGTATATAGGGAGCAGTTTATATGATAACGGTTAAGGATAAGGTGGTAATTATCACCGGTGCCGGTCAGGGAATAGGTAAAGGGCTGGCTATGGGTCTTGCTGCTGATGGCGCAAAAGTGGTGGTTGCCGAGATAAACCGTGAACGGGGACAGCAGGCGGCGGCTGATATTATCAAAAGCGGTGGTGATGCTATCTTTGTGCATACGGATGTAAGCAAGTACGACACAGTTGCCAAAATGGTCGCGCTGGTGATAGATACATATGGCAGGATAGACGCTCTTATTAACAACGCCGCTATTTACTATGGCGTGGGTGCCAGCCTGTTTACCGATATTTCTGAGCAAGCCTGGGATAAGGAGATGGCGGTTAATGTTAAAGGTACTTGGAACTGTTCACGTGCGGTGGTTCCGCAAATGATTTTGCAGGGCAAGGGCAAGATAATTAACGTTGCTTCTGGAGTAGCGTTTGGAGGCAGCCCTCATTTTATGCATTACGTTGCATCCAAAGGGGCGGTTGTATCTATGACGCGCGCTATGGCTCGTGAACTGGCGGAAATGGGTGGAAACGGGCTTACTGCCAATGTGTTTATACCAGCGGCCGTGGCCGGAGAAGCCAGTGACAAGATGAGATCAGATATGCAGAAACTGAACAGCAATAAAAAGGGTGATCCGTTGGCAGCTCAGATAATCAAGCGCCGGGGAACTGCTGATGATATGGTTGGACCGGTGCTGTACATGGTATCGGATGCCAGTGATTTTGTGACCGGATCAGTTGTTACTGCTGACGGTGGAGCTACTAGCCGATAGGATGAGGGATAATATCGCAAAAACGAAGTATTTGATCATAGGTAATTCAGCAGGTGGTATAGGTGCTGCTGAAGCTATTCGCAGTCGGGATAAGGTCGGAGAGATCACGATTGTTTCTGATGAGCCGTATCCAGCGTACTCGCGTATTCTTATATCCAAGTATTTTATTGGTGAGCGTGATCTTGATCATATGCTACTACGCCCGCTGGATTTTCACGATGTAAATAACATCACCTTTCTATCGGGTAAAAAGGTTGCAAAGCTGCTGCTGCACTCACATGAGATTGAACTGGAAGATAGTAGTCGTTTCTCATATGAAAAACTGATGCTTGCACTGGGGGGATCACCTGTAATCCCTGAACTTGATGGATGTGATAAGGATGGGGTGTTTACCTATACCAAACTGGATAATATAAAGGCCATCGATAAGTATCTTGATCGAGTACGGACGGCGGTTGTATACGGCGGTGGACTTATCGGTACCAGCGCTGCGGAGGCGCTTGCCGAACGCGGACTTAAGGTCACGATGATTGTACGCTCAAGGATGCTTCGTACCGTACTGGACGCGCATGCATCTTCAGTTGTTGCTCTAACGCTTGAGCGTGCCGGAGTTACAGTTTTAACCGGACATACTGCGGTTAAAATCACAGGCGATAGTAAAGTGAAAGGCGTGGTTCTTGATGATGGCAACTCGTTGCCATGTGACCTTTTGGTAGTGGCGACGGGCGTTTCTCCTCGGATCGAACTGGCTAGCAAAGCAGGCATAATGGTGGATAGTGGTATCGTGGTAAACAGACACATGCAAACGAGCAACCCGGATGTTTATGCCTGCGGTGATGTTGCCCAAGTTCACGATTATGTTTATGGCCAAAACCGTGTTACACCGGTATGGCCGGGCGCTTATAACGGGGGCGTGGTTGCCGGGTCGAACATGGCTGGCAAAAGCGTGGAGTATGATGGTGGCACCAGTATGAATACCCTGAGCTATTTTGGGTTGAACATTGCGTCTGCTGGGATCACCATGCCCACAGATGAGGGTCATGAGGTGCTGGTAAATGATAGTGGCGATAACTATCAGAAAATAGTTTTAAGAGATGATTGTATAGTGGGGTTTGTACTCCTTGGTAATATAGATAAAGCGGGTGCAATTCTGAGCATCATGAAAGAGCGCATCGATGTGAGCAGTATAAAGCAGGATATTTTATCCAAGAGCGCGGGTGGCCTGGTAAATCTGCTGTGGCACATGCGCCTAGAATCAATAAAAAGTAATTAGCAAGGGAGACTCGTTGATATGTCAGCAAACGCATCATATGGGTACGCCGGTAAAGTACTCAGAGTAAATTTATCTGATCGCAGTGTTGGTGAAGAGACGCTGGATGAAGCAACCTTGCGTCGATATTTGGGCGGAACCGGGCTGGGTGCCAAGTATTTGTATGAGAACGTACCTCCGGGAGTTAAGTGGTCTGATCCGCAAAACGTGCTGGTTTTGGCATCCGGGCCATTGGGTGGAACAAACGCACCTGGCAGCGGAACATACTCTGTTGTAACCAAGGGTGCACTTACCAGTGGCGCAACTTCTTCTCAAGCCAACGGATTTCTGGGAGCGTACATGAAGCGGTCGGGATATGACGCTATTGTAGTCGAAGGTGCATCTGATAGCTGGGTTTATTTGTATATTCATGACGGGGTTGCCGAGCTACGGGACGCGGCCTATCTGCTGGGTAAGGATACATGGGAGACGGAAGACGCGATAAAAGGTGAGTTGGGACTGACCGAGCGCGGCGCCAGTGTTGTGGGCATAGGCCCTGCCGGAGAGAACCTTGTTAAATTTGCTGCCATTGTAGGTGATCACGGACACGTTGTTGCTCACAACGGGCCCGGTGCGGTAATGGGTTCTAAGAAGCTGAAGGCGGTGGTAGCGGCCCGCGGCAAGACTCCTGTTCCGGTTAAAGACAAGCAGACTGTATCTGAAATTACCAAGGAAATCATCAGAATGGCAAAGCTGAGAGAGCCCAGCGGATATACGTGGGGCACATCTATGTTATATGGCATGATGACACAACTCGGTTGTCTGCCTGTGAGGAACCTGACCACTAATACTTTTGCCCAGTATGAAAGTTTCATGGGTGAAAATTACCGCCCGCGACTTGAGATGAAATGGACACCGTGCTGGTCATGTCAGGCAAAACACTGCCATCTGGTCAAGATTACCGATGGGCCTTACGCCGGATACGAGGGCGAGGAGCCTGAATACGAGGGCCTTGCTGCATTTGGCTCGGTTATCGGGCAGACGGATGTGATGGCGGCCATAATGCTGAGCAACGAGATTGATAAACTGGGTATGGACGCCAACGAGGGTGGCTGGCTTATCAGTATGCTAATGGAGTGCTACGAAAAAGGCATTATAGATAAAAATTACCTTGATGGTATCGAATTTACCTGGGGCAATGTTGAGGCAACGCGTCAGCTACTTTACAAAATCGCCAGACGCGATGGAGTCGGAGATACACTGGCTGAGGGTGTGATGCGTACGGCGCAGTCTATCGGCGGGGAGGCTGTAAACGTTGGCGTATACACTAAAAAAGGCGCTACGCCGCGCGGTCATGACCATCGTGTAAGGTGGCCGGAGATGTTTGACACTGCTACCTCCAGCGTGGGGACGCTTGAGAGCGGCGGCGTGGTAATACAAGATGTGCACTCACCCGAGGAGGTGTCCATTTCCACTGCCAAGGCTAAAGCGGCGCGTTTCTTTAAGGATTCGCTGGGTATTTGTCTCATCGCCTGTAGCGGGACGCGCACCATGACCGAAAGTGATGATCCTAACCTTAAACAAATGATTGATCTACTAAACGCCGTGACCGGATGGGATTATTCCGTTGACGAGGTTCAGACCATGGGGCTTGTTGCTGCTAACCTGCTGCGTGTGTTTAATATCCGGCATGGTATCGGTAAGGATTTGGACTATCCCTCTGCGAGATATGGTTCGGCGCCTTCGGAGGGCTATGCAAAAGGCAAGAGTGCGCTTGAGCATTGGGATGAGATGATTGTAAACTACTACCGTCAGATGGGTTGGGATGAAAATACCGGCGTGCCGTTGCCCGAGACTTTATCTGACCTCGGTTTGGGTCATATCGCGACTGACCTTTAAATATCATTAATCGTTACTTTTTCAATAAAAAGCAAAGAAACAAGGGTAAACGCCTGTAAATTGAGGTCAAAAACCGTGAATTTTGAGGCGGAATGTTGTATACTAATGAAAAACAAACCAATTTGGGAGGATAAAGAATGGAAAACAGAGGAAAATGGGCTCCGCAATCCATGCCTTATGATGCGGCGTCAAGAAAGAATTTCAAACCGGCGGTTAAGCAATATGACGTAGCCGAAGTGCTCGACAGAGTAGGCACTTACAAAAAGGGTCGTAATGCACAACCGATACCCGATGTTACCGAAGAAAACGATATATATAATATATTAGGTCAGCTTTTGGGGTATCCGTATTCTGCCAGGCTACGCCGTATTCTGGAGTGGCTGCTTACTCCGCTTGAAGCAGAAGTTGGTTATGTGCTCAAGGATGTCCCTCAGCAAGAGCAGTGGGTACATCTGGCCAAGTACTTCGATATGCCTGTTGCCAAGATGAAGGACGTTTTACAGTCGCTGTTCCAGAAGGGCTGCGTATTTCCTAAGGACTACAAGACATGGATGGGATTCAGGTTCCTGCCCCGTGGCCTGTATCAGCTGCACGACGGCGGTATGACTAACCCTAATATTGAGACCAAGTACGGCCCTACCATCTTCAACCTGTGGAACGATTTTGCCATACACGATGAGGTGGAGGCGGTTATTCCATTGTATAAGAAGTTTGAAGAGGTGGGACGCGAAGCTAGTGACTATGGCAGAAGGGTTCTGCCCGCCTACGAGGCGATGTTGATGAGCCAGGATGCCGATAAGATGCAGCCCTGGGAGGATGCCAGAGCTATCATCGATTCAATGGACGTTTTAGCGCTGGCACCGTGTTCCTGCCGCAAGCGTGTATCCGGCGGTGGTATGACCTGCAAACGTACACAGTCGCAGGTATGCCTTAACTTCAACAAGGCGGCTATCGGCGTGTTGCACAAGCACGGACGCGAGATAACCAAGGCAGAGGCCATGCAGGTAGTACGACAGGCCAACCGTGACGGATTGGTACATTCCATGGAGCACTTCCAGACGGTAACACCGCATCTGCTTTGTGCCTGCTGCGATTGCTGCTGTCACCACTGGGGTCCCAAGACTCAGGCGGGATGGAAGCCGGAGTACCGCTTCCGCAAGTCTCGTTGGGAAGCAGTGATCTTTCAGGGTGCATGCGATGGCTGTGCTGAGGTCAAAGATGGACCGAAGTGCATGAGCATATGCCATTTCAATGCCATAGATATGCGTGAGACACAGAAATTCGATGAGACCAATATGCCCGAGCCGTGGGCCGGCCTCATCCAGAACGTAAAGGCCTACGTTGATCCGGATCTATGCTGGGGATGCCTCAGTTGCGTACTGGTATGCCCTTCTTCGGCCATCCATGCCGAGTGTATGAGGGATGAGGACTGGGTGCCGGCACAGAGAACTGCAAAGCAGCCGAAGCGCATAGATGGCGTGGATGATGCTCTGCATACAGACTAATATTTGACAATCTTGGATAGCTTGTTTATAGAAAGGCAGCCTTTTAAAGGCTGCCTTTTTTGTGTATTGGTTTATGATAGTAATGGGCTATCTGGGCCTGCGCTCAACGGTTATGATTGGCTCGGGTTGTGAGTTGTCAGGCGTTATCCTATATATGTAGTGCATGCCATCTAGCTCGGATGGATGGTGCCAGAAATCGGCCTTTTTTCTGTCGATGTCTATGCGCTCTGCAACCCACTTAGGAACATCATCGTAAACATCTATACCGTCCTTAACGGTGCCTACATGTTCCCATTGCGTATCCTTGTTCGATTTAAAAAAATTCAGAAAGCCCATCAGGTTTCCCCTTTTATCAAGCGCATTATACCATAATCAAAACCATGTACAATGAAAAAAGGCTGCCATTACGGCAGCCTTTTTAGTAATCATGGCGACCCCGAGGGGATTCGAACCCCCGATCTCCAGCGTGACAGGCTGGCATGTTAGGCCGCTACACCACGGGGCCATGTATCTAAGTCCCTTAATTTTATGCTTCCTGAGTGCATACTGTCAAGGATGTAAAGTTACTTTCGTTTACTGTCCTTGCTATCAAGCATGATGGTTACCGGGCCGTCGTTGTGGATTTCCACCTGCATATAGGCCTGAAAAACGCCGGTTTGTACTTTAAGGCCGGTTTCTTTCAGGCACGATATGTATTGATTGATCAGTTCTTCCGCTTGCTGGGGTGGTGCTGCGTCGGTGAAGCTGGGACGGCGTCCTTTGGCGGTATAGGCCATAAGTGTAAACTGGCTTACCACCAGAATTCCGCCTGATATATCTATTGCGGATAGATTAAATTTGCCGTCGCTGTCGGCGAATATACGCAGCTGTGCTGTTTTGTCCGCCAGATAGCGTGCATCTGTTTCCCCGTCGTCTTTACCTACGCCGATCAGTGCAACCAGACCGCGGCTGATTCTCCCTGTAATATCGCCGTTTACGCTGACCGATGCTTTGTTTACTCTCTGAATCAATGCTTTCATATTACATATCCGCTAAACAGTTTACTGTATAACGCTTGAAACAGGCAACATCGTTGCGTTGTCATTGGAACCTGTTTATGATAAAATTGATAAGTTAATCTAGAACGCTTGAGATTATTCTGCAATATTAAGTATGTTGCACTATCAGTTTAGTTACGTAAACACATCGGTAATAGAAAGGATTTAAGATTAGTGGCGGTTAGCATAAAGGAACTTTTAGAGGCTGGAGTACATTTTGGCCATCAGACAAGACGATGGAATCCCCGCATGAGGAGTTACATTTACACTCAGCGCAATGGCATTCATATTATAGACCTTGAACAGACTGTGGTTTTATTACATAAGGCATATGAGTTTGTTAGAGACATAGTTGCCAGTGGTGAGGATATCCTGTTTGTGGGAACCAAAAAGCAGGCACAGGAGTCGGTACAACAGGAGGCCGATCGCTGCGGAATGTGCTATGTGAATCAAAGATGGTTGGGTGGAATGATGACCAATTTCCGTACCATCCAGACCAGGATAGATTATATGGTTCAGCTTGAGGATCGCAAGGAAAAGGGAGATTTTGAACTGCTTCCTAAAAAAGAGGCGCTTAAACTTGATGAGATGATAACTCGTCTCAACAGAAGGCTTGGCGGAGTTAAAGAGATGACCCGAATTCCCGGTGCGGTCTTTATTATCGATCCGGCCAAGGAATCTATAGCGGTTGCCGAATGCAAAAAGATGGGTGTTCCGGTAATAGCCACTGTTGATACCGATTGTAATCCCAATGAAATAGATATGCTTGTGCCGGCAAATGATGATGCTATAAAAGCGATACGACTGCTTTGTTCCACCATGGCCAATGCAGTGCTGGAAGGTATGTCTTTAAGGAAAGAAGTGATGCAGGAGGGAGGTCCGGAAGTCTCCTATCCGGATGTTTCTTATCCTGATCCCGCTGCGGTGGAGGCAGCTGCAAAAGCTGCTGCAGAGGTTGCGGTAGAGGCTGCGCCTGTAGCGGACGTCGCCGTTGAAACTGCTGCCGAAAGTGTCGCAGAATCGATCGATAGCCCGGAAAAAGAAGAATCATAAAAAAGGGAGACTATTTGTGGAGATTACTATAGAAGTTATAAAGACGCTTAGAGGAAAAACAGGCGCTGGAATTATGGACTGCAAAAAGGCACTTAAAGATGCGGCTGGAGACTTTGACAAGGCTTGCCAGATTATTAAAGAAAAGGGTCTTGAGACGGCAAACAAGAAGGCAAATCGTGCCACCGGTGACGGACTTGTTGAAACTTATGTGCATAACGGACGGATAGGTGCCATGGTTGAGGTAAATTGTGAGACCGACTTTGTGGCCAAAACTGAGCAGTTTAAGGATCTGGCGCGCAATATTGCCATGCAGATAACTGCAATGGCCCCCACGTATGTTAGTCAGGACGATGTCCCGGAGGGGCAGGATGTTGATCCCAAACAGGATTGCCTGCTTTCTCAGCCATTTGTCAGAGATGATAGTTTAACTGTTCAGGACCTCATCAATGAGGTTATAGCCAAGGTGGGCGAGAATATACAAGTTAAGAGGTTTAACAGGTACGAATTAGGCTGCTCGTAATGAAGAATAAATACAAACGAATTCTGCTCAAGCTTAGTGGCGAGGCATTGATGGGGGGCAATAAAGCCCTTGGCATCGATCCCGCCACTGTTTTTAATATAGCCGAGCAGATAAAAAGTGTAGTGGATTCGGGCACTCAGGTAGCTGTAGTGGTTGGCGGAGGCAACATATTCCGTGGCTCTACTGCTGAGGCTAACGGTATGGATCGGGCAACCGCGGATTATGCCGGGATGCTGGCCACCATAATTAACGCACTGGCACTACAGGATGCGCTGGAAAAAACGGGTGTAGACGTAAGAACCCAATCGGCAATAAACATACAATCCGTGGCTGAGCCGTACATACGCCGCCGTGCCATGCGGCATCTGGAGAAAAACAGGGTGGTTATTTTTGCAGCCGGTACCGGGAATCCTTATATGACTACCGACACTGCTGCATCTTTGAGGGCAATTGAGACTGAGGCCGAGGCCTTGCTTATGGCCAAAAACGGGGTTGATGGGGTATACGATGCAGATCCGAAGCAGAATGCGAATGCAAAAAAGTTTGAGAGACTCACTTATCTTGATGGCTTAAATCAGCGTTTGCAGATCATGGACGCCACTGCACTTTCACTTTGTATGGATAACGATCTTCCTATAATTGTTTTCAATCTTAAGGCGGATCATGGCATTGAACGGGTGGTATCCGGTGAGGATATCGGTACCATTGTTTCGGATTAGCATTTCTATCTTAGCATTATCCAATTATTTTCAAAAGAGGTTTTAAAATGATTGATGAGATTGAACTAGATGTAGACGACAGGATGCAAAAGGCGGTTGAAGCCTTGAAAAAGGATCTGGCGGCTATTCGTACCGGCAGGGCAAGTTCCGGGCTGGTGGATCATGTTCAGGTTGAATATTATGGAACTGTCTCTCCGCTCAATCAGATAGCCGGTGTTACTGTGCCTGAGGCAAGACAAATTATGATTAATCCGTGGGACAAACAGGCGCTATCGGCAATCGAAAAAGCGATTTTAAAATCGAATCTTGGCCTTACGCCATCCAACGATGGCAAGGTAATCAGGCTCACCATTCCGCAGCTAACCGAGGAACGACGCAGGGAACTGGTGAAGATGGTTGGCACACGAGTTGAGACTGGCCGGGTTGAGGTACGCAATATCAGACGTGACGGCATTGAGGAAATGCGCTCCCTTCAGAAGAACAAACAGATATCAGAAGATGACCTAAAACGTGGGCAGGAACTGCTGCAGAAACTCACAGATAATTATGTAGCTCAGATAGCAGATATTGCTAAAATCAAAGAGGCCGAACTGATGCAGGTATAGGGGGCGTTTGGTGTTTTTTTTCAGGAAAAAGCCTGACGTTTCAAAAGCGGTCCCTCCCCAAATCTCTACATATCCTGACCATGTGGCTGTTATCATGGACGGAAACGGCAGATGGGCTCAAAAAAAGCACCTGCCCCGCATTGCGGGTCATCGTGCAGGCACCGAAAACATCCGCAGTGTGATTGAGCTTTTTGCCAGGTATAAGATAAAATACCTCACTTTGTATGCTTTTTCCACAGAGAACTGGAATCGTCCCGAGAGCGAAGTAAATGGGCTTATGGGTATTTTGATTGATGTTATCGAAAAAGAGGCTTTAAAGCTCAACGAGAACAATGTAAAAATACAGCATTTAGGCTATTTGCCGGGGCTTTCGGCTAAGCTGCAATCCAAGATAGCCAAAGCAGTCAAGCTGACCGCGAGTAACACAGGGCTTGTTCTTAGTGTGGCCTTTAATTACGGAGGGCGATCTGAGATTCTTGAGGCGGTCAGGAAGATAATTAATGATGCTATTCCGTCTGATAAAATAGATGAGGAAATGCTGGGCAACCATCTTTATACCGCAGGCACGCCGGACCCCGATTTTATTATCCGCACTGGCGGAGAGATGCGTATGAGTAATTTTCTTGTGTGGCAGTCTGTTTACAGCGAATATTATTCAACTCCGGTTCTTTGGCCAAACTTTGACAAAAAAGAGATCGACAAGGCGCTTGTGGAATACAGCAGGCGCAAAAGGCGTTTTGGCGCCTTGGATAAAGGAAAATAAGACCCGGGAGAAGACTATATGCTCCGAGCAAGGGTCATAAGCGCCCTAGTACTTATCCCCATTCTGATTTGCACGATATGGTTTGCTCCGTATTGGCTTTATGCTGCCCTGTTCGGCGCAGTGATTCTGCTTGGGGTTTATGAGTTCTACAAGGTTGTCAGGTCCATAGGCGTTCATCCTTATGTTACGGTTGGGCTGATTATTACCGCTCTGTTTGTTTTTTATGCGTATTTTAGCAGTCATCCCAGTTTAACCACCTTTCCCAATATTCTTCCTTCTCTGGGGGCTGTTGTGGCACTGACTGGTTATTTTGCTTATTATCTGCACCGATTCACTAAACGGCCCGGCGCTATTACTGTTGCAAAATGGCTGTGGACGGTTGCCGGAGTTATATACGTAGGCTGGCTTGGCAGTCATTTTATCGCACTAAGAGGTGTTGGTGGCGTTGACGGATGGGATGTTGGTCGCAGGTGGATTATTATTGCACTTTTTGCTACGTTTGCCGCCGATACGTTTGCTTATATGATCGGTCGGTTATGGGGCAGGCATAAGATGGCACCGCGCATTAGCCCGGGCAAGACGTGGGAGGGAGCGGCCGGTGGATTTGCAGGAGGCCTTGGTGCAACTGTGCTGCTGGCATATATTCTTAGCATCAGTGTTACTTGGCAGTTGATTTTGTTGGGTTGTTTAATCCCTGTATTTGCCATATTGGGCGATCTGACGGAGTCCAAGTTTAAACGCAGCACCGGTGTTAAGGATGCGGGCAGTATTATACCCGGTCATGGCGGAATTCTGGACCGACTTGATAGCATTTTATTTGTTGTGGTTGTAGTATACTATTACGTGTTAT
>JABGRK010000019.1 GCA_018648325.1 Chloroflexota bacterium
ACTTTTAATCAGGGTGTCCTGGGTTCGATACCCAGGCGGCTCACCATAACAAAAATTACGATCAGAATCGGCCAATTCGGGGCCGATTTTTTATTTGCCCCGAAATTTGTCACCCTGATTAACAGTAGATCTGTCAGCCTGATTTCCGCGGAGGAGTAACATGAACAACACCTATCTCGAACTGAACACCCTGATTGCCGGATTTCGCCTATCTTGCCAGACCGAGGCCAAGAGCCCTGTTACCACTGAATGGTATGAATCTTCGCTCAAGCGGTTCCGGCGCTATCTAGTCGACAGCCAAATGCCCACCCATCTTTTTTCCATCGACAGGTCAATAGGTAGCAGGTCACGTTCGTCCATATGTGCTTGAGCAGAAGGTTGTTCGAAGGCAGAATTCAGTTCAGATCCATCGTGTTCAGGCAGCAGCACTGTGCCCTTCGCCGTTCGCTGTTTGATCGTGATAATGCTTACAAACTGCTGCAGCAGGGAAGACCTAGTTCCGAAATCATCAAAGGCTCCGACCTTGATCAGGTTTTCTGCTATGGGCTGGCTCACCTCTGTTCTTGACATAAAATCTCGCAGAGAGGTAAACTCCCCGTTCTTTCTGGCAGACAGAATAGATACTAAGAAGAAATTGATTAATTCATTCCAAAAGAATGGTGTATAATGCAAATATTACAGCTTTGGATTATAGATTGAGGTATATCATAATGACTTCAAAATTTAACCTTGACGCGAAGCTTAATTCCAAAGATGACTGCGGAGTATGTGGTATTCCTCTAATTTACCAGGCTACGCCTATATCTAAAAGCTGTATATTCTGTGGGGAAATACACAATACAAATATATATTGCCCTGAGGGACACTATGTTTGTGACTCGTGTCATTCAGCAGAAGCCATACAAATACTAAGAAACGTATTAAATTCCTCTAATTCTACTAACCCAGTCGAAATTCTTGAAACTATACTGGCTCACCCAGCGTTGCCTTTACATGGCCCGGAACATCATTCTATAGTACCTGCTGTCATTGTAGCAGCAGTAAAAAACACAGGATACTCAGTTCCGGAAGAAGCTATTGAGCAAGCGATAAAAAGGGGGACAAAGGTTCCTGGTGGATGGTGTGGTTTTTATGGGGCATGCGGTGCAGCGATAGGTGTTGGAATAGCAATCAGCATTATTAAAGAAGCCACTCCATTGACTGGAAAACCACGTTCCTTAGCTATTGAAGCAACCTCGAATGCACTAAGTAACATGGTTGATGGGCATCCTCGTTGTTGTAAGAGATCAAGCCGCAGATCTATTGAAATTGCTATTAAATTCTTGCAAGAAGAGCTTGATATAAAATTGGGTAATAATCAACCAATGGCTTGTAGCTATTCAGAGCGCAATAAGGAATGTGTAAAGGCGAAATGTGCCTACTATATGTAAAGCACTTTATATAGCATAATTAGTTATCCAGATATTTACTTGTCTCAGCAAATTGCCACATTATATCCCCTCAGCGCCACCGAGATGTTTATTCAGCCATGCGTAAGGGTGGGCTATACGATTTCGAGAGTATGTAAATAAACCTTAGCTTCTAAGAACGCTATTGATTGACTTCTTGACACTTCATCATTAATGATCGGATAATGGAAACAAAGTCTAATAGAAACTAGGAGTGGATATTGTCGAAGGATATGGTAAATGGAAAAAGGCTTCTTGAAGACGCTGAGAAATATCGTGACTTATTTGAAAACGCCAATGACCTTATACAAAGTGTGGATATTGAGGGTCGATATCTGTATGTAAATAGAGCTTGGAAAGAGACTCTTGGCTATAACCAGAGCGAAATCGAGAATCTTAGTATGTTCGATGTCATCCATCCGGATAACCTGGAGCATTGCCGAGTTGTGTTTGGGCGCGTTATGAGTGGCGAGGTAATAAATAATGTAGAAGCAACATTTCTTACTAAAGACGGCCGAAAGATAGATGTTGAAGGAAATGTAAATTGTGCATTTGAGAATGGAAAGCCCGGAGCAACACGTAGTATTTTTAGAGACATCACCCAGCAGAAGCGCACACAGGAAAAATTAGATAAACTCAGGAGAGATTTTACCAGTATGATTGTGCACGATCTTCGTAGCCCAATGAACTCAATAAAGGGATTCACTGAGCTGCTGGTTTCAGAAGCTTTAGGACCCATATCGGAGAAACAGCATATGGCTTGCGGAATAATGAAGGAAGCTATAGATAAGCAATTGATGTTAATTAATGATTACCTTGACGTTTCTAAGTTAGAGTCAGGACAAATCGATATTGAGTTCCAGCGAGTAGACGTCAGCAAACCTATTAGCCAAGCAATACGATTATTAGAAGTTCAAGCCGAACTCAAAGATATTGGTATTAATTTAAAGATAAAATCCAAACTACCATTGGTATTTGGGGATGAATCCAACATAGAGCAAGTGCTGCTGAATCTACTGACCAATGCCATGAAGTTTACTGAAAAAGGTGGTTCCATTATTGTGTCGGTCAATGAATCCCAAGATGGTGATTTTATTCAGGTTAGTGTATCAGATACAGGTGTAGGCATTGCTGCAGGCGAATTGTCTTTTATTTTTGATAAATATCGGCAGGTAAGTACGGGGAAGGTATCTGGCCAAAAAGGTACGGGGCTGGGTTTGACCATTTGCAAACTGATAGTTGGAGCACATAAAGGTAAAATCTGGGTTGAGAGCGAAGTTGGAAAAGGCAGTATATTCCATTTTACTATTCCTGCAGCTAGATGATTTGAGTATTGCCTTATTAGGTTAGTCAGCTCCGTAACGGTTCTCGATATCGTTACTTTAACTCCACTCCACAATATCGGGATGTTTGTTTTTTGGGGCATAATCATTGCTCTGGTAGTTTGGGGAATAAAACGTTTCACTCAAGAAACAACCACTACTACAAACAAAAGTGGACTTGATATAGTGAAAGAACGATACGCAAAAGGTGAGATATCCAAAGCGGAGTTTGAACAAATCAAAAACGATCTACGGTAATTGTTTAACAGACATACCGATGTTCGTACATAAATGACATGAGGCTGGATATTTATATCCAGCCTCAATTAGTGCAGCAAATTAGGTAAGTGATTATAAAGCCGCTAATATATTATTGATAGCATCTATCAGTGCTTGCCCATCTTCCGAACTGATTTTGCCAGATTTCATCCATGCTTTAATTTTCTTGATCGCAGCGTTCAGCTGGTTTGTGGCAGTGGAGGTGTTGTCTTCCTCTATCTTACCGAGAGCCACTTCCAATATTGATGACAGTGCTTTCCCTTGTCCACTATCAAGTTCTCCATTATCGACTAAATCTCCCACCTCATCAATTGTTTCATTTGTGAGATCATCGGCATAGCCATTACGCTGACCAGGTGTCCCTCGATCACCCACACCGTAAATTGCGTTGGAGAGGTACCAGCTTAAACTAGAGTTCATATTTATATAGGTGTTATCCAATGCTGCGTTTTTTAGGGACCAGGATACGCCGGTCCATGATCTGATATACGTACAACGATCAACAACTGTATCTGTTAAATCAACAATTACCACTTCATCGCCTTGGTTCGCTAAATGGAATGAATTAGTAAAACGATCAGGATTGTAATATGAATAGGCAACATTAACGCCTCCGTTTTCGCTCGGATTATCATTATTACCTAGAACGAGATATCCTCCAGCGGGTACAAGTAAAGGCTCTCCATTATCTATTACATGGCTATCCAAGTAATCATCTTTAATGGTCCAGCCATTTATGTCTATATCAGCGGTGGTGGGATTATACAGCTCCACCCATTCACCATTGTTGTCTGAAACACGCGCAGGGTTGGCCATGACCTCGTTGATGGCTATACTGCTTGGCTGTGCTACCGCAGGTACAATACCAACGGCTAGAGACATCACTAGCACAATTAATAAAAATGCCGCTATGAAAGTTTTTTTCAATTTGATCCTCTTTCTATACATTATTAATTATAGGTTACGTTATATTTTAGAGATATGTCAATGAATTGCGAAAGCAAATGGTATCCCCCAATCGTACGCATCAGTGGACAGACATCCCGGTAACTGCCCTCTTCTTGCCAACCTAGCCGGTGATGATATAATGCCAGCACAGAATAACTTTTATTCCTGCCCTCTTTGATCGCGCATTCTTCCATACCTCGCTAGAAAAGGGATTGACTTGATCCTAATTCCTATGATATATTTCGTGTAGTACGAAATATTCTATACATCGTAATATTAGGCATGGAGGAAGTATATGTTACAGGAAAGAAACGCATTGGTAAAGCAAATACTGGCTTTATCCGATCAAATCTTCAATACACTGATACCAGAGCTGCCACAGCAATGGCTTTCGGCGGATGTCACACTGGTGCAACTGAGGCTTCTTTTTGTATTGAATTCTACAGGGCCGAAGCGTATGAGTGATCTGGCATCTGCTATGGATGCTGTCATGTCCACTACCACTGGCATTGTCGATAACCTTGTAAAGAAAGAAATGGTGGCTCGTGAGGCCGACCCGCAGGACCGACGTGTGGTTGTTTGTCGTCTAACCAAGAAGGGTGAAGAACTGGCGGGAGGTTTGTGGCGTTGGGGGCAGAGTCAGGTAGAGGGTATGTTACAAACACTTACTCTGGATCAACTCAAGCTGGCAGTGGGAAGTACGCAGTTTTTAATGGACAATATTTTGAAGCAGAACCTGGCAGATTAAAAGTTACTCGATTGGTTCGGAGATACAAGGTGGGCAAATGAAATCACTAGCTGAAAAACTGGCAATAATAGTGGAGAAAAAACCGTGGTGGTTTGTAATAGCGGCGGTAGTACTGTCTGTAACTGCCATTCCTGGCGCAGTCATGATGAGCCCTGAGAGCGGCATGGACATGATGGTGTCGCCTGAGGCGCAGATTTTTATAGATAACACAAAATACGAGGAGCAGTTTGGCGGTGAATCCATTACAGTGCTGCTTGAAGGCTCGCTGGGTCTGGCACATCTAACGACTATTGACGAACTTGGCCAGATGGTGGCTGATGATGACAGGTATTTACGGGTGCTTGGCCCACAACCTGTTGATGATGCTAACAGTTTGCTGATAATTACCCCCGCTGGCAATGTGAGCGATGATGTGCAGTTACAATCCGTGCGGGATATCGAGAAGTTCTTTGATCAAAATCCGATGAGCGGCGTCAAAGCTACCGTTATTGATATGAGCAAGGTATTTAGTGCCATCACAAGGAGTATGGGCAGCGATATGGGTTTGCTTTTCGGCCTTGCTGTTGGACTCATGGCCCTGATACTGTTTTTCATATTCAAGGTGCGCTGGCGGTTGCTGTCGCTGCTTATGGTTGGAATTGGCGCATTATGGACATTTGGCATCATGGGATATATTGGGGTTCCTGTATCAATGGTGACAATGGCTGTGTTGCCCATACTCATTGGTCTTGGAATCGATTTTTCTATCCAGTTCCATAACCGGTATGAAGAGGAATTGACACGTAGTGATTCGGTTAAGCAGGCGATAGTAAAGTCTGTCAAAGCGATGTGGCCGGTGGTGGGTATCGCGCTTCTGGCAACGGTTATCGGGTTCATTACGCTTTATATATCCAGCGTTCCCATGATAAAAGACTTCGGATTGACACTGGCTGTAGGCGTAATTATGTCCTATATAGTTGGCCTGTTTTTACTCAACAGCGTTCTTTACTTGATCGATAAGAAAAAGCCGGTAGCCCAGCTTGGGGAGTCGTCTCAGGAGGCCAATCACCGCATCGAACGGGCGCTGGCGCGTATAGCCCGCTTTGTAATTAAAAACCCGCTACCCATATTTTTGATAGCGCTGGCTGCCGGAGCAGCCGGAGGCATCGTCGATCAGTGGCTTCCAGTAAAAACAGATATGATTGAACTGATTCCTCAGGACATACCTGAGCTCATCGAGGTGCGCCGCTTGCGCGAGGTGACGGGCGGGTCAGGCACTGGTCTGGACTTTATGGTGGAAGCTGATGATGTTACAGATAAAGACTTCTTGCTGTGGCTGAAGGGTTTTGAAGCTGCAGAAATCGCTAAGTATGACAATGTTAAAACTGCTGACAGTCCGGCAACTTTGATCGGCGAAGCGCTTGATACTCAATTTGGCATAACTATAGAGCAAGCGCAGCAGGCACACATAGACGGCGTGGTGGACGGTATGCGTAATACCCAACTTGCCGTCGTTGCCCGCGTTATATCATTGGACAACAAGACTGCCAGTGTAACGTTGAGGGCGCAGGGCGTTTCGTTGGTGGAGATATATAATCTGCTTGACTCGATAACAGCAGATGCAAATGCCGAGGATGTTACCTCATGGGTAAAAGTGGGCTCCACGGCGCTGAGCGCACAAATGGTGGGTGCTATCATAGGCCCCAGACTGATGCTCAATTCGCTGTGCATAATTGCCGTATTGCTGATATTGCTGCTGATCTATCGTAAACTGGCAAAAACGATTTTCATCATATTGCCTACGGGGCTGGTGATAGGACTTCTTTCTCTGGTTATGTATATATCGGGTATCGGCATAAACCCGATAACCGCAATCATGGGCATATTGGTTGTCGGCATAAACACCGAGTTCATGGTACTACTTACCAGCAGATACGAGGAAGAAAAAGCAAATGGCTTGATTCCGTCAGAAGCGATGGAGGTAGCTGCTTCCAAGATGGGGCGGGCTATAATCGCTACTGGTATTACCACCTTGGGTGGATTCGGAGTGATGATGGCCTCCAGCTTCCCTATGATGAGTGATTTCGGAGTTGTGACCGTGGCCGGTGTAGCGCTTTGTATGATAAGCGCCATTATTGTGATGCCACCGTTGATGGTGTGGTGGGACAATTTGAGGAAGTCAGGCGAATAACGCATTTGAGTCAATATACCGTAGACAATAAGATTGCACTGATACCCCATGATAATAAGTATACCGATACAGAAGTATGGATATATGACGATGAAGATTTTACCCGGGAACAAACGATTAACTTGCCACTGTTCCAGTTTGGTGATATATCGGGTTATGCGCATGGCCGCTATGTGTTTTTCAGCAGCGATGGTGCCAGTATCCACGTGATTGTGCAGTCTGATGATGATTTGGGTGTGGTTGATGACTATGGTGTGGTGACGCTCGATTACGGAACAGGCGCCTGATAAAACGCTTTACCATCAGCTTCATGTTTTGTGATTATAATAGAGGTCGATCATTGACTTCGCTGTGCCAGAGGTCTAATATAGGGCCACCTCGAATTATTCGGGGCGATTGTATTTTGGGGCAGGGTGTCAGCCCACTAGGTTAACGACACGCTGATTATACCACTTCTTGGGGGCATTTCTGAACCTATTGTGGTATTCAGGAATGAGACTATCTGAAGCTGTCAATGTAGAAGCAAAGGACTTCAACTGGCAAGAGGGAACAGTGGTCATATTAGGTAAGGGTAATCGCTATCGTAAGGCACTGCCAAGTAATGGCATTGTGAGGAAATGATTCACTAAGCATGATAGATTAGATTAACTACTAACGGGACACAGGCTATGCTACTGAGGCTAGAATAATCTACAGGTACAGGTACAGGTACAGGTACAGGTACAGGATGTCATGCGCACTCTTTATTAATAACCAATCAGCTTAGGGACCATGCCAACCATGATTAATGACCAAGCAATCATGGAGACCCCAATGGTTAATGACCCTCTTCCTCTTAGTCGACGGTTTATTATACTATCTTCTTTCAGATTCATCGCCAGTATGGTTAGGGCCCAGAAGCCTATAAAAAACAAGAGTGGTATAAATAAATGCCACTTTGCCAATAACATTTTATCACCTCCTCATTATTAATATTATACTAGAACGGATAACATAATGTATATACATACTAGTACCCCAATACTACCAATATCGTGTATCGGTTGTACAGGCGTGCGAGTACATGTTTGGGTTAAGCTAAAAATTGGCCTGTGGGAGTATAATGTTGGCAAGATTTTGCTGTTTTTGAGGATAATGTTAACTGAATGCCAAAGTTATTCGAATTAAATTGAGGACTTTAGAATTGAGATAAATCGAGGATTTAAATATCAAACGTAAGCGTAATCACAAAGGTTGAAATTCACAGGCATCAGCATATCTACCGGTGCAATACCAAGCAGTTGTACGATAAAGGTAGTTTCGTCTCCATTTGTGCTCGGCTTATATGCCACTGTTAGCTAAAAACCTACCTTGTCCATAGGCAGTATTCTGCCATAGAATCTGAGGATGGGTCGAAATGAGGGCTCACTCTGATTTTCCATCTGTATCCATTTACCATCGGGTTGTTCCACCATAACCGGTATGTTTTGCCCGTCTTTAGCTTCTTTTATAATATTTAGACTTATTGCTCGGGCCACCAACCAATATTTTTGGCGAGCGACTAAAACGATAGGACCTACATCAACCCGATGCCAATCAATTACTCTTGGATGTCGAGCGATCTTCCCTTGTTTCAGCGCTATTCTACTTGGAGCGCTGTCGTAATCCGTTCTGATGCAAAGCTGCGGCATTGCCACATAGTCGCCGAGCCTCCACCCGCATATTTCCATTTTGCTGAGAACATATGTCAGGGGAGGCTCATATAGCAGGCCAACTCTGGCATCCGTATCAACTGCGCTAAATGCATCCGTATTCCTACTCATTGGTATAGAGCATTCATTGACTCCGTGGATGAATTGCTCAGGAGCAATTTTATCAAGACTTTTCATTGTTTTCTCCCAATAAGATTGGAACTGCCCGTACTGTTCAATACTCACCTAGGTCTTCCTATCATTACAAATACTCTAGCAAAATCTTTAGCAAACATCTAAAACTATTTAATCCGCCTTCTACTTGCGCTGCTTTATAAGCAATAGGTTTGTATTTGCTTTACGCATAACCTTGGACGTGGTGCTGCCAAAAAACCACTTGCCGATTTTCGAATATCCCTGAGTAGATATAGCAATCAGATCGGCTTTCATTTGATCGGCATAGGCCAATATTTCTTCATCTATCGATCCTGACTGGACATCACATCGTACCGCTATATTCTTTTCGCAGAGGTTATCTGCAACCTCTTCCAAGTAGTGCAATGAAATAGCTGTTGTATTTTTAGTCTCTTTTTCCCTATAACTAAGATGAGAGGTAATCGCAATGGCCATGGAATCAAGCTCTACCGGGATGACGTTAAACAGCGTTACTTCCGAATTCATATTGTATGCCAGTCGTTCTACATCAGGTAATATAGTCTCACCTTCAATACTCTGATCCAGTGGCACCAGTATCCTGCCTAACATATCGTTATCCTGTATCATCTTGCCAGGGTTAACTATCAGGATGGGTTGCTCTATCAGATTCAGAAGTGTTTCCACCAGCTTTGTCATGCCACATCGTTTGGCACCTAGCTCGTTTTGCTCTGTTACTATCAGGTCGATCTTTTCGCTATTGGCATACGCCGCAATATTTTTTGCTGTGTAACCCGCAAGTTCAACCGCCTTGACATTGGTTTCCCTCTCCTTGACGATGGTCGTTGATCTCCTGCCCGCACTGGCTATGCCCGTGGCTATTTTTGCACGAGTAATCTCACCGGCATTGCCTCCTTCATCTCGCAGGTACAGCAAATGCAGATCAGCCTGGAACCTGGTCGATAGTCGTTCAGCATACGACAGTGCATATTCAGTTGACTTGGAACTTTTTAGTAAAACCATTATCCTTTTATACATCGTATCATCCTCCTAGTTTTATTTTTCACATATCAACAAATGGATTGGATTGCAATGTTACGGCAATTTCTTATGATGTCCTTCTCCCGCCTTAAGGATGCCAAGCTTCATTAGCGGAGGTGCAATGAGCTCATTGATTATTACCGAGGCAAGCATTCCACTCATCAGCACACTGCTTATGGAATCAAAGGCAGGATTATCCAGAACCAGCATCATCAGGCCAAGAGTAACCCCTGCCATGGGGAAAAGCCCAAGACCCATATACTTCTTAACTTCTTTCGGAGATTTGGATAAGCTGGCACCCAACCATGTGCCACCATACTTGCCTGCACTTCTGGCCAGAAGCAATGCAATTCCCAGAGAACCGGCCAGCAATATATTACTGAAATCAAAATGTGTACCTGCAATGGTAAAGAACATCACAAAGATAATGTCTTCAATGTTTTCTATAGGCTCAATGAGGCGTGTTTGCTTGGTCTTGTTGAGAACCACAAACCCAAAGGCCATGTTTGCAATGATCAGCGACAAGTGCAGCATTTCAGCCACTCCGCCACAGAGTATTACCGCAGCAACAATCATTATGGTGAGCTGCTTGTGCTGACCACGAATATAGCGGGAAATGTAGATCGTGAGGAAGGCAAAAGCAGCCCCCAGTACGATTGATAATCCGATATGAGCAAATGGCACTACCAGCATCTCTTTCAGCGAAAAATTACTTGTGCCGTTGATGAGTCCTGCGGCAGGCCCTGCGACCACCGCGAATATTATCACGGCTAAGGCATCATCCAGCGCCACAACGCTCAATAGTGTTGTGGTCATAACACCCTTGGCCCCGGTCTCGTGTATTATGGCAACCGTAGCCGCGGGGGCGGATGGCAAGGCGGCTGCAGCCACAACCAGCCCGAGACCAATGTATGGTGTTAAACCCACTAAACCGGTATCACCCAAAAGCCATGAACCGGCAAAGGCGATGAGCAGGAACACCACAACAAATGCCCCTGTACTCTCAAGAAGTGTGATATATGTAACGCTTCCCTTTAATTTTTTAAGCTCGCTTATGCGCAGGCTGCCACCTATAATGTAAGCGATAACGCTTAAGGCGATCGGCGTTATAACATCAGAGACGTCCACCAGAAGGTCCTCTGGTATAATGTGAAATAGTTTGGGGCAAAGTAGAATGCCGAACAACAGGTAGCCGGTAATGGATGGCAGCTTGACCATGGCGGCCAAGCGTCCTCCAATCAGCCCGACCATAATTATCAAGCCAAGTACAACTGCAATCGTAATATCATGTAATTCAATACCAAGATAATCCATATCTATCCTTCAACGCGATGCTTTGAATCAAACGATTCAAGCAAAATCCTTCTCGTCCCTCATCTCGAGTTAATATCTGCAACACTATGGTTAATTGCGTATTTAACAAGTTCACTACGATCATTTATAGCTAACTTCTTCATGATATTTATTCTGTATTCTCTAACCTTTTGAACATCAAAAAATGTAAGGTCTGCGATTTCTCTGGTATTAAATCCCTCAGCCATCAGCTTCAATACATGTTTTTCCTGTTCAGTGAGCCTGTCATAATAATCAACACGTTTAATTCGATTTACATACCGCATGTAATCATTAACCACAGTTCTTGCTATAGATGGATAAAGAACATAACCACCTTCATATACAGTTAAAATGGCCGAAATTAAATCCGTGGACATTGCTTTTTTCAAAATAATACTGTTGGCACCAGCCTTAAGGTTATGCAAAATACGAGTCTTATAATTTTGATCGGCCAGGATCACCACTTTTATATCAATATTGTTCTTACGAATCATGCGAACTATCTCGGTTTCATCCATACCCGGCCAATCCATGTCCATAACAACTACGTCTGCTTTATTCCCACTGACATGATTTTCTATAGTTCCTGCATCCGATATTTCACCAACTACCTTAATTTGGTTGCTAACTTCAAGCAGGGTGCAAATATCCTTGCGAACCAGACTATTTTTAGCAGCTATTAGCACTTTTACTTTATTCATTTGTATCTCCGTACAAGATATAATCTTATTTTTTGTTTATTCGATATTCTTGCATCCAATTAAACTATAGGCTTCTATAGTTAGTTTTAACATTCGATGCTGATTGTAAATCTGTATTCAATATTGATAGTAAATTGAGCATAGCCTTTAGATACGATGGGCAAAAAAAAAGACACTATTTAAAATAGTGTCTAGATGCTAGTAAAATAATCTTATTAGGTGTTAATGCTCAAGTTTTGTCAGTCCTTTGCGAATAGCATATTTCACGACTTCAGTTCGATCGTGTGCCCCGATTTTTGCCATCAGATTTGTTCGGTGCGCCTGTACGGTTCTAGCGCTGATAAATAATAATTCAGCAATATCTTTGTTCTGCTTTCCCTCCGCGATATACTTTAGTATTTCATGCTCGCGCGGAGTAAGCCCGTCAGTGCTTTCTTTCTCTCCACCTTCCTTAGCTTTTTCCAAATAATCCTCCACCAGCATACGGGCGATAGACGGATACAAATGTACATCCCCTTCATTTACTTCCCTTATGGCTGTGATTAATTCATCACTTGCGGCTGTTTTAACAACATAACCTGATGCTCCTGCTTCCAGCATTCCAGCCAGGTATTGATCAGTGTCATGCATTGTTAGAATCAGGATTTTAACCGATGGGAGTTTTTCTTTTATCAGTTTGGTTGCTTCAAGCCCATTTATTTTGGGCATTGTTATATCCATTAGAACTACATCTGGCTTCAACTTGTGGACTTTTGCAATTGTTTCTTCTCCATCACTAGCTTCACCCAAAATCTCAATATCAGTTACTTTGCTTAAGAGTGATTTGATGCCTTGCCTAAACAAAAGATGGTCATCAGCCAGAAATACTTTAATATTTTTCACCTTGAATCTCTCCCTCTAACGGAACTTCTACTTGTATCGTTGTCCCTTGTCCTAAAGTTGAATTAATGGTGAGCTTTCCTTTAAGCAGAGTTGCTCGCTCACTCATTCCATGCAAGCCCAAATTCTGTCTACTTTCTTCCGCGGACAAAGTATTTTGAACATCAAAGCCTTCGCCATTGTCTTCTATACTCATAATAATGACAGAACTAACAAAATGCAATCTTAATACAACATAGCTTGCTTTGGCATGTTTAATAATATTCGTTAGTGCTTCTTGTAGTATTCGAAATAACATAGTCTCAATATCAGTTGGGATTTTTGATTTTGACTCTGCAATATCAATATCTACATTAAGGCCACGTCTTGTTAAATAATCCTTTGCGTACCATTTTATGGCCATGGAAAGCCCTAAATCATCTAATATAGATGGTCGCAGCTCCAATGCTAAAGTTCGAATAACATTGATTGTTTCTATTACCCTGTTATTAAAAGCATCTATCTGCTGCTTGATATCTTTATATTTCGAAGGCAGTATATTAGTGATCAATTGAAGATTCAGTATTAATGCTGCAAGGGACTGGTTGGCCTCATCATGCAACTCCCGGGCGATTCTTTTACGTTCATCTTCCTGGGCTGATATGAGTTTTTCCAGAAGATTATCACGAATTACTTTGGCTTCTCTTAGACTACGTGCCGTTCTGGCATTATTAATAGCTACTCCTATTGCATCTCCCATAGCCAATATTAAAGGCACTATATCGTTATCAAATCGATTAGGTGTATAGCTGAAAAGAAACAGAACTCCTAATATTTCATTTTGCCATTTTATTGGCACACCGACGCTTGATCGAACTCTTTCCTTTTCTCCAATTACGGTTTCAAATTCACTGTTTTCTGCAATATTACCAATAACAATGGGTTCTTTTGATTGAATCACTTTTTTGAAAAGACTTTTGTTTGGTTCAACTCTTTTGGTTTCCGCAAATACTATGGCTTCTTTAACATCTTCATTTGATAGGTCCTTTGGGGTTTTGGTAAACAATCGTCCGGTTTTTTCATCAAGTAGATATACAAAACCGGCTTCTATTTCCATAACTGCCATAATTTTCTTCATAGCACTATTAAGTATTCGTTCTCTATTGAGAGACTTGCTTACAGTGGTAATAACTTTGTTTAAGGCAGATAGTTCGTTGGTTCGCTGCTGTACTTTATCCTCAAGGTCTATAGCATGAAGTTGAGCACTGTCAAGCACATCGTTGAATGCATCGGCCAGTTGTTTACGTGAAGATTCAAGTTCTGATGTACGGAGCTCAACACTATCAGCCATTGAATTAAATGCATTAGCAAGCATTCCGATCTCATCTTTTTTAGTGACATCGACTCTTGCCTTATAATTGCCATTTGTGAAACTAAGCGCTGATTCGGCCAATTTGGATAGGGGGTTGATCATTGTTCTTTTCAATGCAAATGCAAGCAAAATGCCAAGGACAAGAAACGTACATCCACCAAGGATACCTATATATATAGTCAGACGTTCAGTTTGACTGTACAGTGACGTACTGTCAATTCCGACCTCGATCGCACCAAGAATGCTGTTATCAGCGCTGTGGCATCCCTGGCATTCTGTTGTATTCAAGATCGGAGTAACGACTATGAATTCATTTTCCCCATCGTGCCTTATGGCCTTTTTTGAAATCTCTCCTGACTGCAAAGTGAAAAGTACTTCATTGTAGTCCAATGTTAGCCCAATATCTGACGGGTTGCTTGATGCTGCGATTGTTCCATCCAAGTACAGTAGATGAACACTTGTAACCACATCTTCTCTTCCGATACGGATCATAGCATCTTGCGTAACCTGGCGTTCGCCGGTAAGCATGCCCTGTTCAAGAGAGCTTTGTAATACATCGGTTAAGGCGATTCCCATATCCTCAAATTGATTTGTCATTGCGCTTCGTTGAAAATAAAGCACAATTCCACCAGAGACAATGCCCATTATAGCCATGATCGCTATTACTATAAGAATTACTCTGACTTGGAGTTTCACTTTGTCCCCTCAAGTTTTACTCGATAAAGCACCAAATCCAAAACAAAATTATTTAAGAAAAGAGATGCTCTTTTCGTTACTCCCAATATTATGCGGGCTAAGGATATATTATCTTACGATATAAATCACCATATATTGCTACTATTTGATAAGGATGATTCTTTACATGTAAGAACATGTAGCCCTCTGAAACCTAAGATAACCATAATACTTTATTACCACAACCATGTTTACACTTGTTTCTAGTTAGAAAGATTTCTGCTATCAATCTATTCAGCGGCGAGAACCTATGATGCTGTGCTCTGATATGATTGGAATAGATAATAAGAAAACATCTATTTGTGCTATTCTTTTGTTGTTCCCGTAAAAACTCGGTATTGATTGAAAACGGTTGCATATAGTTATGACTTTTCATCAGGGTGTCCCTGATTCGATACCCGGGCGGCTCACCATCGTAATAAATTTACGATCAAAATTAGCCTTTTCAGGGCCGTTTTTTTATTTGCCCCCAAAACCATTTAGTGGTATTCCAGTTTTTTAAACAAGTTCCAGCAGTTCCTGATGATTCATATATGCCATTTGGTTAGGCATAAACTTGTGACAAAACAAGTGTAAACAAGGTTGCACCATCTCTAGTAAATTGGTTATGTTGAGTGAGCAAGACTGGCCTATTTATTACAAAAGATGATACAGTAACTCAGAAAGCTGTTCCCGAAGTTTTGCCAACACATTACCGGGAGGTCTATTAGTAATTATGCATGGTATGAGTATGGCCCAAGGGCTGGTAGATTCGGTTTGCGCGCGTGCCAAAGAAAATCATATTAATGCAGTGACAGAAATTAGTGTAGATATGGGCAGTGACAGTCATATCAGCAATGAAGAGCTGCAATTTTGTTTTCGAGTGGCAGGTGAGGGTACAATTGTCAGCAATGCAGAACTCAAAATAGGTACTGCCTCTGGAGAAGCACTGACATTGAAGTCTTTTATCGGAGAATAGGAAGAACCACGGATACAAGCGATGGTAAATAACCATGTTAAAATGGATAAGTACGCAAAGAGACCAAATATACGTTCTGCAGAAAGCGAACCCGGGAATATTGACACCCGGTTAACAAGAGCTAGGATTGTTGTTAAAGGCGTGGTGCAGGGAGTTGGTTTTAGACCGTTTATTTACCGCTTGGCCAGTGAATATGGCTTAAGCGGATGGGTGCTTAACTCTACGGAGGGCGTGGTGATAGAAGCCGAATGCCCCGTATTTGTTTTGGATAAGTTCACGAATGATATTACAAACAAAGCTCCACCGCGTGCGGTCATCGAAGACATTGATATCAGTATTTTACCTCCCATAGGCCATGAGTCGTTTATCATTCACCTAAGCAAGAACACAGAAGATAAGTTTGTGTTGATATCACCCGATATCAGTATCTGCTCCGATTGCTTAAGAGAACTTTTTGATCCTGCTGACAGGCGCTACCTCTACCCATTTATTAACTGTACCAATTGTGGCCCGCGCTTCACTATAATCAAGGATATCCCGTATGACAGACCAAAAACTACCATGAGTGTTTTTGAGCTGTGCCCGCTGTGTGAACACGAATATCACGATCCGGGTGATCGGCGCTTTCACGCTCAGCCGAATGCCTGTTCACACTGTGGCCCTGGCATTTGGCTGACAAACGGTGATATGTCCGGCAAAAGCATTGCAGATGGACAGAAGGCTATCATAACGGCACAGCACATGCTGGGGGAAGGCGCTGTTATCGCTGTAAAAGGGGTTGGTGGCTTTCACGTGGTCTGTGATGCAACCAGCAACTCTGCCGTACATCTTCTTAGACAACGCAAGAATAGAGTCAATAAACCGTTTGCTATAATGGTCGCAAGTAGCCAAGAAATAGAAAAGTATTGCTACCTCAGCCAGGAAGAAAAAGCGCTTCTTGAGTCGGCACAACGCCCTATTGTATTGCTGCGCCGCAAGCCCAACACTCCTATTTCTGATGCGGTAGCTCCCAACAATTCCCATCTGGGCGTTATGCTTCCATATACACCTTTGCATTATCTATTGCTTGAGCAAATGAGGAAAACGACTAGTAACGCGGTGCTGGTTATGACCAGCGGCAACATGAGTGAAGAGCCCATCGCCATTACAAACCAAGAGGCGCTCCAGCGGTTGAGATCAATGGCGGATGCATTTCTTATGCATGATCGCGATATATATTTGCGCTGCGATGACACGGTGACACGGGTGTTTGACGGGAAAGAAGCGCTTATTCGCCGCTCACGAGGCTATGCTCCATTCCCGGTCAGGCTTAATTTTGAGACAAAACAAATACTGGCTTGCGGGCCTGAATTAAAAAATACCTTCTGCATTACCCGGGATAATTATGCTTTCCTAAGCCAGCATATTGGTGATATGGAAAACCTTGAGACCTTAAACTCCTTCAAATCAGGAATTGAGCACTTCAAAAATATCTTCCGTATTTTGCCTGAAGTGATCGCTTGTGATCTCCACCCCGAGTATCTTGCAACCAAGTATGCCATGGGGCTATATCAGGCAGAAGCAAAACGCGCGAGCAATAAATTGAAGTTTGTAGCGGTTCAGCATCATCACGCTCATATTGCCAGCTGTATGGCGGAAAACGGGCTGCATGAACCGGTAATAGGGGTTGTCTTTGATGGGACCGGTTATGGCAGTGACGGGCAGATTTGGGGCGGTGAATTCCTGGTAGCTGATTTTAAGGAGTTTAAGCGTCGTGCCCATTTCAAATACGTCCCACTTCCCGGTGGCGATAACGCCATTAGGAAGCCATATCGTATGGCCTTAAGTTATCTTGATGAACTTCCCCTGACTTCAATCAAAGGCTTGACGCTATTTGACAGGATTGATTCGGTAGAGCTCAATATAGTGAGAAAACAAATTAAAAACAGGATTAATTCCCCGCTTACCTCCAGCTGCGGCCGCTTTTTTGACGCTGTTTCCTCCCTGCTTGGCGTTTGTGACGTAAATGGATATGAGGGAGAAGCAGCAATAAGGCTTGAGATGCTGGCAGATGACGGGTTTCAAGGTAGTTACTCCTGGCCTGTTTCAAGTAACAAGTTCCCCATTATTATTGATCACAATCCCATCGTTCATGATATAATTTCTGATGTAAAAAGTGGAGTGCCTGTTGCTATTATTTCTGCAAAATTCCATAATACTGTTGCTGCGATGATTGCTAAAGTGTGCAGTATTATTCGTGAAAAAGACGGATTGACCCAGGTAGCTTTGAGCGGTGGCGTCTTCCAGAATCTTTACCTTCTTAAAAGAACTATGAGCTTGCTAAAAGATGAGAAATTCGATGTATACGTTCACAACCAGGTGCCATGCAATGACGGGGGAATCGCTTTGGGGCAGGCTGTGATTGCAAATGCACAAGTAGCTTAAAATATCAGTTTAGGAGAACATTCTATGTGTCTGGCTATTCCGGCTAAGGTCATAAAAATTGACGAGCTAAATGCGCAGGTAGAGCTGGGTGGGCTGATTCGGCAGGCAAGCATAATGCTGGTACCGGATATCAATATTGGCGACTATGTTCTTTTACATGCCGGATTTGCTATTCAAAAGATAGACGAGCAGGAGGCGACAGAAACCCTGAGTCTTCTTTCCCAGCTTACCATTGATGATAATCAATAGAAAACTGATCTGAGGTATAAATAATGAAGCTAGTTGATGAGTTTCGTGATTCTGCGATTGCCAAACGACTTGCCAGTAAATTGCAGGCCAGGAAGACTGCCGCAGTTAATCTGATGGAAGTTTGCGGTACTCATACCGTCGCAATTTTCAAGCATGGGATCAGGCAGATTCTCCCCCAAAGCGTTAAACTCATTTCAGGGCCAGGTTGTCCTGTATGCGTAACACCCAACAATGACATAGACAATGCTATTACACTGGTACAGGATACAAGTGTAATTCTTACTACATTCGGAGATATGATGAAAGTGCCGGGTACAAGTTCCAGCTTTCAATATGAAAAAGCAGCAGGTGCCGACATCAGGGTGGTCTACTCCGTTTTAGACGCACTTCAGATGGCGCGAGATAATCCCGATAGAAAAGTGGTGTTTTTGGGTGTTGGTTTTGAAACCACCACGCCAACAATAGCAGCAGCTATTTTAGAAGCCCAGAGGCTGAAACTAAACAATTTTTTCTTGTTTCCCGCACATAAAGTGGTGCCGCCGGCAATGAGGGCGCTGCTTAGTTCTGATGATGTGAAGATCGATGGATTCATTTGCCCCGGGCATGTAAGTGCAATTATAGGCTCAAAACCGTATGAATTTATTGCTAAGGAGTATGGTATACCCTGCGTAATTGCTGGATTTGAGCCGCTGGATATTATGCTGGCCATCGATATGCTACTGGACCAGATTGCCAGCGGGAAAAGTCAGATTGAAATACAGTATCGCCGGGCAGTCAGCGCTGAGGGAAATGTAGTGGCTCTGGGTATTTTAAACAGGGTTTTTGAAGTTACCGACGCATACTGGCGGGGAATCGGTGAGATTCCTGGAACCGGGCTGAAACTGCGAGCGGAGTATAGAAAATTCGATGCCAAGGACGTATTTGGAATTGAATCGGGTTATGACACAGAAAAGGAGAGTTGCCAGTGCGGTGACATACTGCGAGGAATCTTAGACCCTCCTTCATGCAGTTTTTTCGGCAAAGCATGTACACCGGAACACCCGGTAGGACCATGTATGGTCTCCAGCGAAGGATCATGCGCTGCCTGGTACCTGTATCAGTAGTTAAGCATCAAATTGATAACAGGCATACCATATTGAAATAAATACAGGACTAATTAGATGCAAAACAGCAGAATAACTCTTGGACACGGTAGTGGTGGCAAACTCAGTCATGACTTGATTGAGTCTGTGTTTATTTCACAATTTTGGAATGATATCAGCGCTCGAAGTGATGATTCTGCCGTATTCTCGCTGGGAAATGATAACGGCAATATTGGCGATAAACAACTGGCTTTTACAACTGATTCTTACGTGGTCAAGCCCATAACCTGGCCTGGTGGAGATATTGGCAAACTTGCAGTATGCGGCACCGTTAATGATCTGGCAGTGGTTGGGGCCACCCCGCTTTATTTGTCGGCTGCCTTTGTTATAGAAGAAGGTTTGCTTCTAACAACCTTAACCGAAGTAGTAAAATCAATGGCCGAAACGGCAGCCGAGGCTAATATAAAAATCGTTACCGGTGACACCAAAGTGGTGGAAAGGGGCAGCGCCGATGGCCTCTTCATTAATACTGCCGGTGTAGGCGTAATTCCGTCGGGGCTCAGGATTTCTGGAGATGGGGCTAAAGTCGGAGACGCCATCATTTTATCCGGCTCAATTGGAGATCACGGCATTGCTGTTCTTTCCGCAAGGGAAGGTCTGGTTTTTGCAAACGAGTTAAAAAGCGATGTTGCCCCTCTTAATCACATGATTAGTGCCATGCTCAATTCAGGCAGTAGTATCCATGTAATGCGTGATCCTACCAGAGGAGGATTGGCCACAACACTCAAAGAAATTGCAAAACAGTCGAAGGTCGCGATTAGTATTAGCGAAGAGAAAATCCCTGTAAAGCAAGAGGTAACCGCGGCTTGTGAGATGTTGGGGTATGATCCTTTGCATGTTGCAAATGAAGGTAAATTGATTGCTTGTGTCGCCCGCGAAGATGCTGATAAGGTACTGGATATAATGCGAAACTCCGGATATGGGCAAGAGGCAACTATTATCGGTGAGGTTCTGGCCGAATCCAGCGCAATGGTAATGATGAAAACAAAGATAGGTGGCACCAGAATAGTGGACATGCTGGTTGGTGAAATGTTGCCGCGTATCTGTTAAGAATAATGAAGTAATCTAGTTAGTTAATCCTCTGGCATTCAATATAAATTCGGCAACACGTAAGCTTGTATCACAGCCCCCATAATAGTGAATACTTTAGTAATCTCACTACTCTTTTTCACTGCTCTTTCCCCCACTGGCCTAACAACCCGCTTTCATCGCAAAACAGGTATAAACTCTTCTTGCATTTGGGCATGTACCCCCCAACGACCCCTCACATTGATGCTGTAGTTATGATTATAAAACAAGTATAAACTCTGCTAACGTTTGGGTACATTCCGGTCATATATCTGGGTTCATACTTGTCATATATTTGCGTATATACCTCCTTATGCTGCCATACATGGATGCTATAGTTGTCATATAGAGTCTGATATAACAAATTGGCCCCCCAAGGAGGTAGTAATGCCGGAAACCATGCCCAAAGAACTGCCGGTAATCTGGTTGCAGGGAGCGGGGTGTACAGGTTGCTCCGTCTCCGTTCTGAATTCAGTTAGTCCCAGTATCAAAAATGTGATAGTAGACGAAGTGGTACCGGGAACTCATATTAACGTGCGATTTCACCCCAATATAATGGCAGGGTCAGGAGACGCCATTATCAAGGTACTTGACGATACACAGGAGCAGGACAAAGGCGGTTATGTTCTGGTGATAGAAGGTGCGGTGCCTATCGCCAAGGACGGCAAATATTGCACCGTGGGCGAAGAAAATGGAAAAGCTGTACCGATGGTGTCACGAGTTAAGTCTCTGTCCGCTAATGCGGTAGCAGTCGTGGCGCTGGGAACATGTGCTTCCTATGGTGGGATCTCGGCTGCCAGTCCAAACCCTGCTAACTGCCGCAGTGTTTCAGAAGTATTGAAAACCGAGGGCATTGCTACCCCGGTAGTCAATATCCCCGGTTGTGCTCCCCATCCTGATTGGTTTGTAGGAACCGTTGCGTCCATACTGCTGTTCGGTTTACCCACTGCAGGTGATGTGGATGAGAACGGACGCCCAAAGGCATTTTATAACTCCCTGATTCATGATAACTGCCAGCGGCGGGCTTACTATGATGAGAATAAATTTGCCAAAAAGCTCGGTGACCCGGGTTGTCTTTATGAACTGGGATGCAAGGGCCCTGTAACCTATGCTGATTGTGCGACCAGGCTCTGGAACAACGGTGCAAACTGGTGTGTGGGGAGTGGTTCCCCTTGTCTGGGTTGTGTAGAACCGGGCTTTCCGGATATGGTTTCGCCAATGTATGAGAAAATTGTTGAGGTTTAATTAGTACTTACAAACCAGAACCTGTTTTTAGTCCTACCATATGAGGTGATAGATCAGAAACGCCTGAGAATGAAGCGGGCTGATTTTGAATAAAGAAACTACTTTAAAGAGGTCAAACGAAATGCGCAAAATAGTAATTGATCCTGTTACCCGGATTGAAGGACACCTAAGTATCGAGGCGATGATAGATGATGGCGAAATAAAAGAAGCCAAGACTATTGGTAATATGTTTCGCGGGCTCGAAGTCATTTTGAAAGGGAGGGATCCACGTGATGCGCAAAGACTGACTCAACGCGTCTGTGGCGTTTGCCCTACCAGTCATGCCACTGCTTCCACCTTAAATCTTGATAGTGCCTTCGGAATCGCCGACAAGATACCTGATAATGGCAGGATTATTCGTAACTTAATCCTGGGTGCAGCTCATATTGCTGACCATATCCTTCATTTTTATCATCTGGCGGCTCTGGACTATGTAGATGTTACCTCAGTGGCTAAATACGAAGGTAATGACCCGGCTCTGAACTCGGTTAAAAAGTTCATTGAACGTGGTGCACTTGGTCCTTTCGTTCCTAGATACGAAGGAGATTATCGACTGCCCGATGAAGTTAACCAGAAACTTACCGCCCATTATCTGGATGCGCTTATTATGCGTCGTAAGGGTCAGGAGATGCTGTCTATCTTCGGAGGCAAGATGCCCCTTAATGTGGGTATCGTGCCAGGCGGTGTTACCGAGGTGCCCACAGTTGATAAAATTACCAATTTCCTATGGAGGCTTAACGAACTGCGAGACTTCGTTGATAACGTTTACTTGCCGGATGTTCTGGCGGTTGCCGAAGCTTACAGTGATTACTTTGCTATAGGTAAGGGATGTGGCAATTACCTTTCCTATGGGAGCTATGAACTAGACGGTAAAGAAGCCGACCTTACCAAGAGAGAGAGATTATTTAAACGAGGTACGATATCAGCCGACCTGATACTGGGAGAAATTAATCCTGACAATATTGCAGAAGAAGTAAAGCATTCCTGGTATGCCAGCTCAACAACAGGAAAGAATCCGGCTTATGGCCAGACTCAATCAGATATTGAAAAAGAGGGGGCATATTCCTTCCTGAAGTCCCCCCGTTATAATGGTAAGGTCTATGAGGCCGGACCGCTGTCCCGCATGCTGGTTACCTATGCCAGTGGCGAGCCAACAGTTAAACCTATGATTGATTCGGTGCTGGCCAAGTTCAATGCTCCACCGGATGTTCTATTCTCTGTTCTGGGTCGTCACGCTGCACGAGCACTGGAGACCAAAGTTATAGCTGATAAAATGGTTGACTGGCTGCTCCAGATTAAGCCAGGAGAGCCTTCCTACATTGATTACGAAATACCGGATGAGGCACAGGGAATGGGGCTGGTTGAGGCAGCCAGAGGTGCGCTCGGTCATTGGATAGAAATAAAGGATAAGAAGATTGCCAATTACCAGGTAGTAACCCCCACTTCATGGAATGCATCGCCTAGGGATGACAAGAATCAGCCCGGTCCTATTGAACAAGCCATAATAGGGACCAAGATAAAAGATGAAGAAAATCCGTTTGAGATCGTACGTATCGTAAGGTCTTTTGATCCCTGTCTGGCCTGTGCGATACACCTGATTACTCCTAAGGGAAGGAGCCTAGGAAAGTTCCGTGTTTCATAAAGCTCCGGAAAAATCCATAAATTCGGTTCAAACGCCTCGAATAGTGGTTCTGGGAGTAGGTAATATGTTGATGAAAGACGAGGGGATTGGCATACATGTCATAGAGGCATTGGCGGGCAATCCGCTACTTGCTAACATCAACGTGGAGATACTGGATGGAGGAACATCCCCGGATATCCTTCACCTGTTGGGAGAAACGGGCAAGCTGATTATAGTGGATGCAGTAAAGGGGGGTGATGATCCTGGTTCCATTTATCGCTTTCATGCCCAGGACATAACCGTAGAAAACAATTATCCCGTTTCCCTGCATCAGTTAAGCCTGTTTGAAAGCCTGGACATGATGGACTGTATGGGAGACAAACCAGAAGAAACCGTTATTATCGGAGTAGAACCGAAAGAGATAAGAGCTGGACTTGAATTATCGCCTGAGCTTGAGCAAAAGGTCCCCCAAATAGTAAAGCTTGTGCTTGATGAAATTATGGAGGAAACCACAAAATGTTAGTTTCAGAACAAAAGCCTGTTGAAGAAATACTGCGCTATCTGGATGGAGAGAATAATATCTTCCTTGTTGGCTGCAAAGGATGTGCCGAAGGTTTTGAGAGTGGTGGGGAACCGCAAGTAATGGAAATGAAACAGAAGCTTGAGGCCGAAGGTAAAACCGTTATCGGATTTACACTTATCGATATGGTGTGCAATCAATCGCTGAGCAGGATGAAGTTAATTCCCTACCAGCAGGTACTTGATGGCACGAATGCTTTACTGTGTCTTACCTGCGGTAGCGGGGTTCAGTCACTATCATCTGTGGTTAACAAACTGGTCTATCCGGGATGCAATACGATTTCCTCAGTGGGTGGACATGCAGAATGGAAAGAGGCTGAGCGCTGTATGGAGTGTGGCGATTGTGTGCTGGCATACACCGGTGGCATCTGCCCCATAGCCAGGTGCTCAAAGAGCATGTCAAACGGCCCCTGTGGTGGCTCAGAGAATAAACAATGCGAAGTTAATCCGGGCATAGATTGCGCCTGGCATCTGATTGTAGAGAGACTCACCAAACTGGGGAGATTGGATAAGCTGGAAGAAGTTATCCCGCCTAAAAACTGGGGTGTAAGTCTTACAGGAGGTCCCCCCAGGTACTAATAGACATCGGAATTATAAGTTATGTAGTTTTTAGCTAAGGGGACTTAGCAGAGGATAAAAGCTGATGCAAACGACTAGAAGTCTTTTAGCACAATCCCGGTTGTTTGAGGGACTGGCTGATGACGAGTTAAACAATATAGTGGGATTTTGCTCGAAAGAGGTTTATGCGCCCGGGACAACCATTTTCAGCGAAGGTGAGCCAGGCAACAAGCTCTATATCGTTGAAGACGGGAAAGTCGTTTTGGATATGGCACTTCGTATAGGGAGCGGTTCAGGGAGAAATGGCTCCATTGATGTGATTACCAAAGGGCAGGTTTTTGGCTGGTGGGGAGGAGAGTCTTACATACAGACCATGACAGCCAGATGTGTAGAAAAAACGAAGGTAATCGCCATAGATGCTAAAGGTCTGTGGCAAATACTTGAGCAAAACGACCGCATTGGATATCGAGTCATGAAAAAGCTGGTTGGAGTAATTTCTTCCAGGCTCTTAAATACCAGAGATACGCTAGCTCATGTCTTATCCATAGCTTCTCATGACCTCAAGGCGCCCCTGGCTGCAGTTGAAAGCTATAACAAAGTTATGGCTGATGGTTATGCCGGTGAAGTTACTGAAAAACAAAAAAATATGCTGACAAAAAGTAGTGCAAGAATTACAGGGCTGCTGAATTTAATTGACAATATCCTGGATATCTCACGCGTTGATGCCAGCGAGCTGAAGACGCAGACCATACCTTTGCTCGAATTAGTGGATAAAACCAGAGAAGTCATTGCTCCTTTAGCAGAAGAAAAGGGAATAACCTTTGAGGTGATAGTGCCTGAGCAGTTAATTCCCATCAAATGTTCTCCGTATCGCCTGCATCAGGTGATTACTAATTTGCTGGGGAATGCAGTGAAATTTACTTCTCAGGGTGGTACAATAACGCTCAAAATAGGCATGCAGGATGACCGAATTCTGGTAGAAGTCATAGATACTGGTTTGGGCATCCCATCTGAAGAATTGCCCCAGATATTCGGTGATTTTTTCCGTGGAGTTAAAGTGGACTCAGACGGAGCTGGTTTGGGGCTTGCAATAAGCAAGAAGATTGTAGAGGCCCACGGAGGTAAAATTTGGGTAGAAAGCCCCAATCCTGCAAGTGGGGTGGGGAGCAAATTCAGTTTTATTTTGCCTGCAATCCAGCTACAATCTGAGGTGAATACAGGAAGAGGTATAAGAGTATGAAAGCAGGAACAAACCTGGAGAGAATATTAGATAGCGGAGAATTTGCCGTAACTGCCGAGGTAGGTCCTCCCAGAGGAACTTCGCCCAACGTTGTCCAAAGGAAAGGCGAACTTCTCAAGTCCTGTTGTGATGCAATAAATGTAACTGATAACCAGACTGCTATCGTTCGAATGTCAAGCGTCAGTGGTTGTGTCCTCTTAAACCAGCTTGGGATTGAGCCTGTAATGCAAATGGTCTGCCGTGACAGGAACAGAATTGCCATACAGAGCGATATACTGGGAGCAGTGGCCTTGGGTATCGGGAATGTGCTTTGCCTGAGTGGCGACTATCCCAGTTTTGGCGATCATCCTACTGCCAAAGGTGTTTTCGATATTGATTCCATACAGCTTATTCAGCTTCTGAAACAAATGCGGGAAGAGAAGAAATTCCTTTCCGGAGCAAATATCTCAGGAGAGGTACCTCTGTTTATCGGGGCTGCAGAAAACCCTTATGCTGATCCCTTTGAATACAGAACTCCCAGATTGGCCAAGAAGATCGCGGCCGGAGTTGATTTCATCCAGACCCAAGCTATTTTTGATGTAGATAAGTTTGCTAAATGGATGAAAGAAGTAACAGACCGGGGGTTGGACAAGAAGGTTCACATCCTTGCCGGGGTAATACCGATAAAAACGGTAGGTATGGGCCGCTATATGAAAGATAATGTTCCCGGCGTTCATGTTCCGGACGAGGTAGTAACAAGAATGCAGGATGTTAAAGATGTCAAGGAAGAAGGGCTAAAGATATGCCTTGAAACAATAGACCAAATCAAGGAAATCCCCGGCGTCCATGGCATCCATATAATGGCAGTTGGCTGGGAGGATATGGTACCTACAATAGTAGAAAAGGCAGGATTACTTCCTCGCCCATTGATATAGGAGGCATAAAATGCAAGAAAAGACAAAAATCCTGGTTGTGGACGATGATCCTGACATTCGGGAAGCAGTAAGTATCGTGCTTGAGGCTCATTCCTATCAAGTAGTTACTGCTGTCGATGGAGAGGATGGGCTGGCCAAACTAAAGGATGAAAGGCCGGACCTGTTAATCCTGGACCTGATAATGCCCAAGATGGATGGATTTTCTGTCTTAAAAGAACTTCGTGACCCCAGACGCTCCAAATACGCTCATATACCGATCCTGGTACTAACCTCGATAAGTGAGGATCACAGCCGTCGGAGATACGAGTTAGAGACAGGACTGGAGCTCAATGTTGATGATTATGTTGAGAAACCACTGGATCCACCTGTTTTAATTGAACGGATGGAGAAACTTTTGCAGAAGAGAGCCTAGTTCGGCTTTACTGTTATTATTTATAAAAAAGAGCACACTCAAGCTAATTGTTCAACTTGGGTGTGCTCTCTTAACTTTAGATTCTAATATCTGTTCTGTGAGGTTTTACTGTAGCAGTCGCTGCAATGAACAGGTCTGCCGTCTCGGGGCTCAAATGGTACTTCGCAGTCTTTGCCGCATGTGGCGCATACCGCTGGGTACATCTGGCGTCTGCCACCAAAACCGCCGCCGCCACGCTGTGCCTTTTTTGCTTGTCGGCAAGAAGGGCAACGTTTGGGCTCGTTGACAAAGCCTTTGGATTCATAAAATTCTTGTTCCTCAACGGTGAATGCGAAAGTAGTACTACAATCAACGCACTGGATAGATTTCTCTGTGAAACTCATTGAATGGCCTCCTCTCTTATTATTCTGGTTAGAGTTCGGAGCCTCCAATGCTTTAAGAAAATCTGTGAGGATTTAAAGAAGCAAGTAACTACCTAACTTAAACTAGGATATAAGTATATATCAAATATTTTATGTTAGCAACCAAATATGTGCTGTGGGGGTAGACCTAGCTACTTTCCGGGGCCTATTGGTATGAGTGTCTGGAAGTAAAATACTATAAAAAATCCCTAAATGGAATACTCTGTGGATAAAGCGTTGGACATTAGATCATGGGGGAATACTTGCTTGTATATGTCGCAATCACGGCATATTTTGATCTTACTGTTCCAATTACTCTGAATTTTGCCCTGACAAAATGTTCCGTTGATAAACCAGCATAGATGTCGGATTTTTAATTCCCAGACGATACAATTAGATCTCCACTCATCGGGGCAATCCTTGATTTCCCAACATGGTTCGAGGCTCATGTTATCACGGTTCTTAAAAGCCAGAAAGAGCATCATTTGCCGTTCAGCATTAGAAGGTATTGTCCTCCAGCCCTGTTCATAGCTTTGTACTGCTTTAACAGAAACACATAGCAGTTGCGACAATTGCTCCTGCGTCTTACCCAGAACGTTGCGTATTTTTGTAAATTCTTCTTTATCCATAACACCTATTCCTAATACTCAGTTGCATTATAACACTATTTCCAACTTACTGAAGTTATTGAACTAGGTGCAAACACGTGGTTTTATTGAGGTACCATTTTTGTTGTTTCGCCTTACGAACATAGAGACAAGAGCAATGAACCTTAGCATAGGAATATATGCTGAAAATAGCACGCATAAATATTTGATATATATGGTAAGAACTATCTAGAGATTAAACAGGTGGGAATACGCTGCAATAGCTGCTACAATGTGGTATCGTAGTACCACTGAGTGACAGTGTTATGTTGTGAATACTGCAAGTATTACGTGGATTTATGCCAAAGTGTGTCGGTATTTTACCCATGCCAGGCAGGTGCAGGCAGGTGTTTTAGCTCATGTAGGCGGTGCTACAATGTAGTATTTTTAAATGACTACCACAATGTATCACCAAGAAATGCAAAACTACAGTGTGGTAGGTTGTTCAGCGTTAGGTTATAAAGATCACAAGGAGGTAAATATGCCTTTTAGAGTAGGGCCCTGGGAACTAGCCCTTATATTAGGAATTGTGCTTATCATTTTTGGGGCAGGCAAATTACCCCAAATCGGCGGTGCCATTGGTAGGTCAATGAAGGAATTTAAAAAGGGACGCGTCGAGGACGAAGCAGCAGAAGAGGCGTCAAAGGTCGAAGCTACAAAAGTCGAGCCTGCAAAAGAAGAAGCCAAGTAGACTTCTTTTTGTCGCTTAAAAAGTAGAATCGGCAAATCGTATATAGCGGGCTTGAACGCTCGTGGAAAATCCCAACGTGCATGGGTTAGGGGAGTTTTTGTGCAAATTTTAGGTAGGTTTTAATAATGGGTTTCTTAGGTGTCGGCCCCATGGAAGTGGTAATGATTCTTGTCATTGCCCTAGTGGTGGTTGGCCCGAATAAACTTCCCGGGATTGCCCGGTCACTGGGGAAGACCTATCGCGAATTTAAAAAAGCAATGGATGATGTTACCAAACCAATAAAAGAACTTACCAAGGAAGTCACTTCAGAATTTAATGATGTTAAGAAAGAAGTAAACGTGGAAGTCGACGGAGTCAAGAAGGTCGTAAGCGAAGATAAGCAGGACATTATATCTGAATTAAACGTATCCTCAGAAATCGATGAAGTGAAAAAGATCGCAAACGAAGGTAAGCAGGATATCACATCTGATTTAAACATAAACTCAGGGGTTTTGAGCCAGAACATCAGCGGGAACGCTGCTGATGCAAGCAAGAAATCCTTACCGGAAAAAGAGATTGCAAAAGAAGAACTGATCAGTAACTAGCAATGCATTATTAAACAGACGTTTGATTTTGCAGGCAAATTTGTAGCTTTGGGAGATTAGCTTAAATGCAAATGCAGGCTGTTGGTGAAATAGCTAACGTTGAAGAGCCAACTTCACCGATAATTGAGCATTTAAAAGAGATCAAATCTCGACTTCTGAAGTGTGTGATTGTTGTAGCTCTTACGACAATACTTGCGTTCTACTATGCGGACGTAATTTTCGAATTCTTCCAATCCATTGTTCCTGACCAGGAATTTTTCTATATGGAAGTCACAGAACTATTCGGTGTATACATGAAGGTTGCCCTTTATTGCGGAATAGCGCTGGCTTTACCATTTTTGATATATCAGTTGATTCGTTTTGTTGCCCCCGGCCTTAAATCTCGCGAGAAAAAGTACCTGTACATGTTAATTCCATTTGTGACCGTCCTCTTTGTTGCCGGCGCATTTTTTGCATATAAGTTTTTATTGCCTCCGGCCCTTAATTGGCTGATTAATCCTCCTTTTATCTCGGAGGATATTGCCACACCGAATATAAGGATAGGCAATTATATAGGGTTGGTTGTCAAACTTCTTTTCTGGATAGGACTGATGTTTGAAACCCCGCTGGTTATGGCTTTTCTTGCCCGAATTGGTGTAGTTCGTGCAAAAGCATTTGCCAAGCAGGGCAGAATTGCCGTGGTTGTGGCTTTTGTTCTTGCGGCTATCATTACTCCTACATTTGATCCTATAAACCAGACGCTGGTTGGTGGTTGCATCGTTGTCTTATATGGATTAGGCGTGGTGTTAGCATGGGTATTTCAGGGAAAGCGTAAAGAAAGTACGGAACCTCTAGACGTGCCAATGGATGGAATTCAAACCTAGGTAGTATTAAATAAAGTATTTTAAAAGGGAGGAACTATATGCATGATCTAGCGTTTAACTGGGTAGTTGTAACTTATTTCTTCTTAGGAGGACTAAGTGCAGGAAGCTTTCTGTTTTCGGTAGCAGCTAATTACTGGCTAACCGATTACAAACCGCTGGCAAAAAAAGCAGCGCTAGTGTCGCTTGTGACACTGGCTATCGGTATGCTTTTCTTGCTGCTTGATTTGGGACAGCCAATGAGAGCATGGCGTCTATTCTTTGCAGGTAATCCTACTGCTATTGGTCCGTGGGGTACATGGTTTTTGACTCTGTTCGGATTGGCACTGGTAGCCTATATCTGGTTTCTTTACAAGAACAACGAAAAGCGGACTCAACAGGCAGGATACATAGGGGTAGTGTTTGCCATACTGGTTGGCACGTATACCGCATTTGTTTTGCAGGGAAGCGTGGATATTGAGCTATGGAATTCACCACTGCTTCCGTTCTTGTTCTTAAACTCGGGGATTATTTCCGGTATCGCGCTGGTACTGGTAGTGGCCGTGTTTAGCCCGGACACCAAGGAACTTGCCACGAAAGGCAATCTCCTTGCAGGCCTTATTGTGTTGGAACTGGCAATGTTGGTTGTAGAGATGCTTGTGGTCGGAGCAAGTGTGGTAACCAGTAGTTATGCAACACTGTTCTGGGTGCTTGAAATAACATTTGGGGCACTTATACCACTGGCACTTCTCCTGTCTTACAAGAGAATGGCTACTCAACTGACCGCAACACCATATCTGGCTGCTGTTGCACCGATTTTGGTACTGATAGGAATATTTACCATGCGTTACATAGTAGTAATCGGTGGGCAGGTATAGAAAGGAGAATGATCAATTATGGATAATAAGCTTAATGAGATTGCGCAAAAGAAAGTATCTCGAAGAAGTTTCCTTAAAGCAAGTGGCGTAGGCGCTGCTGCAGCTGTAGCTGTGGGAGTATCAGGGAATATGTCATTTGCAGGGGATAACTTAAGCGACAAGAAACTTGCTATGGTTATAGATTTGCAGAAATGTACCGGCTGTGGCGGTTGTATATTGGCTTGTAAAAACGAAAACAACGTTCAGGACGGCGTTGCGTGGGCCTCAAGAATCACCAAGACATATGGGGTATTCCCCAATGTCAGATTCCAGTATGTACCAACGCTTTGCAACCATTGCGAAAATGCTCCCTGCGTGGAGAATTGTCCTACCAAAGCTATGCATAAAGGTGATGGCAACATAACTATGCACGATCCGGGCAAATGCATTGGCTGCAAGATATGTATGTCCAAATGCCCATACGATGTTATTCATTACAACGAGGCAGCACCGCAGGAGTTTTGGGCAGATACCAGCGAGCTGATTGCAGGCTGCACCGCAACCGCTGCCAGCACTGTGACCAAGGTTGATGGAACAGGCCTTCCCTATTACAACCCGGACAGAGAGCTGACCAAGGCGGGTACCGGGCTTAGGTATAAGGGCGTTGTGGAAAAATGCACACTGTGTGAGCACAGGGTACGCAGGACACCAGGCGAATTACCGTACTGCGTGGAGCGTTGTCCATCGAACGCAAGGATATTCGGCGATCTTGATGATGACAATAGCGAAGTAAATCAAATTCTTGGTAAATACGAAGGCAGGCGTCTTAAAGAGCATCTTGGAACAAAACCGAAGGTGATCTATGTAAGAAGCTTCAACAACCAGGCTCACGTATCAACCAAGGGAAGCATATAGGAGGAGGTAAGTAAAATGGACTATGCAAAAAAACAGGTAAGTCGAAGAGATTTTGTTAAAACAGCGGCAATAGCCGGCGCAGCAGTAGCACTTGCTTCTTCTATTAGCACACCATCACTTAAAGCATTTGCAACAGCTGACGGAGGCGATCCGGTAGCAGCAGCAGGTGAGTGGAAGCCAACTACGTGCCAAGGCTGTACTTCATGGTGCTCCAAGCAGGTGTTTGTGGTTGCCGGCAGGGCTATTAAGGTTCGCGGCAACCCAAACTCTAAGGTAAACGGAGCAGCCAGTTGCCCCAGAGCGGTAATGGGCCTGCAGCAGGTGTACGATCCGGACAGGATCAAAACACCAATGAAACGGACCAATCCTAATAAAGGCAAAGGCGAAGATCCCGGATTTGTTCCTACTACCTGGGATGATGCCATCAATACTATAGCAGGCAAGATATCAGAGCTTATAGAAGATGGTGATACATGGAGATATATGCTCCTTCGGGGCAGATACTCGTACATGCGTGATATTATCTACGATCGCATGACCAAAATAATAGGTTCCCCCAATAACATCTCGCACAGTTCAATTTGTGCTGAGGCCGAGAAATTCGGTGCCTACTATACCGAGGGCAAATGGGATTACAGGCAGTACGATGTTAAAAACACAAGGTATGTCATTCTGTGGGGTGCCGATCCTATTGCAGCCAACAGGCAGGTATCTTATTACCTGAGCGCATGGGGCGATCTGCTGGACAGAGCACAGGTAGCAGTTGTAGACCCAAGGCTGTCGGCCGCAGCGGCCAAGGCCAGTGAATGGCTGCCGGTTAAGCCCGGAGGAGATGGTGCATTGGCACTTGCAATGGCACACGTTATCCTTACCGAAGGCTTGTGGTATAAGGAATTTGTGGGCGACTTTGATGATGGTATCAACCAATTTAAAGTTGATCCAACCAGCGAATTGAAAAAAGGCCTGTCCGTTGATGATACGGCCACGCCGTTTACCGAAACTCATACATCTGGTCTGGTTAAATGGTGGAATCTGGTATTGGCAGAGTCTTCTCCTGAAGCCATGGAGTCAGCATCCGGAATACCTGCCGATCAGGTTAGAAGAGTGGCAATCAATTTTGCCAAGGCTGCCCCGGCAGCGATCTCCTGGCTGGGTGGTGGCCCTTCCATGCAACCCAGAGGCGGATATATTGCCATGGCGGTTCATGCTCTTAACGGCCTTGTTGGGTCAACTGACAGTGTTGGTGGAATTGGTTATGGAAACAAGGAATACACACGGAGTTTCCCTGGCTATAGTGATTACCAGACTGATGCTGCAAAGGCAGGGGCAAGCTCAAGCTCTCACCCCAAGGTTGATATGAGGGGTACACTTCCGTTCCCGGCCATGGCCAAAGGAAAGTCCGGTGGCGGAGTGGTAACCAACAATGCAGCCAAGGGTATATTAGAGCGTGCCAATTCAGATGATTCAATTAAAGTCTGCATGGCATATATGAACAACTTTGGATTTTCAACCCCTGAGGGCAAAAACTGGGAAGAGGCGCTGGCCACAATTCCGTTCACCGTACATCTTACAACCAATGCTTCGGAGTTTAGCTGGTTTGCAGATATAATTCTGCCGTCTACACACCATATGTTTGAGAAATGGGGATATGTAAAGTCTTACGCCAATGGCTATCGTCATATCACCCTGCTTCAACCGGTAATTGATCCGGTGTGGGATGTGAAAACGGATGAGACCGAAGTTCCTTATATGATAGCACAGAAGCTGGACAGCGATTACAACTTCCCTAACCTTCTGGAGCATTACAATTCGTATTTTGTTGAAGGTGAGGATACAGCGCCAACAACCCCGATCCAGTTTGCACTGAATGCAACCAAGTGGGCTACTAAGAATTTGTGGGATCCGGATCCGGCGGCGAACCAGAAGGGCGATGTATTCAGTAGCTGGAATGAATTTAAGACAGTGGGCGTGTGGAACTCAGGACCATATTTGTACAAGGCACGCTGGGGTAACATGGGAACCGCAACCGGCAAATTTGAGTTCTACAGTGAAACCCTGAAGGTGGCCCTTCAAAAACATGCGGATAAGCATTCGAAAACGATCGATCAAGTGTTGGCGGCAACCAATTACGATGTTATGGGTGAAAAAGCCTTCCTTCCGCACTATGAGGAGCCATTTATGCAGGGCGCGGTGGGCACCTATCCCCTGGTATTTGTGGACCACAAATCAAGGTTCAACAGAGAGGGCAGGTCGGCCAACTGTAGCTGGTATCACGAGATCAAAGACCTCGATCCCGGCGATGTGGCAAATGAGGACGTGGCCAAGATAAATCCCGAAGATGCTCGCAAATATGGCATAAGCCATGGAGACAAGATAAAGGTATCTTCCAAGACAGGGGAAATGGAATGTACGGCCAGTGTGTGGGAAGGCGTAAGGCCTGGAACCCTTGCAAAGGCCTATGGCCAGGGACACTGGGCATATGGCAAGGTCGCGGCAAAAGTATTCGGTTCTGTACCAAGGGGTGGTAACAACAACGATGTTCTCCCTGCCGAGTACGAGCGTCTCAGTGGTGCAACTGCATTCTATGCAGTAACCAGAGTCAAAGTAGAAAAAATATAAACCTACCTAAAGTAAAGTAAGGCTGGAGAGGGGCTGACTGCCCCTCTCCGGTGATGGTGCGATATGGATATGAATGAGTATTTATCCCAGAATGAAATAAGAAGAGATTCCTATAAGCAATTATCTGAATGTTACTATTTGCCGGATGAGGCTCTGCTTAAGCATCTCAAAAATCCGGATACATCAATCGGCCCTATATTCACGCACATTATGACCAATGTGCCGGATATCGGTGAACTCGATCAACTGAAGCTGGAATATACCAAGCTCTTTATCGGACCGTTTGAATCGATCGCACCACCTTATGAATCAGTCTATTTTGAAAAACGCAGGATAGTAATGGCAGATTCTACGATGGAAGTTCAAAGTCTGTACAGGGAAAACGGCCTGAACGTGGACATCAAGGAAGCGCCCGATCACATAGCCATAGAACTTGAGTTCATGTACTACCTGATTTTCAAACAAATAGAGGCAATGACTGCATCTGACACTGAAACTGCCGATGCATACCTGGCAACGCAACACGATTTCTTAAGGAATCATTTGGGCAGATGGATTACCGAGTTTACCGGTATTATCGCCCAGAATGCGCAGACATATTTTTACAAAGACCTGGCAAATGTTACAGGTTCGTTTGTTGGCAAAGACATGGAATATTTACGATCACGGGCAATCCAAAGCCCATCAGTTTAGTTTCAATAATCAAGTAATAAGCGGGATGACAGGTGGGACAGTTGGAGCAGGTAGCAAAAGTAAAATATCAGCCATTTAAATTTACCATGTGGGAGTTCGGCGGGGCTCTGGGTGATCTGGGTACGCTCTTACCTCTACTGGCCGCTATGGTTCTTATTAATGGTGTAAACCCCACAAGCGCATTCTTTGTAGTTGGTGCTGCCTATATACTGAGCGGGTTGTTTTACCGCATACCCATGCCTGTACAGCCCCTTAAATCCGTAGCCAGTATTGCCATTGCGGCTGGAATATCCAGCACTGTTATTTCGGCTGCCGGCCTGTGGATGGCCGGGATACTCCTGTTACTGGCCGTAACCGGACTTATATCCAAAGTGGCCAAGCTGTTTCCCAAACCAGTTCTACGTGGAATTCAGTTAGGCGTTGGATTCATGCTACTTCGCGCGGGAATCGGTTTTATAAGAAATGAAACCCTGTTTATTGACTCGAATATTACTGCACAACCATTACTTGCTATTCCAGTAGGGTGGCTTATTGCCATAGGTAGCGGATTGCTTCTAGTACTTTGTATTCGTACCAAGCGCATCCCGCCTTCTCTGGCAGTGCTTGGCGTAGGAATTATAATAGCTTTGTTCATTGGTCCTATGAGTAATCTGGCCAACCTTCATTTCGGTATAGCCAATCCTATTAATATCAGCATGCCCTCTTTAAATAATATGCAAACAGCCTTCCTTTTACTGGTTCTCCCACAGCTACCATTGACCCTTGGTAACGCTGTTTTTGCTACAAATGATACTGCCAAACAGTATTACGGAGATCAGGCGCGGCGTGTTACTCCCAAGCACCTGTTAACATCCATGTCTGGTGCAAACTTCATGGCGGGCATACTTGGAGGTATGCCGGTATGTCACGGTTCCGGAGGGCTGACAGCGCACTATAAATTCGGGGCAAGAACCGGCGGTGCAAATATCATGATCGGAGCCATTTTCTTGGCAGCTGCCATATTTGTAGATGGAAACGCCTTGCCCATATTCTCACTGATTCCATATGCAACACTTGGGCTGCTGGTGGCGGTCGTTGGGTTCAGACATGCTTTGCTGGCAAGAGATGTGACCGGATATCTTAACAAAACAGTTGTAGTAGTTATCGCTGTATTGGCACTTGTTTATAGTCTGGCCATCGGATTTGCTGCCGGCCTGGCAATTCTTTATTCGAGAAGCTTGATTACATACATTAAACGATCGGTTGTCCCTCCAGCTAAAAAGATAACAACATCAGTTGCGGCAATCATAGACTAATTCAAAGTTACTTAGCTTTTACATATTTACCCTGATTGTTTTTTCTTTGCCGATTACAATTATGAGAGGGAAAGCATGACCAAAACCTTTTCGACTATTATCCTTGCCGGGGGTAAGGGATCAAGGTTTGGGCAGGAAAAAGCCTCGCTCAAGATAGATGGCACTAGTCTGCTTGAACGGGTTATTGGTCAGCTGGCTCAGCTAAGCAGTGAAGTCATAGTAGTATATTCTCAGGGGCAAAATGCACCGCAATATCATGAGACAGCAACGATTGTTACCGATATTTACCCTGACAAAGGGGCACTGGGCGGGGTTTATACCGGTCTTATGACCTCCGGCTCTCACTATAATCTTATCGTTGCTTGTGATATGCCATTTCTTAATCCGGACTTGCTTCGTTACATGATCGAAGTTTCCTGCTCACACGACATCATAATTCCTTACGTCGACCAAAACGTGGAGCCGCTTCATGCTGTTTATTCTAAAGACTGCTTAAGTTATATAGAGGATATGTTTGAGCAAGGCAATATTCGTATTAGGGATTTACTGATGATTGCCAATATTCGCTATGTTGGGCAGTCCGAAGTAGACAGATATGACCCGGAGCACTTGAGCATGTTTAATATTAACTATCGTGCTGACATGCAAAAAGTTATGAGCCTGAAAGAAACTTTGTTATAATATTACATAGACCTATGGAAAACAAATACCGGATTAACAAAAAAGAGTATAAATTTGAAGATAATACGAATTATAGCGCTGCTGGCAATGTTTGCATTACTGGGGATGGCTTGTGCCCCGGCGGATGCTGGATATACGCAAGACCTGAATGACAGTGAAGTACCTGGTGCTTCTGATGACGGTGGGCAGCAGGCAGATCCAGGTGGCGAAAATAGCGGTATAAATGAGCCCTCAGGGGGCTCGCCACAAACTCCGGTGATAATAGCTGGCTTGGCTATTGAAGACACCTGTACCATTATCCCCAATGAACCTGCTACCGCTCAGGTAAAACTGGATGGAGTGCCACTGGCTGGTGCAACGGTTCTTGTGGACGAGGTAGATGTTGGCCTTACCGATAGCGATGGTAATATAGCTTTTGTCGCGCCTCCATTTGCAGTATTTGAAATAAAAGCGGTTTACGGGAGCTTAAGCCGATTCATTGAGATAGATACGTCAGAGGGCTGATAAGGGACTTCTCCCTCGAGTTCGAGGGTGTCGGATGTAATTGAATCCTCCTTTTTGGTTAATATATTAAAATAAAAGGGCAAGGAGCTAATACGATGGAATTTTTTGGATGGCTAATAATTGTGATTTCATTAGGCGCAATTGGTCTTGTTATGTATAGATGGAATTGGTGTTTGCAAAGCTCTAAAGTAAGATCATTGGTAAAAGTTCTTAAGGAACCAGGGGCCAGAATCCTCGTGATAATTGTAGGACTTGCTTTGATAGCGTTAGGGTTTCTGCTTGTGACGGGATGGTGGGGGTAATAAACAGGAGCAGGTAGAGGTGGCTGGCAGTGGATACAGTAATAGGTGCGATATGGATTATAGGCGGGCTGGTCCTGATTGCAACAGGTGTAACCAAATGGGACCCGAGAAAGAGAAGCCCGATTGTAAGATTAATAATAAAGTCTATGACAGAAGCCCGCGTCAGATCAACTTTTGTATTGCTGGGATTAGGTTTAATAGTGGTGGGCATTTTGTGGATGACAAACGTGATAACTTAGCCAGTCGGTAATTGATACCCCGCCGCTTCGAAAGATACGGTTAAATCCTCAATGCCAAGGTCAACCAGTGTCTGGCGATACGGCAGGCCGGAAGTCTGTTCCCAACCTCGCAATTGATAATACTCACCCATCATCTCTCTGAATTTTTGCTCGTTAAGCATATTGCCAAGGGTGCTTATAGGTTTGCCATTTTGATCCGGAACAAAGCTTTCGGTTTCTGATGGTACAGTGAAATTGTGCTGTGGCGGCCTGTCATCTTCGGGGACTTGCCTGCCTTCGCTTACCATTATTGCCCTTTGCTGATTGAAAATACGCTCGGCAAACAGTTCCAGTTGCTTGCCATCAACGCCGGTAACCGCTTGCAATATCTGGGCTTCAAGATTGGGATCGCCTATGTGGTCAGGCGTGTTCATCGAATCCATTATTGGCCAGGCAAAATCACATAACCCAAGGCTATCCTTGAGGTAAACTCTATTCTGCGTCTGTTTTGCAGCATTTGCCTTACCCTCATAAGTAGAGAGCTCTGCGGCCTCAGCACTTCCCCAGAACGTTTCGGCTACGGATAGAACGACTTCAGATGTAACTTTGGATAGATCAGGGGTGGCTTGATTGGCCCGCCAGCGCCACATCAGCCAATCAATTTCATGCTGCAGTGGTCTTGATGCCCTGGGTTCAAAAGCAGCCAGAATGGCATGAGCTCTGTTGCGTCGCCCTGTGTCTGCAGCCCCTATACCAATAGGCGCAGTAAAATATGGAATGAGTTTTACTGAATCTTCACTGACATGCTCACGGACTCTGTATAAACCCTCAGCGAGAATATCTCCGAATCCAGATCTATTTGATATAGACCTAAGCAGTTTATCAAAGAAATCACGTGTTCCAATTGTGGATAAAGGCAATCCCGTTTCCTGTTCAGTTAGATAGCCTTTGTTGTAGCAACTATGGAGCCAGCCAACAATACCACTGATATCAATTGTGCATAGTGAATAGTCATCGCACATTGTAGAGCCATCGAAAAAGGTATCAATGGGTTCGTCTTCATTACCGTATGTCCAGGGACTATAGACCGCCATAGACTGGCACATGCGGTAATCCTGCCGGCCTGTAGAAATTCGATACAGTCCACGAATGCATTCCAGGCCACACTGGTAGCAGCGCCCGTTTCCAACCCTCTGGATTAGATCCTGCCTTGGGAATCTGTGTATCTGGTAACGCTTGCCTATATGAACAGTGTATTTATTTAATTCCTTTAGTTTTGCCGGATCGGCAACCCTTGGTCTTTGGTCCCCTTTTATTGCTATGGCCTTGAGTTTTTTGTCACCCAGTATGGCACCGAATCCGCCTGTAGCGGTTGAATGATGAGAAGCAACCAGCACGGCTGTCCTGACCCTGTTTTCGCCAGCTGTCCCTGTAGTAATGTACTTGATGTTTTCACCATGGTCTTTTTTTAGTGCAGCCTCTACGTCAAAAACATTACGCCCCCAGATAGGCTCTGCCGGTTTTAACTCTACTTGCCCGTCATGAATCCACAGGTAAACCGGCTTCAATGATTTGCCGCTTACTATAAGGCCATCGAATCCGGCTCGCTTTAATTCCGCTCCCACAAATCCACCGAAATCCCCGTAACAATATCCTTGCGGGTAGGCCATAGGGGATTTACCGACAACGGAAAGGCGGGCTGCCCCCTGAACACTGGTTGCAACCAGTGGTCCGGTCATGAATATCAGCGCGTTTCCTGCGTCAAATGCTCCTGTTTCAGGCTTAACTTTTTCCCAATAAATTCGGGACGCTATTCCGCGTCCACCCAGAAACCTATCAGCGTATTTAACAGTGGGAATAAACTCTATCTTACCCGTATTCAGATCAACTTCTACGATTTTGCCCATATAACCGAAGGCCACTATACCCTCCATAGTTATCAATATTGAGGTACATCATCCATTAACTTACTTGTTAACTCAGTGTTTTAACATTATTATTGCAGTATATAACGTCACCTGTATTTTTTCTATATATAGCACTAGTATCTTAGGAGGAAATGATATGGATAATTCAACTGGGAAACAGGCCCCAAAATCATCTCTTACGTTGAAAGTCATCTATGGAGGTGCAAAGGGCTTTAGCGCCACCAGTACGCTTGTAATGGGAGAAAAAGACGCAGTGCTGATTGATGTGCCTATTATACTAAGTCAGGCGCATCGTGTTGTGGCAGAGATTTTAGAGAGCAAGCGAAATCTGAAATACATCTATATCACCCACGGACACCCCGATCATTTCTTTTCTGCATCTGTGTTTGTGCAAGCCTTTCCTAATGCGCAGCTAATAGCAATTCCACAGGTTTGCAAGGATGTAGCGTTGTCGATACCGGAGAGGCTCAAGTTCTGGTCTGACATGCTTGGTTCTGATTGCCCACGCAATCTGGTAGTTCCCAATCCCTATGAGGGATCTTTTATAGAGCTTGAGGGTGAGAAGCTGGAGATTTTAGGCCCTATGGTCGGCGATCATAAGGCAGTCACCGCGATTTATATTCCTGTGCTCGATGCGATTATAGGTAGCGACATCGTCTTTAGCGGTATTCATTTGTTTATGGCGCATCATGTAACGCCGGAAGCTCGTAAGGGATGGCTTAAGTCCATTGAGTATATGATGTTTCTAAAACCAAAGATCGTGGTTGCAGGACACAAGCAGGCACACATGTCAGATGGCCCAGAATCTCTGCAGTATTGCCATGATTATCTCATTGCCTTTGAGCAGATTCTTGCACAGTCAAATTCATCGACAGAGTTAATTGTTGCGATACAAGATAGATTCCCCGAAGTTCAGGACATGATGGATGGCTTTGTTCTTCCCAGATCGGCAAGGCTTGCGGACAAAGCACCCTAAGAATCAGTCCAGGTAAAATGTTAGAATCTGGGCTTAAGTGGATTTACTGATAACCTGTGCTGGACTTCAGTATATAGTGTAAAAAGACAATTGTGATAGGAATACACGGCATTTCCATTGTAAGCCCAGATTTTATGCAGAAACTTATACTGGAGACCAAGCAGGAAAAGAATGTCGAGATGGATTGTCAGTTACATTGGTAAAGTTTGAACCATCTGCATCCATCATACAGACCTGAAAATTATTGAGCAGGGTAATAAAAGCGAGTTTCTTTCCATCGGGAGACCAGTACGGATCGCCTACCGAGAATTGATCTTGATGGATCGTTGTTTTGCTAGTCCCATCTGCGTTAATTATCCAGATATCTGTATCAGTGGCATAAGCGATTTTGTCGCCGTCAGGAGACCACGATGGCCCTGTCGCAGGAAGTTGGTTTTCTGTAAGCTCTGTTAAGCCGGTCCCATCGGCATTTACCACGTATATATTTTTACCGAAGGTATACACCATTTTACTGCCATCTGGCGACCATGCCATTTCATTGCAGTAATCAAGGTATCCAGAGTTTATTTTCTTCCTATCTGTAAAGCTGGCGGAGTCTACCGTATACAGTTTATTATTCAGCAGATAAGCGATTTTACTGCCGTCTGGCGACCATTTTGGCGACTCACCTGCAAGAAGTTGTGTTTGATCAGACCCATCGACATTAACTACCCAAATATACCTATGGCTCGCATAGGCTAGTCTGCTGCTGTCAGGCGACCACGATGGAGCCCCTTCTATCCAATTTGGAGACCATGATGAGGACCAAGCTTCTGCCGTATTGGTGATATTGATTTGACTTGATCCGTCAGAATTCATTACATAAATATCTTGGTAGCCATCTTGTTCAGATACAAATGCAATCATGTTACCGTTAGGTGACCATGTAGGAACACTATCGTTTGTTGAGTTATTAGTTAGCCTTTTGAGTGCACGCTTGTTCTCAATCACATATATTTCATTGTTTCCATCGCGATTTGAGACAAAAGCGATTTTAGACTGTACTACATCGAACCCGGATGGATTAAAGCCACCCGGAGTAACATCATCATCGGGGGAGCAACTGCATGAGTATGCATATGAGCTAATAGCTATTACCAATATTAAGACAATCTTTAGAGTGTATTTTTTCATTGGCTTTGCCTTACGATGTTTTTGCCGTTACTGTAAATATATCCCTCATTTACCGTAGTCTGATTTATATTGTATTTGCTTCTACTAAGAAATGAAAAGATGGTGCACAGTTCACCATCTTTTCATAAGCTATGCATGAAGTGTCTAACTGTCGAATTGTGCTTACTACATAGGATATAGTCGGTTTCCGAGACCAAAGTAATTCGGAAGGTCTTCAGCAGCGGGCAATCCCTCAGTTACCATATCTTGCCAATCGCTCCAGTTTTGCATTTGGGCGACTAACTCCAACTGAAGGGTATTATTAGCCTTGCTAACACCATAACCCACTGTGCCGTTCAGAGAATCCGGATAGTTCGGTAAGTCTTCATAGTATTCCGGATGGTCTTGGTAGTATGGATCGTCCTCATAATTAGGTATGACCACGTCACCATCAACTATAATGGTGAGAATGGACTCTCTTAGATGAGTGGAAATGTCCTTTACGCCTTGATCGGACAGCATGGAATCGTTGTCACCGGAACCTTTAATAACATCAATACAATCCTCAACCGCATCGGTGTTACCTGCAATGGCAACCGAAGTTCCGTCGATGAGTGCAAGAAGAATATCGGGGTCAACTTGTGAATACGGGTCTACTACTACCGGTGACCATGTTTCTGTTCCGTTGTAAGTGCTTTGTGCAAAACTCATTCCTTCATCGGGATAGTTTATATCGAAGTTGTCCAAGTATGTGCCTACCGCAGAACTACTGAAAGTTCCGCCAATAATAAACACAAAAGATGGTGCGCTGTATGGTTCGTTATAGTTATACTGGGGGAGTATATCTCCTGCGCTGATGGCCAGATAGTCTATGTTGTTCATCGAAAGAGGCCAGTTTGCAGGATCAACCTCTGCAGCTGTTGATAAGGCTTCAAGGTATTCTTCACCCCAATCCCAAAGATCGCTCAGCCCCTCAGACTGATATGTATCGGCACGCATCTCTTTTGCATCAAGGTAAGCGAAGATGTTCCAATCGGCTGGTATCATCTTCATGGCGTTTTGTGCCGGTGAATTAGTCGTTGTAATTTGAACTGCCTCTGTACAGGCACCGCCAACAAGCATAAGCGCAATTGCTAGTACACTTGATATTGTTATAATTATATTTTTCACAACACCCCTCCTACTCTATATAACGTTTATTTAAATATAACGTCACAACTATAACGCGTCAATATATTTAGTATTATTGTCGCAATTGGTGATATGAACTTTGGTTTAAACTTTTTCTTAGCAATTTGTTATGAGGTGGGATTTGGTTGATCGATAAGACTGCTGCATGAACGATAAAGCAAAGGGCACCACCGAAAATCGATGATGCCCTTTATTAACAACTAACCTTTGTGTTTAAGACTTACTTTTTGCCTTTGCCCTTTGCTTTACCTTTACCGTTGCCATTGTTATCGGTATCAGTATCAGAGTCAGGGTTTACATTGCCCTCGTTAATGACTCTGATTACATCGGTTCCGCTAA
>JABGRK010000008.1 GCA_018648325.1 Chloroflexota bacterium
CTTTTAATCAGGGTGTCCCGGGTTCGAGACCCGGGCGGCTCACCAAAGCTAAATCTGCAAATTAATGAGCCTAGTAAATTAGAGAATCAGGGTGTCATCCCACTAGGTTAACCGACACCCTGATTATACCACTTTTCGGTACCATTTCCACAAAATTATGCAATCCCCAATCACTCTTCATTATGTTGATTTTGTCAACAAACACATGTGTTTATCGGGTATCTCTATATCGCCATTATAACACGAGCGTATAATATACATTATACGCAAATTAAAATATAGCTTTTCCCCATATTTTTCGTAGCTAAGAGCAAACTTGGTGTAAGAGGATGGATTAGTTAACAGTACGAATAATGGTGGGGGGGGGGTTACCGCCGCAGGGAGTAGGCTTGTTATATTCTTCTGGGCATAGTCCTTAGATGCAGTCTCATCGCAATGAAAACAAAAGCTATAGTGAAAGCAATTAATGCCAAGATGTCAATATATATAGGCAGGTATCCCTGATTCTGGAAACAATGCCTTGCAATATCAGTGAAATAGGTAAGCGGAGAAATACGGGAGATAATCCGTCCCCATGATGGCAGTTCTCCCAGCGGGATGAAGATTCCGCTGATGAAAAGCAAGGGGAATTTTACCATAACAGTCAGTAGCATTACAGTACTGGGTTTATTCGTGGGAACGGAGGCTAATATCATTCCAAACGCGGAAAAGCAGAAAGCTGCCAGGATAATACCTGCTCCCAGAAGAGCCGGATATTGAATACTTGTACCGATTGCCAGGCTCACTATAATCGGAACAATAGAGATAAGTAGTCCAAAGATAAATGAAGCAAGTATATCACCAAGAATTATAGTATGCGGTGTAACGGGACAGGACATTAATCTTTCTAGAGTCTTGGACGCTGTCTCCATCGGGGTAACGGCAGGCGATATCGAAGTAGAAGTAAAGAACACTACCATACCAAGAAGTCCCGGTAACATGACATCAGCATCCATATTCCTGCCTACTACGAAGGAAAAATAGAGGAAGGCGGGGAAAAGAATACCAAATATTACCACTGGTCCCTTTAAATAGTAAATTCTTATATCCTTGCCAGCTATCGCAAAAGCGCGCCGGGTCTGAGCGAGCAATACCGTTTTGCTAAGCGTCATGGCTTCCCCCCTTCTGTAAGTGCAACGAAAGCATCTTCCAGTGAGGGTGCCAGTATATTTAAAGATACTATTTTCATTTGCTTGGATTTGGAGTAATCAACCAGTCGTATTGCCAGATCCGATGGGTCCGGTGTATACAGTCTGCACTTATCTCCCAGTAGCCTCACCTCAGTTACACCGGCGATTTCTTCAAGATCTTTCGTATTTACCTTATACTGGAAACTAATTTCAATCGAATGTTTCCCGCTGATAGCCATCCTCAGCTTCTCTGGAGTATCTATTGCCACTATCTTCCCTTTGTTTATGATGGCAACGCGACTGCACAGCTGGTTTGCCTCATCCATATCGTGGGTTGTCAGGAAAATGGTTTTGCCCCGTGCGTTGATATCCTGTAGCAGGTTTTTGATGAAACGGGCGCTCTGCACATCCAGTCCAGATGTCGGCTCATCGAGAAAGAGTATCTGAGGATCACTGATAAGCGCCATACAGAGAAGAAGACGCTGTTTCATTCCCTTGGAGTAGGTTTGAACCAGGCTGCCTTTTCTGGATGCAAGCTCAACCTTTGCCAACAATTCGTTAGCCCTTTTGTGTGCGTCGTCTTTTGAAACACCGTAAAGTTTCGCCATCAGCATCAGGTTGTTCCAGCCGGAGAGGTCCAAGTAGGCGTTAGCCATCTCGGGTACTACCCCTGCAATCTGTTTTGCGTTTAAGCTACCTGCACTATGACCCATGATTTGAGCACTACCTTCATCCGACCTTATCACTCCAGTGAGCATTCTCACCGTGGTTGTTTTGCCCGCGCCGTTGGGCCCCAAAAAACCGAAAATCGCGCCAGTTTCCACCCGGAAGTCGATATGGTCTACTGCAAGAAGCTCTCCGTAGTTCTTGGTAAGCTGTGAAACCTCGATTGCCGGATTGTAGTTTGTTTCCATCTGGTTATCTTTTCCTTTAGTTCTTGAGTTGGGCGATTAGATTTTTCACCTCTATAACCTCGGTATGAAGGTCGCTCAGGTACTCTTCGAGTTGCTCCTTGGTTTCTTCTCCTGTAAAGGAGCGCCCGAACTCCTTGTTGGATGTGTGGCAGAAACCGGGCGGATGCTGAGCAGTATCACGCATCAATTGATGGCAATTGCATTCCGTTTGTTGGCACATATCCTTTTCTCCTTTGTTGAATCATTCAGTCGGAATCGTTTTGAGATATTTCATCTGTGTTGAGTGCCGCAGTCAGCAGGTCGTGAGAGCGCTTGATAGTGTTCTGGTTAACGAAATAGTGAATGTGGTACCCCAGTCTTTTGCCTTTGACCAGACCGACTGATTTGAGTACACGCATGTGCTGAGATATTGCCGATTGGGTTACACCCAAAAGCCCCGATAGGGCGTTGACGCACAAAGCATGTGGTTGCTGCTGCTGGTAGAGCAGTTTGAGCAGTTTGAGTCGCGTTGGGTCTGATAGTACGCCGAAAAGTGTTGCCTGTTCCTCGGTGTTGTCGTTTTCTACCATCTCGCCCTCCGTATAACATCTTAAGTATATTAGCGATTACTTATATACTTAATCATATAGCTAATGGTTTGTCAAGGGGGAACTAAATTGGCGTATAACGTCTATTATACGTGAGGTTTATTAGAGTGGTTTGTCAATATAGCCATAATGTCAAATAAGTTGAGGTAATAAGGAAGTTACATACACATAGTCATCCCGATAACCTTGCCTGTGATCGTATAGTGCTGGCAATACTAACATAATAAGCGGACTAAACACTGGAGGCGGTAAGTCAAGTTTGTATTAGAGTGTTAGCAGTTTAGTAATCCCATAGCCCAACAAACCGCATATGGGGAAGGTAAGCACCCATGCAAAAACGATGCTTCTAGCCACACCCCAGCGCACCGCGGAAAGCCTAGTGGTGGCACCCACACCTATCACAGAGGCAACCGCGCAGTGTGTGGTGCTGACTGGTATACCGATTTGGGAAGCAACCTCAATAACTGCGGCCGATGCGCCGTCTGAGGTGAAGCCCTGAATAGGTTTCAATGCTGTAACTTTAAATCCAAGTGTCTTGATTACACGCCAGCCGCCGGTGGCAGTACCCAAAGAAATCGACAATGCGGAAATAATCTTTATCCATATCGGAATGCTATCCCAGATACCTGGATCACCCTGAAACAGTACCCAGCCCATGGTCATAAGCGCAATAGGCATCTGGCCATCATTTTTACCGTGGGCGTAGGCTAAAAACCCTGTGGTTACCCATTGCCCCTTGCGGAAAAGCATGTTGACATACCCGGGTTTGAACTTATGGAATACCCAGAGCAAGATTACCATTACTGCAAAAGCACCGATAAAACCCAGTGTAGGTGCGGCAATAACGGCTATAAGCGTTCTACTGAATTTACCCCAGCCGATGTCGCTTGTACCAACGGCAGCTAGCCCCGCTCCCACCAGCCCAGATACAAGGGAGTGACTGACGCTGATGGGTAGCCCTCTGTAAGAGGCGAGCATAGTCCATGCCACAGCGGCGATAATGGCACCGATAACAATCTCATTGGTGAGGAGTCCTGGCCCTATGATGCCTTTGCCGATTGTTTTGGCAACGGCTGTTCCGGTTAAGGCCCCGGCAAGGTTACATACGCCTGCGAGCATAAGGGCGTGTCTGGGGCGTATGGCGCGGCTGCCGATGGAGGCGGCAACAGCATTAGCTGCATCGTTGAAACCATTAGAAAAACCAAAAGCTATGGCAGTTGCAAAGATTATTACTACTACAGCTATATCAGACATACTTTAAGACTATACCCTCCAGCGCGTTAGCCACGTCATCACCTCTATCGGTGGTGACCTCAAGTATCACGCTAGCACTACATTGTTAAGACATCATTAAGACGTCATTAAGGCTTGTTAAGATTCTATTAAGATATTGTTAAATAACTTGGCAAAGGAATAGTCAAATTTTTGTTATATTTTACAACTTAACGTACGTTCGAAATGGTATGGCCCAATCGTACGCATGAAAAACAAACATCCCTATGTTCGTCCAGTGGTGGTATACCACTGGACCGAGTGAATAAAATGGTATTAAATCATCATATAAACTCTTGTTTTTCGAGACTGAAGTACTATATGATTATAGTGATATGATTGATGAAGAATCCCTGAGACAACGATGGGAAAGCCTTAAGGACAAAATACAATGTTTACACGGTTTCGATTGTTGTCAATCAGGTGTCGAAAACCTCAGTAAAACAAAGAATATTGGTCTGGGATCAATGCTTGATTGTTCAAATTCGCACCACGCAAATTGTAGTCTATGTGAATCTATTTCAGATTTACACCATTGTCGATGCCCTATTCGAACGTTCCTAGTAGGTAATCTAAACCTCTAGCTTTACCCCAACGTACGCATGAGTTGCGGAACATCCCGATGTTGTTTTAGTGGTTATGATCGCAAATCGTATCGCCGTGGTCACAGATATTGACACCGTTTTCAAGAGTATGGTTAGCGTGAGCTACTACTGCTTTTTCGGGATCTAGCTCGGTTACTCCAAGTACCACTTCAATATTACTTTGCTGGAATGCCATACGTGGCCCCATCCCCATACCTCCAGCCAGGACCACGCCCACGCCACGTTGGGCCAATTCTCCAGGTAAGGTGCCACAGCTGTGCGGCGTTACTTTAATAGTCTCTTTCTTCGTTACTCCTCCGTCCTGACCGACGTCCAACAGCATGAACTCGTCAGCTTGGCCAAAATGTGACATTAATCGGCTGCTACTAACTGGCATAGCATATTTCATTAAGTCTTCCTCCTATATCCTTTCTAGCACCATGGGCATAAGTTTATTATGCAGAAATCTATAGGCTAGCGTCAAGTATAAAGGGACCTTTTTACATCTTAACGTACACTCGAAAAGGTACCGCCCAATCGTACGCATGGCTGTATAATGATCCCGATGATCTTGCCTAATTTCTCCTTGCCAACTCTACCTGTGGTGGTATAATGCGGGCACAAAGCAGAGTTGAAGGAACACAGAAGCTGGGACAATCCTCTCTTGAAAGGCATTTATGAACGACCAACTACATGACGAGGGTCAGGATAACTCCCTAATGGCTCGTGTTTGTCAGTACTATCTCGATTGTATTAAACAGGACGCTGATGTTGGTATCAGTGTGTATGCTACAAACAAATATTCGCTTGACTATTGCTCCCTTGATAGCTTACCCCTCATTGATGACAACGAGGCCACCCTTTTTCAGGATGAAGCAGCACGTGCTCTACTAACTAGACTCTTAAAAGATCGTAATAAGCTTAAATTATATTTGGGATATCCAACCCGTTTGAAAGCCATTCAATCTAAAAAGGGAGAGACATTTTTCAAGGTAGAACCAGTTCTACTGTTCCCTTTGGAGTTAGATGCAACTGATCATAATGCCTCACCTACGATAGACTCTGATATACCACAGTTGAATTTTGAGGTTCTGCGTTCGCTCATTACCATTGGCAGTGGTAATTTCATTGACGAGGCGATTCAACTATCGGAGGAATTAGGGTTTAATAATCAGGAATTAGAACTTCCTGGGATAGATGAGATATGCTCTAAGTTAAAATCGGTGCGTTCGCATTGGGATTGGCGTGAAGAGATTGATCCTCATAACCTCTCTTCTGATATACCTCTATCTAGACTCAACAAACAGGGCATCTATAATCGTGCCGTTCTTGTACTCGTCGAAGGATTTCGGTATACACAGGGTCTTGAAACCGAATTAACTGAACTGTCCAAGGTAAATGAAAACAATTATAAGGATACCTCTCTTGGATTCTGGCTGAGTGAGGAACAAAGTCATGAAGAGACATTGGATCAACAGCCGTTACTCGAAGTCCTACCGCTGAATAATGAACAGCGCCAAGCAGTTACTCAAGGGTTAACTTCTCGTCTAACCGTAATCACCGGGCCACCGGGTACAGGGAAATCACAGGTTGTCACCTCACTACTGGCGAATGCAGCGTGGCGCGGCATGAAAGTGCTATTTGCCAGTAAGAACAACAAGGCTGTTGATGTTGTCGAAACTAGAGTAAACGCATTAGGCCCGCGCCCGATTCTGGTTCGTGTAGGGGCTAATAAATACCAAGAGGAGTTCTCCAAATATCTGATCTCATTGTTAGCTGCGACCACCACAGATGAGGATCAAGCCAATTATGATGACCAAATGAACAAGCACCTTATTCTACGAAAACGCTTTGAAAGTATTGATGCAGCGGTAGAACAGGTGATGGAGCTACGCAATAAGGTCGATCAGGCGGAACAGCAAGTTGAGCACGTCCGAACCGATATCGGTGACGATTTATTTCAGCAGTGGAGATATCTAGATATCCGAGATATCGCACCTGCCTTGATTACCTATCGTAAAGAGGTAAATAAGCTGAATCCAAAGAATAGGTCACTTTTTACCCGTCTATTTTGGGGGATGATAAAATCCAAGCACTACTTAAAACTCTGCGCTATAGCCAAAGAGAGCATTCCTCATCTTTCTGCCCTTGGTATTGATGCTCCTACCGCCGAACCTAGCGACGAAACAATAAAGGAGTGGCTGCAATTTGGCGAGAGGCTATCAAATAGGATCGAATATTTAGGAGCAGTAAAAGACTATTTCATCCTCTATAACAGGCTACAATTTTCGGATTCTTTGGAAGAGCTCAGTCGCAAGCGAAGCGAATTATTGAACGATCTGGCTGATTCCTCTGAGAAGCTATGGCGCTACTGGCTACTGTTGCAACCAAGCCGCTTAACCTCTGCTGATCGTAAGCTGCTCAGCGAATATAGTGCACTTGTTCAGGTCATGTTGTCCAGTTCTGAGAAGAACAATATCGCAGATCGACAAGTACGGCAAAGGTATAACAGTTTGAGGCCGCGGATCGCACATATCTTGTCGTGTTGGGCGGTTACATCGTTGTCTGCCCGGGGACGCATCCCTTTTGAACCCAATTTCTTTGACTTGGTTGTTATTGATGAGGCCAGTCAGTGTGATATTGCCTCTGCACTTCCTCTTCTATATCGCGCAAAAAGCGCAGTGATAATTGGTGACCCCAAACAATTAAAACATATAAGTAGTATTGCGCAGAAGCAGGATTTCTTGTTATTAACTAAGCATAATATGTCCGACGGTTACGCCAGTTGGCTCTACTCGGTACAATCCCTCTTTGATTTGGCCAGTAGTCTATGTGAAAGGCAAAACATTATTCTACTTAGAGATCATCACCGCTCGCATAAAGATATAATTGGCTTTTCAAATGAATTCTTCTATGAAGGGAGATTAAGGGTAGCCACGAATTACAACAAACTAAAACCAATGCCACGCAATGAGCCAATTGTGCGATGGTGTGACGTCAAAGGCAAAGTAGAACGTCCCTTCGGGCAAGGGGCACTAAATCTGCTTGAAGCCAGAAGCGTTGTTAGAGAAATTGAGCGACTGGTACTTGAGCAAGAGTATCAAGGATCTATAGGGGTAGTTAGTCCTTTTAGGGCACAGGCCAACAAAATACGCGAACTTGTGGAACAGAACAAAGTATTAGCACGCAGGTTGGATGATATAGAGTTTCTAGCCGATACGGTACACAGGTTTCAAGGTGATGAACGCGATTTAATGATCTTTTCTCCGGTGGTTTCCGTTGGACTGGACGATAAGCAGCGATGGTTTCTACAGAATAATTTCAATCTTTTTAATGTGGCCATTACCCGGGCCAGATCGGCACTGGTGGTGGTGGGTGATCAAAGCGCGGCTTCTAATTCAGGAATTGATTACTTGGAGAAGTTTGCTGAGTATATAGACAAATTGGGTGATACTAATGTTTCTGATATTGAGGAACACGTGGATCACGGTCCTGAGTATCCCAAGGTATCGGCTCAAGCTACTGTTTCAGATTGGGAAAAAGTTTTTTATCGAGCTCTATATCGAGCGGGAGTTAGGTCTACTCCGCAATTTGGAGTTGACCAATATCATCTAGATCTCGCCGTTTTCTCCGATTCAAGGAAACTAGATGTTGAGATAGATGGGGAACGCTATCATCGCAACTGGGATGGCGAGCTATGTAGACGTGATCAAATTCGTAATCAACGACTTATGGAATTGGGTTGGGATGTTATGCGATTTTGGGTTTATCAGATACGAGAAGATATCAGTGATTGTATTACTAAGGTAAAGAAGTGGATAAACAACCAAGACAATAGCTAAAGATGCATGGACACATCCTCAAGCCATGCTCAAATTTCATTTCCTTAAGATTTGTCATTATTACTATAATGACAAACAGATCTCGTCAATGATAGAACTTCTGAACTACAGCTTAGCTTGACAGGAACGTGTAGGTACGCTACTATGCGTGCAAAACATTGGAGGCTACAGATGGAAGCATATTGCATGAAGTGCCGAGCCAAAAAAGAGATGAAAGATGCCAAGGGCGTCACTATGAAGAACGGCAAACCGGCAACCCAAGGTGTGTGCCCGTCGTGCGGTACGAAGATGTTCCGTATCGGCAAAGGGTAGAAGTACCAAACTACACCTAGCCGAATTTCCCATTACCCTAAATCAGCCTATTTCAATTGCATCTTATCCATTGGGCTAAACCTATGATGGAGCTTTGTGATCTGGGAGTTGGTGAAGTGTAGATAACGGCTTACCATCGCTAGCGATGAGTGCCCAAGGATGGCTTTGAGACTGAAGATATCCCCACCATTCAGAAGATAATTGATCGCAAACGTGTGCCTACACAGATGGGCGTGAAGACGTGTAACCCCGGACCTTTTTTTCTGCCTGGAAAACAGCAGCTTGAGGGTATTTGACGAGATGGGCTGACCATTATTGGTTACAAATAGGTAAGTACATTCAGTGGGAGCTTGTCTCACCTTCTGTATGTAATACAGCAGCGCCATCCTTACGTGTTTGCCGATGGGCACGATTCTTTCCTTGTTTCCTTTGCCCAGCACTTTGATGAATCCACCGTCTAGGTTCAGATGAGATAAGGTAATACCAGCTAGTTCCGATATCCTAATCCCGGTATCAAGAGCGGTAATGAAGATAGCATAGTTGCGCTCACCATTGGACGATTTTCTGTCTATGCTCTTGATGATCTTCTGTATCTCTTTTTCCGTTAGTGGTTCTATTAACTTAAGCTGAGCCTTAGGCATCTTCACCTTCTGTAACATGTTCTCCTCGGTAATTGCTTCGAAATAAAGCCACGATGAAAAAGCCTTGAGCGACCGTAGTCGGAACCTTACCGTTTCTATCGATAGAGTTGCCTGTTGGCTGGGCGTATAGGGATGATTCTCGAACTTAGGCTTGTTTTTGAGGTAGATGATGTACTCCCTTACTATATCGCTTGTCAGGCTGGATATATCGTCTGGGAGACGTCTGGCCTCGAGAAAGTCGCGGAAGGACCTTCGTGACTCCCTATATCCCCGGATGGTTTCAGGGCTCTTATTCTCGGCGATAAGGCTGGTCTCGTACTGCCGCCAAAGGATATCCATCTTCATGGGAGCTTTGGTGCGAGGTATTACGGCATCAATTGTCTTTGTTTTCATTTTGTCATCCCTCTTTTGCGAAGTCCAATTCTGGGGATTTACCGTATCGCGCTAACCAGTAGGCAAATGCCAGCCAGCCCCCCGTATGCAGAGTCCTTCCCAGAGCATCATGCATACTGATACAATCGTTGAACATTATTATTTCTGATCCCTGATATGATGACCAAAATAAAAATCCCCATGGACTTAGATTAGTCCATGGGGAAAATATTCTATATTGGTAAAAAACTGCTTGGGTAGTTTTTGTATGGTTTATATTAATGCATAAGTCTTCTACCGCGCCGTACAAGCTTCATTGCCTTTGAGCAGCCACTTAGCTTGCCATAAGTATCAAGCTCTAGTGTAAAGCCATGCTTTTCACCAATCTGTACATATGTAAGGCCTTCGTCATCGTGTAGCCTAGCGCACTCTATAGCCAGGGTATCCTCAGAAGAGCCCGACCGTGGCCTTCCTCCCTTGCTTTTTTGAGATGCTAGGGCCTGAAGTATCCCTTTTGCATTTTTTATATCGTGGTGGCGGTAATGGTTATTATAGTGGCGTTGTAGGTTCTTAGCCGCTTCGCTAAGGTCTTCCTCACTAGTTACAAGCAGAGGATCCCATGTTATCCCTAGAGTCGTTCTTTGACCTGTCTCCCTCTTAAAATGAATGCCTGGTTTGGGTGATAGTACGACGTAGTCATCTGGGGGTGGAGTACCGTCATTCCAATCGATATGTGTGAGATATGCTCGTGATCTTCCAAGAGGTTCATGGTCATTACAGGTAGCACCAAGTTGTTCCCACTCTCTTAACTGCGGGAATTGTCGTAAAAATGGCTCAGACATACCGGTCCAGTATTTGGTGCCTGGCGGGAAAAAGCAGCATTCCCATAGAATTGCATTAACTGCTTCCATGCCGAGATCATGGACAGATTTGAGGGCAAGTTTGGCTATTTGGTTTCTTCCCTCAATATCTTGTACCCACGCTAAAAATTGGCCTAAAGATAAACCTGAAAATACTACTTCTGGAACAGTAGCATTGGTATCTGTGTTCTGGCTGTATTCAAGGTTTAGCTTTTTTGCTATTTCAATACGGCCTGCTTGTATGGATTGTTGCCATTCGGGGCCAAATGAAGCAGCAGGACATTTAAAGCCAAACCATGGAGATCCTTTTATTGCATCGAAGTTGAAAGTATTATCGGGACGCTCATAATACGAGTATAAGCAGCAAATGTAATATCGATAGAACTCTTCAAGCCCAAGAGCTTTAACCTCGCGAGCCGCGATTTCTTGTGCTTTGAGATGGCCTCCAGAGACAATCCATTGCCAGAGAGCTTGGTCACGCATGGTGAAGTTGAAACCGGCTTCTGTTCTGGCCGCGCGTATAGAATCGCACCACTCCGGGAATTTCTCATGCAGTATGCGTTCCAATGTTAAATCAGACACGATATTCACTTCACACTAATAGTTATTTTATACTGTTCTATATGGATTAACACTTTAGGAAATTTGTTTTCATCATGATTAACGAGAAGATTTTTTCTTTTATATATTATCTCGTTTGATGTCCACTATCTTCTGTGCGATCAGCTTTTCTCCGTGACGCCGCAGCAGTTCGGGGTCGTTAGTGATCAGGTCGGTAGCCTCCTTAAGAAGCTGAGCCCGAATACTTTGGCGGAGCTTAGCTCTATTGTTGGTCTGAGGTATCTCGATGTCCAGTTTTTGCGCAATAAACACGAGTGCCAAGTCTGGATCATCCATTATTTGTTCCCGGAAAAGATTCCATGCAAGTTTGCGCTCGGTGCGGACATGTTTTGCTTCCCACGAGGCCGGTTTTCTCTCTTTTGAGGTCTTCTTCTTTTTGCCAAACAGCGCCATTTTTACTCCACAGGAATCGACAAGCCAATATTAGATCCCTTTTAATGCATTGTCAACGATGGTATACTAACCGAAAACAGCATTTAGATGCATGCCAGGAAGCTAGTTAACAGTACTGTTAACACACAGTCGAAATACAGCGATAAAGAGGGGAAATGGCTACAACATCAGATGGCAGGTACAAGAAAGAGTCGACTCTTCGGGCCAGAACACATATTGCGGTCAGCCCTGAGATCCATGATGTTATCAGGTTATTCGCGGACCAAAGAAATCTCGAAATAATAGATGCAACGCATAGGTTGATCAGGATTGCCATCGGCGTAGTTTACGGCGAAAAACCCTTATCAACAAATACTTAAAACTATTTACGCAGTATCAGCATCTGTGGTTTTCGTCAACGGATCGTTTGATAGGTTAGAACAAAATACTGTCATCCATGAAGATGGGTTGATGATGAAGTGGTGTTCCTTCCATTTTTTTAAAGTGAATTGCATCATATAAGTCGAGCCCCTTCCTAAAGGTTAGGGTATCAATCCAAACCTTACCTCAAAAGTTCTGCATTTTATTGCCTCGGATCCATTACTTCTATTGACAAGCTTACTGTATAATACTAGTTGAAAATTCTGATAGAATAGATAGATATTGTTAAGGAAAACCATATGTCAGAGACCCACAAAAAATCAGTAAGCACACCTATTGGTGATGTTCCTTATGTAGTATATCGCTGTGCGAATGATGAGCATCGGACCATGGAATATATAAATGGCGAGATTGAAAAAATAACTGGATATCCAGCCTCAGATTTTATAGGCAACAATATACGCTCCTATTCGAGCATTATTCATCATGAAGACTTAGATTCGGTTAGTAAAACTATTCAGAAAGGTGTGGATAACAAAGACCAATATATTATTGAATATAGATTAGTTAGTAAAGATGGCAGTATCAACTGGGTATATGAAATAGGAACGCCTATATTTGATCAGAACGGAGAGCTTAAATGGCTTGAAGGCATCATTCTGGATATCACAAAGCGTAAGAATAGGGAAGAAGAGAAATTAGATCACCTTAATAGGGTGCTTTATGCATTAAGCGATGTAAACCGCATCATATCAAGCGAAAACGATAGAACAACGATGATCGAAAACGTATGCAAAGTCCTTACTCAACGTAGTGGTTACTTTAACGCTTGGATTGCTCTTTTAGATGAAAAAATGCATATTGTTGAGATTGCGGAGACTGGTTTAGGTAATGAATTCGGGAAATTGCTTGAATTGCTAGAGCGAAATGAATTTACTGTATGTGGAGAAAAGGCTTTATCTAGTTCTGAGCCGATACTAATTGAAGATCCAAAATTAGAATGCAAAGATTGTCCTTTGGCGAGTCGATATGAGGCAAGAGGCGCGTTTGTTCAGCGACTACAATATAAAGAGCGACTCTATGGGATAATAACAGCTTCTATTCCCAGGGAATTCATGACACGAGAAGAAGAAATAAGGATTTTCAAGGAAATCGCCGGTGAGGTGGCTTTTTCCCTTCATAACATTGAAATCGAAAACGAGCGCAAAAGTACGCAAGATCTATTGGAACTTACTAGATTTACCGTGGACCATGCGGGGGATATGATTTACTGGACGGACAGCGATGCGAATATAATTGATACAAACGAAACCGTCTGCAAAGTATTGGGTTACTCTAAAGAGGAGATACTTTCGATGACACTTCGTGATATCGATCGTAACTTCGATGAGGAAGATTGGCAAAGTAATTGGGTAACTCTAAGAGAATCAAAGCATTATGTTTTCCACACGAGTCATATGACTAAAACCGGAGATGAGGTTCCAGTTGAAGTTACGCGCAACTATCTTTTTTACAATGGCAAAGAATACAATTGTGCATTTATTCATGATATCACTGAACGAATTACGTTTGAAAAAGAACTGCATGACTCTAGGCAAAGAATAAGCACTTTAGATCAATCAGTGAGGAAGGAAATTGCACAGGAGCTTCATGGTACTGTGCAAAGCAGACTTATAGTGCTAATGCATCGGCTTACCGAATTGCGGGAGATGGTAAGCGGAAATGAGGCATCTACTCAAATAGATAGTGTTCAACAAGTTCTAGGTGGTGTGATTGATGACCATCTACGTCCCATAAGCAGAAAACTTTATCCATCTATTCTGCAACGAGGGGTTACGGTTGCTTTACAGTCTTTGGCTGATCAATTCGAGCAACTTATTATGGTAGAACTAAATATCGATGAAGGTTTAATATCACAAGAGAAGAAGAATAAGTCTACAATTCGTGAAGAATTGGGACTTGCTCTGTATCGTATAACGGAAGAGGCACTAAATAATGTAGTCAAACATTCTGCAGCGACAAATGTAATACTCAATCTGAGTTGGGTAGAGAATAAAACGGTAGTTCTCGAAATTAGAGATAATGGTAAAGGTTTTGATTTGGAAAACACGCGCATCGGACTTGGGACTAATGTTATGCAAGACTACGCCAAGTTACTGGATGGCGATTGTACAATACAGTCGACTCAGGGGGAAGGGACAACAGTGACTGTTTCAATACCTCTTTAGAGATTAAGAATCTTTCAAAATCGGCTACAATGCTGGTTAGCAAGTAGTCTAATTATAAATTTAGTTCTTGGATTAGTTTTTGAGACGGATTGTCTCCTTGATAGGAGAGAAAAGATATGAAAAAGACAAGACTAATAGTGGTTGAGGATGAGGCCCTTTTCAGAGAGCTGTTAACCAGTAAGCTGTCAGGTGAGCCTGGTTTAGAAGTTATCGCAGAAGCTGAAGACGGTGAGGCCGCAATTCGTTTAGCCACAGAGTTACAACCTGACGTAATGCTAATGGATATAGAGTTAAAGGGAGATATCGATGGCATTGAGGCGGCATTACAGATTAAAAAGGAGCGGGCCCAGACAGGTATTGTTATCCTGTCGTCTCACAAAGACAGGCGATATATAGATAGCGTGCCATTTGATAGTAGTACAGGATGGGCTTATTTGTTGAAACAAACGGTTTCCGATATAACCACTATAGTGAGGGCTATCGACGCAAGCAAAGATGGGATGTTGATGCTAGATCCTGCGATAGCTAAAGATTTGGTGCCGAAAAAGAATTCGGCAATGGCTCAGTTGAGCAAGCGACATCAGGAAGTCTTGGAACTGATTGCTCAGGGGCATAATAACGCGGCAATAGCAGATGAGCTGGGTCTATCTGGGAAATCAATTGAGACTTATATTAATGTCATATACCAAGAGCTTGGTCTTTCAGGTGAACCCAATATTCATAATAGGGTGAAAGCTACCCTCCTTTACCTCAGAGATTCTAGGAACAGGAAATAACCATGCAATAATATATGGTTAGCACCATTATAGTGACCCACTAGGATGTTTATAGTCGTATTAGCTTGGGTGTCACGAAAGGAAACCAGAAGGTGTATAGAGTAATCGCAGTTGATGATGATATAGAGGTCATCAAATGGCTTAGGTCGCTCTTCGCTAACAGCGACGATTTTGATATGGTTGGAGAGACGGTTAATAGCGGTGAGGCTATACGATTGGTAAAGTCTTTGAAGCCTGATATCTTGATATCAGACGTCTATCTTCCCCAGATAGATGGATTCGAGCTTGCTAGATATATCAAAGAAAACTTCGATGGTATTAAAGTGATACTTATTAGCGCCCACAAGGACAAGGTATATGAAAGACTGGCAAAAGAAGAGGGAGCACTTACCTTCATTCCGAAGACATCTATCTCACTTAATACTCTTCGGCATGCCCTACAACCACAAATGTAGCTGTCACTCCCGTTTGATGATTGGGGCTTGATATTTTCCACCCTTACGATCAGCAGGTGCTACTATTGATATATGTTCAATTATCTTTGACTGGCAAATTATTTGTTTCAAGTACAACGCTACTAAGTTTCTGATCAACACTTACTAAAATTTGCACTAACTCTAAAAGTACCAGTTTTAAATAGTACGCGTTATCACTTGCACGAACTTTTGCTTCCCAATCCCCTAAAGCCAAAAGCAAGTCACTCATTGCTATTACGTCCTATCTGGCTATAACCATTTTAGAAGTGCAGTATTTTCAAACGTAATGGTGTTATCCCTCAAGCGAATATCAAGCTAACCTTATTACACATTGTTAACCGGTTATTTACAATTGAGGTAGTGAGGGAGTCAACAAGGAGGAACATCATGAAGATAGCAGTATCAGCAACAGGGCAGGATATTGAGGCCAATGTGGATCCCAGGTTCGGGCGTGCCCAGTACTTCCTCATCGTCGATACAGAGACGATGCAGGCAGAGGCTGTGTCTAACGACAACGCCATGGGTGGTGGAGGTGTCGGTATAGCATCGGCACAGCTGGTTGCCAACAAGGGCGCAGAAGTGGTGCTCACCGGCAACTGCGGGCCAAATGCGTTCAGCGCGTTGGCACAAGTAGGCGTTCAGGTAATCATCGGCGTTTCCGGCAAGATAAAGGACGCAGTGGAGGCCTACAAGGCGGGCAAGTACCAAGCGGCACCGCAGGCCAACGTGGCAGAGCATTCTGGCAGCCCACAGGGCGGCGGCACACAGGCAATGAATCAGCAGATGGGTGGTGGCATGGGCCGTGGCGGCGGACGTGGTATGGGTGGCGGCGGAGGACGCGGACGCGGCATGGGACGCTGATTCCAAGTAAATGTAGAGTTGATGAATTAAACCGATATATCAGGTAAATCGGATCTAAGCGAGGATAGATGATTATATCCGTTGCCAGTGGAAAAGGCGGCACCGGCAAAACGTTGGTGGCCACCAGCTTGGCGCTCTCCATAGCGGACGAGGGCGTACAGATACTTGACTGCGACGTGGAGGAGCCAAACGCTCATCTGCTGCTAAACCCAAATTTTGAGAGCAGCGAGCCTGTTGAAGTACTGGTGCCACAGGTGGATGATGATAAGTGCAATTACTGCGGCAAGTGCTCAGAGGTATGCGTATATCACTCCATCGCTGTGATGAAAGAAAGAGTGCTGCTCTTCCCTGAGCTGTGTCACGGCTGCGGAGCCTGCTCATATCTGTGTCCTGAAAAGGCAATAACAGAGGTGGGGCGCCAGATAGGTGTGGTTGAAAGTGGTCACGCCAATGGCATCGACTTTGTTCATGGCAAAATCAACGTTGGCGAGGCCATGGTGCCTCCGGTCATCCGCAAGGTGAAGGATAAGATTAATAGCAAATCGATAGCAATAATAGACGTCCCACCGGGAACATCGTGCCCAGTGGTGGAAGCGGTCAGGGGCAGCGACTACTGCATACTGGTCACGGAGCCAACGCCGTTTGGCAAAAATGACCTTGAACTGGCAGTGCAGGTGATGAAACAAATGAACATCCCCTGCGGCGTCATAATCAACCGCGCAGGTTCAAACGACAAAAGCGTTGAGGGCTATTGCGCCAGAGAGAATATTCCGGTACTTATGAAAATCCTGCTCAGCACAGACATAGCCAAGCTGTATTCCAAAGGGATCCCACTTGTGGATGGTATGCCTGAGTACAGGCAGGTTTTCAGGCATTTGTACGATGATATCAAGAAAGCGGTTGCAGTCGAAAAAAGCCGCTAGAACGCAGGCTACATAAAAATGAAAGAACTTGTGATATTAAGCGGAAAAGGTGGAACTGGCAAAACCACCATTGCGGCATCGTTTGCGGCGCTGGCAAAGGACAAAGTGCTGTCCGACTGCGATGTGGATGCCGCTGATCTGCACCTGCTGCTTAAGCCAGACAGTAAAATAACAAACGAATTCTGGGCAGGACAAACCGCGGTAATAGATGCGGACAAGTGCACTGAATGCGGCTTGTGCCAGGATCTGTGCCGCTTCGATGCCATACACGATTACAAAGTCGACCCAGTCGCCTGCGAAGGTTGCTGTTTTTGCAAAAACGTTTGCGGTGAAGATGCTATAACCATGCAGGAAAATATGTCCGGCCACTGGTACGTATCGGGTACCAAGTACGGCCCAATGGTTCACGCCAAGCTGGGCATTGCGCAGGAAAACTCGGGCAGGCTGGTTACGGTGGTAAGGCAAAACGCCAAGGAGAAAGCTGAAGACAGCGGCCTTGAACTGATCATCAGCGACGGTCCTCCCGGCATAGGCTGCCCCGTCATCTCATCGCTTTCGGGAGCTACCGCGGCGCTGATCGTTACCGAACCATCGCTTTCCGGTATGCATGATCTGGACCGCATCATCGGCGTCTGCAGCCACTTCGGCATACCGGCAATGGTGTGCATCAATAAATACGATATCAACGAGGAAAACACGGCAACAATTGAAAAGTATTGCGCGGATAAGAATATAGAGGTTATAGCTAAAATCCCGTTCGACAACGCTGCCATACAGGCGCTTATTGAGCAAAAAACGCTGGTGGAGCACTCAAACGGCGCACTGGCAAAGCAGGTAACGGCGCTGTGGAACAATCTGAGCGAACGACTTATGCAAAGCTAAAGGAGGCACACTATGCCGATATATGAATATGAATGTGAAGATTGTGGAAACGTTATCGAGATACTGATGCGTGGCGAGCTTAACCATACCATTCAATGCGCCAAATGCGGCAGCGACAACCTCAAAAAGCTGATAACGGCATCATATGCCATCAGGATGAACGGAATGACCGACACATTAACCACATGCTGCGGTAGAGACGAACGCTGCGATAGCAGCGGAAGCTGCTGTGAACAATAACAGGGGATGGGATAGATGGAGATAGCAGAACGTAAGACACTGATATGGAATCAGGACAATATTCTTTGGAGAGGGGGTAATGATAATGCCTGACGATATTGAGCTGAAGCCAAGTTATTCGACCAAAGAAGTATCCGGCAGATGCATCAAGTGTCTTGCTGAGGATAAATATGGTGACTGCCTCAGAGAGTTATTGCAGGGAGGTATTGACAACCAAGAACTGAGAGCTAAATACGCAGCTTTGCTCTCGTTATTGACATCACCTGAACTGGAGCAATTGCGTGCTGAAACAGAACTGCGTCTCTCTGAAGGGAAAGAGGTTAAGGTTCTTATTCATTCAGAAAAAGGCGAGACGAAATATGAAATCAAAACTAATTAATAAATGGAGGTATTTAATGAAATACGCAGTACCAATGAGCGGAGGAATGCTATCGGCGCATTTTGGCCACTGTGAGCAGTTTGCCCTGATCACAGTCGATGAAGGTAAAAAGCAGATTTTTGAAACGGAACTGGTTACGCCACCAGCTCATGAACCGGGATTGTTCCCCGTATGGCTGGCGGGACTGGGAGTCTCTTTTGTAATTGCCGGCGGAATGGGACCACGGGCAGTGGACATTTTTACGGAGAATCGAATTGGGGTTATCCTGGGTGCCCTGGAAAGCGATCCTGAAAAGGCCGTTCTGAATCATTTGAATGGCTCGCTGGCTACCGGTGAGAATGCCTGCGACCATGGTACAAATGACTGCAATCACTAAGGAGAGAAAATGAAAATTGCGGTTGTATCGGATGACGGCGTCACCGTCAACCAACACTTCGGTAGAGCGCCATACTACGTAGTGGCCACCGTTGATGATGGCAAGTTGGTAAGTAAGGAAACCCGCGTCAAGGTAGGACATCACACCTTTGCCGCGGCACACCGGAACGAAGACGATCATGTGGACGCAGAGGGCAGGCACGGCTATAGCGCAGCTGCAGCATGCAGGCATACCGTAATGGTTGAGCCCATATTGGACTGCGATGTGCTCATCTGCGGCGGCATGGGCTGGGGCGCATATGAAAGCATGAAGAGCAAGAACATCAATGTTTTCGTGACTGATAATACAAACATCGATGAGGCTATCAAACTATTCCTTGCAGGTACGCTTACCAACCTTATGGATCGTCTGCATTGAACAACAGGACAACTAAATTAAGGAGCAGATAATTAATGGTAACGCAAGATCAAGTAAGTAAAGCAATAAGCGAGCTTTTAGTGCCCGGCGTGGGCCGCAGCTTGACCGACCTCAACCTGCTGAAAAGTATTGAGGTAGCCGACGGCAAGGTGACCGTAACAGTGGCAAACGCGGCAATCGGCGAGGGCACGCAGGACTGGATAAGAACCAAGATAGCCACGTCCGTTGAGAAAATAGCAGATGGACTCGAAATAACCACCGAGTTTGTCGATGCCAAACCCACAGATGTCAATCAAGTGGGCAAGGTGATTGCCATCATGAGTGGCAAGGGCGGCGTAGGTAAATCGCTGATTACGGGCCTTTCCGCCGTGGCGCTGGCGCGTCAAGGCAAGAGCGTCGGCATACTGGATGCAGATATCACCGGCCCCAGCATACCCAAAATGTTCGGCATGAAAACCAGGCCCATCAGCAGCAAATCGGGCATACTGCCCATCATATCGCACCTTGGCATAGAGGTGATGTCCATCAATCTGATGCTGGAAAACGAGCACGACGCCGTTATCTGGCGCGGCCCGGTCATATCCGGTGCCATCAAGCAGTTCTGGGAGGAGGTTCTCTGGGGCAAGCTGGACTACCTGTTAGTGGACTTGCCGCCGGGAACCGCCGACGCACCTTTGACTGTCATGCAAACGTTACCGGTCAACGGCGTTATCATCGTGTCAACACCGCAGGAGCTTGCCAGCATGGTGGTAAGAAAAGCGGTAACTATGGCGCAGAAGCTAGACAAGCCGGTACTGGGTGTTGTGGAGAACATGAGCTACCTTGAGATACCTGAAACGGGCAAGAGGATGGAGCTGTTTGGTAAGAGTCGAGGACAGGAAGTGGCTGATGCCGCAAATGCACCTCTGCTGGCAACATTGCCCCTAGATCCCAAGTTGGCCGCTCTGTGCGATGCCGGCGAAGTTGAAAAGTACAGCACGCCTGAGTTCGACGCGTTTTCCAAAGCATTTACTGAAATAGCACTGAAGTCCCTTAAAAGCAATCATGGATAATTCGTCAAAACCACTAGCTGATATCTCAATATGGAGGTAGGCCATGGAAGTCCGAATTACTACACTTAGTGAGAACACGGCAACCTATGGTTATATCGCCGAATGGGGGCTGAGCATACTAGTTGAGGTAGAGGGAGCCAGAATCCTCATGGATACAGGGCTAAGCTTTTCTGCAACACATAATGCTCAGATAGCAGGAATTGACCTTACCAGTATCGATCGAATAGTGCTGAGCCATGGTCACGCAGACCATACCGGTGGTCTTTATGATCTGCTTAAAAAAACCGGGGAAATTGAGATAGTCGCGCATCCTGATATCTGGGATGCAAAGTACGTTCAACGCGGTCAGGGCGAAACGGAACGCTACATCGGCATACCTTTCCGTCGAGAGACATTGGAAGATCTTGGAGCCAAGTTCAATCTGACAAGTGAGCCGGTTCATATCGCTAATCATGTAATGACCACCGGGCAAATACCGATGCGTACAGAATACGAGCAGATTGGTAGCCACCTTTGTATTCACAAGGATGGAATATCTATACCGGACAAACTGGCTGATGATCTGGCATTGATAATCAATACTGACTTTGGGCTGGTTGTCATATTGGGCTGTGCCCATCGTGGAGTTATCAACACACTAAATCATGCACGAGATTTAACCGGCAACGAGACTGTGTATGCTGTTATCGGTGGCACTCATCTTTTTCTAGCATCAGACGAACAAATTAACAAGACTATCGTAGACCTAAAGAAGCTGGGGGTTCAGCGATTGCTGGTATCTCACTGCACCGGTTTTAGGGCTTCATCTCGACTGGCGCAGAAATTTGGAGATGGGTTCGTTTTAAACAATGCAGGAAGCCAGTTTACATTGCCATAAGCAGATTGCCACGGTTTATTTTAACAACAGCGTGCGATTGGCTGGAAATAAAGGTTTGGAGGCAAATATGGTAGAAAAGGTATCAGACAGATATCTGAAGTTAAGGGGAAAAGGTTGGAATGATCTTAGATTGGCTAAATCCTTGTGCAAGGTAGAAGGAATCATAGGTGATAAGCTAGGTCTTAAAACAGCTGAGGAAATAGTAGAAGAGTTGATTGGCAGGCTCCTTGGATTATTAAAGGTTTAAAGCTGGTGAAATTGACCTATAACAGTTTTTTAGTATCAAAATACGATGCCATGTAATCAAAAGATAAGATTGGAGGCATAGCATGAAAAAATATGATGTAGTAGTAATAGGAGGAAGTGCGGCAGGTATTCCGGCTGCAATAACAGCAAGAAGACATTATCCGGAGAAGTCGATCGTAATAATACGCAAGGAAGAAAAGGTCCCCATCCCGTGCGGCATTCCCTATGTGTTTGGCACTGTAATGAGCAATGACAAGAATTTGATCCCTGATTCGGCATTGTCCAGCAATGGTATAGATCTTATTGTTGCTGAAGCCACATCACTTGATTGTGCTGCAAAAACAATAAAACTGGCGGATGGAGAAACAGTTTCCTACGATAAACTCATACTTACAACAGGGTCAACCCCATTTGTTCCACCTATTCCCGGAGCAGACAAACCAGGAGTATTTTCGGTCAAGAAAGATGTTGTCTATCTGGACAGCATGTTGAAATATCTCGATAGCGTAAAGAACGTTGTCGTGGTGGGTGGAGGATTCATTGGAGTAGAATTTGCCGATGAGCTGCGTAAACGTGGGCTCAATGTAACTATCGTTGAAATGCTTGACTATTGCCTGATGCTCGCTCTGGAAGAGGGGTACTGCAAAGAGGCCGAAGATAAAATCAAATCGCTGGGCGTGAATATTCTCACAAACGTCAAACTTATGGAGATACTTGGCAATGGCAAGGTTACTGGCGTAAGGCTTTCAAACGGTGTTTCCATAGATGCAGATTTGGTACTGCTTAGCGTTGGTGTGAGACCCAATATCACCTTGGCGCAGCAAGCCGATATTCAGACCGAAAAAAACGGAATAGTAGTGGACTCGCATATGCGTACCAATGATGAATCGATCTTTGCCTGTGGCGATTGCACAGCTAAGAAATCATTCTTCACCGGGAGGGATTCTCCTTTGAAACTCGCTTCGATAGCCACAATGGAGGCTCGTGTTGCAGGAGCCAACCTGTTTAGAATCAGGAGGGAACAAACCGGGGTTATAGGTGTTTTCTCAACCATTATCGACAATCAGGTATTTGGCGTGGCCGGTCTCAGTGAAAAAGAGGCGCAGGATTTCGGCTATGACGTTGCATGTGGTGAAATAGAACAGCCCAACCGGCACCCGGGAGGCATGCCCGGCATGGTTCTGCTCAAAGTTAAGTTGATATTCAACAAGAGTAACGGTGAACTAATAGGTGGCAGCGTCAGGGGCGGCGATAGCGCCGGGGAATCAATAAATACCATCAGCGCCTGCATACAGAAGAAAATGACTGCAGATGAAATCGCTATGTTCCAGTTAGGCACTCATCCCGCTGTAACGGCATCGCCGATTGCCTATCAACTAGTCAACGCTGCTGAGCTAGCGATCAAAGCCATGTCTTAGTCTTACCAATAATTTCAAAATTAACTCGCAGATAAATTGAAACGGCAAAGGAGGAGATATGGCTCAGATGCCATCGGAAAAGAAGCTGAATGTGATAAATCTTTATATCAAAGGTCTGCCGAAAGCAGAAATATCAGCCGGGGCAAATGCTTCTCCAGATGAAGTAGATGCCACTTTAGAGGAATTTGTTGAAGCAGCCAAGCGCCTTTTTGTTCTGGAACAGGAAACAGGTAAAACATGTACTGAAATAATCGCCGAAGTTGAAGAGCTTTCCCAGCAGCGTGACAAGCTGATTGGTGATCTTACTAATATGGAGTGCATGTAAGAGCAGAACTCCAATTTAACGAATAGTGTGGATATGTGAGAAGGATCAGTATGAAAAAGATAACAATGGTAAAAATGATTGTGTTCCATAGTGGAAGCCCAACGTGAATGACTTGTTATCAGGTCACAGGTGTGGCCAAAGCAATGAAAGAGAAGTTTGGAGAAAAACTCGAGCTCAATGTGTATACGAATGATTCTAAAGAAGCGGAGTTGGTAAGTTTAACAGCTTCGAGCACGGTTTTTGTGAATGATGGATGGATTAGCCTTGATATAGCCAAATCGAAAGAGAAAATGCAGGAGTTATTGAATAAGCAAATATGCGTATAAAAACACGTATTTAGGGAGTCTTATATATGAAGGAAATGAATCAGTATAAGGGGTTTTAGAATGTCCTCGGAGATGGATGAACTAGAAGATATGGTGATAGCAGATGCGCGTAACATCTATTCGGATACAGTTATAGATCATGCCATGAATCCGCGGAACGTGGGAGAAATCAGTGATGCTGATGGATTTGCCAGAATAAAAGGGCCATGTGGCGACACCATGCAAATCTGGATAGAGGTTAACAATAACATAATAACAAATATAACTTTTATAACCGATGGTTGTGGTACCAGCGCCGCCTCGGGCAGCATGATAACTGTAATGGCCAAAGGGAAAAACATTGGTCAGGTTCAGAAATTCACACGGCATGATGTATTAAGTGCCCTGGATGGGTTGCCAGAGGAAAACGAGCACTGCGCCCTTTTGGCTGCAAACACTATCAAAGCCGCAATAAGGGATTACACGGTCATAAAACGAGAGCCATGGCGAAAAGGCTATAGAAAATACTAAGTAGTATATACGGTCAGCCAAGACGAAATACATGATGCTTTGGCAACATTAAGGAGATTGGAATGAAGGCGTTACTGGTTTACTGGTCAGTAACAGGAAATACAGAGAAGGTAGCCGATGCCATAGAAAAGGGGCTGGTCGATCAAAATATCGAAGTTACCAAAAAAGTGTTAGCCAGTGCTTCCGAAGATAATTTTTGCAACTATGATCTTGTCTTTCTAGGCTCACCCACTTATATGTTCATGCCGCCAGAGCCCGTTATCAAGTTTATCAAAGGCAAGCTCAAGACGCATAGCAAGCGTGGCGATATAAAGCTGAAGTCACCCAGGCTGCCGGGCAAAAAGGCCGTTGTTTTTGTAACCTACTCTGGCCCTCATACCGGCGAAAACGAGGCGGTGCCAGTGGGCAAGTATATAGGCCAGATGTTTGAGCACATCGGATTTGAAGTAGCGGAGTGGTACATCGCGAGCGAGTTTCACGGGCGCAAGGAGATGAACATAAACGGCGCGCTGGGAGACATACGGGGAAAGCCCAACGAACAGGACCTAGCCAAGATTAAGGACGATGTGTTAACGCTGGTCAAGTCCATCTCTTTGCTATAAGCATATAGAAGAGCAATAATAACATCAGACTAATGTAACTGAAGGGGTAATATGGTATTTAAATCGGCTCAGATAGCGGGAATGGTTTACGCCCCATGTGCTGAAGCTCAGACGATTGGTACATGATTTGAATCATGTACGTTGACATGCCACATGAACGATACTAAATTCGTATTAATGTTACAGGGAGATAAATGTGGTATTTAAATCCGCCCAGATAGCAGGAATGGTTTACGCGATCCTCTCACTGGTAATCGTAACGACACTCTACCGCAAAAAGAAGTTCAACAGAAAAACAGCCTACGGCTTTACCGTAGTGTCCATAATAATGGGCTTTTTGGTTTTCGCACCTATGCTGCCGTGGCAGATGCAATCGCTTCTATTAGGAACATCAAAGCAAATACCAACGCCGGTTGCCACACTGGTTCTGGTTATATTTGTGTTGCTTACCTTTATATTCAGCAGGGCTTTCTGTGGATATACCTGCCCCATTGGATCTGTGCAAGAATTACTATACCACTTGCCACTCAAGAAGTTTAAGATCAACAACAGGATAGTGCCGCTGGTGATTCGATTTATCGTTCTGCCCACATTTATTGTGGTAGCTGCGGTTTACTCAATCGGTATTTTAAAGGAAATAGGCCTTAAAGACTTCTTCTTTTTAACCATAACCGCATGGACATCTTTGATCTTCATAGCGCTTGTCGTTATATCCGCGCTGGTTTACAGGCCATTCTGCCGCTTTGGCTGCCCCTACGGTATGTTGCTATCGCTGGCTGCCATAAAAAGTCGATTTAAGATAAGACAAAACGAAAGCTGCATAGACTGTAAAAACCCCAAATGCGTAAGCGTTTGTCCCACCGGAGAGGCGCTGTCTACAAGCAACAAGATGGAATGCTACCTGTGCTACAGATGTATAGAGGCCTGCCCGACTCAAGGAATCGAATATGGACGTGATAAGAAACCATAAGGATAATCAGGAGAAAGTGACATGCCCTCCATAACTAAATTAGGGATTATAGAAAATGCGAGATTTTAACGAAACTGACAAAAAAAAGAAGAAAGCAAGGATTCAGATACAGGAAAATCCTGCTAACCTTTCCAAGGAAGAGCTTTTGCGGCTGGAAGACAAGGTGAAAGCCTCTTTGAAAGACGGATATATATCCTGCCCCGTCGCCTGGAGAATAGCCAAAGAAGAAAACGTCCCTAAAATTGCCGTAGGGGAAATTACAGATAGACTGAGTATTCGCATAGATAATTGCCAGATCGGATTCTTCAAGGTAGAGAAGACTCCCTATGATGACTCGGACCACAAAAGCATAGGTAGCGAAATCATCACCGTGCTTGAAACACTGGTAGGAAATAATGAGCTTACGTGTGCCAAAATATTTGAGCTGGCTCGGCAATTTAAGTTAAAGCCAATGGTCGTTGCGAATGAGGCGAATGCCCGTGATTTAAAGATCCACAGTTGCCAACTGGGGTGTTTCTAGTCGTTATCGGGATGTTCCGCAACTCATGCGTACGATTGGGCTATACCATTTCGAACGTACGTTAAGCTGTAAAACATGAGGATTATATGAGGGTATATCAGGGCAAATGGACTACGAAGATTCCGTTGCTATCAACTGATTTACTATGGCCCGTAATCTAATGAAAAATTGATTCCTGATCTCCTCTATATGCAATGCCTCTTGGTATCCAACGGTTGCCCAGTCTCTCGTCTTGTATCTATCAGGTTCAACTTGTAGGGCATAGGTGTTTACATTATCCTTCCAAAACCACCCTGCACTTCCAAACTGGATATACTGCGAATCTAATTTGGGTATTTCAGCGAGACGATCAAACAACATTCTCCCTGAATCACTTTGTTCTATACATAGAGCTATGTAAGCGATTCTGTATAGAACACTTGTAATAGAACCGGATGCAGGTAAAGGGGTAATATTATTCTCATCATTCTGATTTTTACAGAGGAAATGTCCAAAACAACTTTGCAGTGTATAGCAGTATGGTATCTCAGCAAAACCAAGAACAATGTCTACAATTGGTCTATCAATAGTTTGGATATTCAGTCCTTCTGAATACTGGGCTCTTTTTTTTTGATAAACGGGATTAGTAACAAATTCCTTTGCTGCAACAAACGTTTCCATTAAATACAACCTACATTTCTATGCGGATTATACCACCGCAGGCAAGGACACCGGGATGTTCCGCAACTGGTGCGTACGATTGGACGATACCTTTTCGAGTGTATGTACCGCTGTAAAATATGACAAAAAAAGTTACAGGGAAGTGCAATACTCCCTGCAACTTTCAATTTAACATTTCTCAAACGTAAAAACTGGTTAGATTTGGCAATGTGTATTACGGTTGAAAAGGTGGCGGATCTTGTATCTGTACTTGATTGACCTCTCCCTGCCCATTATCGCCGCGTACTTTACCGCCACCGGCGAAGGCGGTTGTCGTTGTCAAAGCTGCTAATGCAATAATTACCAAAGCCACTATTAACGTTTTCATTTTTTCATCCTTTGTATTTTATTGTGTATGTTTATTAGTTGGCACCTTTACCCCATTGATACTGAGACGCTGATTCGCGTCCAGTACCCATTGCCGGTTCCGCCCATTGTGATATCTTTTGGGCTTTGTGTTGCCAACGATTCATCTGCCCCTCACCATCGCCAGAACACTGTTGTGTGCAGATACCCTGCCCATCATCTTCACAAACTCCATCACCACTGGCGAAAGCGGTGGTTGTTGTCAGTATTACTAACGCAATAACTACAAGCCCAACTATTAACTTCTTCATCTTTTATCCTCTACGTTTTATTATGATTTGATTTCCCCTCTCACTTAATAAAACGAACAGCCATGCAGTACTGTCAACTCTAAATGCGACATTTCTTACCTGAGCAGACAAGGATAGTGGATAGAATAGGCATTGTACCACCGCAGGCAAGGTTATCGGGATGTTCCGCAACTCATGCGTACGATTGGGCGATACCATTTCGTGTGTACGTGAAGCTGTGAAACAAAGACTTGATTGGCAAGGTGTGATTCTGCATGGTATATTTAGCAAACTCAATAGCTTTGCCAAACAGAAGGAGGGCGGGTGAGTTCAACCGTTATCGTAATTAACCTGTTTGCTCTCAGTTGCCTTATCTTTGCATTTGTTAAAGATAGAGGTAAAGCAAAAAAATCTTTAGCAGTGGCAGTAAAAGCATTCTTCCGTATTTTACCCATGGTTTTCATTATTATCGTTCTTATTGGCTTGCTTCTAGCCTTCGTGCCGCCTGATGAAATCTCCGGATTTATCGGCGAGCAGGCTGGGTTTGGCGGGATACTCGCTGTTGCGGTACTGGGTGCAGTTCTGTACATTCCTGCGCTGATTTCGTTTCCCCTAGCAGGCTCCCTACTACAGAGCGGAGCGTCAATTTCAGCAGTTGCTGCCTTTATCACCACCTTAACCATGGTTGGGATTTTTACACTACCTCTGGAGATCAGGGAACTAGGCAAGAAACTGGCCTTTCTTCGCAATGGACTCAGTTTCATTATCGCCATTGGCGTTGCGCTCATTATGGGGGTAATTCTATGATGATTGATAGTGTAAAGAAACAGGATGGGAAAAAGCAGCGCCGAGTTCTTATCAGGGGCTATGCCATCTCCGCGGTTGTTCTGATTGCTGCTGCGATTATTTTATGGATTTTCCCTGATAAGACAGAGTTAGCTACAACTACAGCCCGCAACTACTTTCTGGAGATGATCAAGATACTGCCTGCCGTGATGGTCATCATGGGGCTCTTCAGCGTGTTTATTTCCAAAAAGCAGGTAGTCAAATATATGGGTAAGTCTTCAGGAGTTAAAGGGATTTTACTTGCAATATTTTTTGGTGCGCTGCCGACCGGGCCTCTCTACATTGCTTTCCCTCTAGCCGTCGCCCTGAGAAAAAAAGGCGCCAGCGTCTCTAACATAGTTATCTTCCTTTCCGCTTGGGCCTGCATCAAAATCCCCCAGGAGCTTATTGAGCTTCAATTCATGGGCATTAAGTTCATGGCGGCAAGGCTTGTTTTGACTATAATCTTTATGGTCATTATGGGGCTCTTTATAGAGAGGACCATTGAGTGGACTGACAATAGGCGAATAGGTGTTTCACAGGAGGTAGAGAAATGAATGTGTTTGACCTTAGCAAGATGATACCAGTTCCCTACGAGCAAAGGGAGAAGAATGTCTTCTACCAGACTAAGGAGTTCAAGACAAGAATTATTGAGCTCCCACCGGGCGGGCAGATGCCTACCTGTGAGATGTTATCTCATGTTATCTTCTACGTCCTGGATGGCGAAGTTAGAGTGACGGTAAATTCAGAGGCAGCAGTCCTCAAAGAGAAACAGTGTCTCATCACCGAGCCGGCGACAATCTCTATGATAACCGAAAAGGGCGTCAGGTTAATGGGAATACAAGTAGCCAAAACATGAATGGGTTATCAATAGAAGGCAAGAGGTTGGCGCTTAGTGCTTTGGATATCACCATTATGGCTACTCTCAACAATATACGCATAAAAGGTGCTATTCCAATGGAGAGAAGGTCAAAGTATCTCGAAAAAACGCTGGGCATCCAAGACTTGCCGTGGTCTTATTTTGGTGTTCATTTTGGCACTTTGCCGCTAAATACTGAATACGTATAAAAGCCATAGTAGTCCGGCAACTTCAATATGTAATCGGACGAGATCGGATCAGTCAGTCGTTTGTATAGATGTAAGTCTTTTTTCGATAACTCATCCTCCACGTTGGGCCAACGCATCTCGATTATATCTACCATTGCCTGATATATTTTAGCGCTCAATGGAGCATGAACCGAGCAGTCAAAGGTCATAACCTGTAAGTCAGTCAGCCCTACAGCCTTAAGTTTATTGAGCGTCCTTAATGGGTGCGATTCCGGCTTACCATCCGCTACGAATGGTGCCAGACCTGCGATGGTTGCTTTGAGCTTTAACTCAAGCTGTGGATATCCAGGCAGCAGTTGTTCAGATGACCAGAAGGCAATATTCAAGCTGCCACCTTGCTTAATCACCCGTGTTACTTCTTTAGTCAGTGGTATGTATCCTATACAATCGGAGCTCCATACCCAATCAAAGGAGTTATCGTCATAAGGCAGTTGGTTGAAGTTGCCCTCTTTAAATGATATTCGGTCTGACAGCCCCTTCTTTGCCACCACTTCTCTAGCGTAATCCAGGAACTCGGGACGGATGTCCAAGCCAGTGACGTGTCCCTTCGGACCTATTACATCCGACAGCATCAGTGCCTGCGTGCCCATACCGCAGCCCACGTCCAGTCCACTACTTCCAGCCGGCAAATCGAGCGCTGCTATTATATCGAGAACGGTACGTTCCCTCAGCGGGTCTGTTTCGTTAAGGTAGCGTATGTATGTGGCCAGGTCAGGCTCAGTTCCCCTGTTCTGATTACTCACAATGCCCCTCCCATATACGTGTCGCATTATACCACTACAGGCTAAGTTGGCAAGGAGAGGGTACGGTTATAAATCAGATAGGCTTGGAACTATATATTAAAATCGGTCTGCGACAAGCAATACCGAAGGGCACTTTGCACATGTATTTTGCCGGTATCAAAAAAAGGTATCTGCGCCTTCTGCTGCTCAACTTCGGTCATCAAAAGAGGCATCTCTGTGCACCCCAGTATCAAACCCTGCACGTCGTAAGCATCCACCATCCGCTTCACTATACTGACGTATCCATCCCTGGTATCATCGCTTATGCATTCCAGCGTCGCTTCCTTGCGCAGTCTCTCACTCACATACTTTTGATCGGCCTCATCAGGCACGTACACAGAGATGCCGTGTCGTGCAAAAACGTCCTGATAAAAGCCGCCGTTCATGGTGCTTTCCATACCAAACAGCGCCACCCTTTCAAGCCCACATTTAACCACCTCATTGCAGGTCTCGGTCACTATGCTCAGCACCGGCATGGGAGATGCGGCTTCGATCTCGTCGAACACGCCGTGGCAGGCGTTGCATGATATAATGCCGAAATCCGCCCCCGCATTATGCAATGCGGTCAATGTTTCCACCTGCCTATTTATCAACCCTTCCCTGTCACCCGATGCACGCAGGCTGGATACTTCTACAATGTTCATCGAGTATATGATCACCTCGGGGTAGTTGCCGTTCAGTTCCTTTTTCTGGCGGCACATGTCGATCAGTGTGCGGTAATAGTATATGGTAGATTCAGGCCCCAGCCCGCCGATAATCCCGATTTTCTTCATGTCTACTCCTCAATCAGTCCGATATTTACGTTGCTACAATTATATCCAGCGCACACCCAAACAAAAAGCCCCTTGCTCATCACAAAGGGCTTATCTTTTTACCTAATGTTCGACTATTTACCGTCGTCTGTCGCTACAGTTTCCTTACTCACCACTGAATGAAAAAATCCTCGACTGTACCCAGATACCACCACACAGCAGTCTTATGGCGTGGGGAATACCTGACAGCGGAACCTGCGGTTTGGGGTCGAGCCGGTGATCTTATCGCGAACGTCATCGCTGGTAAGAACGTTCATGTTGGCCCCGCCGTCGGATGGGTTGCCCCAGCCGAAGTCGATAACCACCACACCTGGCAATGTTTCGTCGGTCACTTTTGCCGCAATCTCGATAGTTCCTTTTTCTGAGCTGATAACGGTTTTATCGTCGTTTGCAATGCCACGCGCTTTTGCGTCATCCGGGTGGATCCTTACATGAGGCTCATTCTCTATCTTGAGCAGCGATGGAATGTTGTGGAAGCGGGTGTGGGTGAATACGCCGGAACGCCTGCCGGTGCCTATAAGCGGGTAATCGTCGTCCGCCGCGATGTCGTGTGGCTCTATGTATATGGGCAGGGGAGAATATCCCAGATCCTTCATTTTCTGCGAGTAAAGCTCCACCTTTTTTGACGGTGTTTTAAACTCGTTTTGCATATATTTCTTGTACTCGATCGGTTTAGCAATATGTATAAGCGGACGTTTTTTGAGGTCGGCCAGAGTTATTCCCGTGGCCCTTATCCTGTGATCTATACATCCCTCTGTATCGCTCCAGACGTAATCCTTATCCATGCCCATGCGCTTTGCCAGCTCATACTCGACCTCGAAAACGGGCCTTGCCTGACCAACCGGCTCTATGGCCTTGTTTTGCAGACATACGTATGTCCCCGAGCCCTCGCCGCAGGACTTTATACATGTGCCGTAGTTCTCGTACTCCGAGGTATCGGGCAGGATGATGTCGGCCATCTCCGCCGTCGCCGACATGAATAGTTCGCATACTACCAGAAAGTCCAGTTGCTCAAGCGCCCGTTTGTTTCGCTCGTAGTTGGCGTTTATCATAAGCGGGTTGCCGTGATAGACGATCATAGCTCGTGGCTTGTAGGGCTTTTCGGTGAGCAGGGCGTCGGTTATGCAGGGGAATGGTATGATGGGAAACATGGGATAGGTTTGGGCGCTGAGGCTTTTAGCTTCGGGCCGTGTGGTCAGAAACGGTGCCTTCATTTGGGGATGGAATATCTCGCCGCCGGGCACATCCAAGTTACCGCAAAGCGCTATCAGCATGCCTATGGCGCGTACCATCTGCACCGTGTTGGTGCTTTGATCCACAAAGTTGCCCTCGCGGATGATACCCGGTTTGGTGGTGGCGTAGGTTCGGGCCACCTCTCGTATATTCTCAGCCGCAACCGATGTAATGCCCTCTGCCCACTCCGGCGTCATGTCCTGAACATGTGCTGCCAGCTCATCAAATCCTACGGTCCAGTTCCTGACGAAGTCTTTATCGTAAAGCTGCTCGCTTATTATAACGTTGAGCATGGCCAGTGCCAGCGCTGCATCTGTACCCGGTATTGGCCTGAGCCAAATATGAGCCTTTTGCGCCAGTTTGGTTCTACTGGGGTCGATGACGATAAGTTTTGCGCCGCGTTTTATAGCGTTGGGTATAACTTTGCTCACGTTGCCGTTACACACTCCGCTGTCACCGACAGAACGCGATTCGGTGGGATTGGTGCCCCACTGTATCATGCAGCGGGTGTTCAGGTAGTCGGGCCCTGTGCTGTTGCCGTAAACGGATTTGTAGGCTACCAGGCGTGGTATGGAGCAGAGGTGAGAAGCTCCGGCGAAGTTCATTGAGCCGTATGAGGCTGTCAATTGAATGAACGCATCCCATGCTGCCGAGGTCATGGGCGCACCGCCGCAGCGTATCAGCGTGTGTGCACCATGCTTTTCCTTGATCTCAAGCAGCCGCGTTGCGATTTCATCAAGCGCCTCGTCCCATGATATGCGCACAAATCCATTTGCCGTTTTGCGCAACGGGTGGGTGATCCTGTCTGGGTGATAGACTATCTCTGGTGCAGCGGCGCCTTTGGGGCAGATGTGCCCTTTGCTGTAGGGATGGTCTTTGTCCGGCTTGACAGCTACCAGCACGCCGTCTTCTACATGGGCTATTACTCCGCAGTTGGTGTGGCATAAACAGCAAACGGTTGGCATCTTTTCAATGGACATCGTACACTTCTCTTATCTATTCTATTTGGAAACGTTCTTTATATCGGGATGCACCAGTATGTCATCTACAGCACGTATTGCCGCTGGTACCTGAAAACCGGTTGGCGAATATGACATGGCCCCAGTATTTAGTCCACTCGTACGTCAGCATTATAGCTACCGCAGACTGGATTGGCAAGGAGAGGCAAGGTTATCGGGATGACTATGTGTATGTAACCACCTTGTTACCTCAGTCTAATTGTCATTATGCCTATATTGAAAATGCCCTTTCTGAGCCGTGCTGTAGTGGGTCGATTGTTGTGGAGGGGGTAGGGAGTTCGGGAAGGGGTTAAAAGAGTAGCCTAATGAACACCACGATAGATTCAGCCAAGCTATAAAAGTTTTCGCTCTTTAACAAATTGAACGAAGTAAGAAGCAGCCTCTTGCAAGCCACCTAGAATCATTTCCGCTTTCTTGTCGCTAATGCCACCGCTCATCAGAATGTTTATACGATCTATCGCCAGCAAGTTGCTGTCGGGCACGAATAGATTCTTAATGGACGGTTTAGCAACAGAAACACTCACCACCTTTATTAGCGATCCTGTTGCACCAACTTCGTTGGGTGACATATCCAGTGCTTTTAAGTTGAGCTTTTCTATTTGCTTTTTCTCAGCGTCCTTGATGGCACGCAGGGTGGGATATCTAGGCTTATTAATGCCGGATTCAACTGTGAGCACAGCGGGTAACGAAGTTTGCACCACCTCTCTTTTTCCTCCATCCACCTTTCGTTGCATCTCCATTCTTCCCGATTGGAGATTAAGATCAATGCTAACGACAGCTGTAATCAGTGGAATCTCAAGAATCTCGGCGATCACTGCGCCAACCTGCCCCGCCTGAGTGTCGGCAGCCATCTGTCCGCACAGTATCAGATCATACTGTTCAGGGCCTATTGCTGTGGCTAACACACGTCCCGCAACATAGCTATCAGAACCAACTAACTGCTCATCCCAAACGTGCACAGCCTCATCGGCCCCCATACTCAAAGCACCTCGTAAAGCCCTTTCCGCAATATCCGGCCCCATGCACACGACAGTCACCCGCACATCCACAAGCTGTCCCTTGATGCGCACCGCCTCCTCAACAGCCAGCACATCAAGGGGATTTATCACCAGATTGGGACTGGTAATCGAACCGGACCTGCGATCGACATCTATGTGCCCCTCTGTATCAGGCACCTGTTTTATACATACTGCTATATTCATACTTGTGCTTTCAACTCCAGTAATTGCTCAACTATACTGGGTATCACATCCAAAAGATCACCGACTATGCCGACATCGGCTATCCTGAAAATCGGCGCGTTAGCATCGGTATTGATGGCTACTACAGTTTTGGAATTCTTCATGCCCAGCGTATGATGCAGCGCACCCGATATGCCACAGGCAATGTAAAGCTTGGGTCTGACGATGCTACCGGTTTGCCCAACCAGCCTGTCCGATGGTATCCAGCCCGCATCCAGCGCCATTCGTGTACCAGCAACGCATCCTCCCAACGCATAGGCTAAATCCTCAAGCAGCCTGAAATTGTCAGCACTGCCCACTCCCTTACCCCCGGCCACAATAACATCGGCCTCGCTTAAATCCATTGCAGTGAGATCAGTTTGTATCGTACCGGTGACTTTCGATTTTTGTTTATCTGGATTCAAACTTGCGGCTACGTTCATGGTTTCTATTTTTTTTGCAATGCCGATTTTTTTAACTTCAAGTGCTCCCGGCTCAAAAGTCGCTATTTGAGGTTGCGATGCACACTTAAAAGTGGTATGAACCTGATTGCCATGTGTAGCTTTGGTAAACAGCAAATCGTTTTGATCAATCTTGATACTGATACAGTTGGAAACAAGGCCAATTCCGATCCTGGCGGCTATCCTAGAAGCAAGATCGGAGCCAACGGAAGTGGCGCCGCATAGAATGATTTTGGGAGTCAAATCCCCTATGAAATCAGAGAGGGCGTCTGTGTAAAACTCACCTGAATAGTCTACAAGCAGTGGGTTTTCCATAGAATATATTTTGTCTGCGCCGTGTTTGGCAAGCGGCTGAGTAAGATGCCCAACGTTGTTCCCCAAAACCACGGCGCAAAGCTCACCTTGAAGCTCGTCAGCAACGCGGCAACCCTCGCTAAGCAGCTCCAGCGACACATCGTGCAGCTCACCTTCATGCTGCTCGGCTATAACCAAAACGTCTCTACCAATCGACATCTATATAATCCTGCCCACGCGTGCACCATCGGCAATGGAATCTAGCAGACGGCGCGGCGCAAGGCATTGTCCAACAGCGTATAGCTCTTTGACTTTTCCCTTGAGCGAACGATATAGTGCGTCATCCGCCGTTGGCTCAGCGGCTGCAACAACTGTATCGACTCCTTCGATACTTCGTTCGACACCAGACAATATGTTATGGACAACAACCGTGTTGCCTTGGACTTGCTTAATCTTTGTAAGAGGAGTAATAACCACTCCCTTTTTGAGCAACCTTGGATATACCGCCTCAAGCGTTGAGCGATCCAACTGTGCACCGGCATAAAGCGCATCAGTCAGAATCTCAACTTGCTTCCCTCTATCAGCAAGATAATCCGCTACCGTTAGCGCTTTGGAATGGTGCTCATTTGCGATGATAACCACCTTTTGCCCCACTTGAACCTTATCCTGAAGAACATCGTTTACCCCCACCACGTTTACACTGTCGGCACTGAGCAGAGATGACACAACCTCTGTCGAACCTGTGGCCACCACCACCACATCCGGTTTCTCTTTGCTAACGATCTCCTCGGTCACCTGCGTGTTCAGGTGTACATTGATATCAAGTATCTTCATTTGGTGGGCATAGTAGCGGGATACCTCGGCAAAATCCACCCGCCCCGGAGCACGGGATGCGATGTTAACCTGCCCACCAAGTTCATTGTCCTTCTCGTAAAGGGCTACATGATGACCGCTAAGTGCGGTCACTCGGGCCGTTTCCAGACCGGCAGCTCCGCCACCGATTATCAGCACCTTTTTGGGCAAGTCAGTCTGCTTTATAGCGAGATCTTTTTCCTTACCCGCCTCAGGATTCATGGTGCAGGTAAGAGCGCCAGAGAACAGTGGTATGCCCACACAGCCCTCGTTGCATCCGATGCAGTGACGTATCTCATCCAGCCTGTCCTCTTGTGCCTTTGCTGGTAACTCGGGGTCGGCGATGAGACCGCGCGCCATGCCTATCATATCGGCCTGTCCCTGTTCAAGGATGTTTTCAGCCAGTACGGGATCGTTTATCCTGCCTGCGGTAAACACTGGCAAGTCAACAGCCTCTTTTACACCAGCAGCAAGATAGACAAAACTGGCCAGCGGGAAGTACATAGATGGGAGGTGTACCGCATCGGTGACGCCAGTGCATATGCTGATATAATCCAGCTTGCTACTTGCCTCAAGCTTTACGGCAATTGCTTTCGTATCTTCGAATTTAAGTCCGCCCTCCAGGAACTCGTCACCACTGATTCTAATCCCAACCACATAATCCGATCCGACTGCTTTCCTTATAGAATCGATTACCTCCAAAATAAACCTCAAGCGATTATCCAGGCTGCCACCGTAGTCATCGCTGCGGAAATTGAAGGTAGGTGATATGAATTGACCCAGCAGGAACCCGTATATAACCTGAATTTCCACGCCGTCGATTCCAGCCTGCCTCATTCTGCGCGCCGCATCCCCAAAAGACTCAACCACCACTTCTATTTCGCCGACATCCATCTCATGTGGCAAACCGCTTGGCGGCGGGATTATCGTTCTGCGTTCAAAGGACGACGGCGCCCAGTTGGCTCCACCAGACATGCGCGCGCTACCCTTTCCGCCACGATGACCCAGTTGCGCTATGATCTTGGTGCCATGTTTGTGAACGGCATCAGCCATCTTGGAAAACAAAGGGATAGATGAATCGCGATGCACCGCGCCCAGTCCGCCGGCACTGCTCATGCGATGTACGTGGTGCACCGAGCTGATGATAAGGCCGGCACCGCCTTTCGCCCGAGCCTCAAAGTAATCTATCATACTGTCGTTTGGTATGGCACCGGGACTCAATCGATGATGGTGACCGGGCATGAATATCCTGTTGGGCACGGTCATCGAACCTATCTTCAGCGGAGAAAAGAGCTTGCGAAATTGATCGTTCATTAATTTCGACCCCTTGGGTGTTTGCGCACATTATACCATCGTGGAAGAGGTTGGCAAGGAGGGGGACATTCATCGGGATGTTCCGCAACTGGTGCGTACGATTGGGCGATACCTTTTCGAAGCTACGTCAGGCTGTAGGAATAAGGGAAATATTGCTAGCACCATACCACATCAGATGCAGTTGGCTGACTACCATATATCAAATAAGTTAAATAGTAAAATTACCATAAAGAAAGCACTCGCTATAACTAAGCCTATGAGAAGAGTCCCTTTAGCACGTGCCATATAGCTCTCTATATCTTCTGAATAAACATTATTATCAATGAAACCAGATTTACTCTTGTTTTGCTCTTGGCGTTTTTCTAGTTCTTTCCGACACCAGTTCTTAAATTTATCAGTTTTATAGTAGAAAAAGTAAGCTAATATTCCAACAACGATAAGTAAACCTAGCGAAATTTCTGCAATTTTAAATATCACTACACAAGCCACCTCAATCGTTATTGCGTCCCAAATATTTCAAATATTATAGATATGACACAACAAATTTACAAGAAGGGGACAAACATCGGGATGTTCCGCAAGCCATGCGTACGATTGGGCCATACCATTTCGAACGTACGTTAGGACATAGGTTTGATGGTTTTAGTAGCGTATCAGGGTGATATATCTCTCTCTGAAATCAACCATTTACCATTATTCATTATCAAAGTATATTGCTCGTGTGAATCAAAGGCTGGGCCAAACTCCATACCGTTTTGGTAGCTCTGTGCAGTATATGAAGCTTGAACTACAGCTGTAATATCACTCTGAGAAATAAGCTCTATTTCAACATTGGAATGTATCTGGTCCCATGATGGTTTTCCAAATTGGCTTTCTAATTGTTCCTTGCGCTGTTCGCGTTCAATAGGTTGCCCATTGCTAGTGTCCCACATATGCTCCGATTCCAGACTAACCATTGTGTTGATGTTTTTAGACTCCATAGCTTCTAAGTAGGTCATTATTGTCTCTACAGGCGTCCTATTACCACACGCCATCCCAGAGGTTATAAGCAAAGCAAGAATCGTAATAATCGTTAGGGTTACGCTTTTTCTCATTACTGCTCCCATAACAAAACTAAGTAGCATTATAGCTACAACATAGTTATTTGACAAGGGAAGATATCGGGATGTTCCGCAACTGGTGCGTACGATTGGGCGATACCTTTTCGAAGCTACGTTAGGGTGTGAAATTGATGGTTTTTAGTGGTTTGTATCAGGGGGGGCAACAGTTATCATAATTTGGCTAAACGATAATTTATATTTATTTAGCAGGCTATTGACCAATTGCTGCAAAACGCTTGGTTTTGAACTATTCAGCCATAGGTACAGTAATGTTGAATGTGCTTCCCTTGCCAACCTCGCTGTTTACCCAGATCTTGCCGCCATGAGCCTCCACTATAAGTTTGGCTATAACCAGCCCTAGACCGGTTCCTTTTTTCTCGCTTGTTTTGCCTGTTTTTACCTGACGATATTTATCAAAAAGCAAGGGCATATCATCATCGGAGATGCCTATACCTGTGTCCGATATACTCACCTGCATCATATCGCCCTCAGTGGCAGCTGATACAGTTATCGAGCCGTCTTCATCAGTAAACTTAATCGCATTCGTCAGCAGATTAACTAGCACCTGCTCCAATTTAGCCTCATCACCTAGTACAAACGGCAAGGTCAGATCCATTTCAACTGTAAGCTTGATATTCTCCAACTCCGCCAGAACCTCTACCAGTCTCACGGCTGAGGTTATTACTTGGTTTAAGTCCAACGGCTTCAAATAAATGTCTATTCGCCCAGATTCTAACTTAGAAAGATCAAGGTAGTCATTTATCAGAGATAGCTGCATATCTACCGACTTTTGCATAGTTGCAAGAGCTAATGTCTGCTTATCGGTTATTTGGCCTAAATGACGTGTCGCCATTAACTCGGTGAAGCCTTTGATCGCGGTCATCGGGCCGCGCAGGTCGTGCACAATCATACTGGCAAAATCATGTTTCAGTTTTTGTATTTCATCTTCTGACTTCTTTATCGCTACTTCCCACTTTTTACGTTGATCGTGGTTGATTGCGACCATTACACCTGAAGCTATGAAAACACACAGAATGATTGCCCTCATGTACCATTCATGGCTGCTTCCAACAAGTTCTGTCAGGAACGATTTATCAGAAAAGGCCAGATAGTCTACCAGGGCATCGATGACCCAAAGCAATACGCCAGAAAGGGAAAAGATGATTATAATCTTATATTTAGCTTTCATAGTCTATTCTCAATTGATTCCACATTCCAGCCTATAGACCTGCTCCACCCAGCATTGAATCCAACTATAAGTTAGCATAAGTGCCAGCATTATACCACTATGTGGATTGTTGGCAAGGAGGGGCTGGTTATCGGGATGACTATGTGTATGTAAAAATCTTGATTCCCTTTTAGCATCACACCTATATCCTAAGCTGGTCCATCGGTGAAAACCGCTGAAGCTGTGCTCGTATATGATCTGAATTCAAGTTAGAATATCTTCTTACCATCTCCAACGTCGAATGCCCTAGTATCTTCTGCAGTGTGAATATATCGCCTCCATTACTCAGGAATTTTGTTGCAAATGTGTGCCTGAAAAGATGGGTGCAATATGGTTAACTTGGTATTTGATTTAGGGATAACACCATTACATGTGAAAAGGTCGTACTCATAAAATGAGAATGACGAGAGAGTTAAGTAATAATGCCAGTTTGCGAACCAAGATGTGAAGTTGGGTCACTGAGTGATTCTCCGATGAAAAAGAGGAGCACGTTCTTGTAGATCATGTCCACTATTGGTTTATTTTGACTGAGCAATTTAGCGCATACTAAATTTAAGGCACTTTTCTTTATATTAAAGGGGGTAATCAAAGTGGTAGATAAGAAAACTATTGATCCCGCAGTGAAGGAAATGATGGAGAAGGCGAAAGCTGATGGCATAATCACAGCGTTTGATCGTGCAGAGAGCACGAAAGCTTGTCCCATAGGTCATGTAGGTAGCTGTTGTAAGAACTGTCATATGGGTCCATGCCGATTAGTTGGCAAGACGACAGTTGGTGTATGTGGTGCAACCATAGATACAGTGGCCGCCAGAAACCTTGCTCGTGCTATTGCTGCTGGCGCAGCTTCACATTCGGATCACGGACGTGGTATGGCTTTCACCCTACTCGCTGCTGCTAATGGTGAAGCCCCGGATTACAAGATCAAGGATGCCAACAAGCTGATGCGGGTGGCTGAGTATCTTGAAGTGCCTACCAAGGATCGCTCAAATGAGGAGATTGCTGCCGACGTGGCCAGAGCAGCTTTAGCTGATTTCGGAAGCCTTAAGGGCGAGGTCTCCTATGTTAAAAGGGCACCGGAGAAGCGCAAAGAGTTATGGAGCAAGCTGGGTGTTACTCCCAGAGGTGTTGACAGGGAAGTGGTTGAAACTATGCACCGAACCCATGTAGGTAATGATCAGGACGCAGAACATATAATGATGCATGCGGCGCGAACTTCTCTGGGAGATGGCTGGGGAGGTTCCATGCTTTCGACGGATATCAGCGATATTCTATTTGGTACACCAAGCCCGGTGGCATCACGCTCCAACTTTGGTGTGCTTGCCGAGGATGAAGTCAACGTTGTGGTTCACGGCCATGAACCTACGCTTTCGGAGTTGATTGTGGTGGCTGCAAACTCTCCCGATGTTCTCGATTACGCCAAATCGAAGGGCGCAAAGGGTATTAACATCGTCGGCATCTGCTGCACCGCCAACGAGGTGCTGATGCGGCAGGGTGTGCCGCTTTTGGGCAATTTCCTTTCGCAAGAACTGGCTATTGCAACGGGCGTTATTGAGGCGATGGTGGTTGATATTCAATGTATTATGCAGGGGATAGTTGATGCAGCAGAAACCACCCACACCAAGATCATAACTACTTCACCCAAGGCTAAGATCACCGGAGCTACCCATATTGAGTTTCATGAGGACAAAGCGCTGGAGACGGCTAAACTAATACTGAAGACTGCGATTGATAATTACCCCAACCGCAAGAACGTGCAGATACCGGATTACACCGATCGCATAATTGCAGGCTTCTCACATGAGTATATAGCTTATATGCAGGGCGGTGTGTATCGTGAGTCCTTCCGCCCGTTGAACGATGCGATTAGCTCCGGACGAATTCGCGGTGCTGCCGGTGTTGTGGGATGTAACAACCCCCGAATCACCCACGACGATCCACATTTGGAAGTGGTTAAGGAGCTTATCAAGAACGACGTGCTGGTGGTGACAACCGGCTGTAACGCCATTGCCTGCGCCAAGCAGGGGCTGCTCACTCCCGAGGTTATGGAGTACGCCGGCGCGGGACTGAGAGAGGTATGTGAGGCCATCGGCATTCCGCCGGTGCTGCACATGGGTTCCTGTGTGGATAACAGTCGGATACTCACGGTACTGGCACAGTGTGTAAATGAGGGTGGTCTGGGTGAGGATATCAGCGACTTGCCTGTTGCCGGGTTTGCTCCGGAGTGGATGAGCGAGAAGGCACTGTCTATTGGCTGCTACTTTGTCACATCGGGAGTCAGGACATGGATGGGAGGCACATCGCCGATAGAGGGCAGCGAGATGCTGACTAAGCTCGTTGGTGAGGACTGGAACAACGTGTTCGGTGCCACCTGGCACTTCGAGCCCGACTGGCAGAAGACTGTTGAGGAGGCGCTAGCTCACATTGATGCCAAGCGCAAGGCTCTCAACCTGGAGGAGTATGTTCCGGGCAAATATGCCAAGAGCAATACCTATTTCCCGGCCGATTACACCTCTGATGAGGAGTTTGCCAAATACTCTAGAACCAGAGCCAAGTAATCTGGTAAGACCATTTATCAAGGCCTCTGCTGCATCACCATGGTAGAGGCCTTCTTTCTTTATATATAGACAGTTATCTAGTCTATGCCCTTAACCGATCCATCGGCGAAAACATATGATGCTGTGCTCTAACGTGATCCGAATTCAGGTTTGAATACCTCCTTACCATTTCTAATGTTGAATGTCCTAGTATCTTCTGCAGCGTAAATATATCGCCTCCATTGCTTAGGAACTTCGTTGCAAACGTGTGCCTGCAAAGATGAGCATGCAAACGCATGATATTTGTTCTCTTGGCCAATCTTCTGAATGCTATCTTCATACCGTTCTCAGTTATGGGCTTGTTGTTAATAGACAGAAATACGTTACTGATGTTTGAATTGGCAGGCTGTTGCCTATACCTAAATAAGTATTTGTGAATGGCTTTCTGTACGTTGTTTCCTATTGGTACGATGCGCTCCCTCTGCCCCTTGCCAAACACCTTGATATAGCCATCGTTAAGGTAAAGATCATCAAGCTTAAGCCCTATAGCTTCTCCTATTCTTATACCGGTATCTATCAATAGCATGAAGATGGTCTGATTCCTCATCTCTAGATGATTGGACTTGGAGAAACTGTTCATTATATGGGCTATTTCCTTATCTGACAGGATGTTTATCAGTGTCTTTGGCACCTTGGGTGGTTTGAGCTGTTTTGTTGGGTTCTTATCGATTAATTCTTCATTGGTTAACCAGTTGAAGAAAGCCTTAAGAGTTCTCACGTGCCCATGTACTGATTGAGGAGACAGAGTGCCGGGACCATTTCCATTGTGTTTCTTGCCTGGGAACCTTTTCCTCTTAAACAGATATAAGACGTATTCCCGGAGAACCTTGATATCTATGGTTTCTATAGAATCAGATAACCTATGGGACTTAAGATAGGTGAGGAACTGGTTGAGGTTGGCGGTATACCAGGAGATAGTTCGGGGGCTTTTGTTTTCGCAGCGGTTGCATACTTCGTAGTATTCTATTAATTCAAGTAGTTTTGTATTGGTTTCTGTTGTTGTTTTCACTAGTCTAAACCTCGTCGTCTGTTATTTGTCGGTTCATCCTAGTGATTTAACGAGTCAGGGTGTCAGATCGAATCAGGGTGTCAACTCATGTCTTTTGCACTCCCACCGAAGCTAAATCCATGCCTCGATAACTTTTAATCAGGGTGTCC
>JABGRK010000017.1 GCA_018648325.1 Chloroflexota bacterium
GCCCATTAAAGCGGCACGCGAGCTGGGTTCAGAACGTCGTGAGACAGTTCGGTCTCTATCCGTCGTGGGCGCAGGAGATTTGAGAGGCGCTCTCCTTAGTACGAGAGGACCGGGAGGGACAAACCTCTGGTGTGCCAGTTGTCGTGCCAACGGCATTGCTGGGTAGCTAAGTTTGGATTGGATAAGCGCTGAAAGCATCTAAGTGCGAAGCCAACCTCAAGATAAGATCTCCCACTCTGAGAAGAGTTAAGACCGCAGCGAGACTAGCTGCTTGATAGGCGGCATGTGTAAGCGCAGCAATGCGTTCAGCTAAGCCGTACTAATGGTCGAGGTCTTGACCTACGTTAAAATAAAGGACTAATTAAATATCCCTCCTGGTGATTAGAGCGAGGTGGCCCCACCCGTTCCCATCCCGAACACGGAAGTGAAACGCCTTAGCGCTGATGATACTGCCTCGGCAACGAGGTGGGAAAATAAGCCATCGCCAGGGGGGACTTAAACTCTCATAAACATGGGAGTTTTTTTGTGCTCATTTTACTCTGCACTTTCAGGTATTATTACGTTCTATATTCATTGACACCCCAAAAGGCGATAATTTATAATATGACACGGATTATTTGACGAATAATACGCTTAAAAGGTGGCAATATTTGTTAGCACACTACGGCTATAAAGATGGCTCGGGCGATTATTTCATCTCCATTGATACTGATAATTGTGATGGATGCAAAAAATGCATTGAGGCTTGTCCCTGTGGAGTGATAGCTGTTGGGGAGGATGAATACGATCCTCTGCGTGATGGTCCGGTTGCCATGGTAACTTCTGATGAACGCAAGAAAATACGTTATGCTTGTGACGCCTGCAAACCATATCTGACGTCGATGAACGGTGTAAGTAGGAATGAAGAAGGTATAGCAGCTTTGTCCTGCGTATTGGCTTGTGAGTCGGGCGCTATAGATCATTCCTGGTAGATTGACTCTTTTAGGGGAAAAATGGTAGAAAGGCTAGGTAGAGCGTAAGCATTCCTGGTCTTTTTTTATTGCTTAAAGCGTGGGGGTTTTATGGAAACTATAACTATAGAAATAGATGGTATTGAAATTACTGTTGATAAAGGGACAACGGTGCTTGAGGCGGCACGTAGTGTTAATTTGTATATCCCCGTACTGTGCTCGCATCCTTATCTGGAACCGGGACCTCAGCCCAAGCCTAATGTAGACTATGTATTCTACAACGGCATTAAAATCTATAATGAGGGGCCGCTGCCCCAATCATACGAGTGCGGACTGTGTGTAGTAGAGGTGGAAGGTCAGCCGGAGCTTGAGCTTTCGTGCTGGACATATGCCGAGGACGGTATGGTTGTCACTACCAACTCAGACCGCATCAAAGCCGCTCGTCAGGATGCACTTGCCAAGTATATAGAAACTCACCCTCATGATTGTCAGATTTGCACAGTGAGCAAAGATTGTAGTCTGTCGCAGTGCTCTGAAGATGTCGCTAAAGAAGATCGTTGCTGTGATAAGTTTCATAACTGCGAGTTTCTAAAAATGGCGCAGTACGTTGGAATAAAAGCAGATACCCCCGCTTATCAGTACCAGGACCTGCCGATAATAAATGATGAACCTTTGATTATCAGGGATTACAATCTTTGTGTAAGTTGCACGCGCTGCGTAAAGGCATGTCGCGACCTGCGTGGAATAGAGGCCATTGGCTTTATCAATACCTCTGATGGAGAGGCTCTGATAGGTACACTTGCTCCCACACTCAAAGATTCAGGATGCAGATATTGTGGTACATGTATTGCGGTGTGCCCTACAGGTGCACTCATGGACAAGGATATCGATCCGGCCAATATCAACCAGGCAACGCTTGTTCCCTGCAGTCATACCTGTCCTGCCGGCATAGACGTTCCGCGATACATTCGCTATATTACAGAGGGCAAACCAAGCGAGTCATTGGCGGTTATTCGCGAAAAAGTTCCGTTCCCGTCCGTTCTGGGGCGAATTTGTTCCCACCCCTGCGAGGATGTATGCAGACGCTCTGAAGTTAATGAGCCAATGTCCATATGCTCGCTCAAACGATACGCCGCCGATAACGGCGATGACCGCTGGAAGCAGAACGCAAAAGTCGCACCATCGACCGGAAAGAGTGTCGCGGTTGTCGGTTCGGGGCCATCCGGCCTTACCACGGCATATTATCTGGCCAAAAAGGGCCACGCCGTAACCATCTACGAATCGTTATCACAACTGGGCGGCATGATGCGCGTGGGCATACCCGATTACCGCCTGCCGCGTGATGTTCTGGACAGGGACATAGATGAAATACTTAGCGTTGGTATCAAAGCCAAAACCAGTACCCCCGTTGACGCTACGGCCCTCGAAAAGATGAAAAGCGAGTATGATGCGGTGTACATCGGCACCGGTTCGCACAAGGCCAGGCCTTTTTCTGTTGACGGCGTTGATTTAGACGGCGTTTATCGAGGCGTATACTTCCTGAGAGACAATGCGCTGGGTAAACTGGCCTCAAGGTCGTTTGCTGATAAAAACGTGGTTGTGATAGGCGGTGGCAATACGGCCATAGACTGCGCCAGAAGCGCAGTGCGACTGGGTGCTGCCGAGGTCAGTCTGACATGTATCGAGTCTTCACAGGAGATGCCAGCGCACCAGTGGGAGATTTACGATGCTCTTGATGAGGGCGTGAGAATATACAACTCTCTGAGTCTTACAAGGATCAACGGCGAGGGCAGGGTCAGTGGTATTGATTTTATCAGGTGTACCTCTGTATTTGATGGGGATGGTAATTACAATCCAACCTATGATCAGGAGCAGTCTGGTTCGTTTGAATGCGACGTGGTTATCATTTCGGTCGGTGAGCAGGCTGATCTGTCCCTGATCGAAGGAACCGATGTGCAGGCATCGCCAGAAGGCCTGATTCAGGTGGACAATGCGAATCAACGGACTACGTCCATGGGCGTATTTGCCAGCGGTGAAGTGGCCAGCGGCCCGGCCTCTGTTATCGATGCGATTGCAGCAGGTCGAAAAGCAGCCGAGTCCATCGACAAGTACCTTGGTGGCAACGGTGATATCTCGGAAACACTGCTTGAGTATGAGGAGCCCGACCCGCGCATCGGATTCATCGAAGATTTTGCCGACCTGCCTCGTGCCGAGATGCCCTGTCTTGATAGTCAGCAGTGCACATCAGATTTCAGTGAACTTGCCACCGGATTTGACGAAACTACGGCGATGGCTGAGGCGCAGCGCTGTCTACAGTGCGACCTGCGGCTGAAGATTTCTGATGTACCATTACCGCCGGAAAAGTAGCACAAATACCATCATGTAATACTAACAGGCCTGCCTGTATTTATAGGTGGGCCTGTTTTTTTCATCTCGCAATATATGATTCCCCGTTGGCTTAAAAGATGCTCCAAAATCGCCACTGGTATCCTTCATACGCGTTTACACTTAGCTGTGTTCGGGATCAAGCAGGCCTATTTGGTCATAGTAATGCAGGGTGCGTACGCTCACACCTGCCAGGTCAGACAGTTTTTTAATCGTGTAAATCATCATGTACTTATGTTAAACCATGACGTTACGTCAGAGTCAACCCCCTTCGTTCAACAAGAAAAGGCTGCCAAACTGGCAGCCTCTTTGCTTATAATCGAATGTGGTCGGTATGTAATTCCCTAGTACTCCTTGACCTTGTAAACCCTACACAGCGCCGTTTTCAGCGGCCAACCGCCTGAGCGCTCGTTGCAGCGCGCCGGGTCATCGTCCACCAGCACGTTTATGTTGGATTCCCATACGCCGTGCAGCCATGGCTCCTGCCCGGGTTGCTCCGGCAGCCACCAGCCATGCTCGCCGTGCACCACGCTTTCATCCAGTCCCGGGTTGTACTCGCACTGCTGTTTTATTACGCCGCGCGGCGTTTCTATCCACATCCAGTCGCCATTATCAATGCCCAGCTTCTTGGCAGTATTCGGGTTGATCTGGGCGACAGGGTTGGGGCGCATCTTGCGTATCGATTCGATCTGCCTGTGCTCCGAATGATAGTACGGCTGAATCCTGCCGCCGGTTATCAGGCTAAGCGGATATTTCTCGGCAAGGTCCGGTCTTGAGATGGGGCTTTCCTTTGGCTCCTCGAACTTGGGCAGAGGATCATATCCCAGCATCTCGAATATCTTGGACGACAGTTCCAGCTTGCCCGTAGGCGTAGCAAAACCGTTCATCTTTTCGTATTTCTTGTATTCCCGCTCGGGGAAGAAGATGCCGTCCTGCTTCTCCATGAATTCTGGCAGCGTTACGCCGAGGGGTTTCAACCTTTCGTCGTAGAAGGCGTCCAGCGTTTCCCAGCGCCAGTGCTCATCCTGACCCAGTCGCATACCCAGTCCGCGGTAGAAGTCGTACTCGGTATAGTACTCGTGCTCACCCGGAACGATCGCCGATAGTGCCGTTTCGCCGCCGATGAGCGCAACGCCGCCTCCGAATGGCTCCACGTTGGGCCTCTCCGCCCAGCATGCCGAAGGCAGTACATAGTCAGCAAGTTGCGCCGATGGCGTCAGCCAGAAGTCTTTTACTACGTATAGCTCTGTATTTTTCAGCGCCTTGTACACCATCTTGGTGTTGGCCTGAGTGACCATGGGATTTGAAAAAACGCTGATGGCCGCCTTTACCGGATAGGGTTTGCCGTTGGCCATGGCGTGGATCACCATTGGATAATGGGCGTAGGCGCGAAGCTGAGCCCTGCCGCTCCACATGTTCTTGTTCTGGCTCCAGATAAGCTCCCTGCCCGGATGCGACAGCAGCTTAAACGATCCTGCGCCTATCTGCTTGGCCTTTTGCTCATCGGATAGCAGGTCGGCCAGTTCCAGGTTTGGTCCGGCAGCCGGAATGGGTGTTCCCGCCGGTACACCTGTCATGTAGTCGCCGCCCTTGACATCAATGTTCCCCACGATGGCCGCCAGTATCAGCCGCGCCTGCATGGCGTCTATGCTGTTTTCCAGCTGCTCCATGCCCATACCATGCGGGCTCAGTCCCGGTGTGTTGGTGGCGTATATTACCGCCGCCTCACGTATCTTCTCTGCCGGAACGGATGTTATCTTCTCGGCAACTTCCGGCGGATACTCTCTTGCGCGCTCAGCTATTTCGGCAAAGCCGTAGCACCATTTATCAACAAATGCCTTGTCGTATAGCTCTTTTTCTATGATCACGTTTATCATGGACATGAACAGTGCAGTATCGGTACCGGGGCGTACGCGCAACCAGATGTCAGCCAAGTCGGTCGTTTTTGTCTGGCGCGGATCCACCACGATGATTTTCAGACCCTTCTTCTTACCGTCGCGCGCCGTCTTCCACAGCCGCGGATATGCCTCGGAAATGGTCATACCGGTGATGATAATGCACTTGGTTAGCGGCTCGCCCTTTTCGTCAAAATCGATAGTGACGTCGCCGCGGTACTGCTGCGGCCAGCCCAGTTGAGCAGCACCAACGCCTACCGAAGGTCCGTAGCATATTGTGCCGGGACTAACTGTGTTGGGTGAACCAAACAGGTTCATGAAGCGCGGCCCTGTCCATGATGTTGTTCTGGCGGTGCCGTGCGTGGTCATCAGCGTCTCGGCGCCGTATTTTTCGCGCAGGGCGCCCAGCTTGTCGGCTATTTCATCAAGCGCTTGTGCCCAGCTTATCTGCTGCCAGTTGTTATCGCCGCGCCCGCCAACACGCTTGAGCGGGAATTTTATGCGGTCAGGATGATAGATGTATTCTTTGGCCATCAGGTGACGCGGGCAACCTCTAGTTCGTGGTAGTATCTCATCCACGCGTGGGTCGGTGGGATCCTCCGCCAGTTTAACCAGTTTGCCTTTTTCCGAGTGTACCTGCACGCGGCAGTCGGCGTGGCACCAGCGGCATATAGCTCTTGTAACCTTCTGGGTCATGATGGCCTCCTTCGTGGTTGGTTTCGTTTACATATGCAGTAGTATATCACGACTGGAGGGGACCGTGCGGATATACAAGTTGTGTTAAGGAAGAGTAATGGTGGGCGATGCAGGACTTGAACCTGCGACTTCCTGCGTGTAAAGCAGGCGCTCTAGCCAACTGAGCTAATCGCCCGAAAAAGATGGCGCGCTTGGCGGGGCTCGAACCCACAACCTCAGCCTCCGCAGGGCTGCGCTCTATCCAATTGAGCTACAAGCGCATGGTGCCGAAGGGGAGATTTGAACTCCCACGCCCTAAAGGACACTACGCCCTGAACGTAGCGCGTCTGCCGTTCCGCCACTTCGGCTAATAATGGTGGGCGATACTGGACTTGAACCAGTGACCCCTTGCGTGTGAAGCAAGTGCTCTAGCCGCTGAGCTAATCGCCCAACTATCCATCGCTCAACCTATCTATTTTAGCTTAAAAACGTATGGTTTGTAAACAATAAAAAGGGGCGCTGTGTACACCTCCTGATTATTTGTTGAAAGCAGGTTATTCTTTGCTGGTATCCTTATCCATACCAATGGCGGATATAAATGACTCCACTATTGCCGGATCCCATTGCGCTCCGGCCAGCGTGCGCAGTTCCGCAACGGCCTCATCTGCGGTCAGGGCTGACCTGTAGGGACGGTCTGATGTCATGGCATCGAATGTGTCGATTACGGCCAGAATACGGGCGCCCAGCGGTATGTTGTCTCCCTTAAGGCCATGTGGGTAGCCGCTGCCGTTGTACCACTCGTGGTGGTGTTCGATTATAGGTAGGGCATCTTCCATAAAATCCAGGAAACGCAGAAGCTCGACTGCCCGTGATGGGTGAAGCTGAACCTCTGTTTTTTCCTGCGGGTCCAGCGGGCCGTCTTTCTGGAAGATGCGGTCCGGAATGGCGATTTTAGCGATGTCGTGCAGGTTGGCCGCCAGTTCCATGGCGCGCATTTCTGCCTCATTAAGACCCAGTTGAGTGCCCATGGCTCTGGCAAACTGGGCCACGCGTTTGGAGTGACCTCCCGTGTACCTGTCTCTGCTTTCCTGAAGAAGTACCAGCGTTCTTGCCATATTAAGATATGATTCCTCAAGCTGCTTCTTGTTTTCTACAAGATTCTGATAGGCTTTTTCCTGTTCTACTTTGCTTTCTTCAAGGTGAGCGGCTCGTTTTTCCAGCTCGTGGTAGGCCTTTTCCAGTTCCTTATCGCGGCTTCTTACCTCTCTGAGCAATCGCGAGCTTTGCAGTGTTATAGCCGCTTCACTGGCAAGCGTATGTAAAAACAGTAAGTCGTCTGCCGAGAACTGGGCACGTGATATTTTACCATCCAGGCATAGTAGCCCCACCTCTGTTTTACCAGCACGCAGGGGAATGAAAAATGCGGCATTAGAATCGAGCGGTGCCTGGTTGGGGAACATATCATTCTCTTTGAGGGCAGGGATGGATTTGACGAGCTTTTTTTGCGTTTCAGTATGCTCGTATCTGCCGGTGGCAAAGATGACCGATAGTCCCGATTCGCTTTTACCCGGCATGAGCAGGCATCCTGCTGACAGCCCCAGCGTTTGCGTTGTACTTACTATGAGGAATTGCGACAGCTCTTTCATATCTGTAGTTGCCGAAAAACCGAGGCTGATTGCTCTTATTGCCTTTTTGTAGTCGTATCTGTCTTTGTACAGGGTATGATCTACCCACCCCTGGAGTCGATCTATGATCGGTCTGTAGGATAGCGCGGCTATCACTGCGAAGAAAAAGACAACAACAACTGTGAGACTAGTGTTTCCTACGTTGTTCATTATTTCATAGAGACCCCAACCGGTTAAACCGTAGATAATCATCAGACCCGTTGTCATTAGTCCATATACTATGCTGCGCTTTATTAACAGATCAATGTCCATTAATTGGTACCTGACAATGGTATAACCGATGGAAAGGGGGCTGAAGAGTAGGGTTAAACTGGCTATACGAACAGGTACTATTTTTGTGCCGTTAATTGCATTTGGTAGCATGACAAGCAAAAGTATTGGCAGCACGGCTAGTAACATACCTATAAAAATTATCTTTGTTTGCTGCCTTACTCGTATAAATGTGGCTGTGATGTAACTGTGCAGCAGCAACCCCAGGCTAAAGAGCAATCCTAGTGCCAGGTTTGCTGCATAGGCCACCCCGAACCACGAAGTGGTCTGCCCTGCACTATGTCCACCGGCTAAAAATAGGACAACCATAATTATAAAGGGAACATATAATAGATATTCAGCGTGTGGCAAACGAGAAAGCCATTTTTTCTTAGAGGGGAATATCCAAAAGAAGTGCGCTACCAGCCATGGCAGAAGTATTATAACGCTTTTTTGGAGTTCAAATGACAGGAATAAAGCCCTTTCCTGGGCTAGCCCTGCCAAAAATTCCAACCCGGCCACCATACTTACCAGATAGAATACAGTGCTGGCATTATTCATCTTTTTCTTAATGAATACGAAAAAGCCTACTGATAGGAAGAGGAGTGATATAATGGAAAGTATGACTGTCTCTTGGATATTGGCTGATGGTATTTTAGAATCATGAACCGACAGTTTTATGGTTTCTCCATTACTATCAATTGATAGCTGCTCGACGAGTTGAGATGAAATAACTTTTAGATCTATATACGCTTGAGGAAAATCTGCAGGTTCCTGTCCATTTACACTGATTACTATATCGCCTTGCTCAATACCTCTGGCATGCGCAAGCCCCGAGTGCTCAAGCGACTGCACAACCCATTGTTGATTATCGAGTTTGAGGTTGGCTCCAATGTATGGTCGGGATAAGCTCATTACAGACAAATAGATACAAAGCCCGGTTACTGCAAATCCTATTGCAAGTAGCAAAACAAACCAAGGCCGTTTGCGCAGTTTATTGGGAGTGGTTTTTGAGTTGACTGTTTGCATATATAGCTAGTCCTGTAAAGATTCTACCAGACCAGTCAATGTTTTGGTATCAGATCCGTACTTAGCGGCTTGTTTAAGTGTAGCTAAGGCTTTTTGTCGATACAGTTCCATGGTCACAACAGTATAGTGTATCGCACCTGTGTCAAACAAGAGCTTTATAACTTGTTTTTCGGTTTGGGGCGTGACGGCGTCTGAGCCTTTATATATAGAACTCAGCAACTCAAGATCATTGCCCTCGGCATTTTCCAGTGCGTATATTATAGGGAGCGTTACTTGCTTTGCTATGATGTCGCTTTTACCTGTTTCCGACTTCGTTATTCCATGTATGTCGTTTACCAATTGAGTTGCCATACCAATATTGTGGCCGAATCGGGCAAATGCATCTATTAGATTTTGATTATCTGTTGAGAGCATGGCTGCAGTGAGGCAGGCGCATTCCATTGGAGGTGCCGATTTGAGTGCTACCATGTCGAGGTATTGGTCTTCTGTAATATCTGTGTTTGATTTATGTTTGATATCGAGATATTGGCCAGTGCAGGACATAATTCCATACTTACTTATCTCGGCAATAATCGAAACGATGGAACCGTTGTCTACATTTTTTGTTTTAAGCCTGACCATGGCCAACTGTGCCAGCAATAGTAGCGCAGTGGCGATATTGACTGCTTGAGCGTAACCGGCGGTTGCTATTAGTGAGCTTTTTGAGTCTTGATCCTCCACATCATCAAAAACATCGGCGGCTGTTTGCATGAAGCATATTGCCGCGGATAATGGAAGGACATGTTCGTATCCATCACAAACGCTTTGGGATATAAGAACAGGTAGTAGTGATGATCGATATCCCGACTCAGACAGAGGTCTACCGGGACCCATTAGGGGCTGTTGGATTAATTGCTTAAACGACGAATCCCCCGGTAAACTTGCTATCAGCTCTTCTATTTCCTGTTTAAGAAGATGTGCTATTTTTTGTAACATTCAAAAGATCTATTACCAGCCACCCATAGGTTGTGCTTTGGCCTCAAGCACTGCCGAGTTGCCATTTACGATGCCCACGCTGGTATGCACGTTGACGATGGCATCTTTCTCTTCGGTAGTGAGATTGAACTTGGCAAGTGTACTGCTCGGATCTTTCAGTAAATCTTCCTTGAATTTGCCATCGGTAAAGGTTTTTTTAACTAATGACCTAACTGCTTTAAGACTCATGATTCCCTCCATTATCGTGTTTATTTTATGGATATACTGCAATGTAGTGGCTTACATTAGCAGATATATATGTATACACTAGTTTTGCTCGGTTGTCAAATTATGTTTATTAATTGCGATTCCATGCTACAAAAGATGGCAGGAAAGGCTAGGAGAAAGTATATTGCAATACAGTAACAATAGGTAACAATATGGAAACATGTTGCCATTGGTGTTGGCTCCCGGTATGCTGCAACTAGTTTTTGCCGGCACTGCTGCAGGCTACCATATCCTTTTTGGGCGTGTGTTCCTTTGTGAAGTTTACTCTCCTTATCTTTGCGTTGATGCGCGCAATCATCTCTCGTATACTGAATGGTTTTTTGAGGTAGTCGTCTGCACCGGCGATTAAAGCCTGTTGAAGCCAGTCTTGATCGTGGGCTGCCGATAACATTATTACCGGAACGTGAGACTGCTGCCGGATTGTATTTAATACCTGCATGCCATTGATACCGGGCATCATTATGTCTAACAGGACTAGGTCAGGTTTGGCTTTCTGGAATGCGGCCAGGGCAATTCTTCCGTGCAGTGCAGTGATTACGCGATACCCGTTATGCTCCAGCGCTCGATTAAGCATGGTAACCATTGTTTTGTCGTCGTCTATTATCATTATTAGTGGTGAGTTATTCATTTGAGTAGCCTCCTGACTTTGTGGGTTTGTTGTTAAAAGTCTATTGGGTCATGTGTTGAACTGCTCTGAGCATTTTATGCAGTATGTCTCGACGCTGGGTGTGTTCTGCGATCTCTACTTCACCGTCGTCGCTGTAGTTCTCATTGCTTTGAACTTCCAGCCTAGTTACTTCGGCGTCTTCTACTACGTATAATCTCATCAGCTTCTCGTGGATAGCATTGGCGTTTTTTGTTTTGTTGTGTGATGTTTGCATTGTTTCCTTCTTTTCTACGTTTGTAATAGTTAACGTGATAGGTTTTGGATTGGCATTTATGTCCTCAATTCGGTTTGCAATACTCAGTAGCGCCATACCGCCTTGTGTCGGTTTTAAAGTAGGATGCTCGTTTTCAATAGCGGTACGAGCGAGATCATTACTGAGCAGGTATCTGCGATAATGGCTATACTCCTCAGGAACAATTCCGAATTGCTTAAGGGCAGTTATCTCGTTGTCGCACTCCATTTTAAGTACGGTGCTTATTGTTTCCAAGTGACTTCTTGAGCCGTTCATTATTCGCCTCCTTGTGGGCTATTGATTTTGTAGTTGATGTTGTAGCTGTTTGTTTGTGAGGCGTCGTTGCTACTGGGGGCTTGATATATATCGGTAAGACTGGTTGCTGTTTCTTCAGGTGAAACAAACTGTGCAGTAACTCCGGCTCCCACCATAATCACCAGCGCTGCTATCAACAGGAGAAGCAGGCTGCGTAGCGAGCTTTTTTTTGTTCTGCGATTGCGTTGGTTGTGTTCATTTCTGATACCCCCATTCGATTACAGTTATTAGATTAGGGGAGCAGGGTCACACCAGCAGCAAAAAAGAACTGAGAAAAATCACAGAACAATCACAGACAGTTATTTTGGGTGATTCAGGGGCGACAGGAGTGTTTTCAGATAAAAAAAACCTTCCGCAAAGCGGAAGGTTTGCATTTTTTAAAAAGGTTCTTTTTTAATATCTATCAGCTATTTTTTTTCATGATATAGCCTATGCCGGGCCTGGTCGTGATGTACTTGGGGGTTTTTGTGCTGTCACTGAGCTTTTGCCTGAGACGGGCCACGTTTACCTGGAGCAGGTGTGCTTCACCTATGTAGTCTGCACCCCAGACCTTTTCCAGTATCTGATCAGGCGTGACCACGCGGCCTGCGTTATGCGCCAGAAAGGCCAGCAGTCTGTATTCTGTTGCTGTCAGGGTTATATCCTGCTTGTCTATGGAAACGGAATGCTGTGTGTAGTCAATTGTCAGGTCATCGCAGGTAAAGGCTGGCTCGGTTTGGTCCTCCCAGAATTTGGTGCGGCGCAGTACTGCTTTTACTCTGGCCACAAGTTCTTTGGACGAAAACGGTTTGGTTATGTAATCATCCGCACCGGCATTAAGTCCCTCCACCTTCTCATCCTCGTTGCCTTTTGCAGTCACGATTATAACGGGAACCTGAGAAAACTCACGGATACGCTGGCATGTCGTAAAACCGTCGATTCCTGACATCATTACGTCAAGCAGTACCAGATCAGGGGTTTCCTCGTCAAAGAATATATCCAGCGCCTCTTCACCGCTGCTGGCTCTTAAGACCTTGTGCCCCTCAATTTCCAGTATGCGCTGCATGAGTCGCAGTAAGCGAACATCGTCATCAACGGCTAGAACAGATATTTTTCTCGACGGCATATTATCACCTTTATTTTATTAGTGCCTGAGCTGCTGCTTCTTTAAGGCTGGCGGCACTGAGCGGTTTTACCAGATAATCCATGGCACCCATATCCAGTGCTTTTTCGCGCATGGATACACCTGCTGATGCGGTTAGCATAATAACTTTGATATTGGCAAGTTTTTTGTTGGATTTGACCTGCCTCAGCACCGACCATCCATCTTGCCCTGGTAGCCTTAGGTCCATGAATATCAGATCGACATGATTGTCTGCTACGATGGTTAGTCCTGTTTCCCCATCCTCTGCGGCAAGCACGTTGTAACCTTCAATATCGAGCACTCGCGTTGCAAAGTGGCGGATGTTGGCTTCATCTTCAATTATAAGGATTGTCTTTTTACTGCTTTCTTGCATATTATTTACCACTCTCCTTTTTGCCTTTAATTATTGGCAGAGTGAAATAAACTATACTTCCTTCTTTTAGCTTGCTCTGTATCCATATTTTACCACCGTGTGCTTCCACCAGTCCTTTACAGATGGATAGTCCAAGTCCTATACCGCTTCTGTCTATACCTTTATGCTTTATGCGGTACATTCTATCGAATACCTTGTTCAGTTCATCATCAGGTATGCCAATGCCCTGATCTGAAATGCTTATAAGAATGTTGGAGTTATCTTTCTGAGCCTTTATTTCGATAACGGTTCCGGCCTCGGAATATTTTATAGAATTATTAATTACGTTGTCTATTACCTGCCGGATGCGTTTTGCGTCTATGTTGAGGTTAGGCAGTTTTATTGGCAGCACCGATTTTATTGTATGGTGATTGGCTCTGAGGTTGGCTTCGGTGATTATCTCTTGCATGAGCTTGAGAAGATTATAATCTTCTTTCTCCAGTTTTAGCAGGCCTGCCTCCATGCGTGACATATCCAGCAGGTGGTCTATGAGTTCTATAAGTCTGTCGGTTGAATCATCTATAGATTGCAGATACTCTTGTTTCTCATCCGTATCCAGCATCTTGTCATAGTCTATCATCATGGTTGAGTAGCCTTTGATGGTTGCCAGCGGAGTGCGCAACTCGTGTGAGACATTGGACAGCAGATCTGTTTTCATGCGGTCTGTTTCGCGCATGGCAATAACTTCCTGCTGATGGTGTATGATTTCCTCCTCTGCTGCCTTATGTTTTTCCTCCAGCTCTATGTTATGCAGTGCAAAGGCTATGTCTCCCGCGACCTCTCTAAACAGGCTCAAAGCCTCATCATCGGTCACTACGGTTGGAATTGCAGAAACGCATAATATGCCATAGATGCTTTTTTTGTATGCCAGTTGAACGCACATGGCATACCTGTTTACCCCTTCTGTTGAGATGGGGCACTGGCTACAAGTTTCGGAGGTGTTTTTAACTACAACAACCTCTGGGGTTTCCATTGCACGTGTTGCACAATGAGGAAGGTTGCCAAGTTTCATTTGATTGGAAAAAGCGTGGTAGCTTGTGCCTATGCCCGCCTCGACGCAAAGGGTCGCTTTACGTTTTTTGTCGAGCAGTGATATCCAGGCGCTGTGGTAATCCGGGACTCTTAGCAGCGTGTCACATACGTCTTTGAGTAAGCGGTATCTGTCTTTTTGCGTGGTTACAATGCGGTTGATAGTGCGCAATGCATTAAGTACGCGATTTAAGTGCTTTATACGCTCCTCGGCTCTCTTGCGCTCGCTGAGTTCCTGCTGTACTTCATTAAACAGCCTTTTATTTTCCCTCTTGAGCCGCTGCCGCTCCACTATGTCGCCGACCACAGAGAGCATTTTATCGATATCCATGGGCTTGGTGATATAGGCCGATGCTCCCTGGTTCAGTGCCTGCATGGCGGTTTCCAGCGAGGCAAATCCTGTGACCATGACCGCTGCCATATCAGAATTTATCTCTTTGAGTGAAGCAAGAAGTATTGTTCCGTCCATATCTGGCAACTTGATATCCAGTAGTGCCAGATCAAACGATTGTTGCTTTGCCTTTTCAATAGCCTCTTTGCCTGTGCTCGCGCTATCGGTATCGTAGCCCTTTTCGTCCAGAATATGGGATAGCGTAGTGCACTGGCTTTCATCATCATCGACAATCAGAATTGTTGGTTTTATTTCCATATACTCTTTTTAACTATCTAATCCGTTTCCCTGCGCCAGACAGTTATTAGTTTTTTTCGTTAACTGACAATAAATGACAATAAATTAGTGCCCCAATCATATTGTGCTGCATCGTAGTTGTCAAGTAAATCTTGACAGGTGTTGACATATTACCTTTTTTGCGCTATTGTGCACGCAAATCGATAAGGAGGGATAAAATATGCAAGCTTATTGTATGAAGTGCCGCTCAAAAAGGGAGATGAAGGACGCCAAGAATGTGACCATGAAGAACGGCAAGCCTGCAACCCAGGGAGTATGTCCGACTTGTGGCACAAAGATGTATAGGATAGGTAAAGGCTAGAAAAGGTAAAAGAGTAATTGTTTCATACCGATTAAAAGGGCTGAATACGTGAAGCAGGCACCATGGTTTCAGCCCTTTTACCATTGTACCCGGATGGTTGAACTACTATTCCTGGTGGCTGAATGACCACATAGCCAGCGTTATCATCATCGCTCCGAATATTGCCAACACAGCAATGTTTTCCCACATGGTCATAGTGTGCCCGAAAAGCTTAATCCCCAGCGGATCGCTTATCTCTTTGCCCAGCACTACTTCACGGATCGGCGCCACCCCGTAGCTAGCTGGATTTATTTTGGTAAGGAAGTTGAGCCATGACGGCAGGCCTTGAAGCGGGAAGAATACACCGGACAGAAATATCATGGGCATCATCATCAGTTGCATTATCATCTGAAACGCTTCCATGGATCTTATGCGAGTGGCCAGCAGTATGCCCAGAGAGCTGAGCGATACGGCCAGCAGGAACATAAGTGGCAACAGTTTAAACACTGTGGCAATAGAGAAAGATATGCCTAAAATTGGGGCAAAAATCATGATGATAAGTCCCGGGATTAGGGCTATGGTGGCTGCTCCCAGAACCTTTCCTGTGGCAACGTAAACACGGTTGACAGGAGCCACCAACACCTCTTTTAGAAAACCGAACTCCCTATCCCATACCAGCGACGCTCCGCCCATAAGCGCGCCTGTGAGAACCGACATGCTTATAATGCCGGGAAACATGAAATCGAGATAATCTATCGGCATTTTAATAAACACTGAATCGCCTGGTAGAGATAGCCCCCCTGCTACTACGATATCGAATTCGTCCATTGATAGTTGAGTAAACTGCATGCTTGAGCTAAGCCCACTGCCGAAAATGACCAGGAAGAGCAGAGGGAATGTTATGGATCCGAGCATACGCATTCTATCATGCCAGAAGCGAAGTATGTCGCGGTACCAGATTATATATATGGCTCTCAGACCAGTCATTGTTTTTTTATCCTCCTAGTGGCCCATGCGGCGCGCCATCTCCTTGAAGCTATTGCCTGCCTGCTCCTGCCTGATCTCATGGCCAGTTAGTTTCAGGAAAACGTCGTCCAGGCTGGGACGGCGCAGGCTTATGCTTTGGATGTTGACGCTAAATTCTTTTATAAACAAAGGCAGGAATTCATTTCCGCCTGCTTTTTCAATAATCAGTTCATCGTTATCATGCTTGGCATCGATCTGGTATCGCGATTTGATTTCATCGGCCGCTTTTACATTGTCATCCGTTTTCAGGGTGATGATGTCTTTGCCAACACTTGCCTTGAGTTTGGCAGGGCTGTCCAGCGCGGCGATTTTCCCGTTGTCGATAACTGCAATGCGACTGGCTTTATCCGCCTCGTCCATATAGTGAGTGGTAAGGAATATGGTTGTACCTTCCTGCTTCTGCAAATCGGTGATGTACTCCCATATGCGGTTGCGTGTTTGGGGATCAAGTCCCAGCGTTGGTTCGTCCAGAAACAGCACCTTGGGATGATGCAGCAGTCCTCTTGCCAGCTCCAGTCGCCGTTTCATGCCACCCGAGTAAGTAGTTACCTTGCTGTTGCGCCTGTCCCACAGTTCAACCATGTTCAGAACTTCCTTGATGCGCTGCTCTCGGACAGACGATGGTACATTATATATCATGGCGTGAAAGCGCAGGTTTTGTATGCCCGACAGCTTGATGTCCAGACTGGGGTCCTGAAACACCAGTCCGATGGACTCACGCACCTGATGCTGCTGACGTACCACGTCGTATCCGTTTACGGTGGCTTGTCCCGACGAAGGTTTAGCCAGTGTGCATAGTATTCTGATGGTGGTGGTTTTACCGGCCCCGTTTGGCCCTAAAAAGCCGAGTATTTCACCACGGGCAACGTTAAAACTGACATCGTTTACAGCGGTAAGCTTACCGAAGTTCTTTATCAGGTTGTTTACTTCTATTATATTCTCGGCCATGGGTCTCCTGTTTAAAAGGTGTAATTATAAGCTGGTTTTACAGTCCATAAAACGTAAATGATTATTTCTGCTGCTGTGATGCGCCAGCTTCTGTGACCTCGTTAAATACAGCCATCATATGATTTAGCGTTTGTTTTAGCGCTGACGCTTTTATCAGTGCAATTCCCTGTCCCCCCGGATGAGCTATGACAAGCAATTTTTCTGACACATTAATATCAAAGTCCCGCCTTGCTTCTGCGGGTATGGCTATTTGCCCTCTTTCGCTTACCGTAGCGGTTCCATAGAATTTTGCCTGATCTGGCTGTTGCATATGATTACTCCATCTTGAAAATCTTACTTACAAGATAAGTATGCCACATGAATGTAAACCCTTTCAAGCGGTGGCTTAAAGCACTCCATGTAATCTATAATATAGTGTAGAACAGGGCAAATAGGAGAGTAATGAAGGCTGTTAAGGCGTGTTATGAGTGCTTAAAGAGGTTGGCGTGCCAGGCTGTTGATTTGGCGGCTGTCAGCGAGGATGCAAAACGGCGGGCACAAGCGGTGGCCATAGCTGTTCTGGATAATAGCTTTTCGCTGGATGAAATGACTATTGTTATTGCCTCAAGGATTCATCATGTAATCAAAACCATAACCAGCAACCCCGATCCCTATCGTGAAATGAAGAACAGGGAAGTTGAACTTGCTAGCCAGTGGCATCGTGAAATAGGATCGGGACATGAGGATGACTATGACACCTGTTTGAGGCTGGCTGCACTGGGCAATACGATCGATTTTTTCAAGCCGTATGATGTGCTGGTTGAAGAACTGAAAAGGCCGGTACAGTTCACTATCGATCACTCTCGGAAGTTTGAGGAAATGCTCAAGCAGGGAGGGAACCTGTTGTATCTGGCGGATAACGCCGGAGAGGCGTTTTTCGATCTGCATTTCGTCAAGCTGCTCAGCAGATGGTGCAACGTGACTTACGTTGTAAAGGAAAAGCCTGTTCAAAACGATATCACGATGGATGATCTTAAAAGGGCTGGTCTTGAGAGTGAGTTTGGCAGGATTATCACGACTGGAACAGCTACCCCGGGTATAGATTTTAAAGTTGCCTCGCCTGAGTTCACACACGAATATGAGACTGCCGATCTTGTTTTTGCCAAGGGTATGGGTTATTGGGAAAGCCTTTCAGAACTGCCTGCTGTCGGAAGGGTGTTCCACTGCCTGATGACGAAGTGCCAGCCGGTGTCCGATTCTCTTGGAGTTCCCCTAAACAGTTATGTGTCCATGCTCAGATAATTAGCCTTTTATTGCTTTGCTCAGAGACGTTTTATAGGCTTCGGCGGCTGATAACCCAAAAGCAACAATTACCACCTCTCTCAGCGATGATACGAACGTATTGATGAAGGAAATGATGGCCTTAATAGCAACCATTGCTGCCTGCTGGAGGGGATACCTGTAAGCCCCCGTGCTGATTGATGGGAAAGAGATGCTGGCAAGGTTATGTGAAGCGGCCAGCTCAAGGCTTTTAGTGTAGGCACTTGCAAGCAGGTCCGCCTCGTTGTTGTTGCCGCCACCCCATATCGGGCCAACAGTATGTATTACATGTCTGGCAAGGAGATTGCCGCCGCTTGTTATGACTGCCTGACCTGTGGGCAGTCGCCCTTGAAGTGCCACTATCTTTTTACACTCGGCTAAAATTGCCGACCCACCCGCCCTGTGAATGGCCCCGTCCACACCGCCTCCGCCCATCAGGCTGGAATTTGCGGCATTGACTATTGCGTCGGTACTTTGCTTGGTGATGTCGTCTTGAATTACGCGGATTATCGTTTGGTTAATTATGGCTTCCATTAATTGCCTCCATGGAAGGGAATATTAGGGGTGTTTTATTCGAGGATGGTGGTTCCGCTTTTGCCACCGCTTTTACTAGCCAACCGTACATTCTCTATTCTCATGCCACGGTCTACGGCCTTGCACATGTCATATATAGTAAGCGCGGCAACCGATACGGCCGTCACGGCCTCCATCTCAACGCCGGTTTTACCCGTGCATTTAACGGTGGCTGTGATTTCTACTGAGTCGGGGTTTTTCATATCGAAATCCATGGAAACAGAGTCAATTATAATGGGGTGGCACATTGGTATGAGCTGCGGTGTCTGTTTGGCGGCGCTGATTCCGGCTACCTGCGCTACAGCAAGCACGTCGCCTTTTTTAACCTGCCCTGTTTTTATCAGATCGAAAGTAGAAGGCTGCATTTTTACCAGTGCTCTGGCAACTGCAACTCTCTCGGTTTCACTTTTGCCGGTTACATCCACCATGCGTGCACGACCGGACTTGTCGAGGTGGGTGAGTTTGTTTTCTTGTGACTGGGTCATAATTATCCCCCAATCTGGGCCATATTGCGTTTTTTGGGCTTGGAGCCATTTACCAGTTCATGGCCTTTGGGCTTATTTGCCACAGCTTGCTCAATAAAGTTTTTCAGATCATCGCCTGTGGCCCCATTGCGTAATGGTTCTCGCAGGTCTATCTCGTTGTCCGATAGCAGGCATGGCCTTAGTTTTCCATCGGCTGTTAGCCTGAGTCTATTGCAGGACATGCATATGTGCTCTGTTACTGAGCTGATAAACCCGACTGTGCCTTTTGCGTTTGGGAATTTGAAGTATCTGGCCGGGCCATGTCCGGTTTGATCGAAAACCGGCGTAAGCTCACCCGTCGCTCTGACACGCTGCTCTATTTCGGTTCGCGGCATGAACCACTTGTTTGCCGCCTGATTTCCCTCAAATGGCATAAGTTCTATAAATCGCACATGCCAGCTTTTTTCTATGGTTATCTTCGCGAAGTCCGCTATCTCGTCGTCATTTACCCCGCGCATGGCCACAACATTTATTTTGATCGGCTCAAGCCCTGCTTTGTGTGCTGCCCTGATACCGGCAAAGGCCTCTGAAAGTGCGCCTATGCGTGTAATGCTTCTGAACTTGTCCTTTTGCAGGCTGTCCAGGCTGATGTTTACCCTCTTGAGCCCGGCTTCTTTTAGTTGTACGGCATATTTCTCAAGTAATATTGCATTTGTGGTAAGAGCCAGGTCATCAATGCCCTCTATGGCTGCCAGCATTTTTACCAGTTCTATTATATCCAGCCGCACCAGAGGTTCCCCACCGGTAAGACGGATCTTAGTTATTCCTGCCGACGCTGCTGCTGTGGCAATGGAGCGTATTTCTTCAAAGCTTAGCATCTGGTTATGGGGCGCCAGTGGTACACCCTCATCAGGCATGCAGTAGGTACAGCGAAGGTTGCATCGGTCGGTAACCGAAATGCGAAGGTAGTTTATAGGGCGTTGGAAAGAATCAGATAGTCCGGTCATTCTTTACACTTCCTAGTTGTATATTATACGGTATACGCTGCGGTGTGTAAAAGGCATGTTAACGAGGTCGTGTTACTGCTACTGGCAAAGATTCATCAGCACGTCGCGTGCTTTTTGGGCAGCTTGTCCTCGATGACTGATGGAGTTTTTTTCTTCAGAGGTGAGCTCGGCCATCGTTTTGTCGAAATTGGGAACGTAAAAAACGGGGTCGTAGCCGAATCCGCTTGTGCCTTTGGGCTCAAACGTTATCAGGCCTTCGCATGCACCATCGCACAGTTCTATTTTACCGTCGGGCAGCGCTATGGCAATAACACACCTGAAGCGGGCGGTTCGCTTTTCCCACGGGACGTCTTTAAGCTTGGACAGCAGGTAATCGAGCCTTTCTGTGTCCGAGGCATCTTCACCTGCATAACGTGCTGAGAGCACACCGGGCTGACCACCAAGTGCATCTACTTCCAGGCCTGAATCATCAGCCAAGCTCATCAGTCCGCTTATGGATTGATATCCGTTTGCCTTGAGGATGGCGTTTTGCTCAAAAGTAGTACCCGTTTCTTCGATCTGCGTCGAAATGCCCACCTGTGCAAGCGACACGAGCTGACACGAAATACCGGCAAGGAGGGAGTAGTACTCTCTCACTTTGCCGGTATTATTAGTTGCTATTAACAGATGCTTAGATATCTTTGAATCTACCTTCCAGTTTTTTGCTTACCGAAGGCATTGTTGTGTATTCCATTTCTTCCAGTGGAAGACGGTGTGGCTCAAATGGGCCGTGCCTTCTCATGTATTCACCGGCTACATTGGCCTGCTCACGTGCCGGATCGAAACTGGGATCGTCGAACATATCAACCGGACCAACCAGTTTACCTTCAGCAAGCTGGAAGCCAGCTGCTATGACTCTAGGAGGACCGTCGAATCTGCTGGGATTGGCATCGGCCAGAGCGACAGGCATAAGAGGTCCATGATGGGAACCCCTCATCCAGCCTTCTACCAGTGCCGGGAAAGCGAACGGCTCTAGGACTTCTCCTACTGCCGGGAATTGTCCCTGGCAGCGTACTATGCATACCGGATCGTCTTTACCCACATATTTGCCGGCAATAAGCGACAACTTCTGGGTAGATGATACAGCAGCAATTTCGCCGGACGGGCGATGATATACTGCCTTTACTGCATATCGGGAAGGTGCGCCCATGAAGACCAGCATGTCGTAAATTTCTTCCGGAGAGCTGAGCATTATTTTCTTGCTCTCTTTTACGTCATGAATCTCGAAGGTATAGCCTTGATGCATTTTTTCTGAAATTACCAGCCCGATAGTATTGAACGGGTCGGCGAACATTTTGTACAGAGGCATGTTCCAGGCACCGGACGATGTTTTATCTGCCATGTAGATAATTATCGGCTCGGCAACCCTCTCCTCAAATTCCATCTCGGCCACTCCAGGCCCCATGCCCTTTATGTTTCCTGAGTAGGAATCTGATAGCAGGTCCTGTCCTGCACCGTAAAGTTTTAGCTGTTTGGCAATCTCGGTGCAATCGATAAATGTATCCCATGCCAATTTATTGATTTTGTCGTTTTCTTCTCCCAGCGTGTGGGTCATTATCAGTTGCAGGTCATCACCGCACTTGGTGACGTGATAGTCTATGAGCATTCCATCTTTTTTGGCCTTGGCCATGCATTCGTTGCCCTTTGTCATAAGGTCTGGATGCATGCTGGAATGTCCAACATATCCACCGATATCTGCCTTGATTACGCTTAAAGTTACCACCAAAATCCCCCTTTTATTTATACTACTATAATACCATATTTGAAGAATCTATATTAGTTAAAATGAAGATTCTCGGACCGCTTTAATAAACTCTCTTGCATCAATTGCTTTAACGCCATCGATTCTCCATCTGGACGCTATTTCATCTGTAATTCCTGCTGCGATAAATTGATAAAACGCCGTTTTAATAATGAATCCCAGCAGTACCAGTAGAAACGCCAGTCCAATGGCGCCATAACAGACATAGTTGTAATTCGGCTGCAGGTTTATAACCCAGCTATCATCTGCCATGAAAAAAGCAACTGCCCGGGCCAGCAGGCCGATTGCCATTAATATGAACCCTATCTTAATCAAGCCTCTTTTAGCTACGCTGACAAGAGAAATCGATGTCACGTGGCTGCAAAGCAGGTCGTCCATTTCCTCGCGTGTTCGTGTTTGCATATGCCTTATTATGCGTTTGTTGGTAACGTAGTATTTAACGCCGCGGGAGCAAGAGATTTTCTCTATAATATCTTCGGTGCCGGTTAGATGGTCTTCTACAGACATTTTGCTAGCACCTCCTTTTAGTAATCAATCCCTTTTTTTGCGCCCTCTCCCCGGGCATAAGGATGTTTTATCTCAAGCATTTCGGTAACTAGGTCCGCTCGCTCAATCAGCTTTTGATCTGCATAGCGGCCAGTGAGGATGATATCGACATTTGCTGGTTTGTTGTCGATCAGGTTTATGACTGTTTCTACCTCCAGTAAGTTCCAGGCGACGGCCACATTTATCTCATCCAGTATTACCAGTCCATAGTTGCCGCCAAGTGCAGCCTCTTTAGCTGCCAGAAGGGATTTTTGGGCTTCCTGCCTGTCTTCAGGCGTAACATTTTCAGGATCCACAAATCCCTTCCTGCCGAATTTGGAGAACGTAATGTTAGGCAGCTTTGACATAGCAATCTGCTCGCCATAAGGGCTCTCGCCCTTCATGAAATAAGCTACATGCACCTTTTTGCCATGCCCAAGGGCTCGCAGCGCGGCCCCCAGTGCTGCCGTAGTCTTGCCTTTACCGTTGCCAGTATAGACTATAATCAATCCATTACTCTCTGCTCCAGGCAAGGAACAGCTCCTAAATAAGCGCCATAAGTTTAGCAATCAGCACATCTCTTGTCAAGGCAGATCACATTCAAAGATTGACCAGATTTGGATGAGCAGTTACAATTCATGAAATAAGGTTGTGGTTTTTTGCAATATCTCAATACATTTAAGAGTGCTTTGGCTGGTGGATTAAAAAGGGTTGCCAGTTATTTGCAGTTGGCTATAAGTGAATTTCTGGATGATAACGGCTCACATTTGTCGGCCTCTATGTCGTATTATCTGCTATTTTCATTCATCCCCTTGCTGATGGCTTTTCTGGCTATTCTTCCTTCGGCTCTCGGCCTTGAAGCTAACGTAAAGGAGTGGTTCTTAAGGAACTTCCTGGATACCCCACAAACTCGAGACGCCATTAATTTGATTTTTGATAATGTAAAGAGGGTACAAGCTTCCAATACTGTTTTAGCTGTTTTGGGTTTACTCTGGGGTGGATCGGCCATATTCAATGTTATCAGGAAAACCTTAAACATTATTTGGGGGATAACCATACCCCGGCCGTTTTTCAGGGAGCGTCTGATGGAAGCTATTATGGTGGCGGTAGTAGGCGCTCTAATGCTGGTGTCTCTCTGGCTGACCATTGGGATTAATTTTATCAGCAATTACTCTGAACTTACCGGATTTGCAGACACTATCAATCAGGGTATTCTTGGTTATCTTTTCCCCGGGACCATCATGTTTTTGATATTCATGTTCCTTTATCGTTTTGCTCCGTATGTGAAGCTTCGCTGGAAGGATGTATGGATTGAGGCACTGATTGTGGCGGTTGTTTTTGAGGCTATTAAGAATCTGTTTATCTTTTATGTAGGAAATTTCGAGACTGATAATTTCCTGGGCAGCACATTGGGAGCAGTATTTGCCACACTGCTCTGGGCCTATATTTCATCTGTAGTCTTCCTGTTCGGTGCCGAGGTGGCCTCGTTGCGCTTCAGGGGTGTAACAATCTGGGGCAGAGGCCCCATAGAAGCTCAAGAGGGTCCGGTCCCCACGTTTATTCAGGAGTTAAAAGACCAGAAAAAGAATGCCATGGAAAACCAAGACCAAGAGTTGCTTGATCACACCGATGCAGATAAAAGCCAGTAGCGTTCTGCCACATTCAGACGTTTATTTTTGCCGTTTCACCGCCAGTATAACCTCGGTGTCCTGTATCTTGTAGCTCTGAACGTACGCCTCTTCGCTTGGCGGCCCCGCATTTAACTCTGCAGACAGCGTTTCTTGTTTAACATAGTCGTTGTGCCCATCCATAACCCTTTTTACATCGTCATTGCCCTGATAATATGTAAGGATATGGTCGGCGATCTCAAAACCCGCTGACTTTCTCATATTCTGAATGCGATGTACCAGTTCTCTGGCCATACCTTCATCGGCAAGCTCTTGCGAAACGTTGGTGGTAAGGGCCACAACCAGTTCGCCTTCGCTGGTAGTTGCGTATCCCTCTTTATCTATTACATCGTTTCCATCATCAATGAAGTCGATTGATTTTACGTTAAGCTCGTTTAACACCTGTGGCGCCAGCTTGATCAGCCCCTGTTGCATTTCTTCAGACCTTATGTTCAGAATTACCTTGGCCAGCGGCTGACGTACCTTTATGCCAGCCTTGCTGCGAGCCGACCTGCCCAGGCTTGCCACCTTCATGGCGGTCCGGGTGTGAACCGACAGTTTTTCATCTATCAGGCTCGTGTTTGCCTTGGGGAAGTCGGTCAGGTGCACACTTTCCGGTGCGTCTGTATCCAAACTGAGAACCAGGTTTTGATATATTTCCTCGGCGATAAATGGCACGAAGGGAGCCATCAGTTTGGACAGTGTTACAAGGCACTCGTACAATGTCTCGTATGCCGCCAGTTTGTCCATGTCGCTTTCGCTCTTCCAGAATCGCCTTCTGCTTTGCCTGATGTACCAGTTGGACAGGGCGTCAACAAATCCCTCGGCTTTACGTCCGGCTGTTGTCGGGTCGTAGTTATCCAGCCCTTGTGTGATGTCATGGGTTAGCTGGTGCAGCTCAGATAGTATCCATTTGTCCAGATCAGATCGGTACTGAGTAAAGGCTCCACCCTTGCCCGGCTCGAAATTATCTATATTGGCGTACATAACGAAGAATGAATACGTGTTCCACAGCGTCATCAGGAACTTGCGTGATACCTCTTTTATGCCATCTTCAGCGAAGCGGCGCACGTTGCCCGGAGTGGTGGACGTATACATATACCAGCGCAGCGGGTCGGCACCGTACTTATCTACCATAGCCCATGGCTCTACGATGTTTTTCTTGGATTTGCTCATCTTCTCGCCCTTGCTGTCCAGAATGAGCCCAAGGCAAATTACATTCCTGTAGCTAGGTTCGTCAAACAGTAGCGTTGAAATGGCGTGCAAGCTGTAGAACCAGCCCCGCGTTTGATCTACTGCCTCACAGATGAAATCGGCGGGGAAGCGCCCGTCCTGCCGAATGGTGTCGTTATCGAACGGATAATGCCATTGTGAAAGCGGCATAGCCCCTGAATCGAACCAGCAGTCGATAACCTCCGGCACGCGATGCATGGTGCCGCTGCACTGCTTGCAGCCGAAAGCGATATCGTCAACGTATGGCCGGTGTAGATCAAGCTCGTCCGTCAGCAGTTTCATTGCTCCGTCGGTTTGATCCAGCCTTTTGCCTTTTAGTTCCTGTGTTCCGCCCACGCATTCCTGAGCACCGCACACATCGCATTGCCACACAGGAAGCGGTGTGCCCCAATAACGTTCACGCGATACAGCCCAGTCCACGTTGTTTTCCAGCCAGTCGCCGAAGCGCCCCTTTTTGATGTGTTCCGGATACCAGTTTATGCGCTCGTTGTTCTTAATAAGGGCGTCTTTTACGGCGGTGGTTTTTATATACCACGAGCTTTTGGCGTAGTACAGCAGCGGTGTGTTGCAGCGCCAGCAGAAGGGATAGGTGTGCTTGATGCGCTCGCTACGATAAAGCAGGTCTCTTTCCTGCAGGTCCGTGAGTATGCGGGGATCCGCACCCTTAACGAACTTACCTTTTATATCGCTGTCTTCTTCAAGCCAGGGAATCGATACCGTCATCTTGCCCGACAGGTCCACCGGCTGAATGAAATAGAGACCGTTTTGCTGCCCGGCTTGATAGTCTGCTTCACCAAAGGCGGGTGCTATGTGCACGATGCCTGTGCCGTCGTCCATGGTCACAAAGTCGCCGGGTATTACCGGATAAGTCCAGTCCTTCGGTTTATCGGAGCGTTTGACCTCTTCAAGGTTTGTTTTTGCGTCCGACGCGTCGCTAAAACGCATAACATCAAAGGAAACCTTTGCCGGGTTAAAAAGTGGCTCGTATTTAAGGCCGGCCAGTTGCTTGCCCGTAAGTGTTCCGGTGATTTCATATGGGTCGGTGATGGCCTCATCCAGTCTGGCTTTCGCCAGTATTAACTGTTCCTTTCGCTCGCCAACTTCTACTTCTGCTATTACGTATTCGTCTGCGGCGGCAATGGCCAACGCGGTGTTGCCCGGCAGCGTCCATGGTGTGGTGGTCCATGCCAACAGGTATGCAGGCAAAAAGTTGCGTATGCCGGAAGAGGCCAGTTCTTCGATGCTATCCTTTGTCAGTTTAAATTTAACGAATACCGATGGATCGTCCGTATCCTCTTTATATCCCTGTGCAACCTCGTGCGAACTGAGCGAGGTGGAACAGCGCGGGCAGTGAGGTGTTACCCTGTATCCTTTATATATGTAGTTTTTGTCCCACAACTGTTTGAGTATCCACCAGCACGATTCAATGTAATCGTTGTCAAAAGTCATATAGGGGTGGTCAAGATCGGTCCAGTAACCGATGCGCTTGGTCAGATCGTTCCAGTCGTCAATATACTTCAGTACTCCCTCGCGGCACTTGGCGTTGAACTCGGCCACACCGTAAGCTTCAATGTCCGGCTTGCTTTTAAGACCCAGCTCTTTTTCAACCTCAAGCTCTACCGGCAATCCGTGGGTGTCCCAACCTGCCTTACGCGGGGTATAGTACCCCTGCATTGTTTTGTAGCGCGGCAGTATATCCTTAAATACTCGTGCCAGTACATGGTGAATACCGGGTTTTCCGTTGGCAGTCGGAGGTCCCTCAAAAATGGTGAACTGCTCGTTGCCTTCACGGCTTTCTACGCTCTTTTTGAAGATAGACTGGTCCTGCCAGAAGCGCAGTACCTCCTGCTCCATCTCCGGGTAATTCACCCTGCTGTTTACCGGCTTGAACATTTAGTTAGTGCCCTTTCCATGAGTAACGACTTTTTTTGTGTATTCTTCCTTATTTATAGGGGAAGACGCATGCGTAAAAGCACACGTTTGTTATTATACCATCCTTAAATCTCATATAGAAGGTGGCTTGATTAAGTTTGCACCTTTCCTGTACACTTTACTGCCATGGAAGTAAGAAAAGCAGTTATAACCGCCGCAGGGCTGGGCACACGTTTTCTACCGGCCACAAAGGCGCTCTCCAAGGAGATGTTGCCGCTGGTGGACAGGCCGCTTATTCAGTATGCGCTTGAGGAGTGTGCCTCCTCCGGTATCGAGCAGGTGATAATTATAATCAGGCCTGAGCAGGGCACTATTGGTGAGCACTGTAGTCCTGCGCCTGAGCTTGAGCGTATGTTAGAAGACAAGGGTAAGACCAGTGAGCTGGACGCGGTTCGTAATGTAAGCAGTCTTGCCGATATATGCTATGTTCATCAGGCAGAGCAGCTTGGGTTGGGCCACGCCATACTGATGGCAAAAGACGCTGTTGGTGATGAACCCTTTGCCGTGATTCTGCCTGATGATATCATTGATGGCCAAGTTCCGGCACTGGGGCAGATGAAGCGTATTTACGATCAATATGGCGGAAGTGTGGTTGCCGTTGAGCATATCGCTGAAGACAAGGTCAGCAGCTACGGCGTCGTTGATCCGCAAAAAATCGATGACAAGGTGAGCCGTGTGCTGGGACTGGTGGAAAAACCTGCGCCGGACAAGGCTCCCTCAGACTTATGTATAGTTGGCAGATATATTTTTACTCCCCAAATCTTTGATATGATCGAAAAAACGCCGCGTGGTGCCATTGGCGAGATACAGATAACCGATGCCATGCAACTGCTCCTGCAGGAACAAAACATGTATGCCTATGCTTTTGACGGTAAACGGCATGATACGGGCACCCCGCTGGGCATGCTCAAGGCCTCGGTGGAACTGGGGCTTAAAAACGCCGCCTTTGGTGACGAATTCCGGGAGTATCTTGCCCAACTTGAGCTTTAGTTTTTCTAGATAGCTTGAATGTGTTACGTTGGTAGGTATATAGTTTACGTCTCATCAATAACCCATTCGCCGCTGTATTTACCCATAAAAGCTATCATTACAAATATCAATATCAAGATAACAGGAAACCGTACCCCATTCGAGAGCCCTAACGTATTGCATGCGAGTCCCCATAACGTCGCAAGTAAAGCACTTGTAATAGTGATTAGTATGAGGGCTTTAGTATTTCTACGTTTTTCAACACGAGCAGTGCATTTCTTTAATAAAATCCCGTCTTTATAAAGGATACATTCTGCTGGACCCTTACGTATGCTTAAGATGTTAATCGCTATCTTATACTCATCGTTGCCTATCCTAAAAGCATGTTCACTATGTCTCTTTAGGTTTCTTGCCTCAGATACCAGTTCTTCATTGACGTACACTCGTTCTTTGTCAAACCCGGAGTTATGAATTCGTATGGTTCGTTCTTCGTCATGAAATACAAACCATTGACCTTTCCACACTCCAATATATGAAGTTTCAGGTAAGTTTTTCATATCATCTCCTTAATATTGCCAGTATTATACCACCACTGCGCTGATATTGGCATGTTGTTATTCCGCATATATGTTAAGACGAATCTGCGAAGTTTGATGGTAGCTTGACCTCTAGTTCTTTTTTCTACGACTTTAACTTTCGCAATCCTGTTGACTATTCCCTTGTTTGAGTGTAAATTGTAGTCAGGTATGAATAAAAAATACAAACTGCCACATCGCTATAAATTACTAATAACCCCTGTGCTCATTGTATTTTCATTGCTGGCGCTTTTACCAACTTCCTGCACTTGCAACTGCACACCTGAAGGCGATATTTTCGGTGGTGGTTACAGGCCGGACCTGCTTATTAATCATAACAGGCTAGTTTTTACTTCTTCACGGGATGGCAATGAGCAAGGCGATATTTACATGACAGACCTTGATGGTCAGAATCTGGTGAAAATAAATGACGACCCGCTTTTTGGCTATAGAACAGTATGGTCACCTACCGGCAAAAGAATTGCATTTATTACCAGAGCGGAAACGTCCGGTATTGAGCCAACCACTACTCTGCATATAGTGGATGATGGCGGCAACTCTGTAGTCGCTATAGAAGGATTTCCAAGCGAGTTTTCCCAGTTTGATTGGTCACCCGATGGCAAAACATTAGCATTTTACTATCCCAGCAACGACGATAATACCTTCGACCTTTATACGGTGGACAGCGACGGAATCGACTTCAATGCGATTGCAACTGTGCCGGGGCGTAATGTAGAGAACATATCATGGTCTCCTGACTCAGCTAAAATCCTGTTTGTATCCGATCAAATTGAGAATCATAATAATAATATCATTCGAGTAGTAGACAGTGATGGTAGTAATCTGATAGCAATTGACGATGCCCAGAGGTATGGTTTTGAGTCAGCCTGGTCTCCCGACTCAGGTAAGATTGCTTATATCAAATCCGATAACGATTCAGGGGGTGATATCAGTGATATCTACATAGCAAATGCAGACGGTACGGGGCGGATTAATATTACAAACGGAGATTATGGACGAGCAATGCGCGTATCATGGTCGTCTGATGGCCAAAAAATTACTTTTCAAGCACTCAGCTCTGCCAGCCAGATGGATCCACCAGATTCATATCGCGTGAATGCAGACGGGACCGGACTTACCAAGACCACCAGCACCATCAATGGAGAAAGCGCCTATGAAATCATGCCATCGCCGGATGGCAAAAGAACTCTATTGGCTGTAATTGACGATGAAACAACTACTGAATATCTTATATATCTTGCAGATGCTGATGGACGTAACCCGGTCAGAATTATGGAGAATGTCCAAGAGTATATTTCAGGTTACACGTGGGCTCCTAACTCAAGCAAGTTTGCCTATTCTACACGCGGTCATGACGTAGATAACCCTGATGGCCGCGATACGAATGCCCACAATATATATGTTGTAAATGCAGACGGAACAGGACTCGTTGAGCTTGCCAGTGTCACAACAGATGGCAATTCCTACTCTTCCGGGCCTGGCTGGTTTGTGTGGTCGCCTGACAGCACCAGGATTATCTTCCCTAATACAATAGATGATAACCTGGATATATTTTCAGTAAGGGCCGATGGTACAGGCCTTGTCAATATCACTAATAGCCCTGGCAGTGACTGGGGGCCCATATTGCCTCGGTAAGGCATCACACCTTACTCTGGGCATGTTTACTGAGTTTGTTTAATGTAGTTAAGTACTTCTTTGTGAGTATCATCACCTATCTTGTCCTGCTCAAGATAGTAGTCAAGCAACTCTGTTAAATCGATGGCGCTGTGCAGCGTGTATCCGGCCTTTTGCAGTTGGGCGGCCCCACCCTGCTGCCTGTCCACCAGCACTACCACGTCTTTTACCACCAGCCCATGGTCTTCCAGTGTTTTTATGGACTCGAACTTGCTGGTGGCACCGGTTATCAGGTCGTCAATCAGCAGTACTGTTTGCCCTTTCCGGAATGCCCCATCTATTTGAGCGCCGCTGCCATAGCCCTTATCGCCTTTTCTGGGGGTGATCATGGGCCTCTTGGTGATGTATGCAAGGATTGCTGTTGCCGGTGTTGCAGCTGAGGGGCAGTCGGCCAGAATCTCGAACTTGATATTTTTTATAAGCTCCCGATAAACCTCCACCGCCGTACCTATTACATTGGGAAATGAGCGCATTACCCTCAGGTCTACATATATAGGCGATAGCGGCGCGTCCGGGTTTGTCTGGTGAATTTTCAGTTTGAAAGCGCCGAACTTTATTGAACCTGTATCCAGCAGTTGTGTGGCCAGCATTTCGGCCATTTTGCTCATCATAAGTTACTATCCTCTAGTCGGGCAATACCGACGCTATTTCTTCCAGTATCATATCTGTTGCCGTAACAGGATCGCCTATCTGGGCCGGTGGCTTGGTTATAGCCCGGCCCACCACCAGCGCATACGCCCCATTTGATATCGCCTCTGTCGGAGTCATAATCCGCCTCTGGTCCTGCGATGCAGCCCAACTGGGCCTTATGCCCGGCGTTACGATTTTCATGTCCGGTACGCTTTTTTGTAGTATCTCGATTTCTTGTGGAGACGACACTATGCCGCCAAACCCCGCTTGCTTTGCCAGTGCTGCCAGATTTACCACATAGTCCTGCAAATTGTCAGATACCCCGATCTCGTTTTTCAGTATATTTTTGTCGATGCTGGTAAGCACGGTAACGCCTAGAATAAGAGGCGGCTTTGTTCCGGCTCGATCTGCCTCGTCTCGTGTTGCTTCGGCGGCTTGCGTCATCATTGCAAGGCCACCTGTGGTGTGTACGGTGAACATGTCCACATTAAGTCTTGTAACAGCCCGGCAGGCGCCTGCCACAGTGTTGGGTATATCCAGAAACTTGCCGTCGTAAAACACCCTGCCGCCGCGCTCTTTGATTTTGCGTACGATATCGATTCCGGCGCTGGTTAAGAATTCAAGGCCGATCTTGAAATAGCCAACGTGACCTTGTAGCAGATCGACCAGCGCAAGTGCATCGTCCTGCGCAGAAACGTCCAGCGCTACGATCAACTTTTCTTTTGCACGGGTCAGTTTTTGATTTGTTGAACCTGTCATAGTTAGAGAAATTCTACGTGTTACGGGCGGCCTTGTCAATTTGCTCTTTGAGTAATTCTCTACCGGCGCTAAAGCCGTTGCCCAGCTTCTTGCCAATGCTCCAGTACTGACGTACGGTGGCGCAATATACCAACGGATCGATTTTTGCAATATCTGGTTTGCCGTTCGTGTCGATTTTGTCCTGATCGACATGAGTTTCCAAAATCTGGCCGAGTATCATTATCCAGTCACCCAACTCAATATGATGGCGAACCTTGCATTCTATATTATAGGGGCACTCTTTTATTATTGGTGTGTCTATTATCGAACTGGCTATGGTCGTAAATCCAGCATTGTTTAACTTGTTTTGCTTTTTACCTGATACCAGGCCGCAGTAGTCGACCTTCTCAAACTGACTGGCAGTTGGCAAATTTACACTAAATTCACCTGTATCCTTTATCAGGCTAAGTGAAACTCTATTTTTGTGCAGTGATATTGCCAGCGTTGGCGGTGTGGAACTGACGATACCTATCCATGCACATGTCATTACATTGGTTTTCTGATCAAGCCCACTGACTATCAACGCTGCCGGAACTGGAAACATGGTATCAGATGGACCCAGTCGAACTTTCATGTTTGCTCCTTACTTCATTTAGAAAAGAAATTGTTTGTAGCATACGTGTGTGTTTAGCTCTTGTCAATGTGTAATTGTTTGCAGTAGTGGCATAAGGACTATGAAGCACAACTAGGGCTCTTGGTAAGTGATGTACACAGATAACCAGCGAAAGGCGGAGAGGGGATCATGCCTTTCGCTGGTTATCTATCTTTTTAAAGGGAACGTTTTGTAAACCAAGAAGCCACAAGCTTACTATTCGTCCCCCAGCCTGATTAGCACGTTTTATGAAAATCAACTTTGCTTTAGAATGCTACGGTTGATTATTTACCGTTATTTTTCTTTGCTTTCTCGTATACCAGTTTGGCACAGGCAATGTCCTGTATGGCGAGTCCGGTAGAGTCGAAAACGGTTATCTCATCGTCGTTTTGTCTGCCGGGTATCTTGCCGGCTATGATATCGCCCAAGGCGCCGTAGATGTTGCTTTCACTGATTGCGCCGCATGACAGGGGAACGTTAACCTCGCCCGAATGACAGGCCTGAGCGGAATCATCGACAACAATCTTGCATATCTGCATTAATTCTGATTCGATCTCCTGTTTTCCTTCTGCATCGGCCCCTATGGCGTTTATGTGTGTTCCCGGTTTAACGTGTTTTTTTAGCAGTACCGGTGTTCTTGATGGTGTAGTGGTTACTACTATATCGCTGTCGGCGGCCTCTTGGATGCTAGCGCATACTTCGATATTCACACCCAGTTGCGCCGATAGCTCTTCAGCGAAGGCCTTGGCTACGGCCTGGCGCGGATCGTATACCTTAACTTTTGTAATGCCCGGGACAGCGTGCTTGGTGGCGATCAACTGAGTTTTGGCCTGTGCTCCTGCCCCTATAAGTCCCATAACAGAGGCATTTTTTTTGGCCAGGTATTTGGCTGCAACAGCACCGGCTGCACCTGTTCTGGCGCTAGTCAGATACGTTCCGTCCACCATAGCCAGCGGAACGCTGGTATTTGAATCGTTCAGGATAATGGTAGCGATAACTGTGGGTAGCCCGTGTTTGGGATTATTGGGATAAACACTGACCCATTTAATTCCTGCTACCCCATCAATGTATGCTGGCATTGCCCTGTAGTCCCCACTAAACTTTGGCAAATCCAAATACAATTTGGGTGGCATTTCGCAATCACCCAAAGAATACGCTTTGAAAGCGTTTTCAACAGCGGCTACAGCCTCTTTCATATCCAGAAGTTCTCTTACTGCTGCTTCATTAAGTACTATGTCTGGTATCATCATCAACTCCTTATCAATTACTACTGACATCACGTAATATTTACTATCACTACTAAAAACCGGAAATTTTATTCTATTTGCTACTACTATCAATAGCACGAATATCGTAATTTGTCAAGCATAATACATCAATATCATGTGATAATCGTAGTAATTTAATTGATCACGATTTTATTTCGGATAAGCGGTCTTCTGTCTTTGAAATATTATCTGTGTTCGCACTAATAATGGCAAACAAATACGAAAACGGGTAGAAATAAAAAAAATAGTGTGTTACAATGCCCGTACTAAACTAAAGGTGTAACTATGTTGGACAATCTTGATTTAAACATTATTCAGATACTTGAGGAAGACGGCCGGCAGCGTTTTGTTGATATTGCAGCGCGGATGGGTGTTGCCGAGGGCACGATACGCAAAAGGGTTAAGAAGCTGTTGGATGGCAATATAATAAAGATAAAAGCTTATCCCAATCCCAAGAGGCTGGGTTTCAATGTTATTGCCGTGATGGGATTGCAGGTGCAAATGTCGGCACTTAGGCATGTCGCGCAGATACTGGAAGCAAAACCAAGCGTGCAGTGGCTGGCGTTTGTTACAGGCAGATATGACATGTTGGCACTGGTTATTGAAAAAACTACAGAGGACCTGTCCAGGTTCATTGAGCGGGAGATTTCCGCCATCCCCAGTATTACAAAAACTGAGACGTTTATTAATTTGGATGTTGTTAAGGGGTTGATGTCAAACACCATTGGCCTTATTGAGTCACTAAAAACCGCGAAACGCTAGGTGGATACTAGCTCGCGTCTTCAGCCTACTGAGAGTATTTGTAATTGATCCCTCTGTTCCCTGCTGCACGATTGCGTTTTTCGTTGAAGGTAAGCTGTATGCTTGACAAGACGGTAAAAGTATGATAAATATTAGGGATATTTTTGCGAAATAGTAAAACAAGTGACTAAAATAACAAAAATAGTGCGAAAAGCGATATATAAGGAGAATTAATGACGGAAAAACGAACGGAAGAACTGGTTAAGATGGATGCTGATCACGTGATACATCCCATGGCTGCAGTCGGCGATGAGCCCGATGAGGTTATGGTTGAAGGTCACGGTATATATTTGAAGGATAGCGATGGCAATGAGTTTATCGATGGTGCCTCGCAGCTTACCTGCGTCAATCTTGGATACTCTCAGCAGGAGATTGTGGATGCTGCAGCAGAGCAGATGGGCAAACTGGCCTACTGCAACACTTTTTTTGGCACATGTAATCCTCCCAACATTGAGTGTAGCGCGAAGCTGGCAGAACTGACACCGGGAGACCTTAATCGCTTCTTTTATACTTGCGGCGGCTCCGAGAGCATAGACAGCGCCGTGAGAATTGCAAGGACTTATTGGAGGAACAAGGGCGCACATAGCAGGTACAAGATTATCAGTTTGTACAATGCTTATCACGGCGTTAACATGGGTGCGGTAGGTACTACTACGTTGAAGCAGGGTGTTTTTAGTAGTTATGTACATCCGTTGCCTGCCGGGTATATGCACCTGCCTTCCTATTACTGTTACCGTTGTGCGCTTAATAAAACCTATCCCGATTGCGGCATTGAGTGCGCCAATTTGCTTAAATATACTATACAGGCCGAGGGGCCCGATAATATTGCCGCCTTCCTGGCCGAACCGGTGCATGGTACTGCTGGCGTGATAATACCTCCTCCCGAGTACTGGCCGGCGGTAAAGAAGATATGTGATGAATATGGCGTGCTCCTGATTGCCGATGAGGTTATGACTGGATTCGGCAGGACGGGCAAGATGTTTGGCACGGATAACTGGGACGTGGTGCCCGATATGTCCACACTGGCCAAGGGACTCACCGGTGCCTATCTGCCGTTTGGCGCAGTTGCGGTCGGCGACAAGGTATACGAAGGACTCAAAGGGGCTTCAGTGTTCGGCTTTACCTATAGCGGACATCCGGTAAGTTCTGCTGCTGCCATCAAGGCTATGGAAATCTACGTCAGGGATAAGATTGTTGAGAACTCGGCAGCAATGGGTAAGTACGCCATGGATCGCTTGAATACTGAACTTGCAGATGCTCCGTGCGTCGGAGAGATAGCAGGACTCGGTTTGATGATCGGTATTGAGATGGTTGCGGATAAGGCAAGTAAAGCGCCTAATTTCATGGCGGCCATGAAGGTTGGTAAGGAAATCAAGGCAAAGGGACTGAGGGCGAGAGCCGGAGGCCGTATTGCCTTTACGCCGCCACTTACTATTACGAAGCAGGAAATGGATAAAGCGCTGGACATACTGATACCTGCTATAGCTGCGGTCAAACCCAAATAAGTGGTTGTAAATTTGTTTGTCATTTGTTATAACAGTGGCAAACAATAGTACCTATTAATAGCAAGTTTGAACAAAGAGAACAAAAAAGGTGGCAGGGGCAATCTACGATGCGACTCGGATGCCCCCGCCGGTGACAAAAGCATTAGCTTCTGCCTTTTTTATTGTAACACGATTGAAATAGCAATTTAAACTAAATTGGTTAAATTGGAGGGCAAGTGCCTATGAGAATAACTTAGTATTCCACTATATATTTTTAGATATTAGGGAGGAGACTATAATGAAGAAGCGTTTGGTATTTTCGTTTTGTAGTATAGTTTTGGTCTTAAGCATGATACTTGGACCATTGGCCTGTGGGGAACCCGTCGATACTACAACTTACAGGCTAACGGCTGCTGTTACAGATTTGCATGAATCATCCAACCCATTTTTGGCCTCAGGTAGAGGGGATATACGCATTATGAGCAGGATATACGAACCCCTTGTGGTTGGATCGGGTGGAGCGGCTATCCCTCGTCTGGCAGAGTCATGGTCTTATGATGATTCTACTATGAGTTGGACCTTTAATCTGGTCCAGGATGCCGAGTGGAGCGATGGAGAGCCGTTAACCGCTGCTGATGTAAAGTACACCTTGGATACACAGTATGCAGGTGATTATTCCGGTGGTGGAGACAGCAAGGAATTTGTGGACACTGTCACTGTTGTAGATGACAATACTGTCAAGATAACAGTAACGGAATATGCATCGGCGTTTTTGGATTTCTTGAATTCTATGTATATTGTTCCCAAGCATATATGGGAGGATGTTGCAGACATAGATACGGAAGCCAATCTTGCACCTGTGGGCAGTGGCCCCTGGCTGTGGGATGAGTATGTACCGCAATCCCATGTTGCATTCAAGAAAAATCCAAACTACTGGGGTGGCACAGTTAATATAGATGAGATGGTGTTAGAGATTTACGGATCACAGGAACTGGCGCTACTGGCTCTGAAAACGGGTCAAGTAGATATGGTTCCCACCGTAGAGCTTTATTCATATATACCTCAGTTGCTTGAATCGACTGACGTCAAGGTTGGTGTAGATAGGGCAGCCAATTTCTATAACTTCCTGTTTGTTGATCATCGTGAAGAACCCAACAACCTTCCTGCATTCAGGCAGGCCGTAAGTATGGCCATTAATAGGCAGGACATAATTGACTTCGCCTTGTTTACTTACGGATCAATCCCCAGAATGGTTCCTCTGGTGCCAGAGGCTATAGCCAGTGAGGATGTGGACTGGCCCGGACTTGGGATGACTGATGAAGCGCGCATCGATGAGGCCAACGCCATGCTTGATGCAGATAGCGATTTTTCAGATTTCGTTGAAGGTGAGACAAGGACATACAAGGGAGATCCACTGAATATTGAGATGACCATTGTAAACAGGCCCGCAGATGTGCAACAGGCCGAAATAATCCGCGAGAATATGGCCGAAATCGGGATTAATGTTTCGCTTAAATTAATTGGTTTTGGTCCTATGATGGGAATGATGTTTGGTGGTGGCTGGGATGACTGGACATGGTCAACAGCTGGTCATGGTGCCGGTGGCAGTACCCTTGACGGTCTTGCACAGGAATTCGGCGCAGACCCGTATAACGTCTGGTATGATGCTCCTTCTCTTGGTTGGGGTGAAGATGGTGACGGTGGTGGTACTACCGCCGCCAGGGCTTTACAAGCTGATTTGAGACAGTCGAGGCGTGAAGACGATCCGGCTACACTGGCCACACTGATTGAGCAGATACAGGTAGATTTTGCTGCTGAGTTGCCCATAATACCTCTGTCTCAGGGGAATACGATCTATGCCTATCGCCTGGACACGTTCACCGGCTGGGCTCCTCAAGAGGAGATGGATGGCCAGGGCAGTTCCGGTCATCTGCTTGGCACAATCAATATCCTGGCGTTGGAACCTATAGCTCAGTAGAGTTTAAAAAATAATTACATAAGTTGATTTAGTGATTGGAATCTAGTAATAGTAACTGCGCCGTCGCCTGTAATGCGCTCGGTCTAAGGTGAAAAGTGCAAAAGGGTGACGGCGTAGGTTTATCATAAATATACGTATCTGACTATCAATTCCTTATCATATATCTCTATCTATAAATTTGCCCGAATGGTGTTGATCCTAGGAGGAATTAGTTGAACTGGAAATGGTTGATTAGACGGCTTGGCTTTATGCTTATGGTATTAGCGGTTGCCGTGATACTGAATTTCCTTATTCCCCGCCTGATGCCCGGGAGTGCCAAGCAGGCATATGCGGGGAAATTACCCGAGGCTGTACAGGTGAAGATAATAGCACGGTTTGGGTTGGATAAGTCCATTTGGGAGCAGTTTGTTCTGTACATCCAAAATACCCTTAAGGGTGATTTGGGTATGTCGTTTTCAAACCACCCGAACTCCGTGACTTATATGATCGGCAATGCATTACCATGGACACTGTTTCTTCTCCTGACCGCCACAATTATTACCGTGCCTCTTGGCTATGTATTTGGAGTAATTGCGGGCTGGAGGGCCGGTAGCAAGACTGATACTGGAATACAAATAGGTTCATTATCCTTACTGGCCACACCACTTTTTTGGATAGCTATGGTATTGCTCTACGTATTTTCTGCACAGCTTGGTTGGTTTCCGCTGAGAGGAGCTGAGACCGCTTATTCTGGATATACCGGGCTTAAGTGGGTGGGTGATGTTCTGTGGCATGCAGTGCTGCCTGTTTTAGCCCTGATGACTCTATTTGGTGCCTATGAAATGATTATGAGAAACACCATGGTTACCACGCTGCGGGAAAACTATATAATAACCGCGGAGGCCAAGGGTGCCAGCGAGAACAGAGTAAAATATAAACATGCCGCCAGAAACGCATTATTACCGCTCATAACATCGGTTGGCATAAGGTTTGCAACAATAGTTGGCGGATCGGTATTTGTGGAAAATATTTTTTCCTATCCAGGTATAGGCTCTCTCATATTTGATGCAGTAATATCTTATGATTTCCCCTTATTGCAGGGGGCCTTTTTAATTTTCTCGATAGTAACGGTCGTGGTAGTTTTTCTGCTTGATTTAGTTTATCTTCGTCTTGATCCCAGAATCAGATATTAACAGTGGAGGTTAGGCTTGCCTTTATCCGGTAATCGACAATTTAATGATACAGATTCGCGGTTGAGCAAATCTATACGTGCAATTGGGCCGTTGTTTGCGTGGTGGCCGGAATACAGAAAGAGCAAGGTAGGCGTTATCGGCCTGATTATGGTGGGCATTTTTATTTTTGCCATAATTCTGGCTCCGTATATTGCGACACATGATCCGACTTTTAAGGATAGGGATTTCATGTGGAAAGCACCCAGTTTTTCCCATTTTTTTGGCACGACTGCCCAAGGCAAAGATGTATTTTCCCAGCTGCTTCACTCGGGCCAGATCTCACTTATGATTGGTGTTGCTGCGGCTGGCGCGGTAACGGCGATGGGGACAATAATTGGATTGATTGCCGGTTATTTTGGCGGAATAGTTGATGAGATACTTACAAGGATTGCTGATATCCTGCTGGTACTGCCCCGGTTACCCCTGATGCTTGTGCTTGCAGCATACCTTGGTCCGGGTATGTCAACCATTGTTTTTGTAGTGGTGATACTTGGCTGGACCAGAATTGCCCGGCAGGTAAGAGCACAGGTAATGTCATGTAAACAGCATACTTATGTTGAAAGAGCAAAGTCGATTGGGGCAGGCAATTTTCATATTATATGGAATCACATTTTGCCAAATGTGGCGGGGGTGGTAATTGCTAACTTTGTTCTGGAATGTGTAACGGTAATAATGTTGGAAGCGGGCTTAAGTTTCCTGGGATTTGGTGATCCTCTGCATCAAAGCTGGGGTATGATGCTTTTCAATGCTCAGAATGAGGGAGCGTTCTTGTTCGGTGCATGGTGGCAGTGGTTACCGCCGGGAGCATGCATTGCTGTACTTGGAATCGCGTTCAGTTTTATAGGTAATACGCTCAATGACAGATTCGTTCTGCGGCTTAAGAATATTAAAGGTGGCGCTTAATGCCAATACTCACTGTAGATGATTTGAGGACGCACTATTTCACGGAAGCGGGGCCGGTTAAGGCTGTTGACGGTGTAAGCTTTACGCTTGATAAAGGCGAGTCCATTGGTATTGCCGGTGAATCCGGTTGCGGCAAGACCACCCTTGCTATGTCTCTGATGAGGCTTATTAAAGGTGGGGCCGTGGTTGGAGGAAAGATTCATCTGGGAGACATCTCGCTCCTTGATATGAGCATCAATGAATTTAGAAAGATTCGGTGGGAAAGAATATCGCTGGTATCTCAGGCAGCAATGGGTGCTCTTAATCCTGTATATACCGTGGGTTCTCAAATAGTAGAGGCTATACAGCTTCACTGGGATATGAGTAAGAGCGAGGCTTGGGAGCGTACGGCACATCTGCTTACACTGGTTAAGGTAGACCCTGTCAGAGGCAGAAGCTACCCGCATGAGCTAAGCGGAGGCATGAAACAGCGTATAATGATAGCCATGGCGCTTGCCTGTGATCCCGAGATTATTATCGCCGACGAGATGACTACAGCACTCGATGTTGTCACACAGGCCCAGGTACTTAAACTTCTGATCGATCTGCAAAAAAGGCTTGATCTTTCGCTCATCTACATCTCACACGAACTTTCCGTTCTCGGTCAGGCCTGCGACAAGATGATTATCATGTATGCCGGCAAGATCGTAGAGATGGGGCCGACGGCAAAGATATTTGGTGCGCCAAAACATCCGTATACACAGAAGCTGCTTGGTTCACTTATGGACATTCATTCCGATTGTGTTATCCCTGATAGCATTCCTGGTAAGCCACCTGATCTGCTCAATCCTCCAAAGGGGTGCCGATTCTGGCCCAGATGTACTGTGGGACAGGTTACTTGCGAGACCCAGGAGCCATTGCTGATAGAAGTAGAGCCGGGGCATTATATGGCCTGTAATTGCTCTGACGATAAGATATAGAGGATATAAGTGGAAAACGAACAATATTTTGAGGTTGATCACTTAACGAAGTTTTTTCCTGTAAAAAAACGCGGCCAGTTTTTTGGCAAACCCATTTATGTTCATGCAGTTGATGATGTGCAGTTCACTGTCCGGAAGGGTAAAACCTATGGTGTTGTAGGGGAAAGCGGCTGTGGTAAAACTACACTTGCTAGAATGATTATGCACCTGGAGAAACCAACCAGTGGCCGGATGCTGTTCAAGGGGCAAGACATTACCTTGTTCAACGGCAAACAAATGAAGGCATTGCGTCGGCAGATGCAGATGGTTTTTCAGGACCCGTTTGGTTCTTTGAATCCGGTCAGAACCATCCGCAATATTGTTGCCGAGCCGGTCAGGGTTCACCATATATTCCAAAACAGGCAAGATGAAAAAATAAAGGTACAGGAAATGCTGGAAACCGTGGGATTGTCCAGTTCCGACGAAATGCTGGAAAAACGCCCCGGACAACTCAGTGGAGGGGAAAGGCAGCGAGTCGGTATTGCCAGTGCCCTTATTCTGGGAGCGGAGTTCATAGTCGCTGACGAACCGGTAAGTATGCTGGATGCCAGTATCAGGGCCGATATCATTGCGCTTATGATGAAACTCAAGGAAGAAAAAAATCTAACCTACTTCTTCATAACACACGAGTTCGGTATGGCACGTGCCATATGCGATCGTATAGCTGTAATGTATGCCGGTAAGATGGTGGAAGTGGCCGATGCGGCCTCAATTGTTGATCACCCGTTGCATCCGTACACGCAGCTGCTAATCGATGCAATACCACCTCTAATACCCGATCCCAACTGGGGTAAGAACATAAGCGAGGGTGAAGTGCCATACTTTACAGTCCCGCCCCCAGGATGCAGATATCACCCCAGATGCTCTCGTGCTGACGAGCTATGCAAAAGCGAAATACCGGAGTTGGTTGATTATCGCGACGGTCACTTTGCAGCTTGTCATCACGTGTAGGACTACGTCTTCGACGAATTTAAGGCTGTGTACATGTTATAGTACATACCTTTTTGTGCCAGCAACTCCTGATGGCTGCCCTGCTCAGCCGGTCTGCCCTTATCCATAACGATTATACGGTCTGCGCTGGTGATGGTAGATAACCTGTGCGCAATGACAAGGCAGGTGCGTTTGGACGCAAGCGAGCGCAATGCCTTTTGAATGAGTGTCTCGGTCATGATGTCTATGTTGGATGTGGCCTCGTCCAGTATCAGTATTTTGGGGTTGGCCAGTATGACACGTGCAAGACAGATAATCTGGCGCTGTCCCAGAGAAAGGTTCCCGCCCCTTTCACCCACCTGAGTGTCATATTTGAGTTCCAGATGGCTGATAAAAGTATGTGCTCGTGCCTTTTTCGCTGCCTTGACAATGTCTTCGTCTGATGCTTCCAGCTTGCCATACCTGATGTTGTCGGCAATGGTGCCTGAGAATAGATATGGGTCCTGCGGGACGATGCCCAGCTGGCTTGTCAGCGATTTGTGCGTTACCGATCGTATGTCATGCCCATCGATGGTTATGCTTCCGCTGCCTACCTCGTAGAAGCGGTAGATGAGGTTGATGATAGTACTTTTTCCGGCGCCGGTTTTACCGACTATCGCCACTGTTTCTCCCGGGTTCACTGTCAGGTTCACGTCATGCAGCACCTCAACATCTTTGGTGTAGTTGAAGTACACGCTCGAAAATTTGATTTCTCCCGTTACCGGCGGTAGCTGGATTGCACCTGATACATCTGTAATCTCCTGTTTAACATCAAGCAGTTCGAAGATGCGGGCGCCGGAGGCCATGGCGCGTTGCAGCAGTGTGTACAGCATGGACAGCTCTCGTACCGGATTGAAGAAACGCAGTATAAACATCAAAAATCCAATTAGAATACCAACTGTTATCGTTCCGTCAAGAACCATGTTTCCACCCAGTAAAATGGCAACTGCAATGGCGATGGCCATCAGTATTTCCACCAGCGGCAGCATTATCGAAGACAGCCTTATCGCTTTCACGTTTGCTCCCAGATGTTCGCGGTTCACTTGTTCAAATTGTTCGAAGTTGGTATCCTCTCTGGACATGCTTTGTATCACGCGCACACCGGATATATTCTCCTGCAGTCCGGCGTTTACCACTGCGATGGCCCGCCGTACTTTTGTAAATGCACGGCTGGCGTGTTTTTGCCAAATGAAAAGAATTACGAACAGCACTGGTAGTAATATCAGCGTTGTTGCAGCAAGAAGCGGTTGCAGTACTACCATGGCAATGGCTATGCCCACTATGGTTATCACGCTGGTTACTATGTTCAAGAAACCATATGTCAGCAGTTGCTGCAGTTGCTGTACATCGTTTTGAACCCTGGACATGATTTTACCTGTAGCATTGTTTTCAAAGAAGTTCATGGACATTTGCTGCAGGTGATCAAACATCTGGGTGCGCAGTTTAAGCAGTACGGTTTGACCCGCATAATCAAGACACCTGTTTTCCACAAACTGTGCGCCCCATCCCACCAGAGCAATGACAGCATATATGATAACTATCACGGTCAGGCCACTGTAATTGCCATTGACAATGTAATTGTCGATAGCGATAGCGATCAAAAGCGGATAAGAGATTGCAGCCAGCGATTTGATCACCATAGCAGCGCCGCCCACTGCCATTAGTAATTTGACGCCGCTTAAATACCTTAGCAGTCGCCTTACAACGCCATGGTCATATGGCTTGCCTTGCTCATCATCTTCTTCGTCTATAGAGCCCTGCAGGCGCTGTGCTTTTGTTGTTATGCCTCTAACTCTCACTTACTCGCTACTCTCCTGGCCATCAAGCATTAGCAGTTGTGACTCGTATATCTGTTTATATAACCCGTCGCCGCTTATGAGTTGGTCGTGGTTGCCTTGTTCCAGTATATGCCCGTGCTCCAGCACCAGAATGAGATCGGCGTTTCTGATAATGGGCAGGCGGTGTGTGATGATAAAAGTTGTTCTGCCCTCAATAAGCCGGTTTAGTGCCTCAATTATGATGTGTTCTGTTTTTATATCCACACTGGATGTGGAATCGTCCAGAATCAGAATTGGCGTGTTCATTAGTAGTGTGCGGGCTATGCTCAGTCGCTGTTTTTCACCGCCGGAGAGGTTGACTCCACGTTCGCCGACCCATGTGTTATATCCCTGTGGCAGCGTTTCTATGAACTCATGCAGGTGAGCGGCTTTGGATGCGTCTATTATCTGCTCATCGGTGGCATCAGTTAATCCGTAGGCTATGTTGTCTCTGATACTTGCTGAAAACAGAAAGATGTCCTGCTGAGCTATACCCACGTTATTACGCAACGACGGCAACGTTATATCCCGTATATCGATCCCGTCAATTGTAATATTGCCGCTTGAGACATCGTAGAAACGGGGGAGCAGGTTGGCTATGGTGCTTTTACCGCTGCCCGATGCACCTATCATGGCCACGGTCTGCCCCGGGCTAACTTCGAAAGTGGCTTTTTTTAGCGCCGGACTTACTGCATTGTATTTGAAAGTTACGTTGTCAAAGGCGACCTGTCCCTTTACATTATCGATGTCTATTGCATCCGGTTTTTGTATAATAGACGACTCGGCATCCAGTATTTCCATTATGCGCTGCCCCGCCGATGCTGATCGTGAGAAGACGTTGGTTAGCATGCCTAGTCTTCTGGTTGGGACTATCAATATCCCCAGATAGAAAATGAACTGCGTAAGTTCTCCTATCGTCAGGGCGTCTCCGATTATCTGCCGCCCGCCATACCACAGGATGAGGGCTACAGGGATGGTCATCAACATCACCATCAGAGGCATGTTAATGGCAAGAATTTGGGCTCTGGCCCTTTGCCGGTTGTATAGCTCACGTGTCTGGTTGGCGAATTTACGGCTTTCGTCTTTTTGGCGGGAAAACGCTTTCACGATTGTCACGCCGGTCAGGTTTTCTTCCAGTATGATGCCCAGCTTGCCGATCATCTGCTGTATTCCAGTCCAGATGGGGCGCATGCGTTTGTTAAGAAAAATGGCGACGGCTGCTATTACCGGCAGTACAGCCATACTCATTAGGGCCAACTGCCAGTTGATGATTACCAGGATGGTTACGATACCGGCAGTCATAGCTATGTATTGCAGCAGGCCCACAAGTCCCATACTGACAAACATTCGCACTGCTTCTACATCGGCTGTGGCGCGGGACATAAGCTGGCCGGTCTGGTTGACGTCGTGATAGCTGAAGCAAAGCCTTTGCAGGCGGTCATAAAGCGCGTTTCTGATGTCGTAGGCCGTTTTCTGTGAGGCCACTTCACTCAGGTAACTCTGCCCGTAGGCAAATATACCGCGCAAGATACTGGCACCCACAACTGCCAATGCCATCTGCGTTAAAAACGAGCGGCTTCCCTGATAGTTTGCCGGGTCGATCGTATCGATTGCCATTCGCAGGAACCACGGCATAGCAAGGGCAAAGGCGATGGTTGCCAGCAGGCAAATGAAAGAAGCTAGCAGCAGTATCCAATATTTCTTGGCAAATCCCGTTAATCTTACAAGCGTTATCATCTAATAAACCACACTAATATTCATGATATTATAGCACTTTGAGCGTAACAATGATAAAAATCAGACACATTGAAAGGAGCCATTTCTTAGTGTATGCTGAAGCGGTGACAGGGCTTTTAGCCGATCAGTGTATCATAGGTAACATTTAGTAATAATAAACGTAAGATAGAATTTGAGATAGATAGTTATATGTCACACAAAGTATTCGCTACAGCTATTAACTGTATAGACGGAAGAGTGCAGGTACCGGTAATTGATTGGATTAAGAAGCAACACGGTATAGATTATGTGGATATGATTACAAGCCCGGGTCCTGAGCGTTTACTGGCTAAAGGTACTGATCATTCTGCTATTCAATCAATAAAGAAGTTTCTTGGAATATCAGTATCCCGCCATCAATCAAAACTTGTTGCCATTGCAATGCACCATGACTGTGCCGGAAATTCGGCGGAGGACAAGACCAGAGCGGAACAGATGCTTATGGCAATTAAGACTTTGCATTCGTGGGATTATAATGTAAAGGTTATTGGATTGAGAGTTGATGAGAATTGGGAAGTTCATGAAGTGCAATAAATGATAGTATAAATGATGCTATAAGGATTTAGTTGAAGTAAATAGGTTGGTAGATATGGAATTTCTTATCATCCCGGCGTTAGTGGGTGCAATTGGCGCAGCCGTTTATTTCTCTTTGAAGCGTGAGCCGGAGCGGCGGAAGCTTGCAGCTATTTTAGCTATTTATATGTTTTCATTTAGCTTGATAGTCTGCACAATTGTCTATGTAAATAGCTGGGTGCAGGCTAAAAGTGCCACGGCATTTTACGATGAGGCTTATAGTCAGCTCAGAATGGAAGCACCAAACTTTATTGTTGTTGATTATGTTTCTCCTGATCAAACCGATTACAACGTTTACTTGAGAAGAGCAAGGGCGCTGGATAGTGATCCAATCTTTGGCATACTTTATTTCACTCCACCCCAACGGCTAAAACAAGTGCGTCTTTCTCTACATTTAGCCTAGCCCTATCTGGGTATTCTGGATTTCAACACTCTTCCTGTAAACTCGCATAAAACGGGAGTCAATTATTGATGGCCGTTAACCTGTAGAAAACGGGTAAACTTGCCCGCTTTTTGCTTGAGGACTGGCGTCGTTGGTTTAAATGAGGGAGATAGATGGCTAGTGGACTGGGAAGGTGTGTGGGAGGCAATGTTCTGGTGGGGAAGGGGGGACTCGAACCCCCACGCTCGCAAGAGCACATGATCCTAAGTCATGCTCGTCTGCCAATTCCGACACTCCCCCATGAAGTGTAAGGCCAGCGATTATTTTACCATACTGAGCGGGATTTTTCTTCATTTTGGGTGTACAAAAACAGGCCAGTACGTTGGACGAGAATTGGCATATCCGGATTACGGTAAAGTTGTTATGGTTATCTCACGTTTATCCCCCGCTTTTTCACGCTTATCCCCCGCTTTCTCACGTTTATCCCCCGATTTTGGTCATTTTTACTAGTTAATACTTGAGTGTGAGGGCGTAGAAATAGCACTATTGTGGGGTTAATTACGGGGTGTTTTTTTCGCCTGGGGCGGCTCTAATTTTATATCTTTAGTCCAGCTCGGTGCCGTGTGTGGAATCCATCCCGTGGGGTGGCATATCCAGGTCCCACCACAACTCATTGTCTTTAGGTTTATCGTACCCGAGCAGTTCATCCATCTTGGTGAATATTCCATTGAACATAGGCACTTTTGCGATGGTTGATTCGACCACAGTGTGGATGAATGACTTGTGTTTTTTGGCAAAAGGGCAAACAGACAGGCAGGTTGAACAGCCCGCCGAACTTACCTTCCACTGCGTCATGCATTTTGCTGAGTCTATATAGTGGTAAGCCTTGTGTCCCGGGTTGCTCCACGTTCCGCTTGTTTCCCACGATGGATCGTCCGCCTCACTCAAGGTTTTTGACGGGCACAGCGTGGCGCACTTTTTGCAGGTGCGGCAGAAGCGCATGATACCGGCATCTATCGGCCCGGTTGGCGCCAATGGCAGATCGGTTACGAGGCGGAAAATGCGTTGCATGGGGCCGAATTCGGGGCTTATCATTACGTTGAGCCGACTCTGTTCACCCAGTCCGGCCATAATGCCCAGCGCCGGTCCTATACCCAGTCCGTTGAACCAGGGACTGCCCAGTCCCTGATATCCCAGCACGTGCAGAAAGGTTTGTAGCCTGTCCAGAACATTCCTGCCCTGGCTGTATCCCATAGAATTCGGCGTGCCGGACAGCGCGGTTGAAAACAGTCCGTCGCGTCGCTTTAGCAGTTCCTCACTCATCTGTACCGAGAACACGATAACCCATCGCGCCTTGTTGGGAATAACACGTTTGTCTTCTGTTTCGTATGCCAGATCAACATCCTCAAACTCTATCTTCTTGCCGTCTGCGTCGAATGAATATATAAGCTTTCTGGTTTTTTCGTCAAGCTCTACAAATCCTACCTGACCTGCGCCGTAGTATATTGCGGCTGAGCGAATCATACGTGCGTTTTCTTCGGGGGTTCCTTCCCAACGTGGTACGCCTATGTCGTCAGCGGTAAATATCTTGGAGGCGCGGTTGCTGAACTGTGCAGGAGAAGAGTAGTCGGGGATAAATACTGGTGCAGTCGTGCCGCGGTTGGCACCGATTTCAAGGGCGCGGTCTCTTAACGTATACCCCGGCTTGTTCTGAAGTATATATTCATTTCTTCTGTCGTTACTAAGCTTATTTAGTTTGTCGGCTACATCCTGCCCAACGTAGTTGGCATAATAAACCTGCGGCACGTAACGGGAGTCGTAGCGCTGCATAACGTCCCAGTCTACCTCGGCTGTCGGCTGGTCTACCTGTTTTACCCACCAGGATCGCTTCCATTCGGCCTGCGCCAATCCCGCCACTTCATCCAGATCACGTCCTGCCTTGGCCAGACCCAGCTTCTGCATGATAGATCGCTTACTCTTAGTGCTGTGGTATTTCATACGCGTCCTTCCCCGTGAAACGCAAGCTTTATAACATCTAGTTGTGCAGTGTTGGTTATCATAATATAACAACTGTATGTAAAATCGCAAACATAAGCTGTTGCCTTTTGTGAAAATAATTAATAAGATATACTCAACGTCGATAGATTTTGGTAGTGTAAAGATGAAAGACGAACTGATTATATTCGGAAAAGCGCTGGCTGACAGGGGCCTTGTTTGGGGTCATAGCGGCAACATAAGTGCCAGAGTGAACGCTGACACGTTTCTTGTCACAGCTGGTGGGGCAGACCTCAGTTTTCTGATGGATGACGACGTAATTAGTTGCAGCATTGGCTCGGATGGATATGAAGGATTGCGTACGCCCTCCAGGGAGGCCGGCCTGCATCGAAATATCTATTGCAACTGCGATGATGCGTCGGTAGTAATTCACTCTCAGCCGTTTTACTGTACGCTGGTGGCTTGCTCTGATGTTGAGATTAAAACTGATCTGCTGCCAGAGGCAATGGCATATTTGGGGCAAGTAGCAAGAGTACCATACTATCATGCGGGAAGTGTGGAGCTTGCCGATGCGGTTGCTGTAAAAGCATCAGATAGTAGTGTACTATTGTTGGCCAATCACGGTGTGGTTTGTTGGGGCAAGACGCTTGGCGAGGCGCTGATTGCTACTGAAACGCTGGAATTGCTTTGTCGAATGATAGTGATATCGCGCGCCGGTGATATTGAAATGAATTATCTGGGCAACGCTGTTATGAGTGATTTCGTTAATCGCTTGAAGGATTAAATGTGCAAAAAGTTAATATAAAGCTAATACATCCGCAGGCCAAACTACCTACCCGGGCAACTAAAGGCAGCGCGGGCTACGATCTATACGCGGTTGAAGACATACAGATACCGGCATCGCAATGTGGTCCCGATGGCACTGTTGAAATAGGCAGAGCACTTATTTCCACAGGGCTTGTTTTGGAGCTTACGCCTGGCACGGTGGGTAGGGTGGGTGCACGGTCTGGTTTGTCGGTTAAATCAAATATAGAAACGGGTGCCGGTTGGATTGATAGCGACTATCGGGGCGAGCTTAAGGTAGAGCTTAAAAATCTAAGCGCTAAGCCATATGCCGTGCGTTGCGGAGACAGGATTGCACAGCTGGTTATATTGACGCTTGCTGATGTGCAGGTTGAAGTGGTGGACCAGGTTGAGGATACTTCCCGAAATTCCGGTGGGTTCGGCTCTACCGGCTTTTAAAAACTACCACATAATTCATGTTTTTGATGTTATTATTTTGTCCTTGCTCTCCCACTTATTTTTGATATCCACTTTATTCGCGTATTTGACCCTGATAGGTCTTGACGTTTGCACCAATACCGGGTGTAGAATTGATCGTTGACATAAAATGACCTGAGGTGTGCGCATCGCTGCGCTGTATGGCTGGACGTTTTTGCTAATATGCATTCCTTAAAATCATATTATAGGCAGTTTTTTAAAAAATGACTGATCAGAAGCAAAAGAAAGAATCCATAGTAGTAGAAAATACTTTTCAATTGGTTCCTGATGTGAAAGATATGAGTATGGATATTCAATCGACCAAAGGTGATGACTGGTATCGTCTTCTTTTGGATATCGCTAACGACGGCCTTACCGTTCATTTGCTGACGCCTGGGAAAAAACCGGGCAAATTTATTGAGGCCAACAGGGTTATCTGTGAGCGTTTGGGGTACACAAGAGATGAACTATTAAAACTTTCGCCTTCGGATGTCACACCTAAAAGCTATACCGATGTCCTGGCGGGCTTAAAGAAAAAGTTGCTTGGCAGCAAACACCTGATTTTTGAACTGGCGGAAAAAACTAGAGATGGCAGGGAGATACCCGTAGAGATCAATTCACATCTCTTTGAACGGGACGGTCAGCAGTACATACTATCTGTTTCACGAGATATCACCGGGCGCAAGCAGGCAGATGTGGAGTTGACACAGGCGCGGGATAACCTTGAAAAGCAGGGGTCCCGATCAATAGAAGTACTGCATTATAGAAAAGACAAAACCATTTTCTCCGCTTTTTCATCGGTTACCATTATTAAGGATGCCAGTGGTGAGCCTGTGGGTGTGGTAACGGTTGTCAGGGATATGACCGAGCAGAAGCGTGCGAGGCCAAACTCAAGGAGTATTCGGAGAACCTGGAACAGATGGTTGAGGAAAGAACCGGCGAACTTACCGAGGTGCATGACAAGCTGATGAGATCGGAGAAACTGGCCGTAATAAACAATTCTACCTACTATCTCAGAATGAAGATGGTCATTGGCGATGCTAAGGTTGCCAGACATATGGAGATTCTGGAGAGAGAGGTTTTCAGGTCCTCAGGTATTATCGATGGGCTCCTAGACTTTGCCCGCTCACGGGAGCCAAAGATTAATCAAGCGCGGATAGATCAAATTGTAGATGCTGTGCTTGAGCGCATCAAGTGGCCCGAAAATGTGCAGCTGGTGCGCAAGGATGACGGTTTACCTTTTATAGATGTGGATATTGAGCAGATTGGCAGGGTGTTTTCCAATATTATTAATAACGCTTTGCAGTCTATGCCTGATGGCGGCGCGCTCAACATTGGCGCTTCAATTGACGATGGGTTTGTTTCAATTAAGATAACCGATACCGGCATTGGTGTTTCCATGAAAAATATTGATAAAATATTTGAACCATTGTTTACCACCCGCTCCGGTGTAGGTGGAACCGGTATAGGTCTTGCCATCTGCAAGTCTATCGTTGATGCCCATCGTGGTAGCATTGAAGTTAAAAGCAGTGAAGGCAAAGGCACCACCTTTACTATAAAATTTCCCCTTAACCAGAAATAAAGTGGTTCATTTAATCCCCATTTGCACATCTTTTACCTCAATCTCACTATGGCGTAGCTTGACATTCACCTTGCCTTAAGGGTACTATTGCTGGCACTAAAGGTAATTAGGTTTGTATTTTGTGAAAGGCTTTGGTTTTTTAAGAAGATAAATCTGTTACTGAAACATTTTAATAAAGTATCGGTTTGTCATGTTTTAAAAAACCCTTTCTTTAGTAAAGAAGGGCTTTGCTGTTTTAAGTGGTTTGATGGTAGTGGGGAGCAATGGCAAAAAAACAAAAATCTAACGATCAGTCCCATCCCGGCAATCCGTTTGATGAAAGATCGCGCCTGCATCGTATGATCGTGGATCATGCCGCCGACGCTGTTTTTGTTTACGAGCGTGTGGCTGATGGTGGGCGTGGTGAATTTATCGAGACTAATAAGGCCGCATGCGATATGCTGGGGTATACCAGAGCTGAGTTGCTCAAGATGCATCCGCAGGATATTGCTGATGAGGCAGGCATGGAGGACAAATTATCTGCCATACAAGAGCAGTTCCTTAATGAGAGACACGTTGTTTTTAACACTATGCATGTGGCCAAAGACGGCAGGAAAATTCCTGTCCAGATTAGCGCACATTTGTTTGAAATCGATGGCGATTTTATTACCTTAGCCATTTCCCATGATACTTCAGAGAGCACGGAGTCACAGCAGAAACTTGAGGCTAGTGAGCGCTGGTATCGCATGATCGTTGATAGCGCCAAGGACGCTGTTCTTGTCTATGATAGAACTCCGGAAGGTAAGCTGGGCAAGTTCGTCGATGTTAACAAGGCCGCCTGTGATTTGTATGGGTACACGCGTGAAGAGTTCCTCAGTATTTCTCCTCTAGAAATCAGTGCCGCTGATAACGTGGGATATTTCCGCAAACAGCAGGAACAGGCAACTTTCGGTGAAAAGATTATTGTTCAATCTACACATGTATCAAAAAATGGGCGAAAGTTTCCGGTGGAGATCAGCCGAAGCCTGTCTGAAACAGATGGCAGACAGGTAGCTGTGTCTATCGTTCGTGATATATCCGAGCGCCAGCGTATACTGCAGGAGCTTGAGGATGCACGTGCCGGACTGAAGCAGCGTGTTGATGATCGCACGGTTCAGCTGCAGGAAAACAGCGAGCGAGTTACTGACCTGATCTCCACGATACATAACGCCGTTTACGTGTACAAAGCTGTGGATAATGCAAATGACTTTGTATTGTCTGAATTTAACCATGCTGCTGAAGTAATGGAGGGTCGCAGCAGGCAAGAGGTCATTGGCAAGAATCTTACAGAATTTGCACCAAAGGCCAAGAACTCCGGGTTATTAATAGCACTTAGTACGATTTATAAAACGGGGAAACACGAGTATTACCCGCCATCAATATATAAAGATCGACATGGTGGCCCGGATTCATGGCGTGAGGCGTGGCTCTATAAGCTTAGTTCCGGAGAAATAGTAGCTGAATACAACGTTGTAACCGAACTTAAGCAGTCCGAAGAGGCGTTGAAAGCAAGTGAGCAGAAGACACGAGCCATTCTTGATGCCAGTCCCGATGTTATACATCTGATTGATAGCAATGGAATCATTCTGGCTTCCAACGAGGGTTTCGCAAAAAGAATGGGCTTGGAGTTAGATGATGTTGTTGGCACAAGCGTTTTTGATTACGGTACAACTGAATCAGCTCGCAGCAGGAAAGCAGCGCTTGATAAGGTTTTCAGCACGGGTAAGCCACTTCAACTCGAAGATGAAGCAATAACTGGTGTATTCGAGTCGTATATTTACCCTGTTTCTAATCCGGCAGGAGAAATATCGGCGGTTGCCATTTATGCCCGCGATATCTCCGAGCGCAAGCGTGCTGAACGGGAGTTGTTGGATAATGAGGCGAAATTCAAGACAATCTCGCATGAATCGCTACAGGGCATTGTGATAACAAAAGATCAGACCATAGTCTATGTCAATCCAGCGTTTGAAGATCTTTTTGGATATACCATGGAGAAGTTGAATGCGCTTTCTCCAGAACAGCGTATTGAAAGAACTTATGTTGATGATCGTGAGAGGATTGTCCAATACCATCAAGAGCGTTTTGAGGGGAAAGATGTCCCGGAAAGTATAGAGTATCGCATAGTGCGCAAGGACGAAACGGTGAGATGGATCGAGAGCCGTTCGTCCACAATAGAGTTTCAAGGGGGGCCGGCGATTTTATCCGTTTGCATTGACACTACCGAGCGCAAACGTGCCGAGGCGGAAATTCATAAGCTGGGTAGCGCCGTTGATCAGTCTATTGATGGAATAGCTATAAATGACCATACCCACAAAATAACATATGCAAATACAACCTATGCTTCTATGCATGGCTACAGCCCACAGGAGTTAAAAGATATAACCTTCAGGGATCTCATTCTGGGTGGCCAAGGTGGTGTCTGGCCGGTTATTCGGGAATCCGTAGGGAACACCGATTCATGGTCGGGCGAAATAGACCACCTTAGAAAAGACGGGACAACTTTTCCTGCGTATATCTCGATTACCAAGCTTAGGGATGATAATGGTCAGCAAATAGGTGTGCTTTCCATTTGCCGTGATATCACTGATCGCAAGCATGCCGAGCAATCGTTAAGAGAAAGTGAGTGCAACCTTACCCAAGCGCAGTCTATGGCTCATATAGGTCATTGGAAACTGGACGTGATTACTCAGGAAGTCGAGGGATCAGATGAACTTTTTCGCATTTTTGGTTTAAGCTCCAAAGAGGCCACACTGGAAGCATTTACGGGAGTAGTACACCCTGATGACAGGGAATACGATTTATTTCATATCAGAAGAGGGATGGAAACCGGTGAACCGTGGGATATCGAACATCGCTTGATCTGTAAGGATGGTACTCAGAAACATGTCCATGCCATTGGTGAAGCGCTCAAGGACGATAAAGGTAAAATCGTTGCGTTGGTGGGCACCGTTCAGGACATCACCGATCGCAAGCGTGATGAGGTAAAGCTAAAGGATTATTCGGATAACCTAGCGCAGATGGTTAAGGATGGGGCACAGCAACTGGCTGATAGTGAAGAGAAGTTCCGTCTCATCGTGAACAGCACCAACGATGCTATATACGTTTCGCAAAAGCTGGGTGATGAATCTTTCAGGATTATGGAGGTCAATCAAACGCTTAGCGATATGCTGGGCTATAGTAAAGAAGAAGTGCTCAACATGTTGCCGATAGACCTGGTATCTCCTCATGGGGCTAAGCTGTCGATGGCAGCCAAAGATAGTCTGGATTTAGAAGATCACATAGTCTATGAAACAGAGTTTTTATCCAAGTCCGGTAAAAAGATTCCGGCAGAGGTTGGCGCACGTCTGTTTATCTATAAAGGACTGCGTACTATAGTATCGATCATACGTGATATAACAGATCGCAAAGAAACGGCAAAGAAACTTGTTGATGCACAACAACGGCTGGCGCGTTCCGAGAAGCTGGCTGCTATTGGTCAGATGGCCTCTGGCATAGCGCATGAGTTGCGCAATCCGCTGGCGGTTGTTAACAATGCTGCCTACTACATCAAGCTCAAGATGGGCGGTAACGATGAAACGCTGGATAAACACTTAAGTATTATGGAGAAGGAGATATTCCGTTCCAGCGGCATAATTGCGGGGCTGCTGGACTTTGCACGTACTAGAGAGCCTCAGCTAAAAGCAGTAGATCTCAATGAATTCGTTAGAGCAGTCGTGTCCGGTTTATCAATACCAGAAGCTGTGAAATTGACATCTGAATTTCACAGTGGTCGGCTCGAAATTGCAATCGACACTGAGCAGATAAAGCGTGTGTTGATCAACATGGTTAACAATGCTGTTCAGTCTATGCCCAAAGGTGGCGAACTGCTCATTAAAATTGAGTTGAGTCAGGGTTATGCCCAGATTCATATAACTGACACTGGCGTTGGTATTTCCCGCGAGCATCAGCGCCAAATATTCGAACCGCTGTTTACAACGCGTTCTGCTGAGGGGGGCACCGGCATCGGCCTTTCCATATGCAAGTCTGTTATTAAAGCGCATCGTGGGGATATAAAGGTGAACAGCTCAATGGGCAAGGGGACAACGTTTATCATAAAACTGCCTATTGGCGATCAGTAACATCATTTTTTTAAAAGGGCCTTGTTGCTTATGTTAGACCAGAATAAAAAAGATAAGCGTGTTGAAGAATCGATGGGTCAAAGCGATAAAATGCTCAGAGACATGCTTGAAATGGCGAACGAGGGTGTCCTTTCCACTGACCCCAGGGAAGGAACAATTATCTATGCTAATCCTGCTGCAGCCAGAATATTTGGCTACGATAGCCCTGATGAGTTAGTTGGCAAGTCTTATGTAAATTTCTACGCCTATCCCGACCAGAGGGCTTTCATCCTAAAGCGTTTGGAAAAAACCGGATCCGTTACCAATTTTGAGACGACCATGATTAAAAAAGATGGTCGCAAAGTAGATGTTTTGACTACTGTGGCAGCGCAGAAAGATGCAAATGGAAAGATTTTCAGGGCGGACGGTTTCTTTACCGATATCACCGAGCGCCAGCATGTCCAGGAAGAGATAGCCAGGCTGGGCAGTGCTGTAGATCAATCCATCGATGGAATAGCTATTTCGGATACCGAACGTTACGTTGTATATGCCAATAAAGCGTTTGCCGATATTCATGGTTATCTGCCCGAAGAGGTAATTGGCAAGATGAGACTCAGGGATTTTTACCCTGAGGAAATCCCGATGTATGAAGCAATAAAGAACAAATTGGCATCACAGGGTTCAGGCGTAATTGATGAGGAGCGTATAAAAAAAGACGGCACGGTATTTCCTGCTTTCGCCTCCTTTTCCAGGTTAACCAATGAAGCTGGAGAACCGACAGGTTTTGTTGCCGTTGTAAAGGACATTACCGAGCGTAAGCAGGCAGAAACAGAGATAGCTAAATTAAGTTCAGTCGTTGCGCAGTCTATCGATGGTATCGCCATTGCCGATATAGATGGACTTATAACATATGTAAACCTGGCTTATGCCCAGATGCATGGATATACGCCACAGGAAATGGTGGGAATAAGGCTGAGGAAACTGAATAAAAGGGTTATTTCCGGCCAATTCCGTACTAGTACTATTGGGGATATTCTTCAGCAGCAAGACGTCTCCACGTTGGAAGTTGAGCACTACAGACAAGATGGTTCGTATTTCCCTGCGCTTATCTCCCTTTCCTTCCTCAGGGATGAAAAAGGCGATCCTGCCGGTGTGGCAAGCATTGCCAACGATATAACCGAGCGTAAGCGTGTTCAGGAAGACGTAAAGAGACTGGGCAATGCTGTGGAACAGTCTATCGATGGCATCGCCATGTCCGATACGGGACCGAGGCTGACCTTCGTGAATCAGGCATTTGCTCAGATGCATGGTTATACGGTAGATGAAATGCTGGGCATGAAAGTTGAAGGAATACACTCTAAGCAGCAGCAAAAAGAGTTTGAGAGCCGCATAGGCCAGATTGCAAGTGAAGGTTACTGGGCTGGTGAGATAGGACATATGCGCAAGGACGGCTCTACTTTCCCCACCTTTATGACCACCACCATGCTCAAGGATGATGATGGCAATCCCACCGGTATTATGGTGGTTACCAGGGATATCACCGAAACTAAACGTGTCGAGGAATCGGTAAGGGAAAGCAGTGAAAGGGTTGTCGACCTGATCGCCTCACTGCATAATGCCGTTTTTGTATATATGGCCATAGATGACGGCCAAAACTTTGTGTTTACCGAATTCAACTATGCGGCGGAAGAGATTGAGGGCTTTTCAAGGGATGAGATCATTGGCAAGAGTGTTAGTGAAGTCTCTCCAAGGGCCAAGGGATCAGGATTGATAAAAGCACTTCAAAGAGTTTATAAAACGGGAAAACCTGAGCATTACCCTCCGTCAATTTACAAAAATCGAGGCGGTGGCCCTGATATATGGCGTGAGGTTTGGCTTTATAAGCTTAATTCCGGAGAGGTAGTGGCTGAGTACAGTGACGTTACTGGTCTCAAGAGTACAGAGGAGACGCTTAAGCAAAATGAACAGCGTTTCCGTTCTGTTACCGAGACTGCAGCTGATGCGATTATCTCTATTGATAGCCAAGGGCTGATAACTCTCTGGAATAATGAGGCCGAGAGGATGTTCGGTTACGAGCGAGACGAGATTATTGGGAAGTCCGTTTCTGCTATCATGCCGCAGGAATTTCAGGATGCACATACCAAGGCTGTAAAACGCGTGGTGACCACCGGTAAAAAGAAGATAATGGGGCAGAAGGTCGAGATATTGGCCATAAGAAAAGACGGTACCAGGTTCCCCATAGAGCTTACTCTTGCCGATTGGAAAATGGGCAGCCAGGTGTTCTTCACCGCTGTAATCCGCGATATAACTGAGCGCAAACGTATCCAGGAAGAGATATCCAGACTGGCCAAGTTCCCCAGCCAGAATCCTAATCCGGTGCTGCGTGTCGATGAAGATGGTATTGTCATTTATGCTAATGATGCCAGCGTACCTTTACTCAAACATTTTGGCTGTCAGGCAAACGAATACCTGCCACAGGATTGGCGGAAAAAGGTGTCAAACGCAATCAACTCGGGCGTTGCCACAAGTGTTGATGTTGAGTATCAGGACAGGGTGATGTCTATGACACTTGCCCCTATATTAGACCTGAGGCAGGTTAATATGTACGGGCTTGATGTAACTGAGCGCAGGCGCATGGAAAAGGAACTCCAGCAATATTCCCATAGTCTTGAGGAGATGGTTACCGAAAGAACCCGTGACCTGCAATATAGCGAGGAGTGGCAACGCATATTGCTTGCTTCGGCCAATGATGCTGTGTATGCCTACTACAGAGATGAAAATGGCGTGGCAAGTAAATTTACTGAGGCAAATGCCGCTGCCACTCAAATGCTGGGGTATAGCAGAGCCGAGTTTATTGAAATGACTCCTTTTGATTTAACATCCCCGGATGACAAAGGCAAGGATTATAAACTCAGAAGAGAACATTTATATAGAGACAAACGTGTAGTTTTTGAGTCGGTACATGTGGCAAAAAACGGGACCAAGATACCCGTTGAAGTAAGTGCAAGCCTGTTTTCATACAAGGATAAAAGTATGTCACTCAATATTGTCCGTGATATCACCGAACGCAAAAAGGCGGAGCAGGAGATTCAGCAGACACATGAGAGGATGCTTCGTTCTGAGAAGATGGCGGCTATCGGGCAGTTTTCTGCTGGTATAGCGCATGACCTTCGTAATCCACTTAATGTGATCAACAACGCGGTGCACCTGCTCAGACTAAGCGACATGGGTGGTGATGAGAGGGTGGGTAAGTACTTGCGAATTCTTGAAGATGAGTCCTGGAAATCGAATGATATTATCAGCAAACTTATGGATTTTGCCCGTACCCAGGCGCCGATACTTGCGCCGGTACGGTTGTATACGATTATTAATAACTGTTTAGCTGGTTTCCTGCCACCTGAAAACATTGAAGTTGTCGTGGATAAGGGAGAACTGATGTCTAGGTTGCCGGACGTTTTGGCTGATGCAGGGCAGATGGGGCGCGTTTTTTCTAACCTGATGAATAATTCAGCTGATGCAATGCCAGACGGAGGAAAGATAACCATTAGCGCAAAGGCCGACAGCAAATATGTAATTGCCCGGTTTAAGGATACAGGTACCGGCATAGCCAGTCAAAACATTGAAAAGATATTTGAGCCGCTTTTTAGCACAAAACACGCAATTGGTGGGACAGGCATAGGGCTTGCCGCCTCAAAGGCCATAATTGATGCGCACAATGGCATTATTGCAGTAAAAAGCACGGAAGGTCAGGGGACCACTTTTACCGTAAAGCTGCTCGTGGCAAAAAAGTGAGCGTGTGCTTTTAAGTATGGTTCAAGTATTGTTATAATCAAGCCAGAGATTTTAATTATGGATGGGTGACATTGTCTATAGGTCCAAATGATATATTTGCCAACTATTCCGATTGGCATTCCCTACTGTTTAGGCAATCTATTTGCGCCATGTTTGTTTATCGCAGGACTCCTGATGGTGATCCCGGCGTGTTGCTGGACGTTAATGAAACTGCATGCACAATGCTGGGATATACCAGGGAAGAACTCTTAAAGTTAACGATGCTGGATATTTCTGCTCCCGAACGTTACGCTAATTATGCGGCGTATAAAGCAAAGCTCGATAGCAAAAAACATATTGTTACCGAAACCGTGAAGCTGACCAAGGATGGCAGAAGAATCCCCTCAGAGTTGAGTTCTCATCTTTTTGAGATAGATGGTAATCCTTTCGTCCTGTCAATTATCAGGGATATAACCGCGCGCAAGAAAGCGGATGTGGTGCTCAAGGAGAGCGAGTGGTGGCACCGTATGATAGTTGACAGTGCTAATGATGCCGTATTCGTGTATCGCAGAACCCCTAATGGTAGCTGGAGTAATTTCATCGAGGTTAATCAGGCCGCCTGTGATATTTTGGGATACACCAGAGAAGAACTGTTCGGAATGGGCCCTCAGGATATTGTGCATGCGGATGATATTGGCAGGATTGCGTATGTACGGGAGAAACTGCAAAAAGAGAAACGGGTTGTTTTTGAGACGTTTGATGTCGCAAAAGATGGCAGTAAAGTGCCCATGGAGGTCAGTGCTCATCTGTTTGAAATAGGTAAGCAAAACATCGTAGTGGGTGTTGCCCGTAATATAGCCGAGCGTAGGAAGGTGGAGGACGAACTAAGGGAGAATGAGGAGCAGTATCGCATGCTGTTTAACAGCAGTAACGATGCTGTGCTGGTTCACTTTATGGAGTCTGACGGCACCTATGGTAATTATATAGAAGTAAACGATGTAGCATGTAATATGTTTGGTTATAGCAGAGAGCAACTTCTGCGTATGGCGCCCAAAGATCTTGTTGCTCCTGAAAAAAGAGCAAATCTTGCTGCCAAACAGGCAGGTATTATCCTTGGCGATACTCAACGTGTGATAGAGAGTCTTTTGCTGTGTGCTGATGGCACAAAGCTGGCTGTTGAGGTCAGTTCTCATACTTTTTCATACAAGCAAAGATATTTGGTAATAGCAGTGGCTCGTGATATCACAAAACGCAGGCGTGCCCAGAAAGAAATACTGAAGTTAAGTCATGCCGTTGGGCAATCCTTCGACGGGATAGCCATAAATGACAAAACCCGTAAAATAATATATGCAAATGAAACTTATGCCTCAATGCATGGATATACCCAGAAAGAACTGAGAAAATTTGGATTTAAAAATTTGCTATGGAATGATGGCGAGGACAAATGGAAACTCATTCGTGCTTTGGTGGTCAAAGAGGATTCGTGGTCGGGGGAGGTAAATCATGTTAGAAAAGATGGTACTGTTTTTCCCGTATATATTTCGGCTACAAGGCTGAAGGACGATAACGGTGATCAGGTAGGGGTGCTATCGATATGCCGTGACATAACCGAGCGTAAAAAGACCGAGGATGAACTGGTTAGTTCTCAGCAGCGTTATTACACTTTACTCAACAGCGCTTATGATGGGGTATCACTTCATGAGATGAATGACAGGGGTAGACCGGGCATGTATGTTGAGGTTAACGATGCTTTTTGCCAGAGGATTGGCTATACGCGCAAGGAGTTGCTTAATCTCACTCCCTGGGATGTCGTTGTCAGAAGAGGCGCAAGTCGTATTAAGCAGTTAAGAGACGAACTTCTTGCCAAAAAGGGAATTGTATTTGATGTTACAGAACTGGCAAAAGACGGCACAACCAGACCTGTAGAGGTAACAGCCAGACTTTTAGAGCTTAAGGGTAAAAATTATGTGCTCTCCATATCCAGAGACGTAACCGAACGCAAACGTATTGAGGGGGAACTGCGGGAGAATGAGGAGCGCTATCGTATGCTGTTTAACAGCAGCAATGATGCTGTGATGGTTCACCACATGGATGCGCAGGGTAATTATGGTAACTATATAGAGGCGAATGATGAGGCCTGCCGCATGTTTGGTTATACCAGAAAGCAACTTTTAAATCTGAGGCCAAGAGATCTGGTAGCGCCTGAGAGAGTCAATACACTGGATGCGAAGCATACGCGTGTGCTAGCCAAGGATAAACATACTGTTTTTGAGACTGCATTACAGGCCAGGGATGGTGTAACTATTCCTGTTGAGGTTAGTTCTCACGGGTTTGATTATAAGGGCAGGCATCTGGTTATAGCGGTTATTCGTGATATAACCGAGCGTAAGCGTACAGAAAGTCAACTGGCTGAGGCGCAGGAGAAACTGACGCGCAATGAAAAGCTGGCAGCTTTGGGACAGCTTGCTTCAGGAATTGCGCATGATATGGGGACGCCGCTTACTGTTATTGCCAACGTGGTTGATTACTTGAGAGAAACGCTGGTCGACCTTGATGATATCACCATGACTCAGCTGGACAGACTGGAAAGACAGGCCAACATTGCCAATAATATAGCCAGTGATCTGCTTGATTTTTCCAAGGTCAGGGAACCGGAGTTCAGTGAGATGCAGATTCGCAATGCGGTCAAGGAAGCGCTTTATCCTCTGGCCATCCCGGAGTCGATTGTTCTGGAGTTGGAAATTGATCAGGTTTTGCCCAAGGTCCTGATCGATTCTGATCAAATGGCGCGGGTATTTTCCAATATCGTCAAAAACGCATACCTATCGATGCCCAATGGAGGAAAGCTACAAATCCGCACCCGCCACGATGATAAGTATGTGCTTACCGAGATAGTCGATACTGGCGTAGGTATCCCCATCTATGATATGCGCAAGATATTTGAGCCTCTGTTTACCACGCGTTCAAAGCAGGGAAGCACCGGAATAGGTCTTGCCATTTGCAAATCCATAGTTGAGGCTCACAGTGGTGTTATAGAAGTGGATAGCCAGGAAGGTGTTGGTACCACATTTATCATCAAGCTCCCCATCCCCGCTTGATATATTCCAAGTCCCAGTGATGTTCAAAGGAGAGATTAGTCAATTGTTTGACATAGAAAACGCAGTACTGGTAATAGTCGATGTGCAGGAAAAGCTGACAAACGTTATGCATGAAAGCCAGAACATTCGTCGGGAACTGAGCAAACTCATTAAAGGCATCAGCGTTCTTGAAGTACCCGTTGTCCTTACCGAACAAAACCCGAAGGGATTGGGCCCTACTATTGCAGAAATCAAAACTCTTTTGCCCAACCTTGAGCCCATATACAAAATGGCTTTTAGTTGCCTGGGAGAAGAGATATTTCCCAAACGTCTAGAGGCTTTGGGCCGCAAACAGGTAATTCTTACCGGCATTGAGACGCATGTATGTGTATACCAAACTGCTATGGACCTGGTTGATGCCGGCTATAACGTACAAGTGGTTGCTGATTGCGTTTCCTCCAGAACACCGGTTAATAAACAGCTTGCTCTAGATAAAATGAAAAAGGCCGGTATAGATATTACCAGCACCGAGATCATTTTGTTTGAACTGCTAAAAACCGCTGACAGCCCCAAGTTCAAGCAAATCGCCGGTATAATCAAATAACGAATTAACAAAGAAAAAAGCGCTGTGTTGCATATGTCATACAGCGCTTTTCCTTTTGTAAAAACTTTGTTAGATTAAATAAGGTCTGGCTTTATAAACCTTGCATAGGGCAGTCCTGAGGGGCCAGCCGCCATGTACTTCGCCGCAGATCTCCGGGTCGTCGTCGGTAAGCACGTTGGCGTTTGATTCCCATACGCCGTGCAGCCAGGGGTCTTCGCCGGGCAGTTCCGGGAACCACCAGCCATGCTCAACGTGGCACACCCTTGGATCAATCCCCTTGAAGTGCTGGCACTGTTGCCTTATTCTTCCTCGCGGTGTCTCGATCCAGGCCCAATCACCGTCGTTTATACCCATCTTTTTGGCTGTATCCGGATGCAGTTGCATCGTCGGATGCGGACGCTTCTGGCGCACCGAATCTACCTGCCTCCACTCTGAGTGGAACATGGGGCGGAACCTGCCGCCTGTTATCAGTATCAACGGATAGTCTTTGGCCAGTTCCGGCTGCGATACGGGTGTTTCGTGAGGCTCATCAAACTTAGGCAGCGGGTCATATCCCAGTTTATCAAGTACGGTGGAATATACTTCGGCCTTGCCGGTGGTGGTGCCAAATCCACCCTTTTCCTTGTATGTTTCGAATTTGCGCTCACCCTTCATATAGCCGTTTTGATTCATTAGTTGTTTAAAGGTCATGCCAATGGGTTCAAGCTGCCAGTCGTACATCTCCTCCAGCGTTTCTTGCGGCCAGTCCTGACCCATGCGGATACCCAGTTCGCGGAATATGTCGTAGTCGATCTTGTGGTCGTACTCGCCCTCGATCTTTTCCGGTACGGCCTGATCTCCCGCATAGCTGAACATAAAGAACGGTCGCTCCCAGCCTGATGCCGCTGGCAGTACATAGTCGGCCAGCTCGGCTGACGGGGTCATCCAGTAGTCCAGCACCACATGTATGTCCACACTCTTGAGTGCCTTATACACCAGCTTGGTGTTGGCCTGGGTTACCATCGGGTTGTGCGCCAGCGTAATCACGCCTTTTATGGGATAGGGTTTACCGTCAATCATGGCGCGGTACAGAGACGGCTGGTGCGGTGATGCGGCCAGCGTCTGCTCTGATGAGGGCAGGTGGTTCCAGAATTTCATTGAGTTTTCAAGGATGATTTTATATCCGGGCCACGACTGGAATTTGAATTTGTCGGCTCCCATCTGCTTGGCCTTTTGTGCATCCGACAGCTTGTCCATGGCGCTTATCTCGGGTATACCTCTTACCAGCCCTGGACCGCCTACGTGCACTCCGCCGGGAACGTCCAGAGAACCGGTGATGGTTGCCAGTATGAACCGGGCCTGCAGTACGTGGATGGAGTCAGTCAGCTGCTCCGAGCCCATGCCATTCCAAGAGTAATGGGGTTTGTTATCACCCAGTATCTTTGCCGCGGCACGTATCTTGTCCGCAGGTACCCATGTTATCTCCGATACCTTCTCAGGCGTATATTCTTTTGCTCGTTCTTTTAGCTCGTCAAATCCATGTACCCATTTGCTAACGAACTCTTTGTCGTACGTCTCATCTTCAATAATTACGTTTATTATGGCCAGAAACAACGCTGCGTCGGTGCCGGGCCTTGGTTGTAGCCACAGGTCGGCCAGTTTTGCCGCCGCCGTTTCACGCGGATCAATTACTATCAGCTTGCCGCCCTTTTTCTTGCACTCGCGCATTACGTATGCCTGACGCGGCCAGCTCTGCCCAGGGTCGGTCCCTGATAACAGGATGCACTCGGGGATGACTCCGCCGTATGTGCTGCGGTTGGGATACCATCCGTTGAGCGCTGCCGCCAGAACCCCTATGGGGCCGCTGCATATCTTGCCCTGCGTGGTGCAGTTGGGGCTTCCCAGCAGGTTGAAAAAGCGTGGCATGAAGTTGCGGGTGCGCATGGTTCCCTTAACTCCGGCAATGGCCTCGGCCCCGTGCTCGTCTACTATCTTTTGCAGTTTGGCTGCTATTTCATCCAGCGCCTGCTCCCAGCTTATGGTTTCCCATTTGCCCTCGCCTCTTTCGCCAACACGCTTAAGCGGGAAATTAACGCGGTTGGGATGATACATTACCTCTACTGCTGCGCGCAGTTTTTCGCAACCACCCGCTGTGGGAAACAGCATATCCTTGCGCGGATCATCCGGGTCTTCCGTGGCCTTTATCAGGTGGCCGTTTTTCACATATGCCAGAACGCGGCAGGCACCTTTACAGTATTCACACACTACTTTTTTTACTTCAACGGTCATGCTTTCGTATTCTCCTTCGTTTTGCTTTAGTTTAAAACGTATATACATACGTAAATGATTGTCAGTTTGTCAGTACGGAGGTTATCAATCCCTATACCCCCGGCAGGAGTATCCTGCACCTTTTCATGTTGACGGATATGATTTAAAGTCGTACAATTGCTTCGTCACACGAATACGTGATACGAATCCGGTATACGAATAATACAGTAGCATATTATACTACCACTACTTACGATTGTCAATTGAAAAATGCTTTATCTAATTCTTAGGAGAATGACAAAATGAGCAAGCAAAACGCCCCCGATGACCTCAGCCTATGGATAGCCCTGCAGCGTCTGCATTACACCATGGGTTACATGCGCGAGCGAGCACTGCACAGGGAAGGACTGTCAATGGAGCAGGCCTTTGTGCTGGCCACCATAGTCAATGAAAACAGGAAGGGGCTCACAGTAAGCCCGTCGCATATCTCCAAGCGCTTGCTTAGAGCACCCAGCAGCACAGCCGAGCTAATAGGCCGTATGGTCAAGAAGGGGCTTGTTACCAAAAAACGCCGGTCTGATAAAAAGAACCTTGTGAACGTTGAAATAACCGATCTTGGTCTGGGCAAGTATGAAAAAACAAGGGATGTGTCCTATTTTGAGGATATCTTTGCCGAGCTATCCTCGGATGAACGTGAAGCCTTAAGCTCACAAACCTCCAAGCTGCTCAAGGCTACCGTAAACAAGATCGACAGCTACAGGTGGCTTTTTGAAAAGGGTAATCTTTTTGAAGTATAATTTTATACGTCAGGGCCGATGATCTGTTTTGCCACTTCGGCAAATTCTGACGGTACCATAACTCGCACCTCGCCCAGCCCGTCCACGGTAACACCCAGCACCCTGCCCATACTTTCGTATTTAAGCAGTACCGGTATGCCTTCGTTCTCAAGATGCGATTTTATGATGCTGGCCTGAATTTCACCGGCAACCGCGCATATTTCAACAAGCTCTGATTTGGATTTTGTCATGATGGTACGCATGGTAAGCCCTTTTGGGTTGCACTGTCAAGTGTAAGAAACGGGCCTATTGTCTCAGCATTATTAGCGTTATATAGCTATTCTTTGAGCCCTGATGTGATATCCTTTGTTTGCACCAGGTCATGTAATGCGGGTAATATAAGATAGACAAAAACAGCTAACGTTTTGATAGGATTATAAAAAAGCATGGCTACATTTCTTGCGATACTCATACAGCTTGTAGTGCTTATTGTAGCAATGGTTATTGCCGGCCTGATCATTCGCTGGATAATAGCCAACCCTGAAAAGCTCAAATCGAAATGGAAGCGTATAAAGCGCTCATTTGTCGCGCCCCGTATATGGGTTAAATCCTATCGTGCCTATCGTAACTGGAAAAAGGTAAAAATGGGTTTCAGTTATAAAGAGTGCCGGGACAGGCTATGGCAGGAATATGATGATAAAAACACCCCTGAAAAACCCTACTACCACCGCTAAAGAGTGAGGCAGTAACTACTGCCCGTTATGGCAGAAGGAATCTTAAAGATGATGTCCGACCAAACCTACACCGCTATACTCGATACGATCAATCACCCCATCGTTTTCGTGGATAATGATCACGTGATTCGCTTTTTAAACAAGGCAGCTATCGAGCATTACTATGGACTGCGTGGTTATTCTGACCTGATCGGCAAATCTCTTTTGGACTGCCATAACCAGAAATCCAAAGAACAGATCATCGCTTACCACGATCGTTTAAAGGCGGGTGAAGATGAGATCGTGCGCCCCATAGTACCCAAGCGCAAAAAGAAAATTACAGTCGTGGCGGTTCGCGATAGCAGCGGTGTCCTGCTAGGTTACTACGAGCGATTTGAGCAAATTACGTAGGTGGACACTTACCTTTTCATGTTCACGAATTGCAGTGGGATGTCGTAATCTGCGTCCCTCAGCTCTTGCATGGCCTCTTGCAGATCATCAATCTTCTTACCGGTGATTCTAACCTGATCTTCCTGAATAGCGGGCTGCACCTTGAGCTTTAAGCTCTTGATAAGCTTGACCATTTTCTGAGCCATCTCTTTAGGTATTCCCTCTTTAATAAGGATGTCTGTTTTGGCTGTACCCTGGTCGGTGGCATCGATCTCCTGATGATCCAGACACTTGGGGTCAATTTTCTGCCTTAGGCATTGTGCAATAAACATATCAGTTACAGCTTTTACCTTCCAGTCGTCCCCTGAAAGAATATGAATACGCTTTGTTTTTTTGTCGTAGCTGATCTCGGTTGTGATGTTCTTAAAATCGTATCGCGTGGATACTTCACGCTTCACATTGTTAATTACGTTATCCAGTGCCTGCAACTCTACCTTACTTACCACATCTACCGATGGCATCTTACCCTCCCCGTTTATGACTATCCTTCCGATCATTTTACCACAAAAGTAGTAAATATATGCACAGAAGGCCTGAAATACTGTTTGAAGCGTGCTTACAGCGGGTTTTACTCCGTTATTTTGGGATGCCCCATGTTTTTTAATAATTCGGCAGATTGACGTGTATTTTGCTCTGTGTCAAGAAAAACATAAATCGATGCTGATATAGCAAGCATAATTACAAAAATAATGAGGGTGATGATCAGGCTCAGTAAAACAACCAGTGCCAGATATCCGCCAAGTGAATTTAGCCCCACACCCAACGCTATGGAAGCGATAATCCCGAAGAACAAAACGATATAGGCCCCAATTTTAATAGACCCTGCAATAGTATGTAGTGATCCGTATTTTTTTCTCACCTGTAATCCTCCAAAGTAATTTGAATGTTCTATCCATACCAAAATACTATCATTAAAGTTGAGTGTCAACATAATAGTCATAATATGATAGTATTGTAAACTATATGTGTGGTGGTATAATTGCTGGCAACTGTTTTGAGGTTAACTTATATAGGAGGATGCTTCTTTGGCTAGCGACGAGCAGAACGATAAGCAACACGAACCCATAGATTATATAGGCCTAAATGCCCGTGATTATCCCCACAAAGAGGCCCTGGTCGATTCATCGAGCAAGGTAACATATCTGACTGCAAAGCAGATGTCAGACAGGCTGGCCCTTGCTTTTATGGAACTGGGGCTGACCAAAGGACAGGTCGTTCTGGTGCAGCTACCCAACGTTGTCCAGTATTTCATTGTGCATTCGGCATTGCAAAAGAGCGGTCTTGTCGGCCTTAACCTTCTGATGAATGTGCGCTCAAGAGAGATAGAGTTTGCCGTTAGCCAGACAAACTCTGCAGCAATGGTAATCGTTCCCGCATACAGGGACTTCAGCTATTTTGAAATGGTCAAGGACGTACAGAGTCGTTTGCCTTGCTTAAAACACATATTTGCCGTTGGCCCCGATGTGCCTTCTGCTTGCGTTTCTATCAGCAACCTCATTGATGGATATGATCAGCAAAGTTATCCTGCAAACTGTTTTGAGCAAAGCAGGATCAAGCAGGGGGAGCTTAAAGAGATAAGAATGACCTCGGGTACTACGGGCTTTCCTAAGCTTGTCAATGTGCATTTGCGCAAATATCATCTGACCCGCCAGAGCGATATAATCAATCGCTTCAAGGTCGATCACAGCGACGTTTTCGCTGCCCTTGCTCCACTTTCCGGCGGTGGAAGTGGACCACCATGCAAGGCTATTGCTCAGATGTGCGGATGCAAAGTGGCCATGCTGGAAAAATATGATACTCAGAAGGCCCTAAAACTTCTGGAGTCCGAGAAAGTAACCTTCGCTACCGGCGTTCCGGCTCAAATGAGCATGATGGTCAGGCACCCTGACCTTGGTAAATACGACCTTAGTGCGCTAAGGGCCTTCTATTATGCCGGTTCCACCATTCCCTATGCGGTGGCAACAGAGGTTGAGCAGAAGCTGAACTGCCGCATTATCAGCCTTTACGGAGGCCTTGATGCCGGCTATCAGTTTTGTACCTCTTATGATGACCCCGAAGATGTCAGGCGCAGATCTGTCGGAAAGCCGCTGGGTCGCACTGTAGAAATGCGCGTGGTCGATGATCAGCTAGATGAAGTGCAGCCCGGTGTGGTAGGCGAACTGCTGGTCAGGGAGCAAAAGCGCAACACATACTACAGCGACAAGAAAGAAAATGTGAACTTGCTGGACGAGCAGGGCTGGCGCCATACCGGCGACCTTGGTAAGCTGGATGAGGCGGGCAATCTGTATATCGTCGGGCGCAAAAAGGATGTGATAATCAGGGGTGGAGCCAATATATACCCTGCCGAGATAGAAAACATACTTGTTAAGCATCCCGATGTCCAGAGTGTAGCAGTCGTGGCTATGCCTGATCCTGTCATGGGGGAAAAGGCCTGCGCATGTGTGATCCCAAAACCGGGTGTGTCCTTAAGTTTGGACGGCATACTGTCCTATCTAAAAGACTTCGATATTGCCAAGTATAAAATGCCGGAACGGCTGGAGCTGATGGACTCATTTCCCATGTCCGGTGACGGACAGAAAATCATGAAACGGGAGCTTGCGCAGTATATCGCTGCAATACTTGACGCTGAGTAGCAGTTATTTGCCAAACTCTTGCGATTTTGCTCTAGCGCCGTAGCACACACTCAAGAGTTAACACAAAATACCGTCTAGTTATCGTCTCCCGATTTATCGGGGTAAGCCCTTTTCATAAATTTATTTTTCTTGTTTGAAACTTAATCCATGATCGTAAAGATTCAGGATTTTATTTGATAAAGATGACTTGTTCCGGGCAGACCAATTACCAACGTATCTAATAATAAAATTCTTATATTTGTCGTCATAATTTATAGACCTAAGTGCTACGTTTGGGGGTATACGATTCTGTATGTATTCAACTATATCGCTTTTTTCTTTATCATCAACTGATACGGTTGGGAAGTTACTAAGAGCCATACGCATACTAGGTAAAATACTTTTAGGTGCACTATTCTTTATTTCAGACATTTGGTTGAGTATGGAATCCATTTGAACAGTGAGAAAGTCTAATCTATCATCTGTGCTAAATTCTCCTGAGTGTACAGTAGCTTGCTGCTTCATACTGAAAACTTTCCAGAGTGTGTTTTCCTCTTTACTGCGCTCGACAGAGTCTAAGATATGAGTGGTAAGGTTCGCAATTTCAGTTTCAATGTCCCAAACTTGTATGCCACTATTATATTTTTGATTATTAATTATACCTGTGTCAAAAGGTACCTGAGGGGTAAGTTCATCTTTGACAAGGCAAACCGGTTTATTGAGAGAAGTACGTATACCTAATTCAAAGAATACGTTGGGATTCAAACAAGAAAGGTCACATAACACCATATCTGAAGTCTCTAGGTTCTTTATGATTTCAGCATGAATAATATCCGCCCCTTTGGTAATAGGTGGTATTGATTTATACCCGGCAGCTTCGATAGAAGGAATGAAAAGATGATTCAGGACATGTTTGAAGTGATCACTATCACGATAGGTTTCTACCATATTTCCCGGGGTAGTAATAGGCATAATGATAAAACACGATTTCTGTTTTGGCATAATAATCCCTCGCAACCATTAATTAGGGGTATTGTATCACAAATACTTATGGCCCGGATTATACTTATTGTAAGCCCGTCTACCCGTTATCTAATGTCAGATGGTATAATACTGCTAAACAGTCCGACATTGAAAAGTAGATATATGACGAAGGGATAAATTATGACAGACGCAACCGGGATAGAAAGATTTATCAAACCCAAATATGCTCCAACCGGCAAAGGTGCTCCGTTCTCAATACCACCCACACCGCCGGGTGTGATCAACCTGGCCTTAAACGAGAATCACTATGGTGCTTCCCCCAAAATCGGAGAGCGTCTGGCTAACTATCCTGACCTCAACTTGTATCCCAACGCCAAAGAGCTGCAAAAACTGATCGCTGGGTACGCAGGCGTCGCGGAAGAATATGTTGTACCTGCCAACGGTGGCTCCCAGATTCTAGACCTTATCGCAAATGCATTCGTAGGTGACGGTGACGAGGTTATACATTGCCCTCCCACCTTCCACGTGTTTGCTCAGCGGGCGCAATTTCATGGCGGAAGCATAGTCAGTGTCCCCAGAGACGAAAACTTCGCTGTAAACGTTGCAGCCGTAAAAGCAGCAATAACCGATAAAACCAAGATCATAGTCATCGTCAATCCCAATAATCCCACCGGCACACTAACTTCCAAGAAAGACATTTTGGAGATAGTCGATACCGGGGTGCCGGTGCTGCTGGATGAAGCCTATGCTGAATTTGCAGGTGAAACAGTCATTGATCTGGTTGCAAAATACGACAATCTGATGGTCATGCGCACGTTCAGTAAATGGGCAGCTCTGGCCGGAATGCGCGTTGGCTTTGCCGTTGTTGCGCCGGTAATTGCCCAGAGTATTGCCCGCATAACCATGCCCTTTTTTATAGACCAGATCTCCGCGGTTGCCGTCCAGGAATCGTTAAAAGACATAGATTATCTTATGGGCAATGTAAAACTGATCGTTGAGCAGAGAGAACGACTGTCTGCCGAGCTGGGCAAATTTAACTTTCTGAAGCCATATCCTTCTGCTGGAAACTTCGTTTGTTGTGCTGTTACCACTGGTGATGCAAAGCAGATACAGCAGGCAGTCGCTGCCAGAAATATCAGGATCAGTGCCGTTGATGTCGGGCAGGGCGGCCCAACCGCCATCCGTATCACCATCGGCAAACCGGAACACTCCGATGCACTGCTCAAGGCACTGCAAGAAGTAGCTGTTGAACTGAACCTTTCCTAGGTAGTCCCGTGTAGCTGTTTTACAAAGCAAAACCAGAGCAAAGAGGTGTGGTGATGCCGGACAAAATAGGTTTTCAAGGAAATTGCCAGACTACGGCCATGGGTATTATGCCCCATAAGGATGTGGGGCAGGCCCTGGAGTTGTGCTTAAGCCTTGATATACCATATTGGCCTCAATTGCCCAACTTTAGCTACTATGAGGATATGTACGCTCAAATCTCTGAGCATTTCCCCGGCGTATCTATTGATACAAAAGGCGAAAAGGTCAATTTCAGTTTTAGCCAGTTTGAGCAGCAGTTAGAGGATTATTCGGCACGCATGGACAACCCCGCAACCTATGAGTTGAGTGAAGATTACTCCGCCGTTTACCACAAATTTCTTGCCCTCAACCTTGCCGGATACTCGGCAATTCGTGGGCAGGTAACAGGACCCGTCAGTTTTGGCTTCAGGGTAGTCGATGAAAACTCCAAACCGATAATATACAGAGACGATGTCCGTGACTTGCTGTTCGATTTTATCAAGGGCAAAGTTAATGTTCAATACGATCAGCTGGTAAAAAAGAACCCCAACGCCTTTGTCTGGTTTGATGAACCGGGCCTGGGTTGGGTCTTTAGTGGGATGTCTGGTTACAATGACGTAGAAGCAAAGAAGGATTATCATAACTTCCTTGATGGCATAAAGGGCCCCAAAGCCCTTCACCTTTGTGCCAATGTTAACCTTCCCTATCTGCTATCCATGGGTATAGATATACTCTCGTTTGATGCTTTCCAGATCATGGTTATGCCAAAAGGTTATGCTCAGGCGGTAGCCGATTTTATGAAAGATGGTGGAATAATCGCTTGGGGAATCGTCCCCACCGATTCAACCAGCCTTGATCAGCAATCTCCTGATAGTGTGGTCAAACTGCTGCTCAACTACTGGACGGTCGTGGCCGACAACGCTGATATATCGATCGAGCAAATAGCCAGACAAAGCCTGCTTGCCCCGGCCAGATGTTGCCTCAAAAATACCGGAGATGTTGGTTCAAAAAGCGATCAGAGTAAGCCAGCACCCAAAATCACCGATAAAACAATTGAAGAAGATCTGGTTAGCAGGGCCTTTGCCTGTCTGACCTCTGTTTCAGACATACTTAAAAAAATGTTTAATATATAAAAACGATTTTTCGTAATCTCCAGAACAGCCTCTGAAATAGAGCTTGCTTGTCTATTATCTATTGCAATGCTTCGTTGAGTTAATTCAGCTTCTTCCGCGTATGTTCCCGTCTAATTGATCAAATAATACACAGAAGGATCTGTCTGAAAATCAGGCCGAAGCTGCTTGCCTTTCCTTTCGCGGACCAGCCTTCTGATTTTACTCTCTGGAGCATCAAGGTCACCAAAGGTTCTTGCCTTAACAGGACAGGCATTTACGCACACCGGTGTCGCCTTGCGGTCCTGGCCCGGCCTTAGTCCTTGAGCCAGGCCATCATCGATCCTGTCCTTGCAGAAGTGGCATTTGACTGCTGTGTTTTCCTGATAGGCATGATGTTCCATGCCATATTTTTCGTAGTTGGTATAGCCTTGTCCGGGATATTGCTCTTTGTATTGAAAGGATGTACGTTGCCGATATGGACAAGCCATCATACAGTACTGGCAATTGACGCACTTATCATGGTCTACCACTACTATGCCATCTTCTCGTCGGTGGCTTGCCTTCGTGGGGCAGACGTTTACGCATGGTGCATCGGCGCAGTGGTTGCACAGCACCGGGTAGGTTTGTTTTCGCACCATTGGGTATGTGCCACTCTCACTTACAACCAGCCTGTTGAAGAATATACCAGGGGGCAGAAAATTGGCCTGTTTGCAGCTTATCTGGCACGCATAACACCCTACACATCGCATCCTGTCTATTACCATACCCCATCTCATTACGCACTGCCTCCAACTTCATAAACCTTAGCTCAGGTGTGTGTCTCGATGTTCAAATTCATCAGGTCATTATTTATACAGATCGGATGATTCTTAGCCAGCATTATATCACATCAAGCTAGAAAGGGGGGGGCAAAAGTTGGGATTTTTATTGTAGTTTATTATGCCGATAAAACGTAGCAAAACATCTGGTGTTATCTCGGCCAAAGTGGTCAGTTATTCGATCTTTTCGGTACTTGAATCACAATGTCGTTTATATATATGGTATAGGCACAACTGAAGCAGGAATTGAAGACTGTTAACTAATAAAACTCCGACTCTGACAGCGGATTTCATTGGAGGAAGTTATGACTAAGTGCGATATAGTTTGTCACCAGTGCGGGATGGACAGCGATGAAATTAGATCTGATTACGATAATATAAAGTGCCCGTATTGCGGTTCACACGAAGTTGAAATGGATATGAGTGCACTTGCATTCAGCTTGAAGATATACCCAATGGTAGGATAATGCAGATTTTATAGTGTATTAATCTATTTCCCTTGAAGATTGATTTCCGAGACTAAACCATAACTCTCCACGTTCCCCACAGTATTCTATACACAAAACACCGTCTAGTTATCGTCTGTTGGTTTAGGTTCTGAAATATCATTAGAATTGCGCAAATTTGCACTGTCTCGTAGTATGTTCTGCTTCAATTTATAATATAGTATTATCGCTGCGCATATAACGAGTACAACTATGCCAATAACTAATACTGCAATGCCCAATCCCTGACTTGTATTCCCATAACCGATGTTATACCTTATTAGCTTGATACCTGCGATTACGCATGGTAATCCCAAAACAATGGCAAGAATAATGCCTAACCATGTACCCTTTTTAGTGCTGGTAGATTTATCCAATGTTGTATTACTCATGTATTCTCCTAAACACTGTTAAGACTATTATTCATATACTAACTTTATCGTTATGTTTACAGTTAAAATATGAGACCTGTAATCTATATTGTGAAGTGGCTAATGGTGAACCGCCCGGGACTCGAACCCGGAACACACTGATTAAGAGTCAGTTGCTCTGCCAAATTGAGCTAGCGGTCCACTGGCCTTTAAAACTATAGCATTCTGACGCTGGCAAAGCAATAATCATGCGCTGTTTTACTCGTGCGCTCGGTAGTAGTATAATGCGCTAAGATTAATATATCGGGGTGTAAAATATGATAAGAGACTTGGTTATTAAAAACCGAAGCTATAGACGCTTCTATCAGGATGAGAAGATCGATCGCAAGACGCTTGAGGAACTTGTTGATCTGGCCCGCCTGTCCGCATCGGCCAGCAACAATCAACCGCTCAAGTACATACTATGTAATGATCCGGAAACAAACGCTCTTATATGCTCTACGATAGGCTGGGCAGGGGCGCTCAAGGACTGGGATGGCCCGGTTGAGGGTGAACGACCGGCAGCCTATATCGCTGTGCTTGGAGACAAGCAGATTACCGAGCGCTTCCTTGTCGATCATGGTATTGCCGGTCAAAGCATTCTCCTGGGCGCCGTGGAAAAAGGCCTTGGAGGCTGCATGCTTATGGCCATAAAGCGGGAGCAGCTATTCAAAATCCTGAACATACCTGAGCACTGCTCACTGCTTATGCTCATCGCACTGGGCAAGCCCAAAGAGAGGGTTGTGGTTGATGAGTGTACGTCACCGTCCGATACACAGTACTGGCGTGACGAGCAGCAGACGCATCATGTGCCCAAAAGAAAATTGTCAGATATTATAATCGGCTAGTGTTATAGGAGATAAAAATGTCGTCATCACCGGAAGAGAAAATAAAAAAACTGGGCAAGAAGCTGGGTGCCAATCTGGTGGGCATTGCCTCGGTTGAGGATATCAACAAGTATGCGCCGGAGGGCCATCGTCCCGACGATGTGCTCATGGGCGCCAAGAGCGCGATTGTTTTCGCCGGACAACTGACACCCAAGGGTGCATGGCATTCCAAGGGGTATCAGGTTCATCACATGAACCGGTCTTTTGGCATCCCCTATCGCAACAGGATAGCTTTTGATGTTGCCCTTTATATCGAGGAAAAGTATGGATATTACGCTGCTGTTGCCAGCGGCGGCAATATAAGTGCCAAGCTCTGTGCGGAAATGGCGGGCATGGGCACCAGATCAATGGCGGCGGGCATCGTTTTAAACAAGGACTGGGGGCTGCTCAACTTCGGTGTTGCCATGACCACTATGCCTCTTAAGCCCGACGGTATGGTCGATGAGCAGGTTTGTCCTCATCCTTCATGCGTTAAGCGTTGGGAAAAAGAGGGCAAGACGTTTTGTCTGGATGCCTGTCCTGAATGTCTGTCCGGCGAGCTGGAAGATGGCAAAATAAAGTGGATGCGCTACAATCGCCATGTCTGTGCCACGCGCGCTCAAACCAGATCCATAAACAGTTTTCAGCGCACGCTGCTTGAGGCCATAAACGAACCTGATCTAGAGAAGCGCAAGAGCATCGTTTTGGGCACATTTTTTGGTAGTGTTGTTGCTACGGTTTCCACCGCCAATACCATGGGGCAGTGCGGCGAGTGCCTGCGAGGATGCCCGATTACTATAAAAGCCCGTACGCTTAAACCAAAGTGGAAACCGGGCGATCCCGGATAAGTAAGGAGATAATATGGGTAGATACATATCGCCTGAGATTTATAACAAGTACAAGCAGCAGGTTCTGGATATGAGCCTTGCGGTGCAGAATTATGTGGGAATTGAACAACAACGTACGGAAAGTTGCATGACCGATGCCGAAATGGCCGCCAAGCTGGGTCTTACGGCAGCAGAGGTAAGAGAGATACGCACTATTGCATTTAACGACCTTCACCACGCCGACATGTGGCTTAACTCTGATGATGAGAAGCGTATGAAATGCCAGAGCTATTTCAAGAAAAGATAATCGCTTAGTCGTTATCCAATTCGTTTTTGACTAGAAAGGGCTCCTCATTATAAGGAGCCCTTTTTTGTTGCATGTAAGATGTGATGCTTAGCCGTTAAGAATCTGCAAGGCTTCTTCTCTGTCGGCGTCCATCAGGTAAGGAATGCCCGTAACATCGGCGCATTCTCTGGTCAGTGACATGATATCATGGCGTGTAATGGAGGGCAGGCTAAAGCACCTGGCACCGGCCATCAACTGTTGCAGGCCAACTTTAAGCTTACGGCCGTAACTGAATATGCCGATAGCTCCCAGAGGAATGTTATCGATTTCATCTGCACCAACTATGTCCTTGACGCTCTCATAGTTAACAAATATCTCTTCCTTGGTTGAACCGAACTGGCTGACTGTCTTGGGCAGCTTGCCGTCCTTCATCCACTGCTCAATGTTCTTGCCAACCATGCCCGGAATCATCATTGCGCGTCCCATGCATACCGATTTGACGAACGGTGCACCCAGTGCCAGTGCCTTGAATACATGATCTTCGGCGGAAAAACCTCCGGCAAATGCCAGATCAGGCACTCTTTCGCCCTTGTCCGCCAGTTTTTGTGCAAATTCGGCAGCTGCAGAATGCAGGTAAATGCTGGGCATGCCCCATTCTTCCATCATGCGCCACGGACTCATACCTGTTCCGCCCGGGGCACCGTCAATGGTAAGCAGGTCTATCTTTGCTTTTGAGCTCCACTTAATGGCCATTGCCAGTTCGCGCAGACCGTAGGCCCCAGTTTTGAGTGTGACTCGCTTAAATCCGAGTTTTCTTAAGCGATCAACTTCGGCGTAAAAGCCCTCTTCACTGATAAAACCAAGCCTGCTGTGGCGCTCGAATTCTTTAACTGAGCCGTCCTGGTAGGCGAGCTGATTGATCGGGCTTGAAGGATCGGGGGTAACGATGTATCCGCGGTTTTGCAGTTCCTGTGCTCTTTCTATGCTGTCAACTTTAATTTCACCACCGATGCATTTCGCACCTTGTCCCCACTTGAGTTCGATGGTATCCAGATGATGTTTGTTAAGAACGTACTCTGCAACGCCTAATCTGGTGTCTTCCACGTTCATCTGAACCAGGATTTCGCCGTAGCCGTTGTGATAGCGGTTGTATGTCTCAATGCGGCGATCCATATCCGGCGCTTTTGCGACATGGCCGTTTGAATCAAATTCCAGCTCAGGATCTATGCCGCAGACGTTTTCACCACATACCAGCGTAACACCGGCGATGGCCGCACCTATGGCAAAATGCTCCCAGTTCTTACGGGCGATCTCTGTAGAACCGAGGGCACCGGTGAATACGGGAATTGCCATTTTAGTTTTCATATCCCATCCGTATTCTGTTCGGGTGTCTACTGATGGGAAAGTGGCTGTGTCCGGGTCACCTACTACACCATCGGGCAGTCCATTTGCTCCCAGTGCATAACCTTGAATGTTTAGATGTGAGTAATCTATAGGGTAGTCCTTGTCACCACCGGCGGTGACATCTCCAAATGGTCCGGGATATATCAGTTCCCGGCCGCGGAATGTTGCCTTGAACACCTCGCAGTTTCCGGTACAGCCGTCAACACAGCGCGAACATATTCCGCTCTGCGGCGCTACACTTTTAGACCGGTTGGTGGTTCTGGTGGCATCGTTTGCATTTGGTCTCTGTAAATTCATTTTTGGTTTTCCTCCCTTTCACATTTATTTCTTTCACGTTTACTTTTTTGCCAAAAAATTAGAGGTCTTGTATATTTACCAGTTCTTTGTAGTCTATAACCGTGCTCATGGCATGGTTTTCGGCCTCGATCCCAGCTTCTTGTACGGCGGCAACTGGATTCATTCCGCCGACAAGGATCGTTCCGATTCTGTTTAGTTCTATGGGTATCTCACATATGGGCTCACTGGTGCTCCCCAGAACCAGCAGGCCACCTATTTGTGCTTCTTTTAACTTGGCTATAATATGTTCCGCTTTATCACGGCAAATAGCAGGTATTTCACGGAAATTAGCCAGGATTTTGCCATTGCCTGTTTTAACAGCCTGGCTAACCGAGGTCATTTTAGCCTTGATGTAGATCTCTGATGGATCGAGTGATGATCCGTTGTAGTAAATAAGCTCCGCAAAACGGAACGGCTTACCATCGCGCAGTTGCAGTATTCCGCCAAATCTGGAGTCCATGGGAATACCTGCTTTAAGCAGTACCCCGTTTATAGTTACGCTGCATACCGTTCCCAGAGCCACTTTGCCCTTAGGTACGACGAATTCACCCAAATTTTCGCCCTCTGATGCTATGGCCACCAGATTGCTTACACACATGCCTTTTTTAAAAACGGGCTTCATTATTTGAAGCACACGGCTAAATTTATCTTTTGGGAAAAAGGAGACGTTTACCGGGATTACACCCTGCCCCGTTTCGTAGTTGAAATCTGTTCTGTAGGCAAGAAGTTCGATCTTGGATATGGCGAACCCCACCTTGTCACTAACAAGGGCGCTTTTTATTTCCTCACGCCCATTTTCGGTCAGCACCCGTCCGTCTCTGCCAATAAGGCGGGTAAGTCCTTTCTCGTCGGTCATTTTTAGGTGGTACCTGACAGCCCTCTCTCCGAGTTCAACCCCATAGTCTTTGAGATTATTGGCGATGATGCGGGCACCCATGGGGTTCTGGTTTTCTCCCAGAATCCTTAGGATAGTTAGGACTTTTCTTTCTACATCCAGAGTATCAAATGTCATGTTTTTCCTATCAAACGGCAGTAGGAAACCAGTTTCCTACTATACATTTCATTTGTTCTGTTTGTCAATTAGTAAATGTACCTATTTTAAGGCGATTTGGATGTGCTGGACAAGGTTGGTTCGTTAGTAATTTCGACGAACCTCAATTAATTTGCGTTTTGTTGACCCGTATGGCATTCTTTTGTTGTGTAAGAAATACTTTTCTTGCCACAGCGCTTACTTAGTGTATATTGTCTAAAAAGCATGAGGGGGTGTAAATGCTGGTTGTAGTGGCAGTTTTAAGGGCCATACAGGGAAAGAGTGAGGATCTGGCAGATGCGTTCAAAATACTGGTTCCTGAGGTTCATAAAGAGCCAGGCAATATAAGCTATACAGTTAACCGGTCTCTGGATGACCCCTTAAAATATCTTGTATATGAGAAATACGATGATAAGCAATCGCTTACGGCGCATATAACATCGGAGCATTTTAGGCAGTTCTCTGAGGTCATTGAATCTGTGGTGGATGGCAATCCTGAGCTGAGCCTTTATGAAGAAATCGCTTAAAATATTTGGCCAAATAGTCCTTTTAATTAGTCCAACAATATTATAATTAAGTAAGTGGATAAGTTCCCCGTTTTTTAAATTGATGCTTTATTTGATATGGAGGTTAACGATATGGAGCTAGTAGTCAGAGGCAGGCAGGTAGAGATTCCCGATCCGCTGCGCGATTATGTGAAAAAGAAGCTGGATAGACTTGATGGTTACCTGGCTGATATTACAGAGGCCAGAGTTGAGATAGTGCGTAACGACAGCAAATCCCCTCAGGACAGGTATGTTGTACAGATAACCTTGAGTGCCAATGGCGCTCTACTCAGGGCGGAAGAGCATGAGGCGGATATTCGTGCTGCCATTGATGCTGCAGCACACGACATTGATAGACAGGCCAAACGTTATAAAGACAAGCATTATACAAAAAGGAGAAGGCTTGGTCGTCGTGAGGCAGAAAACCATGTTGATGAGACGGTTGAGGAAGATCTGCCGGCAAAGGTTTCTAAGCTGAAACGCTTCAATATACAACCGATGACCGTGGATCAGGCCACAGAAAAGATGGAGCTTGTAGGACATGACTTCTTCTTTTTCTTCAATTCCGAGGCCAGTAGGTTTGCTGTTGTGTATAAGCGTGATGATGGAGACTACGGGCTCATTGAGCCGGATCACAGCTAACACTAAAGTCGTATCATAGAATAAGTTAGAGCCCTCGTTTATACGGGGGCTCTAACTTATCTATACTCCGGATTGGGGTGATCAAACCGGCATCCGGCATCCCATAGTGATCTCTGGTTGCCATGCGCGGGAATACCGCCAATGTCCTTTATCATACGGGCCAGATGCAACAGGTTCCAGGTCATGAACGTTGTGTTTCGGTTAGTAAAGTCGTTTTCCGGGCCACCTGAGCCCGCGTCCAGATACGATGGTCCCGGACCCACTTCACCTATCCAACCTGCATCGGCTTGAGGTGGAATCACATAACCTAAATGTTGCAGGGAATACAGTATGTTCATGGCACAGTGCTTCACCCCGTCCTCGTTCCCGGTAATTAGGCAACCGCCAACACCTCCGTAATAGGCGTATTGCCCTTCTGCGTTCAGATCGCCTGATGTTGAATACAAGCGTTCAATTGTTTTGGTACATATCGATGATTTGTCGCCAAGCCATATGGGGGAGGCTATTACAAGAATGTTTGATGCCTCTACTTTTTTATATATTTGGAGCCATTCGTCTTTTTGCCAACCATGTTCTGTCATATCAGGATAAACGCCATAAGCGAGGTTGTAATCGACGGGGCGCAATACCTCAACTGAGACGTTATTCTTTTCCATTATGGCCTTGGATATATTTATCAGCCCTTCTGTATGAGACAGTTCAGGCGATCGTTTGAGAGTGCAGTTCAAAAACAGTGCCTTTAAATCCGAGAAGTCCTGTTTGTTAGCTTCTTTCATCACATATTTCCTTTCGACCGATGGCTCTTTAGCCTGCATTATACCATCAAATAGTGTGATGGCAATCAAAAAAGATATAAGTAGTGACTTATGTCATAGAAGAATAACGGTATTCTGTTTACATTAGAGTAGTCAGATTGTATAGCGTTATTAAGGTGCGAATGGATAAGTTTTAGTGCACTAAAAGGGTGGAGTGATGAAAAAGAAAATCTACAAGTACTCAGCATTTTTCATTGTTTTAGGCATGATTTTAGGTATATTATCCTGTAATCAATCTAAGACATTGCCTCCAGAAAGTACCCCGGAGTGGATGGAAATAGAGCTTACCGATGCAGCCACAGGCCAAACCTTCACTATCGCTGATTTTAAAGGGAAACCGATACTTCTGGAAAGCTTTGCGGTGTGGTGTCCTACGTGCCTTGCGCAGCAGAGAGAGATGAAAAAACTGTTGGAGAGCGAGGGAGAAAATATAATTCATATATCTCTGGATACCGACCCCAATGAAGATGCAGAGATCGTAAGAGGTCATATTGAAAGGCATGGTCTTGACTGGTATTTTGCCGTAGCCCCGGCCGAACTTACTAATGCACTCATCGATGAATTCGGCCTCAGTGTTGTTTCTGCACCCAGAGCACCTGTGGTTCTAATCTTTGAAGATCAATCAGCCAGGTTCCTGCGGAGCGGGGTAAAATCTGCTGCAGAGTTGCTGTCTGAAGTGGAAAAGGGCGGCTAGTATGGGATCGCTAGCAGTTTTGTGGGAAGCTTTCTGGCTGGGTTTTGTAACACCCTTAGGCGCCGTGTGCGTTTTGCCGATATACCCTGGATTTCTGGTTTATCTGTCATCTAGAATATCGAGTGAGCGTGTTCGTCGCAAAACGATATTTTTGCTGGGCCTTGTTGTCACATCCGGTGTAATTGTATTCATGTTTCTGGTGGGCCTTATATTTACTACGCTCTTTGAAGTATCCCTGACTGGCATAGTGGATATAGTATCGCCAATTGCGTTTGGCATTTTGCTGGTTATCAGTCTTATACTTATCATAACAAGCACTATATCGCTTGTTTCTGATGTAAATATCAACGTATGGAAGTTTTTGCCAAAAGGTCGCGCACCGATGGTTAAAAATCCATGGCTAAGTGCCTTTTTATACGGGTTCTTTTTCGGGGCTATAGTGATACCCTGCAACCCCGGCTTTATAGCTATCTTATTTGCCAGGGCAGTGTCCACCGTTGATTTTGTAGAAAACATTTTCCGCTTCCTGTTCTTTGGACTTGGCCTTGGTTTTCCATTGCTGATACTAGCTGGGATTTCTTCTACTGCAACCGACAAGATAATTAACTTCCTAACAAAGCACGGGAAATGGCTAAATCTTGCAGCGGGTTTGATTATGTTTGGAATTTCGCTTTATTACCTGATATTTGTTTTTGACGTGTTTTAAAAATATTGTTTAATCTAAGGAGGATGATAATGAAAAGAAGATATTTTGCATTATTTGTATTAATGATTGTGATCATGCTCTTTGCTTCACTGACCGCTTGTGGTCAGCCTGATTCACGGATTGGCGGACTCGTCAATTTAGAGGGAGCCTCAAACGTGGGAGATGAATATGACATCATAACTGATCCTTCAGGGGTAAAATATATAGTCCACCCAAACAAGATCGTGGGTGGTGGCCCTCCCAAGGACGGCATTCCATCAATTGATAATCCCAAATATGTTTCAATCGCTCAGGCTGATCAATGGATACAGGATGATGAACTGGTACTGGGTATTATTTATAAGGGAGTAAAACGAGTATACCCATTGCAGATAATGGTCTGGCATGAAATTGTTAATGATACCATTGCCGGTGATCCATTGCTGGTTACTTACTGACCATTATGCGGCTCAGGCGTTGCCTTTGAGCGAGTGATTGATCCGGATGATGGTGCGGTTGAGTTTGGCGCCACAGGCAGTTTATACAATAATAATCTGGTCATGTATGATCGCAGGACAGATTCATATTGGACGCAGCTTGATGGGCTTGCCATCTTTGGCGAGTTAACCGGGTGGCGATTAAAAATGGTATCTATTAATACCGTAACGTGGGCAGAGTGGAAGGCCCAGCATCCCGATTCACAGGTATTAAGCCAGGATACCGGTTACAGTAGAGCATATGGTGTAGATCCATACGGTGGTTATTACGAAAGTGACTTCATTCTGTTCCCTGTCGATGGGGAGGATGACAGAATTCATGCCAAGACCCTGATTTTTGGTGTGGAAGTCAATGGCATGTTCAAGGCTTATCGCCGGACAGATATCGAAGCATCGGGTGTGATTGAAGATATCATTGGCGGGGTGATAATAAAGGTAGAGCTACAAGACGATGGAGGCATTGGGGTTACCAACGTAGATACTGGAGAGCCTGTTGTTGCTGAAAGGTCGTTCTGGTTTGCCTGGTACGCATTCCATCCAGAGACATTGTTGTACCCTGACTAGTTAATACAGTAAATACAGGTTTTTTGCCAAGGTACTGATGATGGTTGGTTTGTGAAAAAGAAAAGCGCAACGATTCAATCCCTAAAGCAGTAAATCGCTACGCTTTGTTTTGATTGCTGGTGTTAGCAGCTCTATTCTATTGTTACCGTTTCCATAACCACGTTCTCAACCGGCTTGTCGTTGGCACCGGTAGCAACTGCGGCTAGAGTGCGCACCACGTCCATCCCATCAACCGTCTGCCCGAAAGTAGCGTAGTTATTGTCAAGGAAGGCCTGTGCGCCATCGCAGATGAAGAACTGTGAGGAGGCGCTGTTGGGATTTTGTGATCTGGCCATGGATATGGCACCGTCAACATGTCGCAGCTCCGGGTGTATCTCCAGATTGATGGTCTCTTTTGCGCCGCCCATGCCGGTTCCCTGCGGGTCGCCGCCCTGTATCATGAAACCCTTGATTATGCGGTGGAAAATCAAGCCGTCGTAGAAGCCACTCTGGGCCAGCTTGATGAAGTTGGCGGTGGTAATGGGTGCTTTTTTCTCATCAAGCTCTATCTTGATTGTGCCTTTGCTGGTCTTAATAACTGCCGTTCTGTTTTTATCGTCGCTCATTTTTATATTCCCCTTTTTTTATATTGTTTGGTGTTTTATTCGATGGTAACTGATTCCATGATGACATCGGTTATCGGTTTCTCTGCGCTGACTGGAACTGCGGCAATAGCGCGCACAACGTCCATGCCATCTGTAACTTGAGCAAATGCAGCGTAGTTGTCATTCAGGAACGACTGCTCACCGTCGCAAATGAAAAACTGTGATGTGGCGCTATCTGGATTTGTGCTTCTGGCCATGGATAATGTGCCATCTATGTGTGTTAAATCGGGATGTGTCTCTAGCACTATGAAATTGTCCGATCCGCCTGTTCCGTCTCCATTAGGATCGCCTGTTTGTATCATAAAATCATCAATGACCCTATGAAAAATCAATCCGTCGTAGAATCCGTCTTGTGCCAGTGCTATAAAGTTGGCGGTGGTTACGGGTGTCCTGTTTTCATACAATTCGATTACTATATCGCCCATGCTGGTTACTATGGTAGCTGTTCTGTTGGGTGTGGGGTCTATTGGTGTGTCAAATGTTGTGTCTTCAGAAACGGACAGATTATCTGCGGCGTCCTTGGATTTTACTCTGAAATGATAGGTTATTTCAGGGGCGAGCCTGTCAATTGTGACGGTGTGATCTGTTTTGAGCACCATGCTTAGCGTGCTGGCGGTATGGTAGTTATCATCTATGCCGTATTGCAATTGGGTAGTGGCCGGTTCGTTGGTTGTCCAGTTGATTGTTGCTGATGTCTCGGTGATGTTTGTTACTGTAACATCCGATATGGTCGGGTCCGTGGTATCCTGTCCACAACCCGTTATCACTAATCCCATTATTGCTATAAGTACGAAAACAATTGCTAGAAAAGAGTATCTTCTCATTTGGCTCCTTTTTTAAAAAACAAATCCCTTAAAATAGTGCAATGCTATAGATAGCATATCGCCGCTTGTGTGCAGGTGTCAATATGTACATGTGACTTTTGCTTTCATTGAATAGCATAAGCTTAAGATGCTAAACTTATTGTATAGCCTTATGAGATATGAAGTAAGAAAAGAATCCTTTGATAGTCTTGCAGCGCTTTGGCGTAATGCTAGGTCTGGCCTTGCATGGGACTGTATATTCGTGCTGCCCGGCTGGCTCAAGGCTTGGTGGCAAGTGTTTGGTGCTGGCAGCAAGCCCCATATTCTGTCGGTCTGGGATGCTGGCAAGCTGATTGGGATTGCACCACTTAAGTGCAATTCAAATGAGGCCTCGATAATTGGTAGCGCTAACGTATGCGACTGGCTGGATTTTGTAATCGCGCCTGGCATGGAAGCCGATTTTCTGGCGGTGCTGATGCAGCATCTGAAAAGCGATGGTGTGACCAGCCTTGATCTGGCACCTGTGTTGCATGATTCCACTGTCTGGTGTCATCTGCCCGCTGAAGTTGCGCAAAATTGCAGTTGTCGGGTCGTTATGGATAAGGAAGATGTGCTGCTTGATATGGATTTACCAGCAAGCTGGGATGTGTATCTGGACTCGCTTCCTGCAAAACAGCGGCGTGAACTGCGACGTAAAATAAGTAATATGGAAAATGCCGGTAGTATGGACTATCGCGTTTATCACACCAGCGATGCGGTGGATGTACTACTGGATCTGTTTGATAAGAATAAGTCCGAGAAGGCGGCTTTCATGACGCCGCAGATGTCCTCTTTTTTCAGGGCGCTGGCTGATTCTATGGCAGGTGCCGGACTGCTTAATATCGGTGTGCTTACACTTGATGAGGTGCCGGTTGCAGTCGTTATGTGTTTTGCTTACGATGGATGCGAATATTTATACAACAGTGCATATGATGGAGCGCACGGGCATTTAAGTGTCGGGTTTCTATCTAAAATAATGTGCATTAAAGATAGTATTGAAAAAGGTTATAAAAAGTTTAACTTCTTAAAGGGAGCAGAAGCATATAAGTATCGCTTGGGAGGCAAAGAAGTACCGGTGTATAGTTGTAAGGCAAGTATTACATGAAAAAGGACAGTAGTAGCTTGAAAATCGCATTGCTGAGCGTGCACAGTTGTCCCCTTCAGAAGCTTGGAGGTGAGGACACAGGTGGCATGAGCGTCTATATACGCGAATTGGCGCGTGAGCTGGGCAGTCGCGGACACCAGGTGGATATCTATACTCGTGCCCATGACCCGCGTGACCAGCAAGTGTATTATCTTGATACCAACGTTCGCCTGATTCACATTGAGGCTGGTCGGGTTGAAGAGATAAACAAACTGGCCATTTTTCCGCATGCGCGTGATCTGGCTCGCAACCTCAACCGGTTTAAAAGACAAAACAATATTGAATATGACGTAATTCATTCGCATTACTGGCTGTCGGGGCTTGTTGGCTTGTGGCTGCATCAATGGTGGAATATTCCGCATGTCACTATGTTCCATACGCTTGGCGCGGTTAAAAACACCGTGGGAATCGGGGAGCTAGAGCCTGAACTGAGAATAACGTCGGAACGTGATGTTGCTGCGGGATGTGATCGTGTTATTGCCGCTACCAAACGTGAACGAAATGATCTGATTAATTACTACGGTGCTTCTGCTGACAATATTGCTGTTATCCCCTGCGGCATTAATCTTGATCTGTTCAGTCCTGTCGATATGCAGCTAGCCAGGCAGCGGCTGGGAATGAACGGACACAAGGTAATTCTTTATGTTGGCAGGATAAATCCCCTCAAAGGACTGGACTCTTTGATCGAGGCTGTGAACCATATGAATGATGCAGATGTCAGGCTGGTTGTAGTAGGCGGCGATCACGAACAAAATCATAGTGATAAACTGGTTGATTATGCTGGACAGATTGATCACAGTGAACTGCCTTATTACTACAGTGCCGCAGACGTTTGCGTGATTCCCTCGCACTATGAGACTTTTTGTTTGGTAGCACTGGAATCGCTGGCCTGTGGAACACCGCTGGTGGCAACCGATGTTGGCGGTATTGGCAGCCTTATCAAGCAGGGCGAAAATGGGCATATACTGGAGGATAATGACCCTGAGCGCATGGCTCATGCCGTAAAAACGGTACTGGCCGGAAAGTATCCTAAAAATGCGGCGCGTGACGCAGTGCTCAAGTACGACTGGTCTAATATAGTAGATGTAATGATTGCTCAGTACAGGTCGGTTTCTAGCAAGAGCTTGAACTAGCCTAGAGATCGCTCATAACATTGGCTGAGCGCCCGCTTTTCAAATCCAACCGACTCATACAGTCCGATGGCTATTTTGTTCTCGCCGTCCGCCGTGATTTCAACGATATCAATGTCCCTGTCATGCAGGAAAGCCATCCCCGCTATCAGAACCGTTCGTCCCACACCTTTTCCCCTGTAATCCGAATGCACGCCCAGCATATGAATGCGCCCGTGTTTTTTACCTGTTGCCGGATTATTTTCGGGCGTGGTGTTTGTCCAGCAGTAGCCTACCGGTGTATCTCCATCGAAGGCCATTATCACATGTTTAAGCGAGCTATCGCTTTGATTTAGCCAATGAGTTATCTGACCTGTTGTATTGGGGCTAAATCCCCAGTGTTCGGCAAAGGCATGGTTTTGCAGGTCGGTCAGTATGTTTTCCTCTCCTGCATTAAGGTGGCCGATGTTTAGCTCCGTGTTTGCTATTTCGGTTGTTCTGGTATCAAGTGCCTGTTGCAACTGAACAAAATCCCTAATAGCGGCAAATCCCAGTTTGGTCAGCAGGTTTTTCGCGGCGATGTTTTGCTCAAGTACTTCTGTTGCAGCAACTGTCGCTTCCATATCTGTAATTTGCTTGGTTGCTTCATTAATCAGTGCTGTTGCCACGCCCTGCCGACGGTGATTCGGGTGTACTATGCAATTGATGATGGCGCGCTTAACAGCGATTTCCGGCGTAATATTCAAGCAGCCGATTATTGTTCCGTCTTTTTCAGCCACCAGCACGGTTTCCTGCGCGGGAAAATCAGGCTTTATAAGCTGCGATTCTATGATCTGTGACGATATAAAATGACCTGTTTGATCCTGTCCTTCTATCAGCCACAGCTCAACGCACTCATCCAAGTCATCTGAGCGGTAGTTCCTTATATTGTAGTTATGACCAGTCATTTTATCAGTTAACCTCATCAAGTGGATTGTATCAGTTTGGTGAATTATCGACAATGTTGTATTATACTGGGCAAAGCGTATTTTTTACTTTTGGAGATATAAATGGCAGAGATGAAACCGGAGCGGGTGTTGGTCTTTACCCCACATCCTGATGATGCCGAGTTTGGTGTTGCCGGCACGGTGGTCAGGTGGATAAGTGAGGGCGTGGACGTGGTATATGCAGTATGTACCAACGGCGATAAAGGATCCGGCGATCCGGATATGACTTCCCAAAAACTTGTTGCAATCAGAGAAGCCGAACAACACGCAGCGGCAAAGTTACTGGGAGTCAGTGAAGTCGTATTCATGCGCTACCCCGATCAGGAGCTGGAAAATACGCCCCAGTTTAGAAAAGATTTGGCGCGCCTTATCCGCAAGTTTCGTCCTGATATCGTTGTTACGTCCAATCCTTATCATAAGTACATCTGGCACCGCGATCATCGTATCTGCGGTCGCGCCGTACTGGATGCCGTTTTCCCCGTCGCCAGAGACAGGCTTGCCTATCCCGATTTACTTGAGGAAGGGCTCCAGCCTCACAAGGTCAAAGAGGTCTGGCTGTGGGGATCTGAAGATGCCAACCATTGTTCAGATATAACTGACAGCTTTGATAAAAAAGTGGCTGCGCTTTGTTGCCACGTAAGCCAGGTAGGTGACATGCCGCATGACGATTTGGAAAAGCGTATGAAGGAGCGCTATCGCGAGTTTGCAAAGGATGAGGATTACGATTTGGGCGAAGCGTTTTATAGGATTGAGATATTAAGATGATAGCCAGAGAACATCGCCATATAAATCTGGTGAGTGTGGCTTTGACTCATATTTATTGTACTTGGCTTTCTCATCTCTCAAGATAGCAGAAGTACCGTGTCCCGGGTATATTATAGTATCATTGTTTAGAGTAAAAATTTTGGATGTTATCGACTCGATAATTTGTTTCAGTTTTGCGGGTGAGCCGGTTTTTCCGGGGCCGTCCGGAAAGATGGTATCGCCTGAAAAAAGAATATTGTCATGCAAGTAGGACAGGCTTCCGGGTGTATGACCGGGAGTGTGCATAACATCAAGTTTAATGTTATGGCCAAAGGTAATCAGGTCACCGTCGCTTAGCAGCAGATCGGCGCTAACCGGCAGGCCGTCCGCATCACTTTGGTGTACGGCGACGGGAACACTTAAGGTCTGGCTGATCTCGACCAGCGCACCAATGTGGTCGGAGTGAGAGTGGGTCATAAGTATGTACTTCAAGTCGGTGTCGCGCAGCGCAGACAGAATATGGCTGGCACCCAAGGGGGCGTCAATGAGTACGCTCTGCCCGGTACTCTGGCATACAATTATATAGGCGCGGTTGTTGAAACGCCCTAAATTGAGCATTTCGATTCGAACTTTACTGTTGCTTGGTGTAATTGTCATACAAGTAAGCCTTCGTATGCAAGTAGCGTATATATATGAAGGAATTATAGCACTAATAAAGGGATGATGTTTTGTACATATCTCATCTTAGCTTAAATAACTTTCGTAATTACACGGCGCAGGAGATCGATCTTCCCTCCGGCCCAATAGTGTTGTGTGGGGACAACGCGCAGGGTAAAACCAACTTTCTTGAAGCTATATACCTACTTGCTACCTCAAAATCACCGTGGGCATCTACCGACAGGGAACTGGTTAACTGGTTAAGCACAGATGATGTTTTGCAATACACTCGCCTGGGAGCACAAGTTAGTGGTGGCAGTGGCGATGCGCAGGTAGAAATCGTGCTCACCACTCAGTCTGGTGCCAGCGATCAGGAGCAGGCGCGTTACTTAAAGCACATCAAGGTAAATGGAGTGGCTCGCCGTGCCACCGATTTGATAGGGATTATAAGGGTGGTAATGTTCGATCCGCACGATACTGAGATCGTAGGTGGTTCGCCGTCCTTAAGACGACGTTATATGGACGCCACCAACTCGCAGGTTGACCCGGTTTACCTACGCAATTTGCAGCAGTATGGCAAGGTTATAGGCCAGCGCAACCACCTGCTACGTATGATAAAAGAGAACCGCGCCAGCGCCAATGAGCTTGAGTTTTGGAATAGTCAATTGGTAGAGGCCGGTTCATATATTATTGACAAACGGCTCTCAGCAATAGCTTCGATTGACTCCATTGCATGCGATATTCACCGGCAGTTGACCGACGGCACAGAGAGTCTCAAAACGATATATATGCCCAGTGTAAATCAGATACCAGGCAAGGATACTTCTCAGGCTTTTTCGCAAGCCCTTAGGGATGCACAGCGCGAAGAGATAGCCCGCGGCATATCCGTGGTGGGTCCACATCGTGACGATCTTAGGTTCATTGCAGGCGACGTTGATATGTACGTGTATGGCTCGCGGGGGCAGCATCGCACCGTTGCACTATCAATAAAGCTTGCACAGGGCAGATATATCCAGAAAATTAGCGGAGATTCACCCATACTGCTGCTGGACGATGTTCTATCTGAGCTTGATTCTGAGCGTCGGCGTCATTTACTAAAAGCCGTTCTTAATTACGATCAGGCTGTCATTACTGCTACTGATTGGGATCATTTCGATGCCGATTTTTTATCCAAGGCCTCCAGGTTCAAAGTGAGTGGGGGCAGCTTGGAAAGCACGTAAGCAAATGTCGTTGGTTACAATATGGTGACACAACTTGGAGAGCACTTTACAGTCTCTGGACTGGATATGTTATACTATCTAAGGACAAATTTTAAGCCGATGGCTTGACTTGTCTGATAAAACATATATAATAGCAGACATAATTTGGTGTCATTATATTAATTAATAATTATTGGTCATGATTAAAATAAACGTTGCACAGCAACTGAAGCATACTGTAGGAGTAGCAAAACAATATAAAGTCAGTGAAACGGATGAGGCCTTAGGGCTTAACATATATGGAGAACTCAATCTAGTACGCACGGATAAAGGTATACTGGTTACCGGTAAATTGAATACACTTAAGAAGCTTGCCTGTAGTCGTTGCCTGAGCGTTTTTGATCATCCTGTATCACTGGACTTCTTAGAGGAGTATGTCCCCACGATGGACGTTATCAGTGGAACTCCTTTGTCCACTCCTGACGGTTTGTTCACGATAACTAATAATCATGAGATATGTCTGGATGACGCACTGAGTCAATACGAGGTTCTAGCTTTGCCAATGAAGCCACTGTGTCGTCCTGATTGCAAGGGTTTATGCGATCATTGTGGTTCTAATTTAAACATTGAAGACTGTAGTTGTTCCAATACGATTGATCCCAGATGGGCAGCACTTGCTGGTCTGGCTTTAAATGATATACAAGGTAATAGTAGAGAGGAATAGTATTAATGGGTGCTTTACCGAAGAGACGAAGAGCGAGTTCGCATAGGGGCGCCAGATGGGCTCATCTTAGTTTGAGTTTACCCAGTTTGTCAGCTTGTCCGCAGTGTCACAATCTGAAGCCAACACATGTGGTTTGTCCGACATGCGGAAGCTATGCAGGCAAGGAAGTATTGGAGATCAAGTCTTCAAAAAGAACCGTATAGCATAGGTTTCTAGGAGGAAACTGTATTATGAGTGGAAAAATAGCTTATGTTTTTCCAGGACAGGGTTCTCAGACAGTAGGGATGGGGAAAGATCTCTATGACGCGTCTGATGTAGCCAGAGCGGTTTTTGAAGAAGCAGATTCCGCCCTGGGATTTCCTATCTCCAGGGTTTGTTTTGATGGTCCGGAAGAAGATTTACAGCAGACGGTTAACTCTCAACCGGCAATAATGACGGTGAGTGTGGCCAGTCTCAAAGCAGCGCTGAAAGCTGCGGGTGAGGATGGACTCAAGCCCGATTACGTGGCGGGTCATTCTTTGGGAGAGTATTGCGCTTTGGTCGCAGCGGAAGCCTTTGAGTTTGCCGATGCGGTCAGGCTGGTTTACGAACGTGGCCGTTTGATGCACGAAGCTGGGCTGGTAAGGCCCGGAGGCATGGCTGCAATAATCGGACTTGATGAGACATGTGTAGCTGGAATATGTTTTGATAGCGGTGTAGAGATCGCTAATATCAATAGTCCCGCTCAAATCGTTGTCAGTGGTCCCAAAGATGCTTTAACCAAAGCTGTGGAAATTGCCAAGGGAATGGGTGCCCGGCATGCCATTGAGCTCAAGGTGAGCGGCGCATTTCACTCTTCGCTTATGGAGCCTGTTGTTGAGGGCATGACCAAAGCTATTTCGAGCGTGAAATTCAGGGACCCGAAGATGCCGGTTGTGGTTAACACCAGTGGCAAAGTAGCCTCTAGCGCAGAGGAAGTAAAAGCCGAGTTGATATGGCAGTTGTGCAATAGTGTTCAATGGAACCGCTCGGTTGAGTTCATGATCGAATCAGGCGTGACCACGTTCATTGAAATCGGGCCCGGACGTGTACTTTCCGGTCTTATCAGGCGTATAGACAGGAATGTAAACGTTTTACATATAGATAGCATAAAAAGTCTGCACAGGGGTGTACATGAATCTGTTAAATAGGGTGGCGCTTATAACCGGCGGTGGTAGGGGAATAGGCAGGGCGATAGCTCTAAAGTTTGCCGATCTTGGTGCAGACATAATAATAAATGACATTGCAGGATCTGAGGGTGCTCCCCAGGTTGTGGCAGAAGTAGAGGCCAAGGGGAGAAAGGCTACATATATTCCGGCCGACATCAGTAAAGCCGATGATGTAACTGCTCTGATTTCCAAATCGATAGAAGCTTTTGAGAAGATCGATATCCTAGTCAACAATGCAGGTATAACCCGCGACAAGCTTATTGTGCGCATGTCTGATGATGATTGGGACCTGGTGCTCAATATCAATTTAAAAGGCGCTTTTTTGTGCACAAGGGAAGTGCTTAAGCATATGATGAGACAGCGATCGGGGCGTATTGTCAGCCTTGCCAGTGTGGTTGGACTTATGGGTAATGGCGGACAGGCTAATTATTCCGCTTCCAAGGCCGGGATAATAGCACTAACCAAGTCCACGGCCAAAGAGGCAGCTCCCAGGGGTATAACGGCAAATGCCATAGCCCCCGGATTTATTGATACCGAGATGACCAGTCATCTTAAAGAAGAAGTTAAACAGTTATATGAAAAGCAGATTCCTTTGGGGCATTATGGCAAACCAGAGGATATTGCTAATGCTGCAGCCTTTTTAGCCTCTGATGAGGCCGGATATATTACCGGTCAGGTTCTGAGTGTTAATGGCGGCATGTTGATGCCTTGATAAGGTACATTAATGGCTGGTGTTAGACGAAAATCTAGAATTATTGCCTTGCAGTCTTTGTTTGAGGTTGACGCTGTAGGGCATAACCCGGAGCCTGCTTTAGATCGCTTAATAGAAGAAAGCAGTCTGCCTGATGAGTCCGCTGCGTTTACCCGCCAGCTGGTTCGCGATGTTTTGGACAACAAGGACAGCATTGACGTAATCATACAGAAGCATGCTCCGGCATGGCCCATAAACCAGATGGCAGTGGTTGACAGGAATATATTGCGGATTGCTATTTGTGAGATCAAGGTGATTGGCAGTGTTCCGATAAAGGTCGCAATAAATGAGGCAGTAGAGCTGGCCAAAGCGTTTGGCAGTGATACGTCGCCCAAGTTTGTTAATGGTGTATTGGGATCTGTGAGCGAAAAAGTTTAGTTTATGAAAAAGGGCTCTTGACAGTTGGGCTTAATTTGTATGATCATATCTTATGGAATTAAATCGCATTATTAAAGTTTCTCTTTAAGTAAGAGCGAAATTTATTTTAAAATTTATCAGGGGGTAACAAAAGCATGGCAACAGTTCTCGAGAGAGTCACAGATATTGTTGTAGATAGACTAGGGGTTGAAGGGAGCGAAGTGTTCCCAACGGCTTCTTTTGTGGATGATCTAAATGCTGACTCCCTTGATTTGGTAGAAGTGATAATGGCTATGGAAGAGACCTTCAGTGAAGACGGCACTAGCTTCGAGATACCTGACGAGGATGCAGAAAAGATCAAAACAGTGCAAGACGCTGTTGATTATATAAAATCACGCGGAATAGCTGATTAGTTAATACCTCCCCGGTTAAAAAGAATATACGTATAGTTTTAAAAAGGTTCAGCTTTGTATTGCTCGTGAACGCGGGTTACGTTTGGCTGAACCTTTCTCTATTTGTCTTTATTTTTGTTATTATGTAAAGCCGCACCTGCGCAGTATCGCTATTTGACATAATACTTCGTTGACCTGCTAGCATGGCTGTGCTATCATCTTGGCAATGATTCCCGTTTGATTTATCTTTATGTTGTTGACATAAAGATAAAGGTTGATATGTCAAGTAAGGAGGAATCTTATGGTGGGGCTGACCCAGCTTTGCCAGCAGATGGCACTTTGCCAGGATTGCGCACTGGCCAAAACCCGCAACATGGTTGTTCCGGGGGAAGGACTCGTCAGTGCCGAGATTATGCTTATAGGTGAGGCGCCGGGTTTTAACGAGGACAAGCAGGGGCGACCATTTGTCGGGCAGGCCGGCAAATTCCTTGGAGAGCTTCTGTCTAGTATCGGGCTTACAAGGCAGGATGTGTATATAGCCAATGTTATAAAATGCCGTCCTCCTAACAATCGCGATCCGCTACCGCCAGAGATATCAGCTTGCGAGAAATGGCTGGACTCTCAAGTTGAACTTATTGCTCCCAAAATGATAGTTACGCTTGGTCGGTATTCCATGGCCAGATATTTTGACGGCCAGTCCATCGGCAAGATTCACGGGACGGTAAAAGAAGACAATGACATTCTTTATTTTGCCATGTATCATCCGGCGGCTGCTCTGCATCAACCCAGGCTAAAGCAGGTTATTTTAGATGATATGCGCAAGATTCCCGGTATTTTAGCCAAACATGTGGTCGCAAAACCTGATGAGACAGAGCGACCGGAACAGTTGAGTATGTTTAAAAAGTAGTTATGAAAAAGCTGAGAGTTATTCCTTTAGGCGGACTTGGTGAAATAGGCAAGAACATGCTCCTTCTGGAGTATGGCGATGACATCGTGGTTATCGATGCAGGGCTTATGTTCCCTTTAGAGGATATGCTTGGTATCGACATGGTCATACCCGATATCAGCTATCTGGTAGAAAACAAACACAAGGTGCGGGGAATAATCGTAACTCATGGACATGAAGACCATACCGGGGCATTGCCCTTCGTTCTTCCCCAGGTAAATGTTCCTATCTATTCCACCAAGCTTACCAACGGACTTATCACGGTAAAGCTGAAGGAACGCAAGCTTCTAAATGATACCCAGCTTAACGTGATAGAGCCGGGTCAGCAGTTTTCCCTTGGTCAGTTCACCATAGAGTTTTTCGAGGTCAATCACAGCATTCCTGGCGCTGTAGGACTTGTTATTCATACGCCGGTCGGTATCGTTGTTCATAGTGGTGATTTTAAGGTTGACTATACTCCGGTACATGGCAATCCCACAGATTTTGCCCGACTGGCCCGGCTGGCATCTGATGGGGTGTTGCTATTGCTGTCGGATTCAACTTATGTTGAGCACGTTGGTTATACCCCGTCAGAGAAAGAGGTTGGCCGGTCTCTGGAGCGCCTGATTGGAGACTGTCAGGGCCGGGTCATAGTGGCCACGTTTGCATCACACATATCACGGATTCAGCAGATCATTGATGCGACAGCGGCCAATAACCGCAAAGTGTTTGTGGTGGGCCATAGTATGAATAACAACATTAAAATGTGCGTCAAGCTTGATTATTTGAGCGTTCCCGATGATCTTATTATTCACAGTGGGGAAATGGCCAAGTTACCACTGGACAAAATCGTAGTACTCACCGCTGGTACACAGGGAGAGCCTACATCCACCCTTGTGAAGATGGCCAATAAAGATCAGTCTCAATTGCGCGTTATCCCGGGTGACACCATAATCATGTCGGCCACGCCAATTCCGGGCAATGAGGCGCTCATAAATAAGACCATCGATAATCTGTTCAGACAGGGCGCCAGAGTGTTGTATGGTCGCATAGCCGATGTCCATGTGCACGGGCATGGCGGTCAGGAAGAGCTCAAGATGATGCTTTCTACCACCAAACCACGCTTTTTTGTGCCGATTCATGGTGAGTACCGTCATCTGGCGCTGCATTCAAAACTGGCGCAGTCTTTTGGCATAGAAGCCGATGATATCTTTACACTTGAGGACGGGCATATTCTGGAGCTAACTGCCGATGCAGGCCGGGTAGTAAGCAAGTTGCCATCGGGAAATGTTTATGTCGACGGGCTTGGTGTTGGTGATATCGATCATGTAATATTGCGCGACAGGTGGCTGCTATCACAGGATGGAGTTGTGGCCCTGATAGTTGCAATTGATAAAAATACTGGTAAGATAATGGAGAGCCCGGATATAGTATCGCGCGGCTTCGTCGATTTGGAAGATTCCGAGGAGATGATGGAACTGGCCAAGCAAGAGGTTATAAAGGTCCTGGGCCGTGGAGCCAATCACACAGCTGAACTGGGTTTTATTCATACAAAAGTAAAGGAGGCATTGGGCAAGTTCTTCTACCAGCAGACTAAACGTCGTCCTATGATCTTGCCTATAGCTATAGAGGTATGATGGAAAACATTACTGCGACCAAGATTATAAGGTGGCTATTTACTGCTGTGTTCTTGGCGGTGATTGGGTGGATATTACTGGAGACACTGCTTTGGACTGCTTTGCCTCTTGAACTTTTCGGATTTGGTGCCGGGCTGATTATTATCTGGGCTGCAATAATGGCCTGGATCATATTACGCTATCATGCTTCTAACCTGTACAGAAGGGCAAATCGCTGGTTTGGCGCAGTTATGGTATCTGCTGCTATATTGGGTGCACTCGTTCTTTTTGATACTACAGGATTTGGATATGGAGGCGTGTCACTTGATCCCGATCCTTCAGGCTGGTCACTCGGTGGATACATTGGGCAGTACATCACTGGTAATCTGGGTCCTGAATATTTTTCAGGCATGTACCGTCTAATAGTCTTCGGTGTTGTTGGATTTGTAATTATGTTCCCCACACTGACATGGAGTTTGATATCTAGAGTAGTCAGGTTGATACTTCGCCGAAGTGGCGATGGAGACGCTGATGAATATGAAATGCCTGATGATGTGGCCTATACCCCGCTTAAAAGCACCATAGAAACTATTGCCGACCCTGTGGCGATTGAGCCTGAGGTGGCGCATAAACCTGAGCCTGATGGCTCACTTGTCGAGGCGCCGCCCGCACCGCAACCTCCAACCAGCGAAATATCTTTTGCACAGAGGATGGCCCAGATAAGGGAGCAACAAATCACCAGGCCTCCAGCAGAAGAACCATCAGAAGATGCAGTAGAAGTAGCGCCTGTACAAGAAGTAGTAACAGAGGAAGAGGTCCCCGAGCCAATTGCCAGCGAGCCGGAATCTGACGTGGTCATTGAAGAAACTGAAGAGATAAAGGAACCAGCTGATGAGCAACCAGAGGATGGTGAGATATCATTTGCGCAGAGGATGGCTCAGATAAGGGAACAACAGTTTACCGGGACACCAACAGAAGATCTTCCTGAGGATTCCACTCAAGAAGAATCCCCAGAGGATGTAGAAGAAGTAGTAGAGGAAGAGGTCCCCGAGACAATTATCAGAGAGCCGGAACCAGATGTTGTCCGGGAAGAAATAAGAGAATATACAAGGGTAGAAGAAGAAGAACCCTCATCGCACTTAAGTCCAATCGAACTATTAAGCAGGGCACCTGATGCCAGGCCCAGTGAGGCTTCACAGGATATCAACGAAAAAAGGGCTCAGCTTATCGAGCAATCGCTTGAAAGCTATGGCGTCGAGGCCAGAGTTGTGCAGATAAATCCCGGTCCCACCATTACGCAGTTTGGCATAGAGCCGGGGTGGGATCGTAAATATAAAAAGATTACCGAACGGGATCCTGACGGTAAGGTAAAGCGTGACAGAAATGGGAATGCCATAGAGTACTTCGAGGAAATATCCAGAACAAGGGTCAAGGTAGAAAAAATCACCTCGCTTACCAACGATCTGGCGCTGGCACTGGCCGTCTCGTCCATCAGGTTCGAGGCTCCGGTTCCGGGCAAAGCCATAATCGGACTAGAAGTTCCTAATGATATCAAGGCGGTTGTTTCTCTGCGCGATTGCGTGGAAAGCGAGCAGTTTAGCAAGGCTAAAACCAAGACCAAGCTGGCGCTGGCCCTGGGAAAAGGCGCTGGCGGCGAGGTCGTGGTGGGTGATCTGGCGCAAATGCCACACCTGCTTATCGCCGGTGCAACCGGCAGCGGCAAAACGGTATGCCTTAGTGCTATTATCGCCTGTCTTATGGTCAATAATACGCCCAGGGATATGCGGCTGCTGCTTATTGACCCCAAACGTGTGGAGCTTGTAGCCTATAACGACATCCCTCATCTCATTTCACCGGTAGTGGTTGATCTTGAAGCAGCCATAGGTGCCTTAAGGAAGGTCACCTGGGAGATGGACAACCGCTATAAAAAGTTCGCCGCAGCCGGTGTAAACAACATCGTAAACTACAACAAAAAAATGAAGATGAAAGAGCGCCTGCCCTATCTGGTGGTCATCATCGATGAGTTGGCTGATCTGATGTCCGCATCTGCAGACATGGTTGAGCCGGCCATATGCCGCATAGCGCAGTTATCACGCGCTACCGGAATACACGTCATTATTGCCACACAGCGCCCGTCGGTAGACGTTATCACCGGGCTTATCAAGTCAAACTTCCCAACCCGTATAAGCTTCTCAGTGCCATCGCAGATCGACTCGCGCACCATTCTGGATACCGCCGGTGCCGAAAAGCTGCTGGGCAGCGGTGATATGCTGTACTTCCCTATCGGTGCCTCAAAGCCCAGACGCCTGCGTGGTGCCTTTGTTTCCGACAAAGAGGTGAGTAGTCTGGTCAAGTTCTGGAAAGAAAACAGGGGTATCAGTGAGGACAACGTAGCTGAATCATTTTCTGCGCTGGAGCCACCCGTCGGCAGTGAGGAAGACCCCATGCTGGAAGAGGCCAAGCGCCTTGCCATAGAGCACAATCGCATCTCGACATCGTTCCTACAGCGCAGACTGCGTATCGGGTACCCGCGCGCCGCCCGTATTGTAGACATGCTGGAAGAAGAGGGACTCATTAGTGCTGCCGAGCCGGGCAAGCCGCGGCAGGTATTGGGCAACGGCAATTCGGAGGATGTCTAGACTACCTGTTGCCGTAGTCGTTGCGCTCCAGATGCCGCACGCTTGATGGCAGTGTAGTAACGTAGTTCTCCCCACTGATGTACAGTGCCGGGTCTACCTTTGTCAGGTCCAAAAGGTCCTTGTCGTTAAAGGCCTCCTGCTCATAATGCACGGCCACAATCTTGCCAACGCACCAGACGTGGTCACCCAGCGTTATATGATCGTAAAGCTCGCATTCATATGCCGCATAAGCTTTCTTGAGAACGGGCGCGTTTGTCTTGATCGATTCTTCTTTTTCGATATTAAACTTGGCAAACTTATCAACGTTGCTGCCCTTGCTGCCACCAGTCTGGGCCACAAGCTCGGCATATTTCATGGGCATAAAGTTAATGGCAAACGCCTTTGACTGCAGAATCAGTTCCAAACTAAATCGCCTTGGCGATATGGACACACCGTACAGCGGCGGATTTACCGATATAGGCGCGTGCCAGGCCACTGCCATGGCGTTATCCCTGCCCTCGGCGTGGCTGGTAACAATGGTTGCGCAAAACGGATAATGATAGCTGAATTTACCAGCCCCCTCTTTAGTCACTTTCGTCATCCGGTTTTTCCTCCCTTGCACGTTTACGTACGGCATCCTCGTATATCTTGGCTATGCCCTTGCCATGCTGAGTCATCTTGTCCTTTTGTTTGCGCTTGCGCTTTTCGCGCTTTTCCTGTTTGGTTACATCCTCAGGGCTTGTATCCACATCAACCCCCTTGATCCCCCATTCTTGGGGGAAGATTAGAGGAATGGGGGACACCCCCAAACCCCCGGCAGGGCTTTGCCCTGCACCTGATTTATCACGGCAAACGTCTCATCCTCTTGCGATGGTTGCTTTTTTTACTCACCTTTTTGGGAGCAATCCCGTCGCTCAAAACAGCCATTTCTTTTCTCAGCTCCACTATGTTATCGCGCAGCAATGCCGCTTTTTCAAACTCAAGGTTTTTAGCTGCCGTTTTCATCTGAGATTCGAGGTCCTTAATCAAACGCATTATTTCGTCCGGGGGAATGTCCATAAACGGGCTAACCATCTCAGCTTCAGTCTTGCCCTTTTTGAACAACTGATCGGTTATGCCCCGTATCGCCTTTTTGATGCTCTGCGGGGTGATGCCATGCTTCTCATTGTGGTCCATCTGTATCATGCGCCGTCTGGTCGTCTCATCGATAGCCGTGTGCATGGAATCGGTCACCATGTCGGCGAACATTATCACATGCCCGTCCTCGTGCCGCGCCGCCCTGCCCATGGTCTGAATCAGCGCCCCGGCCGATCTTAGATACCCCTCTTTATCGGCATCCAGTATTGCCACCAGAGAAACCTCCGGCAAATCCAGACCCTCACGCAAAAGGTTGATTCCAACAACAACGTCGTATACGCCCAGTCGCAGGTCGCGCAGTATTTCGATGCGCTCCAAAGTATCGACCTCCGAGTGCAGATAGTGTGTTTTAACGCCCATCTCCTTCAGGTATTCGGCCAGCTGCTCGGCCATGCGCTTGGTCAGCGTTGTTACCAGACATCGCTCGCTTTTCTCAACTCGTTTTTGTATTTCAGCCATCAGGTCGTCTATCTGGCCCTTGGTCGGTTTTACCTCTATGGTCGGATCGAGCAGGCCTGTCGGTCGTATCACCTGCTCTACGATCTGTTCGCTGTTCTCATACTCGTACGGACGAGGTGTGGCCGATGTATATATCACCTGGTTTATGCGGTCGTCGAACTCATCGAAGTTGAGAGGTCGGTTGTCCAGTGCCGACGGTAACCTGAATCCGAACTCCACCAGCGTTTCCTTGCGCGACCTGTCGCCGCCGTACATGCCGCGCACCTGTGGCAGTGTCATATGCGATTCGTCTATGAACATCAGAAAGTCTTTTGGGAAATAATCCAGCAGTGTATCCGGCGAGCTGCCTGCAGGTCTGTGTGCCAGTTGCCGCGAGTAGTTCTCCACGGCGTTGCAGTATCCCACCTCGCGCAGCATTTCAAGGTCGTAGTTGGTGCGCGATTCCAGCCGCTGCGCCTCCAGCAGTTTATCCTGATCCTTAAACTCTGTCAGTCTGTCCCTAAGTTCTACCTCGATGTTGGCAAGGGCTGAGTTCAGCTTTTCATCTGATGCCAGAAAGTGCTTGGCTGGGAAAATTTCTATCTCGTCGCGTTCCTTCAGTATCACACCTGTAACCGGGTCCAACTCTATGATGCGCTCTATCTCGTCGCCGAAAAACTCGACTCTTATTGCCAGCACCTCGTAGGCGGGTTGCACCTCAAGCGTATCGCCGCGCACCCGGAATCGTCCGCGTGTAAAATCCATGTCGTTGCGTTCATAGCGCATGTCGATCAGCTGTCGCACCAGTTTATCGCGCTTGATCTTCTGTCCTTTACGGATCGATGCTATATATCTGCGATATTCTTCCGGCGAACCGAGGTTATAGATGCACGACACCGATGCCACGATGATGGCATCTTTTCTGGAAAGCAGCGCTTTTGTTGCGGCATGGCGCAGTTTATCTATCTCGTCGTTGATGTCCGTTTCTTTGTCTATATACGTGTCGGTGCGTGGGATATACGCCTCCGGCTGGTAGTAGTCGTAGTAGGAAACGAAGTACTCCACCGCGTTATCCGGGAAAAAATCGCGGAACTCCGAGCATAACTGCGCGGCCAGTGTCTTGTTGTGGCATAGCACCAGCGTGGTGCGCTGCGTGCGTTCGATGATGTTGGCCATGGCAAAGGTTTTACCGCTGCCTGTAACACCCAGCAACGTCTGCTTGCGATGACCTTTTTGCAAGCCCGCGACAAGCTTATCTACGGCCTGCGGCTGATCACCCGTTAGCTTTAAATCTGATACAATTTTAAATTCTGGCATAGTTTTATACTCTTAGTAGTTTTCCTTATTGCAATATGTTTTACTCATCTTATCTCTTTTTTGTTTATTTAAGCCCCAATAAATGAGGACAAATCCTGCGGCAAATATTACATTTTTTAAGATTATACCCTTTTTTTGTTACAAAAATTGATAATGGTCTGCAAAGTTTTTGATTAACCGTTGTTCCATCCAGGGCTTTTGCGGGACAGTTATCAATGCACAGGCTGCAATTCGGTGGGCAATGCTCGTAATTGGCTATTAGATCGCCTTCCAGTTCTAAACTGGTAAGGATCGCCCCAAGCTGAATCATATTTCCAAGCTCTTTGTTTGCAAGCAGAGTGTTTTTGCCCAATACTCCCAGCCCAGCAAGATAACCTGCGTGACGCATGGATAAAATTGCTCGTCCATAAGATCGTTCCGGCTCCCAGTGCTCGTAAGGATCATCCGAAGGAATTGGTACGACTTTTACGCCCAATTTTTCTAAAGCCATACAAATTGTAACTGTAAGGTGATCTACTTTCTGCGTTACAACATCATTGACGAATGTATATGGAACGCAATTCCGGGCAAATAGGGATTCGGAAGGAACCCTTTTTGCGAAAACAATTACAGACTCACAATCATTGTAAATATCTGTAGGATGAAAGCCTTCCGGCGCTTCACTGAATCTATGAATGGGAGCAATACCGCAAAGGGTTGCTCCCATATCTTTGATAATCTGTTTTATTTTGTTAGAATCCATTCAGTAACCTATCTCGTTGTTTCCACCTCTTCGGCGATGCCGATGCGCTCTACCGAAAGTGGTACATAGTTTACCAGTTTTGCGTCAATGAGTTCCTTGAGTTTTTTCTCGTCCTCGGTCAACCTGAATCTGCCCGTTTTGACCTCTATAAAATCGATGCCCTCGCCGTACTTCACGCCCACAAAATCAATCGGCTCCCCCAGATAGAACAACCTGTCGTACTTGGTCAGCTCAAAAGTAGCCATCAGCTCGTTGAGCTTACCCGTCCTCTGGCTCAGGCTGCCTGTTATCGACTGCATTACATCTTTAGGCAGTCCCTCCAGCTTGTCCTGTATCGCCTTTATCGATGTCTGCGATGCCAGCGCATAAAGTAGTTTCTGCTCCAGCGCTGACGTGTCTGTTTCACCCGTCTTTTTAGACCTGAATATAAGCACAACTATGGCAATTGCCAGAATAATTGAAACGATTGCAAGGATGTATGCTGCTGCAGTCATCAAACCCCCCTACACCTTCCCCAGATGTTGCAGGGCACGTGTTATCTTATCCTCTAACTTAAGATCGTTTATATCGGGAATTGCCGCCATTGCAGACAGCGCCTCAGACGCACTGTACCCCAAACTCTTGAGCGCTGCCAGTACCTCGCCGTTGTCCGATGTTCCCGCTGCCGCCACAGATGACTGCCAGCTTGCCAGCTTGTCCTTCAGCTCCAATACCACCCGCTTGGCGATCTTGGGACCAACGCCCGGTGTTTCGGTAAGGGCGCCCGCATCACCACTGACGATGGCAAGCGAAAGTTGTTCAGGATTCATGGTCGCCAGCATGGAAAGCCCAGCCTTTGGCCCGATGCCGCTCACACTGATGAGCATCTCGAACAGTTCCTGCTCTTCGGCGGTAGCGAACCCGTAAACGCCAATAAAGTTTTCCTTAAGCTGCAGGCTGGTGCGCAGCTTGACCCGCTCGCCTATCGAACCTGCCGATGCCGGGCTGGGTACGAATATCTGAAAGCTGATGCCGCCCACTTTTACTATGATGTAATCGATTCCGTATGCTTCCAGTGTCCCCTCTATTCCTGCTATCATATCTTTTAAGCCCCTTCCTCGCTCTCGGCGATCAGTCTGGCAGTCCCTGAGTGTTGTATATGGCATATGGCTATGGCCAGCGCGTCGGCTGCGTCATCCGGACGCGGTATGCTCTCCAGATTAAGTTGTAGCTTAACCATCTGCTGTATCTGCATTTTACTGGATTTACCGTAACCCGCAACCGTTTGTTTTACCATTAAGGGCGTGTAGTCGTAAACGGGCAGGTTGTTTTGCGCTGCGGCCAGCACCGCTACTCCACGCGCCTGTCCTACCAGCAGTGCCGTTCGCAGGTTCTTGGCAATGAAGTTTTCGATGGCGACCTCGTCCGGCTGGTAGCGTTTGATAATTGCCATCAGTTCGGTATAGATGGTTTTGAGACGATCGGGAGTGGGTTGGCCTGCCGGTGTGGAGATTACGCCGTAGTCTATGGCGGTAAGGTCATCGCCGTCGGTTTCAATCAAACCGTAGCCCATGAGCGCCAGTCCGGGGTCTATACCCAGAATCAGCATTGTTCACCGCACCTTTAAGATTGGTAGTTTGCCAGGGCCTCGTCCGGGAAATCGGCGTTGGTATAGACGTGCTGCACGTCGTCAAGGTCCTCAAGCTTTTCAAGGAACTTGAGCGTGGATATTGCCTTTTGTTCATCCAGCGCCACCAGGTTTTTGGGAACCATGGTTACTTCGGCAGAATCGACTTTTACGTTGTTTTCTTCCAAAGCTTTTTGCACGCTTTCAAAGTCTTCTGGGGCGGTGTATATTTCCACAGTATTGTCTTCAACCTTTACGTCGTCGGCTCCGGCATCGATGGCTATAAGTGCCAGTTCTTCGGAGTCCACGTTATCAGAATGAACCGATATCACACCCTTGGATTCGAATATCCAGGAAACACATCCCGCCTCACCCATGTTTGATCCGTTGCGCACAAAGGCGTTTCTTACTTCAGCCACAGTTCGGTTTTTGTTGTCGGTAAGAGCCTGAATGAGTATGGCTGTACCGCCGGGCCCGTATCCTTCATACATGGATTCAATCAGAGCAGCTCCGTCATCACTTTCACCGGAGCCACGTTTGATGGCACGCTCGATGTTTTCCAGCGGCATGTTATTATCACGCCCGCGTTGTACGGCAAGGCGCAGTCGGAAATTGATGTCGGGGTCGCTGCCGCCCTGCTTGGCAGCAATGATTATCTCTTTGGCCAGTTTGGTAAACAGCTGGCCGCGTTTGGCATCGGTCGCACCTTTTTGTCTTTTAATGGTTGACCATTTAGAATGTCCCGACATACGATCACCCCCGCTTTTTATCCTAAGTATAGTTATCGCTCATTCTAGCATTTTGCACAGGTGACGGTCAAAAGTTTATTTGTTGCATGTCCGTCTTGTATTATTAGAGCAGATTATTAAGATTGACACCAGCCGGAGAACTGAAGTATAATTACTCGTTACGCAAGAATATATTTGAAGCTTTTCAAGGAGTAGATAACGTGGCTAAGAAGCGAAGCAGTCGGCCAAGAAGAATACCAAGGAAGAGAAAACACGGCTTCTTGTCGCGCATGCATACCCGTGGCGGACGAGCTGTTATAAAAAATAGACGACTTAAGGGTCGCAAGCTATTAACTGTGGCATAGGAGAAAAACAAGAATACGGCAATGCCCCTGATGCGAAAAGATAAACGGCTGAAAAAAAACAGCCAATTTGCTCAAGTCTATACTAAGGGCAGATCATGGGCCAACAGGTTGTTGGCACTCAGGGTGCTTGAGAACGAACTGGAAGTATATCGGTTCGGTTTTTCTGTAAGCAAGAGACTGGGCAACGCGGTTGTAAGAAACAAGGTCAAGCGAAGACTGCGCGAGGCCGCCCGGCTTACCCCGACAGTTAAAGGATGGGATCTGGTGGTAATTGCCAGACAACCCGCTGGCACAGCCAGCTACGATCAATTGAAAAAGGCACTGGAGGATTTGCTAAAAAGAGGGCGGCTACTTGAAGGATGATAGGCCATGAAATGGCTGTTTAAAGGTTTGATACATTTGTATCAGGTAACCTGGTCAAGAATTACACCTCATTCCTGTATCTTTCAGCCTACTTGTTCACAGTATGGCATTGAGGCTATCGAAAAGTATGGGATATTCAAGGGCTGCTGGATGACATTCAAGCGAATCTTAAGATGTAATCCCTGGAATGAGGGAAGGTACGATCCGGTACCATAGGAAGTAAAAAGAGATTAATGGCCACATGGCGGAGGTCTGAAATAAAGGCAAAACTTAAACTGGCACTAATAACAATCCTTGTTTTAACACTGTTTGCTACCCTTGCCCTTACCGGTTGTAGTGGTGCGCCCAAGATTGGGTGGGCCGGCAGTTTGGTGCATAAGTACACAAGACAGGTTACAGAGGGAGATCAGCAGGTAGATAAAGAGTTTGTCAGCCTGATTGTAGGTACCGTGGATGGCAAGCTTGTTGCTTATGATTTATTGAATAGCCGAGATACCAGATGGACCACAATTTTAAGTAACACATCGACTAATGCTGTAATGTACAGTGCTCCTGTGCTTTCTGATGGATATATTTATGTGGGCTCTTATAATGGTACCGTTTACAAAGTAAATGCTCATAGTGGTGATAAAGAAAGCTCAGTCATCCTTGATTCCAATATCGTAGGTGGAGTAGAAGTAGCCAATGATATGGTTTATGTTCCCACGGATGAAGGTGTGCTTTACGCCTATAATGCCGATAATCTTGATAAAGAATGGCAGTATCCGGCAACCGGCACCTTGGATGACAAGATCTGGGGAACGCCTGTTTTTGATGCTGATAGCAATATGATATACTTCGGCAGTTTTGATAAAAAATTGTATGCCTTGGATGCTACTAGCGGTGAACTGGAATGGGCATTTGAAACTGGTGGGGCTATTGGCGGCAAGCCGCTGGTTTATGGGGACAATGTTTATTTTGGTTCCTTTGATCGTAAGTTTTATGCAGTCGATAAGATGAAAGGCATCAAGGCGTGGGACGAGCCGTTTATGGCCGGTGACTGGTTCTGGACCGAGGCAATTGTCTATGACAGCACACCGGATAATGGCGAAGATGATGGGCTTATATATGTGGGTTCTCTTGACAAAAATATTTATTCGCTAAGTGCAGCCAGTGGCACACTCAAGAATAGTTTTAAAACCAGCGCTTCAATAACCGCTCGTCCATTACTGGCTATGCAATGGGGTGATGATGAGATTTGGGGCAATGATGATGATGAACCTGTAATAATTGTGGCATCCAGCAATGGTAGTGTATATGGGCTCCGTCCAACGAATCTGAGTACTCAGGAGTGGAACACATTATCGTTTGGTCAACCTATACAATCCCCGATGAGTGTCTATGAAACCAAAGCTTTCGTTTATGGAAACAGTGGCAAACTTGCTGCAATCAATACCCATAATGGACAGGAAGCTTCAATAATAGCTGAGTGAGGCATTAGCTTTTGATAGAAATCTGGAATGTAATACTACTGAATCCCATAATGAACCTAACCATAGTACTGGCTAACTTCTTTGGTGGCAGTTTTGGCCTTGCTATTATAGCAATTACCATCATTGTCAGGCTGGCAATGTTTCCCATTACCAAAAAGCAGCTAAAGTCAACCAAGGCAATGCATGAGATTCAGCCCAAACTTAAGGCGCTACAGAAGAAATTTGGTGGCGATCGCCAGAAGATGAGCGCAGCTACAATGGCACTGTATAAGGAGCATGGTATCAGCCCGCTGGGTTGTGTCTGGCCCATGCTTATTCAGCTTCCTATCTGGATTGCGCTGTTTCAGTCTATCAGGCAGGCATTAGCTGCGACTCCGCACGATCTTATGGCGCTGTCATCGCATCTTTATTCCTGGGGCGTAGTAAATCAGAATATTCCACTTGAGTCCAATTTCCTTTGGCTTAATCTTGCTACTCCTGATCCTTATTTCATACTACCAATTTTGGTGGGTATAACCATGTGGGTGCAGCAGAAAATGACTGCTCAGCCGACTGATGATCCGGCACAGAAAAAGTCCAATATGATGATGCAGCTCATGTTCCCTGCTATGTTTGCCTTTATAACTTTGCAGTTCCCCAGTGGACTGGGTGTGTATTTTGTGGTTTCGGCAATAGTAGGTATTATTATGCAGTATTTCATGATGGGTTGGGGTGGGCTGGTCAAGTCTAAGCCGATGCCAACGTATAAACAGTCCAGGAAGCAAATCGAAGAGAGCGTCATAGACAGCAAGGTAGAGGAATATTTGTCGGATGAGGACGAGGATGAGGATGAGGAGAATGGCGAAGGAGATGAGAAATCTTCGTACTGGGGCGACAAAAAGGTAGAGCAGCCACCTCAGAATCAAGGCAAGAGGAAGGGCAGAAAAGATGGACGAATTAGAAGTAGGCGCAAAAACCGTAGATGAGGCTGTTCAGCAGGCTCTCACGGAGCTTGGTTTAGATAAAACGGAAGCAGATATTGAGATTATCAGCAGAGGTAAGGCTGGTATTTTTGGTTTTGGCTCAGAAGAAGCAAGAGTTAAGGTAAGACGGCGCACGCTGTCTGCGACCGGGGATGTTACCCCTGATGTCACTCCCGATGTTGCCCCCGAAGATGTTACTCCGCTGGGCAAAGAGGTTCTAGAGCAACTTCTAACCCTAATGAATATCACTGCTACAGTTGATATCAGAGAAAACACCGATCAACCGGACGATAAGGTTCTGGACGTATCCGGTGAGGATTTGGGAATACTTATCGGACGGCGTGGCGACACATTGTCTTCACTTCAGTATGTAGTTAACCTTATAACCAGTCGCAAACTTCGGGTCAACGCCGGTGTAACGCTTGATGTTGAGCATTATCGTGAGAGACGCTACGAATCCTTACGCAGCCTGGCTCAACGAACAGCCGACGAGGTAAAATCAACCGCACGCTCCATCAGCCTGGAACCTATGCCTTCAAACGAGCGCAGAATTGTACATATAACCCTGCGCGATGATTCTGAAGTCGCTACACAGAGCGTGGGCCATGGTGAAGGACGCAAGGTTGTAATATCACCGGGCAGTGCGCCCTAAAGTTATCTGGACATTAAAAAACGCATCATGATAGTATCTATAACGGGTCGTGCTAGATGGGGAGCTAGCGGTGCCCTGTACCCGCAATCCGCTACAGCGGGATTGAATTCCTGCTCAAGGCTTTAGTTCTGGCAGTGTTGCCTTTGTTTAGCGGCGTTGATAGTCGGGTCCTGCGCGGTAGAACGTTATGAACCCCGTCAGATCCGGAAGGAAGCAGCGGTAAGTAAAGGTTTCTGGGCGCCGCAGGATAACCCGGTTTGAGCTGGCTTGCATTGGTGGCCTGTTAAACGAGAGTCGACAGCAGGTGCACGGCCTGTTTTAAAAAAACAAGTATAAACAAGGTTGAATCTTGAATTACCCAACTGTAGACTTTATCTGGTAAATAAAAACGTGTAACGGAGGAATAGGAATATGGATCTAGGTATCAAAGGAAAAACCGCTATAGTGACTGGTGCGGCTTCTAACATTGGCCGTATGATCGCTCTAACCTTAGCTGCTGAGGGCGCAAACATAGTGATCGCCGATCTGGACGAAGACGGTGCTCAAGGCGTTGCCAAAGAATGCGAGGCCAAGGGTGTAAAGGCTCTGGCATATAAGACTAACGTAGCCGATCAGGAGAACGTTAAAGCCCTGATGGCCAAGGCTGCCGAAACTTTCGGTGGAATCGACATTCTGGTAAATGACGCCGCCGTATTTATCACCAAGACGTTCCTGGATTCCACTCCCGAGGAGTGGGCAAAACAGATTAACGTAAACTACTATGGCACTATTAACTGTTGCTACGAGGCAATACCCTACATGCAGAAGCGTGGCGGCGGCAGAATCATCAGCGTTGGCTCGGATGCCGGACGCGTGGGTGAGAACAGGCAAGCCGTCTACTCCGGTACAAAAGGTGCCATCATATCCTTTTCAAAAGCGCTTTGTCAGGAAATCGGTCGTTATGGCATAACCGTAAACGTGGTATGCCCCGGCGCAACCCTTCCCGAAGAAGGCCCGGGCAGACGTGGTTTCTGGAAAGAGGCAAACGTACCTACCAAGCGTAATCCTGAGAGAGAAGCGGCAATGATCAAGCTGTATCCCATGGGCAAAAAACCCGATGGCGATACCCCGGCCAGACTCGGTCTCCCGGACGATGTTGCCAATGCAATAACCTATTTCGCCTCTGATCAGGCATATTTCGTTACCGGTCAGGTCTTGAGTGCCAGTGGCGGATATACCAGAGCCGGATAAAAAAGCAGAATCATGAAAATGTAAGGTGTATTCGCCCGCATATGGGGGGATGCACCTTATTAACTATTTATGACATATTTAAGGAGGACGCAATGGCGTATGAGAACATAAAATATGAGGTTTCAGCAGGCGTAGCCATTCTTACTTTTGACAGGCCCGAGATGAAAAACGCTATCTCTGTGGACCTGAGTGAAGAAGTCGAGCAGGTGCTGGACGAGGTTGCCATTAATGACGATATCAAAGTACTGCTGATCACCGGCGGAAAAGACATATTCTCTTCCGGTATGGACCTTAAGGCAGGCCGTGCCAAGGGACGCCGCGCCGGATCAATCTTTTCTATAGTTGACAGCATTGCAGCGTGTGAAAAACCAACTATCGCCGCTATCGCCAAGTATGCACTGGGCGGCGGCTGCGAGGTTGCACTGTCCTGCGATATCCGTATCGCATCAGATAACACCAAGTTCGGGTTCCCGGAGATAAACATGGGCGTTATGCCCGGTGCAGGCGGAACCCTGCGCTTGCCCAGACTTATCGGTGATGCCAGGGCAAAAGAGATGATGTTCACCGGTGAACGCTTCACGGCCGATCAGGCCCTTGCCATGGGACTTATAAACAAGGTTGTTACCGTGGATGAGCTGCTGGACGAGGCAACAACTTTGGCCAAAGCAATCGCAACCAAGGATATCAATGCGCTCAAGATTATCAAGAAGTGCATAAACGACGGACTGCAGATGGATATATCCAGATCCCTGCAATATGCCAAATCCATGGGTACCGCACTAATGGGTCTGAAGAAAATGGCAGCCCCTCCGGCGGAGAAAAAATAGGCGTTTACCCCGTATTGCTCTGTGCGGTATATCGGTTAAATTAATAATAATTACGATACAAAGTTAAAAGGAGGACTTGTTAAATGGGAGACGTTAAAGCACGAGAAGTCGGCGCAGTCGATATGATGTGCTATCTGTTTACCCCGGGACGTGAAAAAGCGGCGTTTGAGACGGAAGCCGATGAATTCAGAATTATGGGCCGTACCGTTCTTTCTTACTATGCTGGCAGAGAGTGGGCACCGGCCAAAGCACCACGACCAGGCAGAACCCCGGAAGAGTTTGTGGCACACATGGACAAAGAGGGAATAGATAAGACACTTGTTTGTACCAACAAAATGTATTCCTACAAAAAAAGGATTCCCATCGGCGGCATGTACTATGAGGAAGAAGAGGTATATGAGGCCGTCAAAAACCATCCCGGCAGACTTTATGGATTGGCCGGATACGACCCGCTGAAAATTTCAGAGAGTATTGCTAAGGTAGAAAAGGCTGTTAAAGAGTATGGCTTTAAGGGCGTATACGTGCATAGCTATGGTTATGGCCTGCGCTATGACGACAGAAAATACTATCCGCTGTATGAAACCGCCCGCTCGCTCGGTATACCGGTATCCATTCAGGTGGGACATTCGCTTGAAGTGATGCCCTCTGAAGTGGGACGCCCGATTTATCTGGACGATATCGCTATCGATTTCCCGGGTCTGGTACTCATAGGCTCGCATACCGGCTGGCCGTGGGTTGATGAGCTTATCGCCATGGCATATAAGCACGAGAACGTATACATGGATGTGGCGGCACACAGGCCCAAATACTGGGAGCCGCAGACACTCAAGAATGTGGACGGTCGCCTGCGCACCAAGACTGTTTGGGGCACCAATGGCGCTAACAACTTCCTGGATGACTGGGATCAGCTGCCTATAAGAGACGAGGCCAAAAACCTGGTTCTGCGTGAGAACGCTCTAAGGCTTTACAATATAACTGATTAAATTTGGTTTATATTAACTATGTTAGGGGACAACTCTTAAAAAAGGGTTGTCCCTTTTCTTTATAATAATGTATTCTAAAACTAGCAATATGCTTTGAAAGGTGACTCGTGGTATCACAGTTAAAGCAGGTCAAGGAACTACTCAGGAACATGGACAGGCGTGCCAAGAAGGCGCTGGGTCAGCATTTCCTTGTGGATAGCAGCTACCTTGATACCATGCTTGCTGCCGCCGGGATTTGCAGCGATGATACCGTTATCGAGGTTGGACCGGGGTTGGGCGTACTTACGCAGGAACTGCTAAAGAATGCCGGGCGAGTGATCGCCGTTGAGCTCGATAATCAGCTGGCCGAGAACATGTCCAAAACGCCAGGTCTTGAAGTGGTCAATGCTGATATACTTAATACAACGCCTGAGCAGTTGCTGGGTGACGGGGTCAGCTCATACAAAGTAGTGGCTAATCTTCCATATAACATAGCGGCTCAGGTGCTTCGGCGTTTTCTGGAATCGGAGTTTCAGCCGTCAAAGATAGTGGTTATGATACAAAAAGAGGTGGCAAAAAACATGATGGCTGAGCCTCCTGACATGAATCTGCTGGCGGTGGGCATACAAACGTACGGTAAACCAAAGGTCGTGCGCAAGGTTCCGCCGGATGCCTTTTACCCAAGGCCTAAAGTTGATTCTGCCATTATTAACATTGATGTTTACGACAAACCCGCAGTCGAAGTAAGCGACATAGAAGTCTATTTTAAAGTAGCAAGGGCCGGATTTGGCAACAAGCGCAAGCAATTGCGCAATGCACTGGCCAACGGGCTGGCCTTAACGCCAAAAGCAGTCGAGGACGTGCTTACTGAGGCTGGTATAGATTACCAGCGCCGGGCCCAAACGCTCTCACTTGAGCAGTGGGCACAAATATCTCGAATTATGGAGGAAAGAATTGATAACGGTTAGGGCTCATGCCAAAATAAATCTTACACTTGATGTGCTGGGGATTCGTCCTGATGGTTATCACGATATAGCCAGCGTCATGCAATCCATCAGCCTGTCCGATATTCTCACCTTTGAACCGGCAGATGATATCACACTAAAAGGCGCCGCCGAGGCCGGCATTAAGCCGCTGGACAACCTGATATACCAGTCGGCTAACCTGCTCAAAAAGGAATCCGGCGTCAAAAAGGGAGTATCCATAGAATATACCAGGGGCATTCCCCTGTCGGCCGGACTGGGCGGCGGTTCAAGCGATGCGGCTACAACCCTGATGGTCTTGAACGAGCTTTGGGGGCTGGAGTGGTCCTCTGAGCGCCTGTCCAAGGTGGCGGCCAAACTGGGTTCCGATATCAGTTTCTTCCTTTACGGAGGAACGGCGTATATTCACGGGCGCGGTGAAAAAGTAACACCCCTTCCGCCTTTTGCTGAGACATGGCTGGTGCTGCTGCGACCCCTTGTCGAGGTTTCCAGTAAGACGCAAAAACTATATGCCAGCCTTGAAAACGGGCATTATACCGATGGTGAGGCAACGCGCAAAGTGGCAAATGACAGCCTTGTGGGGCAAACTATATCCCCCCACTTTATATTTAACGCTTTTGAGCCTGTGGCATATCAGTTCTTCCCGCAACTCGATGGATATCGACAGATCATGCTGGATGCGGGCGCCTCGTCGGTGCATCTGTGCGGCGCAGGCCCCACGCTATTTACCATGGCCTCAGACTATAACAGCGCCGAGTCGATATATCAGAATCTGTTATCGAAAGACCTGGAGGCATACCTTACACATACGCTGTAACTTTATTGACTGCTCCGCTGCCGGGCAGCTACAATAGTTATTATATTACTTGTTTGGCTATAGCACGTTTTGGATCGTTTGGAAGGAATGTATTCATGGAGATTGTTCCCGGTATTACACAGCTTAAAATACCTATTCCCAATAATCCGCTGGGTAATCTGAATGCATACCTGCTTAAGGGCAAAGACGGCTATATCATGGTAGATGTAGGCTGGCCCACACAAAAAACCCTTGACATATTGATCGCCAAGCTGGCCGAAATCAACCTTGTCCCGCAGGATATAAAAAGCATATTCATCACCCACGCCCATCCCGATCATATGGGTCTGGCGGACAAGTTCAGGGAGTTGTACGGCGCAAAGCTAATGCTGCACCAGAGCGAGGCTCCCAGCGCGGCGCCTGATCGCTGGCAGGTGGATGACCTTATATGGAAGTGGTTACTGCTCAACGGCATGCCCGAATCGGACGTGGATATCCTGAAGCAAAGGCAGTGGGGACAGCATCAGTTTACCTGGCGCGTTGAGCCCGATATATTGCTTAAGGGCGATGAGCGAATTGAACTTGAGTCGTCTTATCTTGATGTACTGTTTACGCCCGGCCATTCCCGCGGGCACCTGTGCCTGTACGACCCCAAGAATAAAGTGCTTATAGCGGGTGACCATATGTTGCCCATAATAACACCCAGTATCAGCCTGTACCCACGTTCTGCTGCAAACCCACTGGGCAGCTACCTTAACAGCCTCAGAAGCATACGCAACCTTGATGTCGATGTCGTTCTGCCGTCTCATCAGAATGTCTATCATAATTTCAACGAGCGGCTGGATCAGCTTATCCGGCACCATGAGGTACGGGCGTCCGAGTTGATTGAGGCTATGGGGTCCGCATCCAAAACCGCCTACCAGATAATGCTGGATATGCAGTGGGTGGGCGCTTCTTCCGAGGTAGTGCTGGGCAAGGGACTTGAGCCTATACAGCAGATGTCGGCTTGTGCCGAGGCGCTGGCTCATCTGGAGTTTTTGCGATTGGAGGGTATTGTTAAGAGGACGGTTACTGATGACCTTGCTCTTTTCATTTGCAATGAGCAAAACCCCAATTTACATTTCGCTTGATCTGGAGACTACCGGACTCAGTCCCGAAGACGACGCCATAACCGAGATAGCGGCGGTCAAATTTGAGGGAGACAGGGTGGTTGATACCTTCCACTCTTTGGTCAATCCGCATCGCCCTATTCCTTACTTCGTGCAGCGTATGTGCGGCATTACCCAGGAAGAGGTCGACATAGCGCCGGATTTCTCTTCGATATCTTCAAACCTGGAGTCTTTTTTGGGCATTTATCCTATTATCGGGCACAACATTGCTTTTGATATTAGTTTTCTGGCTCAAAACGGCGTTGTATTAATGAACAGCACATATGATACGTATGAGCTGGCCTCACTGCTTTTGCCCGGACTCTCCGATTACAGCCTGTCCGGTGTTGCTCGCCATTTTGGACATGAATATAGTTTTCACCGTGCACTGGATGATGCACAGGCTGGCAAAGATATATTTGGCGCTATGCTCAAGCTGGCCGCAGCATTGCCACTTGACGATATTGCCGAGATGGAGCATCTGGTATCGGGAACAGGCATGTCACTGGAAAGACTGCTGCCGGATATAAAGGCTCTTAAGGCGCAAACCGCCTTTGACGGCGACACGCAGGCTGGCCAAGCTCAGCAGGATGCGCCGCAGGCGCTTGGCAAAACTGAGGCGCTAACCCCTAAGCTGGAAAAGGCCGCCCTTGATTTAGAAGAACTAACTCGTGAATTTGAGGCCGGTGGCCCGTTATCCGGAGCATTCGATAGTTATGAATACCGTCCGCAACAAGTTGAAATGATGCATGCGGTGGCAAAAGCGTTTAATGACAACGAGCATTTGCTGGTGGAGGCTGGTACCGGCACTGGTAAATCGATCGCTTATCTGCTTCCGGCTATGATCTATGCCCAGCGCAATCAGACACACGTGGTTGTTTCAACCAATACCATAAATTTGCAGGAGCAGCTTGTAAGCAAGGATATTCCGCAGTTGCTTTCTATGCTGAACCTAAATATTAAGGCGGTTCAACTTAAAGGGCGCAGCAACTACCTATGCAGGCGGCGTTTCAATATACTCAGGCATAGTGATGGCCTTGATACAGACGAGATAGGCCTGATACTGCGCATACTTGTCTGGTTAAAGTCCACACAAAGCGGTGATAAGTCCGAGCTCAATCTGTGGGGAGGTCCGGGGTATGCCTGGAGCAGGGTGTGTGCTCAGGCAGAAAGCTGCCTTTTTACAAAATGCCCTCATTTCCAAAAAGGCGTTTGTTTTCTGCATAACTCAAGACAGGCAGCCGAGTCCGCACATATCATAGTTATCAACCATGCACTGCTTCTTTCCGACGTGGTTTCCGGCGGCAACATACTACCCTCGTATTCCCATCTTATCATTGATGAGGCGCATCATCTGGAAAACGAAGCCACAAACCAGTTTGGTTTTAAGATAACACAGGTGGGCATGTCCGATTTGCTGTCCAGTCTCAGCCATGATGTGGGTGGGCAGCTCTATGTCGGCTTGTTGCATCAGATAAGGGGTGGACTGTCGGACAGCGGGCTTTCTGTGTCGCAACAAAAAGAAGTTGTCGGCCTTGCCGAGGCAGCCAGGGTAAAGGTGGACCGGGTCAGGGACCGGGCTGGGGAGTTTTTCGGCGTTTTCAGGGATTTTGCAGAGCAACATACGCAGGATAATTACAGTAACAACAAGAAATATGACCGACAGATACGCCTGACCACCGATGTGCGGGTGCAACCCGGCTGGTACAAAGTGGAATCTGTAGGTGAAAACCTTATTTTATCACTCAAAGAGATATTGGACAGCTTGAACAAGCTTTGCCTGGTTTTTGACGCTTTGCCTCAGGAGGCAGTTGCCGCCCACGAGGGTCTGGTCATGGAGACAAATTCACTTGCATCATTGTTTGGCGAGTTGTCTGACAGGTTGAAATCGGCTGTGTTTTCTCCCGATGCGGAGTATATTTACTGGACAACGCTGGGGGCAAGGGACGGCACCGTAACTCTTGAGGGTGCGCCGCTTCACGTGGATACTTTGTTGCAGGAGTCGGTTTTTGCCAGTGCTGAAACCCTGGTGCTTACCAGTGCCACCCTTAGCACTGAGGACACATTCGATTATATCAAGGGCAGATTGGGACTGGAGTACGTTTCAGAACTTATTTTGGATGCTCCATTCGATTATAAAAACGCGGCAATGGTGTATGTCTCGCAGGACGTACCGGAGCCGAACAGGCAGGGTTATCAGCAGGCGCTATCCAAAAACATCATAGATGTCTGCCTTGCCGCCGGAGGCAGGACGTTGGTGCTCTTTACGTCGCATGCGGCTCTTCAGGCCACGCATGCAGCGATTCGTCCCGCACTTGAGAAGCAGTCTATACTGGTAATGGGCCAGGGCATAGACGGCTCGCCCAAACGGCTGATAGATAACTTCAAATCCAATCCCAGCTCCGTTCTGTTGGGTGCTGCCAGCCTGTGGGAGGGTGTGGATGTAGTCGGCGACGCCTTGAGTGTGCTGGTAATGGTACGTTTGCCGTTTAGTGTTCCTACCGATCCGGTGTTTGCTGCCCGCTCTGAAACATTCGATGATTCCTTCACTCAATATGCTCTGCCGCAGTCTATTTTGAGATTCAAGCAGGGATTCGGCAGGCTGATCCGCTCAAAGACAGATAAGGGTGTTATGGTTGTTCTGGACACGCGTATCAAAAGTAGACGCTATGGAGCCTCATATCTTAGTTCGCTGCCTCCTGCAACCATACTAAGTGGCCCTTCTGCAAATCTGCGCCGTACAACGGTAAAATGGTTGGGGATTAAAAACGAGCGGTAGTAATTGACACGTCCTTTATTGCTTATCTCCGCGCAGCATCTGGCGTACCATCTTTTCCTCGTCGCCTATGGTCTGCATCTTCTGATCGAGTTTGGCATCAAGTAAACTAGTTAGTATCTGCCCCATTTTGCGACCGGTAGTAATACCCATTTTTTTTAAGGACTCTCCATCCAGAATGGGGTGGACGTCTTGTAGCTTATCTGTATACAGATCAAGGTGCTTTCGAATCGTTACTGACTCCTCAGCTATGTAAACGGTACTGATGGCAGTGCTCGAAAATTTGTTTAAAGTGCGGTAAATACGGCTTGCGGCCAGTTCGGGATCTAAAAGCTGCAATAGCTCTTTTTTTATGCCATGCACTTCCTTGATAATATGTACCCTTTTCCCCGATATATTAAGACACTTAAGCAGAGCTTTTAGTTCTTGTTCATCAAGATTGTATGTAAGCAGCGCCATTTGGATTTGGATGCCATTGTTTAAGTTTTGCGTTTTGGCCTCATCCAGTTTGCTCTTAAGCCATGCATCAACCTTTAGTGATGGATGCAGCTGCCTGAGTACGCCCAGTTCATCGGCTCTTCCAAGTGCTTTTGCGGGGTGTTCTTCCAGTAGAATAAGCTCCAGTTCATTGCGTAACCTGTCTGGGCTTATGGTATTAAGCATGGCAATGTTGCGCTTGATTAAATCTTCAGTGTCAGGCTCAATGCTAAAACCAAGACGCTGCTCATAACGTATAGCGCGGAAAATACGGGTTGCATCATCGGCAAAGCTTGCCCGGTGCAGTACGCGTATCAATCCTGCCTTTAGGTCGGCAAGTCCATTGTGATTATCGATCAATTCTCCGAAATTGCTGTCATTAAGGCTTATTGCCATCGCATTTATGGAAAAATCACGGCGGGCAAGGTCCTCTTTTATGCTTCCTTTGTCGACTTGCGGTAATGCGCCCGGTTTTGCATATGTTTCTGAGCGTGAAGATGCGAAATCAATGCTGATGTTATCCTTCGTATAGTTGGCGGTTCCAAAACGTGGGTGTGTCTTAACCTTCCCGTCGGTAGCCTTGCCCAAATATCGTGCCAGCGCAATTGCATCCCCATCCACCGACAGGTCAATATCTTTAACAGGTCGCTCAAGCAGTATATCGCGCACTACCCCGCCTACAATGCATATATCATATTCATGCTCCTGGGCTGCGCGCGCGCATGCTTTGAGCAGATTTAGCAGCTCCTCTGATAGGGATTCTTTGATGTTTATTGAGATATTAGTCAATTGTTCTCCCCGGTTGTTTATTATAGCATAATGGTAACTTGGCTCCGGTGGATTGTTACCATGCTGCAACCTTATTGTTACTTTGGTTACGGCAATAGTTACACGCGGGTGATAAAACTTATACGTTGTAGGCAGCAGTGAGAGTTTAGGGTCACAAAAATGAGCTTAATTGACTCTTTTTAGGAACAGGAGAGTGTTATATGATTTCACGAGAAATCAGTAAAACATCAATCAGATTTTGCGTTTCACCTGATAAATCAGGTAACGCTTGGTCTAGTGGTTTGATATTTACTGCGTGAGCATGTTGTTTTTGGGGGATGGGTCTTTGAAAACATGGTTCTTGAGTAAAATACTCGTGAAATAGGTGGTACTAATTAGTACTAAAGGGTATTGACAAAGCCAAAATCCTATGCTATCATCGGGGGACCGATTTTGAAGAATGATAGCTAGGCTACTACTGAGGGGCTTATGCTCTTTGTGGTATGGTTTTTGAAGGAGCATTTATTGTCAATGGCTCCAGAAAGTCGGAAAAATTGGCTAATAGCATTAAAGCAATGGTTGGAAGTATCGCAACTAGCGTGAGAGTTTGTGTGGTGCATGCCGTTGTTTTTTGTTGTTTTTTATTAGGTATACACTAGGAGGTTTATCATGGTAAAGATTACTCGGCATAAATGGTTAATGAGAGCATTGGCCTCTATGGTAGTAACGTCGCTGGTTATGAGCACGCTGCTGCTTGTTCCGTTTGGCGCGGGCGCGATGACTGCGTCTCTGGCACGAACAGGAGCAGGTTCGCTTGGTGCGGATCAGTACCTACTAGGTGAGTGGGTAACACTTACCGGTAGCGTGATGCTTGGCGATGCAGAAGTGCAGACCCTTGACAGCGTTGTTTTGCAAATTGACGGCCCGAACCCTGTGGATGACATAGGGGATATAGATCTGCCCACTGAAGAGGGTGTGCATACCCTGCAAAACGGCAGGCTTGTTGTGACCGTTACACATAATAATGTGTCTGCAGTTGGGGCCGGTTATGGTTATGGCTACGGCTATGCCTATGATTTTACCGGTGGTACGGGAGGCGGGTCCATTGATTACGTTATTCAATGGAGAGCTCCTTACTTATTGCAAAATCCGGATGCCGAGTTACCTGATGCAGATCTTGCATGGGAAATACCGGATGCCGCCGGTCTTTCCGCCAACAAATTACCATTAGGAATGACCTCTGATGGAACGTATCTTTACATATTGGTGGATGGTGCGCAGGGAGGAATGGATAGAGTTCTTAAGACCAATTTCAATGGCGGCCTGATTGAGGCGTACGATGCCCCGAGCAGTGATTGCCAGAGTATTGCATATGTTGACGGAAGCTTGTACGTATATGCAGATAACTACCAGAGAATATATACGGTGACAGACGATTCTGTTTCCGGCGATGAGTGGAATCAGGACTATTACAGGCTGGATAGCTGGACGCAAAATGACAATCAACTGGTTCAGGGAACATTGGTTGTAAATTCCAGCGCGGGACAGGTTACTACCAGTAACTGGGATAACTGGTCTGGATCTTTTCGAGTGGATGTTGACCCTGCATGGGATGATAATTCTGTAAGTGGGCCGTCAGTGGTTGATGTTGGTGGTACCTACTACATGTACTATCATTCTGACGGGGGAATAGGTACTGATCCAAAGATAGGACTTGCCACTTCCACCGATGGTGTGAATTGGACTAAGGACTCAAATAACCCCATACTGGAAGGTACTGCACTTGAATGGGACGCTGGTGGAACTTCAGATCCCAGCGTTATTTACGATGGTAGCAGTTATCATATGTGGTATATAGGTTCGGCCGGGCTAGGTTCTGCTGGTTCGATCGGATATGCCACTTCTGCTGATGGTGTTAGCTGGACCAAGGACGTGGCCAACCCGGTGCATGCGGGCACCTCCGGGCAGTGGGATGGCGGCGGAATTCAGGATGTAACCGTAGTGGATACATCATCCTTTACTATGTACTACACCGCAATAGGTGAATTTGATTTTGACCCGAAAATCGGATATGCATACAATGCGTCCGGTGATGGTACTACCTGGGTAGGACTTAGCAAAACCACAGAAGAGTATTTAGCCTTAGGTGAAAACCCCAGCTGGTCTCCTGACGGAACTCGGCTGGCGCATATATATAGCGATAACCTGTGGATTTACGATACAGGTACAACTGTGGAGACTGATCTAACAACCGGATGGTCTTTCAGCGAGACACAGGTAAATAGGTCTGAAGAACACAATAACCCACCGTTTAACTTCTACAGTGATTGGGGTTGGTGGGATGATAATAATAATCAATATCCTGGCGCAAGCGAGGGTTGGTTCCGCAAAACGAATAATGGGGGCCAATTTGGAAATGGGACAGTGACTATTAGCTTCACTGGAACAGAGGCCACGCTGGGATATTTCTCCGCTCCCGATGGCGGTTTATGGGATGTTGAACTGGACACTGGTGCAGAAACCCAGATCGATGCGTATTCAGCAAGTCGCGCACAAAAGACCAGTAGTTATACTGGACTGTCAAATACGGCGCATACGCTGGTTCTTACCCAGGTTAATACGGCTGGCGGTGGTGGTGGATATGACATAGCGATAGATTATCTAGATGTGAGTACTCCGATGACATATCCCGGCCCAAGTGTTGAGAGTGATCCGGTTTATCATCCGACAGATGATGATGTTATAGCATTTGTTTCCGATATAACCGGTGACAGCCAGATATTTGAGGTTGATATATCTGCCGGTGTTGGCAGTCCTGTATTTAACAGGGTTACAACCGATACCTATGACAGTTACGAGCCTACATATAACGGCGACGGTACCCTGATTGCCTATAGCGCAAAACGTGACCGTTCAATGAAGGTTATATGGACAATCGGGCCGGCTACTGCCGGTGACTGGGGAGCTCCCAGGAATGTAAGTGAGGACTGGTGGAACTCCGCACATACTGCTCCTGCATGGAACCCCACTGGAGATTATATTGCACTGGTTTCCGGTGGCGACATAGGCTATGTTGAGGTTGACGAAGATGGCCTGATGGCGTCCAGCTGGTTGAACAGTAACGGCAGTTGGATAGTAGAGGACTCCACCAACGGGCATCCGGCGTGGTCTGCCGATGGCACCCAGTTGGCATTTAACAGAGGCGGTTCTGATAAAGAGATATGGATGCTTGACTGGGATGAAAATGACATAGGTAACGTAAGGAATACTGCTAGGCAGCTTGCCGATGCCGCAGGTTCTACGGATTATCAACCCACATGGTCTCCGGATGGGGCCTGGGTTTATTATGCATCTGATGCAAACGCTACAGGCGTCTTCGATATATGGAGAACAGAGGATGCGCCGGAGAATCCGGTAATGAGCGGTAACACAACTTGGGATTTCGATGAAAACGGAGTGAGTGGGCCGAGTGTAACCTATGATGGTTCTACTTACCGTATGTGGTATACCGGCGAAAACAATAATAATAACAAGAGGATTGGATATGCAACTTCCAGTGATGGAAAGAGCTGGGATTATCCGGCTTCCAATCCGGTGATTAATAACGAATGGAACCAGAATAACAACTGGGAAGATCAGGATGTATATGCTCCCGCAGTTGTACAGGGAACCGGCTTTAATATGTGGTACGTGGGAGAAAACAGTAATGATAACGATCTGCGCATAGGAAAGGCGATTTCCGGTAATGGCGCTGCATGGTCCAAGGACCCGAATAACCCCGTATTTGAGGGTGGGACACTACTGGGCACTCTGACTGCCAGCTATCAGTATACTTTGCAGAATGATTGGCAGCAGAACAGCATTATACAAATAGACCCGAGTGATTCTGGTGCTTATGTGGATCATTGGAATTCACCGAATGGCCAGAACATGGGTGGATTGGGTTCGGATGGTACGTTCCTGTATGGTCGCCCATCAAATGATAGCCAGATATTCAGAGTACCGCCGTCTAATATGAACGGCTGGGACCAGATGTGGATTGGCGGGGCACACCAGCACTTTAGTGGTGGTTCGGCGCTGGTCGTTAGTAGTGCTGATTCCATGTACTATGCAAACGGCGGCACGATCTACAAGTTGGAGCCGGAACAGCAAAACCCGAATAATTTGAATGAGGTGGAAGATTATAATACAGGCCTAACTAATATCAATGGCCTAGCTATGATACAGGATACGATGTATATAGCGGCCTCTTCTAATACCAATGGCCCGGTTCCGACGCAGGAAGTGGGGGGGGTAGGGGCTCCTACCAGTGTGGGTCAGGTATATATGACCGGTGTACCAGGCACAGTCAAGCTGGATACCACAGGTGATTACACATCGCAGTTAGTGGTAAACAGCGGTGCGGCCAGCAGCACAGAGCAGGCATTTACTCTGAATGAGCTGGCAGACCCGGTTGACGTAGCAATTACAACACCAGCTGATGGATCAGCTTATTACACACCGACAATTGATATTGAAGGTACTGTAAACGATCCATCAATTGATACGGTGCAGGTTGGCATCGATTTGCCGATGATCCTCTTCCTGGAAGACGATATGGAAGATGGCGATTCGGAAACCGGAACAGGTGAATTCAGTAAGCGTGAAGGAGCGCAAAAAGGCTGGATGCCATATCAGTCAAGCACAAACCTGTGGCATTTAAGTGACGAACGTTCCGCAAGCGGTAATTATTCCTGGAGTTATTCCAACGAGAATAGTTTTGGTTACAATACTCCGGGATTTGCGAACTCCGGTCGCATTGTGTCAACTCCGTTTGATATTGGCGAAGAAACGGTATTTAGCTTCGAGACCTCATGGGATACCGATGGATGGGTAGAGGTTGATCGTAAACTGATCGATATCAAAATTAACGGTGAGTGGCAGCCACTGGCATACATTGTGGATGGTCCGTGGTTCCATGATCCATATAATGGCAACAGGATACCTCTTTATATACCAATGGCCTGGAATTGGGACGACGGTAATAAATTCCCCACTGGCGGCGCTTCATTTGGTGGCCCACAGTGGACCTGGACCTATGTTGAAATTGACTTTGCTGATTATGGAATCGAAAATGTCGATGATGCGCAGATAAGGTTCAGCTTTGATACCATGGATGATTTCCTGAATGATATGGATGGCTGGTATGTAGACGATGTAATGGTATCAGGATCCGGTTTCTTGGGATTTGACGTGGATGTAGACCCCGATACTCTGACGTGGGAAACCACTTATCAGCTGGCTGAGGGTATCAATACTATTTCGGTTGAGGCTCAGAGCAGTTATATAACCGGTGACGATGGTGAGGATGAAGAGTCGGTAACGGTTTCCCTTGATACAACCGTGCCTATTGTTGAGCTTGATTCTTATCCTAGCACCAATGAGGGATTGGTAACTATAACAGGTAGTGTAAATGAGCTTAACTTTGACAGAATGGTGATTAAGAGAAATGGCGCATTGATATCCACTATTGATACATTGCCTGAGGGCGCTGTTGCCCCCATGTGGGATTTTGAGGTAGATGTGCCGCTGGTAGATGGCGATAATGAGATTATTGCAACCATCTGGGATGTGCCTAATGCAACGGCAGACCCGGCTCCTGGATCAGATACTATAAACGTAATCAGAGACGCAGGTGCGCCTACATTTGAGGTACTGGATACCGTGTACTATCTGGGTGAGGTTTCAGCCAGACGCGGTGACCTGTTTGTCTTCCAGGTTAATGTGACTGACCAGGGTACCATACCTTCCGGTGTTAGAGATGTTGAGATACGTTTCCCTGGTGGCGGGGAGGATAGCTGGGGAAGTATGATTCCTGCGTATCAATTGCCTGAGGCATTTAGAGATGCATGGGGCACCACTGGACAGTATTTGATGCCGATGATTATTCCTGAGGATGCGGCACCTGGTAATTACGAGATGGAAATCAGGGCGACTGACTGGGCGGGTAATACAGGCAATTCAGATGAGAACTGCCTGGGTGTAGTGGTATCCACGCTGTCGGCGTACAACATATACCTGATGCCCGAATGGAACTTCTTCTCATTGCCGCTGATACCGGATACGGCGAGTATAGATACCCTTATGGGTGACATAGATGGGTTACTGTCTGTACAGTACTACGACGCTGCCAGTCAGACCTGGCAGGTTTATACTCCTGATGGCAATCCTTTGAACGATACCCTTACTATTTTGGGTACGGGTAAAGGCTATTGGGCCGAAATGGACGAGAGTGTGTATGAGTATTCAGATCCGTTTGGCGAAGGTTTACCGCCGACGCCTGCTCCGATCAAGTTCAGTTATGCCGGAGAGGTGCTGGAGCCCGGCACGGTTCCGCCGACGTACAATGTGTACGAGGGCTGGAACGCCGTCGGAATACACTCCGAGTGGTCCAAGCCTGTAGAGACCTACCTGCGGCCGGTATCGGTACCGCAGCAGACATGGGCAGCGTTGCTGCAATATGATAACTACATCTCTGTGGATATTTCCGAAATGTTCCAGGGTGAACCAGGCGATGATCCGCAGCAAGATGAGGGCAGTCCTTACGAGATATTCCTTGGGTCGTTCAGAACCCTGCTTGAAACGGGTGACATGAACCCGGCGGCTGGCTTCTGGCTCTATTTGACTCAGGCCGGTAAACTCGTAGCAATGCCATAGTAGGTGAAGGGTAGTAGTTAGTAACTTAGAGTAACTACGTAGAACAAAAACTCAAGAAGCCCCTTCTCGGAAGAATAAAAAGCGAGCTTACCGGGAAGGGGCTTCCGTTTGTGCAATAAACTTAAAAAAGTATTAATTATAAGCAAATAATTGAGGAACAGCATGGAGGAATTACATGAGTAAACTGAGAAGAGTGATAAGCATAACGGTGTGTTTAGCTTTGCTTTCCGCTATGGTAGTTGTCCCATATACGGCTTCCGCTGTTCCGCAGCAACCTATGCAGTTTCACGGTGATGTTACCATCAATGGTGCAGTAGCACCTGACGGGATAGAAATTGATGCCAAGATTGATGGTATTACGTATTCAATCACTGAGACGTTTACGAACACCCTCGGTACTCCGGGAAGGTATGGCGATATCCCCCATACCTTTTACGTTGATGCTGACGATATTGATACTCCTGCCAAAGAGGGCGGTGTAAATGGCGATCAGATTGATTTTTATGTTGGTGATCAGTTTATTACCAGCGCTGTGTACCAGATAGGTTCTGCAGGTAATGTGTTGGATCTTTCCTATGCAGAGGCTCTTCCTGTTGCATCTGCGCCAACCAATACTGTGCAATATACGGCCATAAACGTTGATCCTCCCACTATGAAATGGAGTGCTCCGACCAGTACACCCGGTGGAGTTAAGGCTTATGAGATTAAGGTTAACGCCGGTGATTGGATCAACATAGGTGACGGCACACAGTATGCTCTTGCCGGTGCCGTTGGTGATGGAGATCACACCTTCAATGTAAGGGCCATCGATTTGTTTGATGCCGCTGGTGCTACTGGCTCTATTAGTTTCAGTATAGATACCACGGCTGTTGGTGCGGTTAGTGGTCTGGCAAGAACGACTGATGCTAACGATAATACTCCCACTTTTACATGGAATGCAGCTGCGCAAGCAGCTTTATACGAAATCAAAATGGACAGTGGCTCGTGGACGGACGTGGCCAATGTTTTAACCTATACGCATAGTACTGCGCTGATTGATGGGTCTCATACCTTTAGTGTAAGGGCAAAGGACGATGCCGGCAATGATGGCCCTGCCGATAGCCTGACCGATTTCACAGTAGACGTTACTCTGCCATCGCGGCCAACGGATGTGGCAAAGACTACACCTGACAATGATACGACACCTACGTTTTCCTGGACGGCTTCAACAGATGCCACGTCGGGCCTGGATAACTATGAATACAAGATGGATGACGGTAGCTGGACAAGTACATTAAGCTCTGCTGCTGCTTATACACACAATACGATCTTGGACTATGGAACTCATATTTTCTACGTAAGAGCGAAGGACCTTTCGGGGAACCTGAGTGCTTCTTCTTTCGTTCTTTTTACACTTACCAGTACGGTGGCTGGCACAATAATCATTGTGAGTAGAACTACAGCTGACAACGATAACACACCCACATTTACCTGGAATGATGTGATTGGCGTTAATGATTATCAGGTAAGGCTGGACGAAGGTGCGTGGTCTGACGCGCTGGGTGATGTAACTGTGTATCAGTTCCCCAGTGTAATTGCGGATGGTACACACGCTTTTTATGTTTGGGAAGTAGGTAGTTTTGGTACTACTGCCGGTAATGTAACATTCTTCATAGATGGAACTGGTCCCACAGTGCCATCGAATTTAACCAGAACAACTTCAGCAAATAATAACACCCCTTCCTTTACATGGACTCATTCTACTGATGCCAGGACGGGTGTTGATACGTATGAAATTAAGCTTGATGCCGGTGAGTGGACCGATATTGGCTATGTGAACACATACGCATATGCAAGTGCTATTGCTGATGGCAGTCATGTGCTATACGTAAGAGCCAAGGATGGAGCTGGTAATAACAGTACTTCTGCTATTGTATCTTTTAGTGTAGAAACAGTAGCTCCGGTGGTTACAGTTGCCAGTCCCAACGGAGGGGAATACCTGAAGGGTGGCACGGCCACTACTATTACATGGACAACGGTTGATAGCAACAGGGGCACGGTTAAAATAGAATACTCAACTAATAGCGGTAACAGCTGGAATACCATAGTTGCCAGCACCGCCGATACAGGCAGCTATGCATGGACCGTTCCTGCGCTTAATGTTAATACGGCGATGGTAAGAATCACTGCTACTGATATGGCTGGGAACACAGCCAATGATATGAGCGGGGCGGATTTTACTATAGATAGTACTGCGCCGGTTATTTCTGGCGTAAGCGCGCCGTTAAACGCTATTACTCAGACAAGCGCCCGTATTGATTGGGTGACCGATGAAATAGCCTCTACTCAAGTAGAGTATGGAACCACGGATTCTTATGGATCGGCAACAATTCTGAATACGGCCTTAAGTACCGATCACGCTCAGACCCTTACCGGTCTGACTCCCGGTACCTTGTATCACTACAGGGTTGTATCAATTGACAGGGTTGGTAATCAATCTGTCTCAGTCGATGCAACCTTCACATCTGATGCAGTTTCGAGTGCCGTCGCCATATCCAATGTGGATTCGACGGGATTGACTTCATATAGTGCTACTATTTCCTGGGATACAGATGTTGCAGCTGATAGTCAGGTGGAATATGGAACTACCGCAGTTTATGGGTCGACGACTGCGTTGGATACTACCACGAAAACTGCCCATAGTATGGCTGTGAGCGGGCTTCAGGCCAATACTGAGTATCACTACAGGGTCTTATCAGGAGGAGCGGTTTCAGGGGATAATACATTTACCACATCTACAGATGGTGCAGCTCCTGTGATTGCCGATGTAGCATCAGGCGGAATTAGTGCCAGCACGGCGAGTATTACCTGGAATACCAATGAGATGGCTACCAGCCAGATTGTTTACAGTACAACATCGTTTACGGGAACTGCCTATGCTACCGGAGCACTGGCACGGCTTGCTTATGGCTCGTTTACGGCCGAGGATGCGAGCCTGGAGCTTGGTCATGGTGTTGGGCTTGCCGGGATAAGTTCCAGTACCACGTATTATTATCGCGCTGTATCCAAGGATGGGGCCGGTAATGAGACGGTTTCGGATGAGAGCAATTTTACCACGCTTGCGGATACGACCGATCCTGTTGTATCGGATATCCGTGCATCAGGTGTAACTACCAATAGCGCTATTATATTGTGGCTTACCAATGAGATGGCTACGACGCAGGTTGTCTATGATGCGGCTTCACATGTGGCAGGGGTATCGACGGACTATGCTTCCAGCACCCAGCTTGTTGCAACATTGAGTCATGGTCATGGTGCTGCGCTTGCCGGACTTTTACCGAATACGACGTACTATTATCGAACGGTATCCAAGGACGCCAATGACAATGAAATAGTATCTTCAGAGCAAAGCTTTACAACACAACCGGATGGTACTGCTCCTGAAATAACCGGTGTAACCGAGGCAAATATTGGTGCAACAAGCGCTATTGTTTTATGGTTGACCAATGAGGATGCAACATCTAACCTGGTGTACGACGTGTTTTCAAGGTCTACTGCAGGAGCATATGCACTTAGCGCTCCTACTGTAGAAGATACCACGGCGGATAACATGAATCATAGCATAGCCTTAAGCGGGCTTATTGATAACACAACTTATTATTACAGGGTGCTATCGAAAGATGCGGCTGGTAATGAGACCATTTCGGTTGAGTATAATTTCACCACCGGTGATGCTACTGATCCGGCTGTATCCAACGTTAACGGCGTGGCTATAACTTCCACTGCGGCAGGTGTGGTGTGGTCAACCGATGAAGGTTCTACTACGCAGGTGGTGTACGGCACTACCTCTCATTCGGGTGAGACTTATGCCGATGCTGCGGCTGCGAGAGCTACCTATGGTTTATTCTCTACAGAGGATCTCACCTTACGCAATGGTCATGGTGTGATTCTGGATGGGCTTACATCTGGGCTAACATACTACTATAGGGTCGTATCCAGAGACGGTAGCGGAAATGAGACGATATCTGCCGAATTCAGCTTTGTTACAAGCTAATCGATTACAGTAATCTATGTAGCTGGCAGGGAGTTATCCCTGCCAGCGGTTTTACAAAGGTATAAAATTATTGGGGTGAAGTGGTGAAGAAGAAAGTAATTATTCTGCTAGCTGTTTTTACAGTGGGTCTATACGGTATATTGCCCGGGATTACGGCTTTTGCTGTTGCACCGGTAATATCCGACGTTCTGACATCAAATATCACGGAAAACTCCGCTGTTGTATCGTGGAAAACCGATGTGGATGCTACGTCATCCACTGTAATATATGGTACAGCGCTGGGTGGGCCTTACGGCACCACTGTGATTGGAGTGGGTGACGAGAAGAGTCATTTGGCTAATCTGACGAGCCTGACAGCTAACACTACCTACTATTATAAAGTTAAATCCACAAATGGTGGAGACGAAACGATTTCGGTTGCAGAGTACTCATTCACTACAAATGCCTTTACTATAACCGGTGTTACGTCATCAAACGTAACTAGTACTGCAGCTACTATTACATGGAACACAAATGTTATTGCTACCAGTAATGTAGATTATGGTCTGACCACGGGTTATGGATCAAGTGCGCCGGCAGTAGCTGATGCTACGGCAGATAGTTTGGGTCACAGCGTTGCGCTTACAGGACTTACTCCTAACACTTTGTATCACTATCAGGTCAAGTCAGAGGATGCTTCAGCAAATGAGGAAGTATCTGTAGATATGACCTTTCAGACGCAGGCAGACCTGCCTCCTGTAATCTCCAGTGTTTTGCCGGATGGTATAACCATAGGAACCGATTCCAGTGCCTCAATAAACTGGGACACCAACGAGCTGTCGAGCAGCCAGGTGGAGTATGGTACAACATCAAGCACACATGGCAACTATTCAAATATAACTCCGCTTGATGCTACGCAGATAACAAGCCATAGTGTGTTACTCGGTGCTTTGATACCGAATACACAATATTATTATAGAGTTATATCGGTGGATGAGTATACTAATCAGGCCGTATCGGCTGAATACTCGTTTACCACTGCTACTGATAACACCCAGCCTGTTATTTCAGGCGTTGCTTCAGGTACTGTAACAACAACGTCTGCTACCATTACCTGGACCACTAATGAAAATGCAGACAGTGTTGTTGATTATGGTACAACGGTGGCTTATGGGTCGTCCAAAACAGATGCGACTCAGGTTGCCACCCATCAACTATTACTGACGGGATTGACTCCTAATACCACCTATCACTACAGGGTAAAATCGACGGATGCGTATACGAATGAGGCTGCTTCGATAGATTTTATTTTCGCTACTCTGGCAGATAGCACCCCGCCGGTTATATCTAATATACAAAAGACCGGAATAACGGCTAATTCGATAACCATTACCTGGAGCACGAATGAGCCTGCCTCCAGTCATGTTGAGTATGGCCTTGATGCAGTTCATGGTTCTCAAACTGTTTTGGATGCCAACCTGGTAACAAACCATAGCGTTTCCTTAAGCGGTCTTGCCGATAGTACAACATTCCATTTTAGCGTAGTTTCTTCTGATAATGCAGGAAATCCGGTAGAATCGGCTGATGATACATTTGATACTCTTGACGCCACTCCGCCGACGGTTCCTGGTACTTTTGTCAAAACTACGGCTAATAACGATAGTACCCCAACATTTACCTGGATTGCCTCAACCGACACCAGTTCCGGCATTAATTATTACGAGATTCAGATAGATAGTGGAGCCTGGGTTAATGTTGGCAACGTTTTAACCTACGATATCCTTGTAGGAAGCCTTCTTTCTGACGGTGCCCACACTATTAATCTGAGAGCTATGGATGTGGCTGGTAATCCGAGTGCTGCTGCCACGTTGAATGTAAGTATTGATGCTACGGCGCCCAGCGTGGTGGGTGCTTTAGTCAAGGATAGTGATGGTAATGATAATACGCCTACATTTAGTTGGACGCGTGCGATTGATGCACTTTCCGGCATTTCACATAATCAGGTTAAGATTAATGACGAGGCTTGGGTAGATATCGGGGACGTAGAAACCTATACATGGGCTACCGAGTTGGACGACGGGGAGTATACTTTATATGTGCGTGCTGTGGACAGCGCTACTAACGTTGGTGCCCAGGCAGAGCTGGTTTTTGTAATTGATATGGTTATACCTTCTGCACCTGCAAACGTTGCTGTAACCACCAATGCAAATGATACAACTCCGACATTTACCTGGGATGCTGCGACCGATGCAGGTAGTGGCATTGCTTTCTATCAAGTAAAAATGGATGATGGTGCTTATGTGGATGTTGGAGATGTTATTACGTACACGGTAACTACTGAGCTTGCTGCGGGGGCTCATGTATTAACGGTTAGGGCTGTTGATGGATCTGGCAATGCGAGTGATGTCGGCACGGTTAATTTCACTATAGCTGCTGCCAGTTCTAACACAATGATACTCATTGTGGTTATTCTTGTGATGGTAATTGCAGCGGCTGCGGTTGTTATGATTACGATCAGAAAACAAAAGAAGTCAAGAATGAGGTAACCTCATAAACATTGATAGCGCGCGAATACTTTAGTGTTTTGTTGAGCTACAGCTTTTGCTGTGCTTGAAAGCTCTGTTATACTGTAGCCTCGAGGTTCCTCTGCGACATTAATGATTAGTTTGGTATTGAATAGTATCTTGGAGGTACTTAGGCATAATGAAATTAGTAGTAATGATTCCGGCATATAACGAGGAGGAAACAATAACCGACGTTATATTGGAGATCCCTAGGCAGATTGATGGCATGGACAAGGTAGAGATTTTGCTTATAGATGATGGTTCTTCCGATGATACGGTGGCACTAGCCAAGAAAGCCGGGGTGGATAAAACAATATCGCATGGCACCAATCAGGGGTTGGGGATTGCGTTTAGAAATGGAATAGAGACAGCGATTTCGATGGGCGCTGATGTTATTGTGACCATGGATGCTGATGGCCAGTTTGATTCAAACGATGTACCATCGTTAGTTGAACCTATTTTAAATAATGAGGCTGATTTTGTTGCGGCATCGCGCTTTTTGGATAAGCAGTCATGGGCACAAATGCCTTGGATAAAAAGACTGGGTAACAGGATATTTACTAGGATAATCAGTTATTTACTGGGACAGAAATTCAGTGATACCCAGTGTGGTTTTCGGGCGTACTCCCGGCAAGCTGCTTTAAGGCTTAATACGTTTGGCCGCTTTACCTATACCCAAGAAGTTTTTATTGACCTTGTAAACAAAGGAATGAGAGTTCAAGAAATTGCAGTTCAAGTCGAGCAGCGGCAAAAAGGCAAGTCGAGAATAGTTAAAAACTGGTTTAACTATGGAACTAAGGCCATGGCAATTATTCTCAGGTCGTTTAGAGATTATCAACCTTTGAGATTTTTCGGGACGATAGGCCTAATAACACTTATCCCTGGAATTGGTGCTGGGTTATTCATATTGATTTATTGGGTCATAACCAGTAGAACTTCTCCGTTTACCTCGCTTTTATATCTAGTGGTTATATTGGTTGTGATGGGGCTTCTTTTCATTGTGTTGGCTTTGATTGCTGATATGATTGGGAGGCAAAGGCACATTAATGAGGAAATATTGTATCATCTGAAGCTGCGCCAGTATGAAGCAGATGGTGATAGTACTTTAATAAATGAAGATTTGCCCAAGTAGCCCTATGGAGGAGATTTGAAAGAAGCAAATAAGCAAAGCCAGAGCAGAATAAAAGTACCATATACCAGAATTGAACCTTTGGGCGACAGGCTTAAAAAAGCTGCCAAGGAGCATGGTTATTCTGGTTGGCTGGGCAAATTTCGGTTTGCTTTTAATATGGCCGCAAGATTTTACTTCATTGTCATTGCGTTTCTAATGCCATATTCCGGGCCACGTATCGTTTTACATAGACTACGTGGAGTAAAAATTGGTAAAAATGTTATGATTGGTTTTAATGTGACCATTGATAACATTTATCCGGAATTGGTATCAATAGGTGACGGTTCATCGCTGGCAGGCAATAATCTGATATTGGCCCATTCCAAGCCTCTTGAATATCACAAAGGTTTATTTGATTCTTATGTTGCACCTGTTGTAATTGGTAGAAATGTGTGGGTTACTGTTGGGGTTATTATTTTAGCTGGTGTTACAATAGGCGATGGTAGTATAATAACGGCTGGTTCTGTTGTGACAAAGAATATTCCACCCCATAGTTTGGCTGCGGGTAATCCGGCTAAGGTTATTAAGAGGTTGGATGTTGGAGAAGCGTAGTAATGACTTCGTGGCCACCGGGCAGAAAATCGCCTGTATTACGCTAGACCTAGAGCAGGATTATGGGCGAGTTGACACGTATAATACCTTTGACCGAATTAATGAGCTGTGTGAAATAGTCAAAGCTCATGATATAAAGCTTACCGCTTTTATTGTTGGTAAAATCCTAGACCAACGACATGGAGTAGTGGATGCTCTGTCAGGCGTGGGCACTGAATTTGAGCTGCATTCGTATAGCCATGATCTGGTAACCCCGAATGATTTTTCAGATGAGGTACAGAAGTCCAAAAAAGCTTATATCGATTACTTTGGTGTTCCCCCCCTAGGTTATCGCTCTCCTCAATGTAGAGTCTCGCCTCAGCATTTTGAAGTACTGGCAAGGCAGGGTTTTGTTTTTGATTCGAGCGTCGTGCCTTCCTGGCGGCCCGGTGTATATAGCAATATGAGTGCCCCTTCTTTGCCATATTACACAAATGGGCTCATTGAAATACCCTTTTCGGTAATTCCAGCTATACATCTTCCGCTTACAATGAGCTATATAAAAGTTTTTGGGAAAATGTATAGATTTTTGCTCACTGCCTTTGGTTTTCCAAGGGTATTGATTTTTAATTTTCACTTGCATGATATTTTTAGTACTGCATCACTCAATCAGCTTCCATTTGCTTACCAGATTTTTCATAGGCGAAACGCGAAAAACGCTTTAGAGATGTTAAAGCGTTTTTTTATTCTACTTAAGCATAAAGGGTATGAATTTCTTCATATGAAACGTCTTGTTGAGATGATTTGATGGTGCTAAGAAGATTTGAGTTATCTTTAAAGACGATTTTTTGGCTCATTTTGTAAAGATGATAGGGATCTTAATCTTGAGTTATGATGTTTGGTAAGGAGGTATTATTGGCGAAAACGCTAATCTTTGTAGAGTATGAGTATTACTACGGACGTGGTAATTGGGATAGAGAGTTGATAAAGCGACTGGCAAAAAAAGGCTATTTAATACATGCTATTACTCGAAAATTCCCCTCGGACTTTCAAGATCAAGAACAAGAGATAAAGAATTTAGGTGTTAGATTTCATTTTATTGATACGCGTAATGGATTCAACTTTGCCATTGTTGCTTTGGCAGAGGTTCTAAAACTAGTAAGAAAGAATAAAGCGGTTTTATATATTCCATCAATCAGGCTGGCCCCATTCTGTTACGTGTTTAAAAAATTGTTCGGGGCAGGATTGATTTTTGCTCTCCAGGGAGCGCCACTCCTGGAGTTAGATATAATGCCTGAATTTAAGCGAATTCGTCAAAATAGAGTCTGGTATTTTCTAAAAAGGAAGCTTATTGGCTTTGAGGAAAAAATTAGTGCCCTGTTAGCGGATCGTGTGACTGTGATTTCTAAAATGATCAATAACGAGTTGGTTGCCTTGGATGTCCCTCAAAAAAGAATTGATCTTATGTATTATTGTATAGATCAGCATACATTTAAGAAGGATCAAGAGAAGCGAATGGAAATCAGATCGGAGTTAAACGTAAGTGATCAGGATATCCTGGTTACTTATGTAGCTAGGTTATCTTTTGATGTCCCTAGCAGGTTGTGGGCGGCAGAGATGCTTATTGAAATGGCAAAAGAATTGAATTTGAAAGTTATGTTGGTCGGTGGTGGAGATGCTTTGGAGTATCTCAGGGAAAGAATTAAAACTGCTGATCTTTCAGATAGAGTGTTTGTCAGAGGGTTTGTCGCTAATAAGAATGTGCCTGATGTTTTATCTGCTTCTGACGTGTTCTTTTTTGTCATGAAAGATCCTCTGCCGACATATGGCTTGGCCTTGCTTGAGGCTATGAGTTGTGAAACTGCTGTTTTAACAAATAATTCAGGATCGGCAAAAGAAATAATTGCAGATGGCCAGAATGGTTATTTAGTTGATCCAACTCCTGAAGCGATACGTTTCAAATTGAAAAACATTGTTGAGGAGAAACGGGATTATTTCAATGACATAGGGACTTGTGCCAGGGAAGACGTTTGCCAAAAATATAGTTGGGAAGTGGTTGAAGATAAGATCGAGGCTATTATTTCGAGTCTTTAGTTTACTGTTTTTATGGAGGAAACGTTGAATATTGTGCTTGCGCAGAATGTATCGTTAAACAGCAATTATGCTGTTTCTAATACGCTTCAGCATTTAGTTCGGTTGCTGTCTGGTGATGATGATATTGCTTTTAGTTTGATTTGTGGGAGAAATGAGGCTGTTCCAGAAATTACTAAAGATGGCTTCTTTTCATTTCATGAAATTGATACAGGTATGCATTCAATATTGGGTAATATAAAGTATGCGCTATCGATTTCTAGTAGATTGAAAACTATACATACTAAACGCAAGGTTGATTTGATACATGCTAGGTATCCATTTTCTGCACTTCTTGGGGCGACATTGTTCAAAAAATGGGTGTTTCCATCGGTTAGGATAATATATGATATCGGCAGTCCCTGGATCGAAATGATGGGTGAGCGTTTCAAATGGCTCTCAAATCGCATATTTAAAAGCAGTCTGCATAGAATGGAAAGTTTTTTGGCAAATAATGTTGACGGGTATTACTTTCAAAATGAAGATGTAGCGGAATATTATCAAGCCCATATTCCCAGTATAAAAGACAAACCTTGTGAGTATCTTAATTTTGAGCTTGATAGCCACTTATTTGAGCCACGACCATTTAATCATTCTATTGCCAAGACGCTGGGCATTATGCAGGGAGATTTAGTATTGGGTATGGTGGCGGGGTTAGCCAGGATGAGAGAAGTGGATTTTGTGATTAAGAGTTTTGCCAAATACAGGAATCAATTTGGTGTTGATAGTATCAAAATGTTGATAGTAGGTGAAGGGCCTGAGAGAAAAAATCTACAGAATTTGGTTAAAACTATGGGGCTGGATGATATTATACGATTTACGGGGCAGGTTGATCACAAATCAGTTCCAGATTATTTGTCTGTTATGAATATGGCAATTTCTCATTTGCCAAATAAGACAGTATTTGAGATCAGTTCCCCCTTGAAGCTTATGGAATACTTGGTATGTGGAGTACCGGTACTTGCCTCTAATGTTAAGGCACATCGTCGTTTATGCAAATATTCATCTAATGTATTTCTTTATGAGAATAATGCGGAATCTTTTTGCAGTACGCTTCACGCGTTGATTAAAAGAGTGCCAGAATCAAAAGAAGTATTAGAGGAGCGCCAGTTTCTCAAAGAGTGTTTTGGTTCAAATACCATCAGAAATAACCTTGTTAATCTTTATTCAACTGTTCTATCTTAGCTTGTATATTTTTGTGCCGTTTTGATCAAATACCATATCGTAGTTTTGTAACAATCCTTGAAATGTGACGTATTTATCTGTAAAAGGTGTCGCCATGCTGCGGATTATCAGAAGGTATACGTTGTTGTTATTTGGATAATGCTCAGTCAGCTTCTGTTCTACATCATTCTCGTTTTCGCTAAGCAGTATACTATGGGTGATGTCGAGTCTTGCTTCGCTGTTCGGGATACCCAAAGAAATAGGGAAAGCGCCATTGGATATGGTAATTGAACTTTCGCTTTGTTCTTTTAATAAAGCGGCTGCCTGGAAATCTGAAGATTGAAATCCGACCCAGACTGCTTTATTTATGTTGTTGAGGGTGTATTGGCTTACAGTGTAAAGACTTACGAGAGCAATAATAATGCTGGCTAATTTATATTTATGTGTTTTGCTCCAAGTGTTTTTCAGTGCAACAATGGCAAATGTGGCAGCTAAAGCAAGGGGTAAACTAAAAAAGGAATAAAATCTATATGGAGGAGCGTAAAAACCAAATCTTATGCTTTGTGTTGCTGCTAAAGTTGCTAAAAACCAAAGACAAATTGTAAGCAACAATGGCGATATCCCCCTTTTTCTCAAGATGGCAAATAATCCGATGATTCCCAGTGTAAGATTGAGTGTTCCAAGTTGCTTTGTATATTCTGATAATGTCGGTAAAACATATCTGGCAGGTAATGGCTCAATCTCTTTCCAGCTATATTGTTGTGGTGATAGATAATATAGATATGTATTAAACACCAACTTGATTAAAGGTATCGTTAGAATTATGCATATAGTAATTAGAGAGAGCAAAGGAACAAAGTGCTTAAATGAGCCTCCTTTTTTCTTCCATGACTGAAATATTGTTGTGGCGAAGTAGACCGTAATGATTAGTATGGAGATGATTATTGAACGATAATGCGCGTATGTTGCTCCGGCTAGCAGTACTGAGGCCACGAGTGCTTTGTGTTTAATGGATATCTTTTGATTAGCTAGAACAATGACAATTAGTATTTGAAACAGTAGAGAAGTGCCTTCGGGTAGAGGCATCGTACTTCTGTATAGATTGTATGGAATTAGTCCCAAAAACATTACGCCGAGCAAGCTGATTCCGGCATTTTTTGAGCATCTTCTGCATATCAGGTAGAAGGATAGTAGCAAAAGCGAAAACATAGGAGGAGCCGCATATTTATAGAGAGTGTCTATATCTATACCTGTAAAGTCGGAAACAAGGGAAAACATAACAGTATGCGAAGTTTGATAATCAATAGGAGTGGGGGTGTAGGTGTTAGGCGTATTAAATGGAATCTGCTCGGTGTCTTGAATGTATTTTGATACTTGCACAAAGTAGTATGCATCGTAGGAAGGTATGCCTTTTACTTTTGTTAGGCTATTAATACCCAGACCCAACTGAATCAGGATAATTCCAAGCAGAGCGAACATAGCAATATTATGGATTGGTGATTTAGTTTTCTTTTTAGTAGTATTCATTTATTATTTATCGGCGCAATGCTTCAATTTGTGTTGTATAATTGATCTGAAGCCATAGAAGCGACTATGGCATTGTTTTGAGATTTCAGTTTTTTAGTCATATTGAGATATAATACCATAACAACATAATACTACAAAGGGGTATAGTCGAAATATAAATGCTGGATTCAAGTAGAGAAAAAATGGTAAGAGGAACGACCTATTTGGTTGTTGCCCATGTAGTGTTCTTGTTTAGTGGATATATTATTCATATTGTTCTGGGGCGCCACTTTGGCCCAGAGACATATGGTAATTATGGAGTGGTGCTTAATCTAATGACGACAATTAATCTTCTTTTAATATCAGGGTTCCCTCAAGCTGCTTCTAAATATATCGCTGAGGATAAAGCAAATATTGGAAGTATAGTTAAAACATCTATTAGAATCCAGGCACTATTTGCAGGAATTACCTTTGGTATTTACTTTGGCCTTGCTGGTGTAATAGCCAATTTGCTCAACGATGATTCTCTCGTTAATTCTATTAGGATATCGGCTTTGGTTGTTCCTGTTTATGCAATTTTTGTTATCTATAATAACGGATATTTAAACGGATTAGGATATTTTGGCAAACAGGCTAAAACGTTGATTTTATCTTCTATAGTGAAGGTTGCGGCCGTTTTGGCTCTAGTTTTCATTGGTTTCATGATTAATGGAGCGATTTTAGGTTACCTCATTGCAGCTGTGATTGGCTTGTTTTTTGCATCAAGATATCTTGGGCGCTTAGAAAAGAGTGATGTGAGCTTCGACTGGAAAAAGTTGCTAAGATTTGGAGTTCCAGCAACGTTTGTGTCAATGATCCTTTTTTTATTGATGAACATAGATCTTTTTTTATTGAAAGGGCTTGCATCTGCTAGCGATCAGGCAGGTTACTATACTTCGGCTACAACTCTGGCCAAAGTTCCGTATTTTATAATGGGTGCGTTAGCATTATCTTTAATGCCTTCGATATCGAAATCCACCTTTGTTAATGACATTCAGCTAACGCAGAGTTATATTCGCCAATCGACGAGATATATGCTTATGTTCTTGATGCCAGTAGTATTGGTAATTAGTGCGACATCTGGCGGTTTAATTGAATTGGTATATACGGCTGAATATAGTGAGGCGGCTAGATCATTGGCGGTGTTGATTCTTGGCCTTAGTATGTTGTCTGTCTTTTTAGTGTTGGCCAATGTGATAATGGGAAGTGGGCGACCTTTGATTCCCATGTTTATGGGTTTTGTATTGGTTTTTGTGGATATTGGGCTAAACTTATATCTTATACCGAGATATGATATGCTGGGTGCTGCTTGGGCAACAACTATTACAGCATCTCTTGGAGCTTTTATTGCGGCAATTTACGTTGTATTGGTGTTCAAAACGTTGATCAGTTTCAAGTCATTTATGAGAGTTTGCGTTGCTTCCCTACTTGTTTGGACCATTCCGCTCTATGTGTATGTTACGCCTGTCCTATTGCCTTTTGTGTATATTGGTTTGGCGCTTTTATATTTAGGAGTTCTTATGTTGATCAAAGAGCTGAGAAAAGATGATTTGGAAATGCTAAAGAGAGTTTTTCCCAGTAGTAGGTTTAGGTAAACATTATGAAAATAAGATGGGCAAAGGTGCTTAGAAACGCTGCGTTAGTGACCATCCCATTAGTTTTGTTGGTTTATGTTGGTAATGCTAACTTTTTACCTTTTGGGAGTATAAAACCTTATTTGATTGATATTGGGAATAACGATGTTGTTGGAAACGCACGACTTCTTGGACCTTTTGATAGAGTATCAGATAGCGTGATAATTGATGGCGTTTCCTCCAGAAGATTGGAAAAATGGGGTGTCTATTTTTCACTGGAGAATTCTGCGTTATCTAGAGGCAGCAGTGTTACTGTCCAAGTTAAGTTTAAAGATGATTTTCCACTGGACAATCGATTCATTTTGGGTGCAAGGGATAATGAAGAATGGAGCTACGACTGGAAGGATATTTATGTCCCGTTTTATCAAGAGTTAGAAGATGTGTCATTGGTTGCGCAAGACGATTTATTGAAGGTATATGATGTTGGAGGCATAGAGAATGCTGAATATGATAATGTCGCAGATTTTTTAGAAAATCCTCCCTTGTATTCTATAATCGCAACTAATGATGATGTGGATATTAATCAGAAGCTTAATATCGAAGAATGGGGTGAGATAAAAGAGGATGTTTTCAGCGTTCAAGAAGAAGATACTGCCGTTATTGATACAGCTTTAAGAGGACCTCATACCTTATGGACTTATGTAAGTAATGGTTTGCTTGAGCTTTATCTCATAAAGAGAGATTTGAACTGGTATGCAGGCGCAGATAATTTGAAAATAACGATATATTCGTTGGATGGTGATCTCTTATGGTCCACTAGTATTGCTGATGATGGAAACGAAAGCAGCAACCATCAATTGGGCGAATTACAGGTTCAAAGCTTAAGGTTGCCTATCATGAAGGAAGGCGCATATAAAATAGATTTAGAGTGTGGGAGCGATATTCTTATAACAAATATTGAGATTAATCAGGAAAAACTTGTTATTGAGGATAATTTATATTGGGCAGGAGTAAATCCTATTTATTTTGATCAGTCACCGTCGTTTAATTCCACTGAGTTGTATTTCAGAAATACTCGGCAAGGCAAAATGAGCATTTCTACTGCCCATGACCCAGGATTACAAACTGTTAGTATTGATAATGGTGATTATGTTAGTGAAATTGAGCTGGATGAAACTAATGCCCAGTTTGAAATAAATCTAGATACAGGTGTATACAATCTTGGTTCTGAAAAGCAGGATATTGTTATACAAACTGATGACTATTTTGCTTTTTCCCCGAGCGCTTTTTTTATTCCAAAGCGGTGTGAGGTAATTGACCTAGTGCCCAGTTTAGAGTGGGCCGAGCAGAATGCCCATTTCATTTTAGTAGAGAATGGTGATTATTTGGAGCCGGTAAATGATGGTGATTGGATGATTGCCCATGCAACGTGGAATATTGATGAGTTGTTTATTCAAAATAATATGCTAAGATTTTGCTTTAGTATTCCTCATCTAAACTTGGAACAATATGAGGATAAATCTATATTAGTAGACTGGATAAAGCTAAGTGTAAGCACAGCGCCAATCTGGGAAAGATAAAATGAGCTTTTTTGATAACAACAACAAAGTGAGAAATATTTTCGATTTTGTTCAAGATTTATTCGCAGCACTATTGATAGTGCTACTTCTATTACTTTTGATAGAGACGTTTTTTAGTGGAAGCGTTACATCCAACTTCAACTTCAATAATTTACTTATTGCTGTTATGGCGTTGGGAGTTTTGGCTATCATTAGCGGGCCAAAATCACATGGCGTTGAGGCAAGGAGGCCTATAGGTATAGGAACTGCTATATTTATAGGTTGTGTTGTGCTTTGTAGTGTGTTGTTTATTTGGCACACTACCAGAGGAATAGGCTGGATATCTTATGCTGTTTCTGGCTTGGGTGGGTTACTTGTGAGCCTGATGCTAGTATTGGTGCCTTATTTTGAGTTAAGACTGAAGGATAAGAGTACATTTGTAAAGATAGCAAGGATTGTTACAACGAGCTATTTTCAACTTAGTCTTTTGTTTACGGTTTTGGTTTTGTTAAAGGTTAATAATATCGATATTGTATTTATCAATTATCGGATATTTGCATGTATCATTCCGCTTTTCGCTATCCCTGGTATTTTGAGTTTGGATCAAACTAACCGTAAAAGCTCTTCCAAGATATCCTTGCTGGTAATTGCCGGTTTCTTTTTTGTAATTCTGATTAGATTGATTCCTTACACTGGTAATGATATTCCATTGGGTTATGACGCAGGTATATACAAATACGTAATGGAAAGGTATTCTGCTGTTCTTCCTGCATTTCCTGAAGCAGATCTGCCAGAGTGGATAAGAGGCTTGGTCCCTCAGGGCTTTCCGATTTTAACTGATACGTTTCACTTGATTCCAGGATTGAGTGCGATTCAACTTATGCAATGGTTTTTTATAGCCATGGGCGCTTTGTTAGTGTTTCCTATATTTGTTGTGACCAGGAAGTTGTTTGGGATAAAGGCAGGCATTATAGCGGTTATTTTATATGCTTTATCTTTTACTCAGTATTCAGCCTTTACATTTGCTTATTTTAAAAATGTATTGGGCTTGTATTTTTTCTTACTTGCCATATATAGTTTGGAATCACGAAAATATGTCCTGATGGCTTTGATGTATGTCGGATTAGGTATGTTTCATCGTCCCGAGTTTTTACTATTTTCTCTTATACTGGTACCGTATTTTTTCAGAAGCAGGGAAGTGAAACTCCTTTATACTGCGGTGCTGGTTGTTATCCTGTTAGTTCCCATGTGGTTGCCAAGAATTGATTTATACGTTGTCGCTGTTGGTGGAGCTGTTGGTGAGGCTGGAGTGTTTTTTAGTTTTACGAAATACCAGCAGGTTGCTTTGGCGTATTTACCATTTTCACTTATTGGATTTATTTATATGCTTGTTAAAAAGAAGTGGAATAGTATTTTCTTTGCTTTTGTAATAATTGCTGTCATTATAGTTGGTCGAATATTATTCTACGATAGATATATTATTCCGTTCGATATAATTATGATAATATTGGCAGCTGTTGGAATTAGCTATACTTTATTGAATCTAAAGGGGGCTTTTAGAGTCGTAGGTATGGTCGTTTTACTTCTGGTTTTAGCCTCCAGCGGCATCATCACTATTAGAGATGCGACTCAGCTAGAGCCATTAATAAATACGGACCAACTCGCGGCTATTGAATGGATAGAGGATAACACGGAGGAGGATGCTTTTATTATCGCATCCAGTTATGATGCACCCTGGGTGTTGGGTTGGAGCGGTAGAAAAGTAATAGCTCCAGGCATGTTTGAGTGGAATGAGCATAATCAACAAGAGTGGATTACTTTTTTCAAGACTAACGATATTGATGGAGCAACGCAGTTTTTGGATGAGTACGAACAACCTTTATATATTTACTCATCAAATAATTCTGAAAGTTATATAGGGATTGAGAAATTCAATAATCAGTATTTTGCACCTGTTTACAATGATGTTGCTATAGTTTATCGTTATTATCCTGGCGGTATGCCATAATCTAGAGCGGGAGAACCACAATGGTGGTATTAGAGTGGCTTAGGTATATATTTGGCTCACTATTCATCCTTTTTATTCCTGGATTTTCCTGGAGCTGGATATTCTTTAAAAAGGATAAGATAGATTGGATTGAAAGGATTGCTCTTTCTGTTGGGCTTTCTGTTGCCTTGGTGCCACTTACTATACTTTGGCTAAACTATGTTTTTGGCGTAAAAATTACACTTCTTAATACCATACTTGCCGTGTGCATTTTGTCTGCATTGCCAGTGGCATATATATATGGTGTACCTTATTATCGCAGGAGACGGGGGATTGATCCAAAGTCTGCCGATGAGGAAACTACATCTGAAGATTCGGATACTTTAGATAATCAAGACTGAGTTACATTGACAGCAGGTACGCCATAAATTAAAATAATACAGGCGACACAAGTCCACCAAGGTTGAAATATTCCGGCGTAGCTCAATGGTAGAGCGGGCGGCTGTTAACCGCTAGGTCGTAGGTTCGAGTCCTACCGCCGGAGCCAATTTACTATCTATAAAACCTCCGTTAGCGGAGGTTTTTTGCTTGCTACTTACACTCTCATATGCTATGCTATCGCAGCGGTAAATCATAATTGCAATATGGCAGATGTATTGATCATATGTCACTTTTAAATGAACTAACCGATAATGCCTCTTTCGATCGTTTGGTGATCGTCTCCAACCGTTTGCCTATCACTGTGAGCAAGGAAAAGAAAACCGGCCATTGGCAGTACAATCAAAGTGTAGGTGGACTGGTTACCGCACTTACCTCGGTTCTTGAAAACAAAAAAGGAATGTGGATTGGTTGGCCTGGCATAACCGAGGAAGCCGATTTGAGCGGCTTGCTTGATCAGGCCAGTGATGAGTTGGGGTATCTGCTCAAGTCAATAACACTCAATAAAGAAGAAGTTGATCTTTACTATCATGGATTCTCCAATGAGGTAATGTGGCCACTGTTCCATGACATCCAATCAAACTGCAACTTCGACCCGGCATACTGGTACGAGTATCAGGTAGCCAATGAGAGATTTGCCAGGACGATAGCTGAAAACATTACAGAAAACGATTATATCTGGGTGCAGGATTATCACCTGGTGCTGGTGGCCAAAGAGTTGCGTCGGTTGGGTGTGACAAACAAGATAGGTTTCTTTTTACACATCCCATTCGCTTCACCTGATGCTTTTGTGAGAATGCCCTGGCGTGTGCAGATTCTGGAGGCATTGCTGCAATATGACTTATTGGGCTTTCAGACCCCCCGTGACAGGAACAACTTTGTATATTGCACAGAAGCCGTGCTCAAAGGGCTGAAAGTAGATACCAGAAGACAGGTTGCTACCATAAAAACGGATGACAGACAAATTCAGGTGGGGAGCTTCCCCATAAGCATAGATTTTAAGGATTTTGCCGGAGTTTCGGCCTCACCGGAGGTTACAGGGCTGGCTAGTCAGCTAACTAGGGCCATGCATAACAGGTGCATTCTTTTGGGCGTTGATCGTCTTGATTACTCCAAGGGCATTCCAGAAAAACTGCGGGCTTTTAGAAATGCACTGGAGCGCTATGATGATTTGCATAACAAAGTAGCTTTAGTACAAATAGTTGTTCCATCACGCGAGGATATACCCGGCTACAGGTCATTGCTTACCGAGATTGAAGGGTTGGTGGGAGAGATAAACGGAGAGTTTTCTCAACCGGGCTGGGTTCCTGTGCAGTATATGTTTCGTAATTTTGAGCGCTCTGAGATATTGGCTTATTATCGTACGGCAAGCGTTGCCTTAGTTACGCCTCTCAAGGATGGCATGAATCTGGTGGCCAAAGAATACTGTGCGGCGCATGTTGATAACAAGGGGATACTTATTTTAAGCGAGTTTGCCGGTGCCGCTATTCAGTTGTGGAAAAATGCTTTGTTGGTCAATCCATATGATATTGAGGGAATAGCCGATGCCATATACAGGGCCTACAATATGGATGCGGATGAGCAAACGTGGCGAATGCGCAAGATGCGAAGATCTATTGCGCGTCGTGATGTGTATTGGTGGGTGGATTCCTTTTTACAGACGGCGATATCGGGATAACCACAATTGCTAAAAAAGTGTCCGAATTTGCCATATACAAAAAAGGGGATGGTGGTTGTGCGGCGTGCCGGATTCAAAGATAAATACCATGATTTGTGGCTCAGGCTGAAGAAATACTTTAGTGGCCAAATATTTGTAATTCAGCTTTGCGCTGCTGTTGGTGCCTTTGTATTAAGAACTATTCCAGCTTTTGTTTTCCGCGATAGCATTCTATGGAGTGTAGTATTTGGTCAGATTGGAAGCTATGTTGGATATATTGGCGTATATACTATTGGCTACTGGGTTACATTCAGGAAAGACTACCGGACATCCGGCAGGTCCATGAGAAAAGATATTGTGGGGCTGCAACTGGCGGAGCAGGTTCCAAACATAAGTGTGGCTGCAATTTCTGGATTGTGGCAGGCCATGTTGATAAACAGCACCGGAATGCCAACTTGGGTTGGTGTCAATGTTGGTAGCTGGTTTGGGCCGCATAAAATCGTTGGTCTTTTGGCATCGCTTTTTGGTAGTTCCCTCAAGAGGGGTTGTGTGGATCATGCATGGGAACCGCCGTCACGCATGCGCAAATTTTTACAACGATTGAGATATTTGGGTAGGGTGTCGCCTGCTATCGATTGCGATCCTGATACTGTTGAAGAGCCATCTACAGAAGGGGAGATAGTTGATCGAGAGTCAGTGGCTTAAAATCAATGACAAAAGTATTCATTACGTCACCGCCGGTAGCGGGTTTCCGTTAATCCTTCTGCATGGTGGTGCCAACGATTGGCGCGAGTGGGATAAGAACATCGATATTCTATCCCGTCACTACCACGTGATTGCTCCGGATATTATTGGCTTTGGCAAAAGCGACAGGTTAAACGGTGTTTATAGGGTTAAGGACTTTGTCGATTTTATGGCTGGTATGGCATCGGAGCTTAGCATTGAAAAGATGCATCTGGCCGGTCACTCGCTGGGTGGGATGATAGGCCTTGAATATGCCTGCCGCTATCCCCAGAAGGTTGTAAAACTGATTCCTGTGGCCCCTTACGGACTGGGCAAGTTATCTCCACGGGGGCTAATGATAGGTGCTGCGTTTTACTGGGCACGCAGGCTGCTTATGAGGAGAAACCCTTATCCCTCGCTGGACCTTGATTATTCTAAAGCCGGGTTTGAAAGATTTCTGGAAAACCTTAAGGGCCTAGATGTTCCTGCCATGGTGGTTTGGGGGCAAAAAGACCCGTATCTTCCCGTACATCAGGCGTATCTTGCCCACAGCGTTTTGCCCAATTCTAAGTTTGAGGTTATGCTGGGTTGCGGGCACGCTCCCCAGAAGAGTGACAGCGACAGATTTAATCAGCTGGTAATTGATTTTCTTGGTGATGGCAAGGTCGATTAATCTGCCGGCTGGCAGGTGGGGCAAAAGTAGGTGCCTCTTCCCCCGACTCTTATTCGCGCGATCTCGGTTCCACATGTGGGGCATGGTTTTTTGAAACGATGCGCTACTTTAAAGTTGTCCTGTGCCGTTCCTGCCTGACCTGATGGGGTGGCGTAATTACTGACGGTGGCCCCTTGATTTCGGATCGCCTCAGCCAGTACTGATTGTATGGCTTTATATATCTGCTTGATCTGCAGGTTGTTTAGCTCGCAAGTTTTCTTTAGAGGATGTATTTTTGTAAGGTGCAGTATTTCATCGGCGTACATGTTGCCTATGCCGGCAATTGCCTTTTGGTCGCACAGGACCGCCTTTATGGGAGCGGTGCGTTTTATGATTTGCCGCTTTAGTATTTGCGGGGAAAACTCCGGTTCCATTGGTTCGGGGCCCATATCATGTATTATGGATGTTTCATCTTCAACCAGATAGATTGTGCCCAGCTTGCGTACATCACAAAACCTAAGCTGGTTGCCATCATCAAGATAGAATATGACTCTGGCATATTTGTCGGGTTCTGCGTCCGGTTTACGCAGCAGCAGCGTGCCGGTCATGCGCAGGTGGATTATTAGCTTTAGGCCGTTTGATAGTCGGAAGATTAGGTATTTGCCACGGCGGTCGATTGCCTTAACACTAGACCCTATGATAAGCCTGCAAAATTCTTCCTCAGACGGCTTTTTAACTGATTTGGCCCATAGCAGGCCTACTTCTGTAAAAGAGTGCTCTAATAAGTCGGGCTCAAGAGCGCGTTTTATGGTCTCTACTTCCGGCAGTTCCGGCATTATTAACTGCGCTCCATTTCTCCCCAATTATTGCCGATTTTGATGTCTACCTTTACCGGCACTGAAAGTTTGATGGCACTTGGCATCAATTCCTGTATAATGCCACGTATTTCCATGAGCTCACTATGAGGAACTTCAAATACAAGTTCATCGTGAACCTGCAATAGCATCTTTGTTTTTAGTTCAAGTTCGTTTATCCTGTTCTGGATCGTGATCATGGCAATTTTCACGATGTCGGCGGCGGTGCCCTGCACGGGCATATTGGTGGCCATGCGCTGGGCCTCGGTTCTGATCTGGTGGTTGGAGTGAGTGATTTCAGGTATATAGCGTCTTCGTCCTAAAATCGTTTGAACGTATCCCTTGTCCTCGGCTTCTGTGATCGTTGCTTGTGTGTAGTTTTTGACACCGGGATATTTTTCAAAATAGGCGTTAATGAATTTATTTGCGTCCTCTCGTGAAAGATCTGTGGCCTGTTGAAGGCCATAAGCGCTCATACCGTACAGCACCCCGAAGTTTATGACCTTGGCCACTCTTCTCATGTCAGGGTTCACGCACTCTTTAGCTACACCGAATATCTCGGCAGCCGTTTGTGTGTGAATGTCTTCGTTGTTGGCAAAGGCAGTCATCAGACTTGTGTCTTGGGACAGATGCGCCATGACGCGCAGTTCTATTTGCGAGTAGTCTGCTGACAGGAACAGGCAGCCCTCCCGAGGTGCGAATGCCTGTCTTATCTGCCTTCCCACAGGAATATTTTGTAAATTGGGATTGTTTGATGATAGTCTGCCTGTGGCCGCTAGTGTTTGGTTGAAGTTGGTGTGAATCCTGCCAGTTTTGGGATTAACCAGCGCAGGCAGGGCATCGGCATAGGTCGATTTGAGCTTCGCAAAATGGCGGTACTGCAGCATCAGATTTACTATGGGATGAAGATCTTTTAGCTCCTCAAGCACCTTGGCGTCGGTGGAGCGTTTTTTGGGGTTGGGCAGGCCCAATTCATCGAACAATACGACTGCCAGTTGGGCAGGAGAATTCACGTTGAAATCATTATTTGATAACTCATGTATTTGGGCTTCCAGATCAAGCAATTGTTTTTGCAGTTCGCTGGAAAGGTCAATAAGGTAATCGGCGTTGAGCGCAACACCGTATCTCTCCATACTCATCAGCACGGAAACAAGCGGCATTTCTACTTCTTCAAACAGTTTGACTAGCTCATGTTTTTTGAGTTCGTCCTTGAATATCTGATACAGCCTGAATGTTATATCGGCATCGGCGCAGGCGTAGGCAAAAGAGTCGTTGATATCTACCTGGTCCATTGATATCTGTTTGGCACCTGTACCGATAAGCTGGGTAATGGGAGTCATTTCAATATTTAGTTTGCTAAAAGCCAGGCTTTTTAGGCCAATGGGCTTATCTCCCAGCAGATATGCAGCGATCATGGTATCGAACGACAGGTTTTTCACTTCGATTCCGTAATTGGCAAGCATTGCCATATCGTATTTGGCGTTATGAGCTATCTTGACTGTGTTTGTATTATCAAACAGCGGTTTGACAGTGTTAATTACCAGATTTATATCCAGTTGCTCACCTGTTTGGTGGCCAACAGGTATGTAATATGCCACGCCCTCTTTAGCAGACAGCGACAGGCCCACAAGCGCAGCCTGCATTGTATCCAGACCGGTTGTTTCTGTGTCGAAGGCGAATATTTTGGCCTCACGCATTTCTATAATAAGCGCACTTAAGGCTTCTTTGGTATTGATAATCCGGTAGTCATTAGTGCTGACTTCTTCGGTTTGCGCTGGTGGTTTCTCATCAGGAGTGGTGGACAATGGTAGCTTACTCACAAGGCTGTTGAATTCCAGCTTGCGAAACAGTTGCACCACGTTTTCGCGATCATAGGAATGCAGATGACATGCATCAAGATCCAACTCAACAGGTGCGTCGGTGATTATTGTTGTCAGTTTTTTGCTAAGAAGTGCCTCATCTTTATTGTCTATAAGCTTCTGTTTTATTCTTAGAGGCTCGACTTCTTCTATTTTCTCGTATATACCATCAACACTGCCGAACTGTTGCAGCAGTTTTGTAGCTGTTTTGTCGCCAACGCCGGGCACACCCTTTATGTTGTCGGACGGATCGCCCTTGAGCCCCTTTAAGTCTGCTATTTGCGATGCACTCAGGCTGTAGCGTTCTTCAACTCCAGCTTCGTCATAAACAATGGTATCGTTAAAAGATCTGCGCGGTTTGGGCATCATGACACGCACGTGCTCTGAGACCAATTGCAGCATATCGGTATCGCCGGTAACAATTATGGTATCGATATCCTTATCACTGGCTTGACGGCCCAGAGTGCCCAGCAGGTCGTCAGCCTCGTATCCGGTAAGAGCAAAAGCGGGAATATTGAATGCCTCAACCAGCTCTCTTACCGTTGCAAACTGGCTGGTCAGTTCTTCGGGCGTTTTGGGGCGATGAGCCTTGTATTCCTTATACTGCTCATGTCTGAATGTAGGGCCGGGGCTGTCGAAGGCAACGGCCACATGCGTTGGTTTAAGGTTATTTAGAGTCTTGAGTAGCATACCGGCAAATCCGAAAACGGCGTTTGTGTGTTGACCGTTTTTGAGTATCAGCGGCGGTATGGCGTGAAACGCTCTGTGAATGAGCGCATGAGCATCGAAAAGTACTAAGAGTGGTTTTTGGGTCATACGTTTTTACTTCCATTCCAGTATATGTGAGATAGTGGCTTATTATAGCAGAAAGGCGAGGTTAATCGAAGCCCGCCAAAACGTACGAATTATTACGGGTTTGGTGCGGATAAATGATATAACAATATATATGACGAGAGCAGCTAAACTCATCACTTGTAATGACGAAATCAGCTGCTCTCGATTTATTTAAAAGCTATTTGATTTACTTAGGGGTTTCGCCCGGATGTAGTTTCTTCCATCTCTCGAGCAGCACTTCATTGCTTTCCTTGGGATCATTCACAATAGTGTCGTCGATGGGGCAAACTTCTGTGCATTTAGCTGAGTCGTAATTGCCCACGCACTCGGTGCACTTGCTGGCGTCTATTACGTAGGTTGTATCACCTTCGCTAATAGCGTTGTTAACATCACACTCTGCTTCGCAAGCACCACAACTTATGCAATCATCGGTTATTTTGTATGCCATGTTTTGTTTCCTCCTGTTTTTTTAAAAGATGTTTTTTTGATTTACTTATAATCAGCTATAGTAAATTAATTATACTACATTTCGATTTCATTTTTCACTTTTTAGTAAGTTTAGTTCGTTTTTCAAGCAATTGCTCACGTGTTTCTTTGAAATAGGGATCGGGCTCTATGCAGTCGTTTACCGGACATGAGGCTATACATTTGGGTGCGTCTGAATCTTCAATGCATTCTGTGCACCGGTAGGAATCGATAACGTAGGTTTTTTCACCTTCGGCAAAGAAATCACAATTCATGCCTATGCAAACATCGCAGTGTTCACATTCTTCAGGGTCCGGTATTCTGCTTTCATATATAGCATTATATGAGCACACACTCTGACATTTACCACAGGCGGTGCATTTCTCGATATTAATTCTTAGGGCCATGTTATCCTTATCAGTTATTTATTATAAACACGGATTTGCCTATCCGAGTTGGTCGTATTTTTCTTTGAGGGCTATTGCTACATGCTCGGGCACGAACTCTTTAAGTGCGCCGCCCAGTTTGGCCATCTCTTTTATAAGGCTGGAGCTGACAAACTCGTATTCCTGAGAAGTCATAAGACATACCGTGTCCAGATCAGGTGCTACTTTTCTGTTCATCAGCGACATCTCGAACTCGTAGTCAAAATCAGATCCCATTCTCAGGCCCCTGATGAGTACCTGGGAGTCAATTTTTTTAGCCAGCTCAAAAGTAAGGCAGGAATACGATATGACGTCTATATGGTCAATGTGCTCAACGGCTTTTTTCATCATATCGACTCGCTCTTTTGTAGGGAAGAGAATAGTTTTGGTTGATGGCGAATCGAATACCGCTATGGTTAGCTTGTCGAAAAGACCGCTTGCCCTTTTAGCTATATCGACGTGACCGTTTGTGACGGGGTCGAATGTGCCGGGGTAGAGCGCGTGAATCAAGACTGACCTCCTGCCGTATATTGATATATAGAAACGTTTGTATCGCCATGATTTAGATTTTTAATTTGCTCAAAGCAACCATAAACAGACTGAAGTGGCTTCTTGTCTGCATGTTCTGCCACAATCACTGATCCTTCTCCAACTATAGGTGAATCTGCCAGAATCTGCAATATGTCAGAGGTGGTTGTATCCGCGTATGGCGGGTCCATTAGAATAAGCATGTATTTTCCTTTTAGGAAGGAGAGGGTTTTTTTTACTGTTGAGCGATATATATGGGCTTGTTCTGACAGCTTGGTATGTACCAGATTATCTTTGATGATCTCGCAGGCCTTGGGGTCACGCTCTACGAAGTCTACCCAGTCTGCACCGCGGCTCAGTGCCTCAATGCCCAGTGCGCCTGTTCCCGCGTATAAATCAAGCACTCTTGCGTAGTCAAGTTCCATGGAATCCAAACAGGAGAATATTGCACCTTTGATAATATCGGAAGTTGGGCGCAGGCGCGTGTTGCTCACATATTTAAGACGGTGCCCTTTGACTTTACCTGCAATTACTCTCATGATAGTCTCGTTTAATTTTAACCGCTAGTTCTCACTTAAGTCAACTTACGCTGTCATCTTATTACGGCGGATCAGGCTTTGTACACTTTGCACTGCATGCCGCGCAGGTTACACGAACCCATTTCCGGGCTGTATGGAGGGTTGTTATCGGTTAGAACATTTATATTCGATTCAGCCCAGCCGTATAGATCGGACATACCTTTTTCGGGGAACCACCAGCCGTAGTCAGCGATGACCACTCTGGGATCGATGTCGCTCGACAGCGCTGCCTTTTGCTTGATTTTGCCGCGCTGGTTTTCTATATATACCCAGTCACCATCGGATACACCCAGCTTACTTGCAGTATCGGTATTGATGTTTATTACCGGATCTGTGTGTTTTTTGCGTAGCCTTTCGATTTGTCTGCCGCCAGCGTGGCGGTACTGCGCCGCCTTCCAGCTTGTGAGCACCAGCGGATAAACTTTAGTCAGTTCCGGGTCGCTGTATGGCGTTTCCGGTTGTTCGTGGTACGCTGGTATGGGATCGTATCCCCACTGCGCAAGCCTGCCTGAGTAAAGCTCTATTTTGCCGGACGGCGTTGGAAAGTCGCTCGGCTTTTTTGTTTGTACTTTGGGGGGCACTTTGTCCATTTGTCGCAAATCAGCAAATGTTAGTTCGGATGGTTTTAGCAGATAATCAAGGCATTCTTCTTCGCTGCTCCAGAAGTGCTCTGAAAGGCCTAGTTTTACAGCAAGCTCGCTGATCATCTGATAGTCTGATTTGCAGTCACCAACCTGTGCCACTTTCTGCTGAGGTTGTGCCGCCTCAACGCTGTCGTACTCCAGATAGCCTGCTGCCGGTAGCACCACGTCTGCCATGGCTGCCGTTGGGGTCATAAACATATCGGCTACTGCCAGAAAATCAACTTTCTTCAGTGCATCGTATGTTTGGTTGGCATTGCTGTATGTAAGCAGGGGATTGCACCCCTGAATGTACAGACATCGGATAGGATAGGGCTTTTCATCCACGATGGCCTTGATGATACTCTGGCCCGCCATATATCTGACAGGTGGCAATAGATTAAGATCGGCACTTACCCTTTTGTTCCACGCATTTTCAGGTAGCTTGTCCCATAGCTCAAGCTCTGCACCCTTGCGCCTTACCAGTGGTGTTGGTGTTGGCCGGATCATACCGCCCGGCACATCGATATTGCCTGTGATGGCATTTAGTATTGCTGCGGCGCGTGCCGTTTGAAAGCTGTTTATGCTTTGATCGATGCCATTGCCAAGTATGATGCAGGCCGGTTTGGTGGTAGCGAACATCCGTGCCGCATTTATGATATCGTCTGCCGGCATCCACGTTATCTGTGATACTTTGTCGGGCGTATAGTATTGTACATGACTTTTCAGTTGTTCGAATCCGATGGTCGTACTATCAACGAAGTCTTTATCGTACAGACTTTTGTTTATTATCACGTTTATCATGCCCAGCGCCAGCGCCAGATCAGCACCCGGTCTTACTCTGAGCCACATAGCCGATTTACCTGCCAGCGCTATTTTTTGCGGATCGACCACGATGATTTTTGCGCCTTTGCCTGCGGCACCGGTTAGTCGATTGTGGTTATAGTGCAGGGTATCAGCATAGTTTGCTCCCCAGACTACAACGCATGCCGGGGGATGATCGAAGTCACAGGTCAGGGGTGTGCCGTATGTGAATTGTGCTCCCATGGCTCGCGGTACGGCGCAGACATGTCCCTGCCATGCCAGGTTGGGTGTGCCAAATACGTTGGCCAGTCTTGCCGGGTAGCTGTCCCTGTATCCCTTGGCGGCGCCATGCATGAAGGCGACGGACTCGGCTCCTTGTTGCTCCTTTGCTTTGAGCATGGCGTTTGCGATTTCATCAAGCGCTTCGTTCCATGAGAAGGTTTGCCATTTGCCCTCACCGCGCTTGCCGATGCGTTTGAGGGGTGTTTTTAGCCGATCTGGGTGGTTGAGGTAGTCAAGAGATGCCAGTCCTTTGATGCACAGCTTTCCTTTATTAGTGCTGCAATTGGGATCACCGTAAACTTTGACGGGCACGCCGTTTTTTATATCGATCAAAACGCCGCAGCCTCTGGCACAGATATCGCAAACGCTTTTAACGGTTCCGTTTTCGATCATCAAGACCTCCGCGTTAAACCCAGAAGTGTTCTGAGCTGTCTTTGCGTTTGAAGTGCGCCCTCTGCATCAGTGGGTGATTTAAGGTAATGGCTCCATCAACCGGGCAGTGTTCCACACACACACCGCCGTACCAGCACTCCTCCGGATAGATGATGATGGGAGGTTTGCCTTTATCAGGATTGGGGATGAATATATCGGTCATGCATACTTCAACGCAGCAGTTACATCCGGTGCAAAGCTCTGCATTGAATATGACCGGTCTGGCCGGTGTCGGCTGGTTTGGAGTTGCATATATTTTTTCTTCGCTCATGAGTTATTCTCCTGCTAAAAAGGCTATTTATGTGCCTCGTAGTTGCTTTCCATATCCCCGTAGAAATCAAGAGACAGTTCGCCTGTTTTAACTCTTTTACCCTCTTGATGGATTGTTATCCATTTATGATACGCGGGAGGGTCGATTTCAGGGTAATCCAGTCGATTAAAGCCCAGATAGGTTGAACTGGCTTTTCTGGCCAGACTGGTGTGCAGTATCATCTGGTTGCAGGTCAGGATATCCAGTACTCCCAGTGTGCGCATAAGAGTATGCGGGTTGCTTGCGCAGGCGGTGGACGCTACGTTCTTTTCGATATCACTAGTCCATTTAAGCCCAATATTGAGCAGTTCATCGTTTTTGTAATTGCCGCAGTAGTTTTGCATTACCCGTGCAAGTCCGGCGTTAAGCTCTTTCCACTCAATACCGTTTTTGCGCTCGATGGGTGCGTAGACACGAGCTTTTTCGTTGTCTATCTGTTTGCGCGCTGGTTTTGTTTGCTCGGTTTGGTTGGCATGAGCCGCTGCTTTTCTGCCGGCGTATCTGCCGGTTGCAGCGGCGTGGTGATGGTAGTTGGCAGCGAACAGTGAGTCTCCGGCTGCGTACAAGCTGTCAAGCGTGGTTTTAAGGTTCCAGTCAACAACAAGTCCGCCTGAGTCACCGGGGCCTTCGCCTCCTATTCTTACGTGCGGCAGCGTTGCGCCGCGCAGCCAGTCTCCACCCAGCATCAGATAGCTTTGTAGCATATCTTTATCGGGGTCGAAACCTGCTTCATTATAAGTTCTAAAGATGGGCGTGGGCGTTCGGCCCTCGTTGCCGACCATAAGCCCCCAGATAGCCCTTCTTTCCATTTGGGGCATGCCGGTCATATCTGCATAAAGTGGCAGTGCAAATTCGCCGTTTTTAACGCGCTTTTGCATATCTGGTGTGATGTCGGGGCGCCGGTAATCATATGCCATGCCCCTTTCGCCAAACAGCTTCTGGCCTTTGACGGGGTGGGTTCTCTGATCAAAATCCGTCAGTTCTTTTCCGTCCCTGTCAGTCCATGGTATCTGCTTGCCGTTGGCATCCACGATGGTGCAGGGGAACCAGGTATTCATGGCGTTGCCCGTGCCGTACGATGGGTAGGATGTGCCGAAGCTAAGGTTGCCGGGCATTGATCTTTCCATCTGGGTGAATTGTGCGCCTGCCCTGAAGGCCATGGCGTATCCGGTGCCCACTATGTTGGGTCTGAACTGGCCCAGCCCTGTTAGCTCTGATGAAAAGGCCCAGTTGCGTGAGTGACGCGACATGCTCATTACCGTAGCCTTGGCCTTGAATATAAATAGCTCACCGGTTCTTGAGTTGAGCCCGGTGGCACCTATTACCTTTGTTCCCTGTTTGCCTCCGTCTGTAAGCAGGCTGGTGGCCATGGTTCTGTCATATATCTTTACACCAAGTTTTTTGCATTCTTTATACAGTGCGGATTTGAAGTTTTTACCCCATATCCTGAAGTGAAACTTGTTCTCATAATCGTAAGCAAAGAGGAATTTAGTTTTTTCATCCCTGAAGTCGGCACCGGCAAATTCGTCATTTGTATCGCGGATCTTGCCGCCCATCTGCTCCATTTCCAGCAGGGTGTCGTAGCTTTCTTTTGCGGCGATGTAGCGCGATATGTTGTTTAAGTAGCCGTTGGCGTTTTGACTTTCCCAGTCTACGCAGTCTTCAGCGGTTACCTTGGAAACCGGATTGGGCGTATTGATCCAGTGGTCACATCCCGAACCACCCGCGCCGCTGGTGATGGTTGCCGCTTTTTCCACGATTGCGACTTTTGATCCGCCTTTGGCAGCACTTATTGCCGCCCAGCACCCGGCTATACCTCCACCCAGGATCAGAACGTCGGTTTCAACCTCGGTTTCAGCTTCGTAGTTAACGGGATAGGGCCAGTCATACATTTTTCCGTCTTTATACATGCATTTCCTCAATAACAAGCATTTTCTTTACTGAGGGCATTGTAGCATAGTTGCCGATGTTTTTCTAAAAGGTTTGACAGCGCTGGTTTAAGGCCATGTTATACTGATTTTCGTGAGCGATCCTACTATATACATAATATTTACCACGGCGCTTGTCGTTGGATTTTCCGGCGCGATGATGCCGGGGCCGCTGCTGGCCGTTGCCATAGGCGAAACCACCAAACGCGGGTTCTGGGCGGGGCCGTGGCTTATGGTGGGGCATGCCATACTTGAGCTGGCGCTGGTTGTAGCTCTTGTGGCCGGACTGAGTACGGTGATGGATGTTTTCTGGGTGAGGGGTATTATCGGACTGGTGGGTGGGACGATAATGGTTGTCATGGGTTTTATGATGCTGCGTAAAGGGCTGCGTGACAACAGTGGCCTTACCACTGGACTTGCCATTACCAGCGGTAATCACAGGCTGGTTGTATCGGGAATAGTGGTTAGTTTGTCTAATCCGTATTGGTTCATCTGGTGGGTTACCATCGGTGCGGGGTACCTGATGCTGTCCTGGGACTTAGGGGTTTTGGGTGTGTCCTCTTTTTTTACCGGGCATATACTGGCGGATGTAATCTGGTACTCATTTGTATCCTTTACGGTTGCATCGGGCCGCAAGTTTTTCTCAAACATGGTATACCATGGTCTGCTTATTGGCTGCGGCGTTTTTCTTTTGGGATTCGGCGCATATTTTATTGTATCCGGAGCAAGGTTTTTTTAGGGTTTATTTCTCACCCATGCTTGTTTTCAAAAAAGGTGTATAGGGGTACTTTCCCCCATTAGTAGGTGTTAACACATATTACGACTTTTACACTCGCCGGCAACTCGTTTTAATATTGACTTGCCCTTAAATTATAAGTTATGATGTAGGTGCTGTAAAAAGGTATTATTGAAGCTAGGGAGACTTTGTGTCCAACCTATTAATTACTCATGGGGAGGAAATGTAGTGTCGAAACAGGCCGATAAAATAGATATAAAAGATGATGCATGGGTGCACACCTCTTGTGGAGGTTGCTATGGCGTATGTAAGGTCAAAGCCCATCGCGTTAACGGCGTCGTTGTAAAAATTGACGGCGATCCCAATTCTGACATGGGTGCCAAGGGCGGTCATTGCCCCAAGGCAGAGATCCAGATTCAGCATTTGTATGATCCAAATCGGATCAACTATCCGGTCAAACGCGGCAATCCCAAGAAAGGACTTTTCGAGGACCCCAAGTGGGAGCGGATTTCCTGGGATGAGGCTTTTGATACCATAGCTGAGACATTCAAGAGAATTCGTGCTGATAATCCCAACAAGCTGATGCATGGAGGAACCCCTTCTCCGGGAACCGCATCAAATTTGGCGCTGGGATTTGCTCCGTTCGGTTCGCTGTTCGGTACGACCAACTGGTATATCGGTGGCGCCGGACTGCACTGCGGAAACGGTGCTCACATGGGCGCGGGCCTGTACCACGCTTCATGGTCTGTGGTACCGGATTACAAGTACTGTAACTACGCCATCCAGATGGGTTCCAACAAGGGTGCCGGTTCAGGTCACTCCATGGGATTCAATATGAGGCTGGCTGCCGATGCACGTTCTCGCGGTATGAAGAACGTTGTTTTTGATCCCATTTGTAACTTTGGCGGTGGTAAGGCAACAGAGTGGGTTCCCATTTTACCGGGAACCGATGGTGCCGTAGCGCTGGCCATGTTAAACGTACTGCTCAATGAGCTTAATACATTTGACGCCGAGTTTTTGGCTAAAAAGACCAATGCCCCCTACCTGTTTGGTCCGGACGTGATTTACCTGAGAGACAAGGAAACAGGCAAGGCCATGGTTTGGGATGCGGCGACCAAGCAGCCTAAAACCTGGGATGATGAGTCGGTCAAGGATTATGTTATTGAGGGCGAGTACGAGATCGACGGCGTTAAGTACCAAACGGGCTTCCAGCTATTTAGAAATCATGTCAAGCAGTATACCCCTGAGTGGGCATCTGATATAAGCACAGTTCCTGCTGCCACTATCCGCAGAATCGCCACCGAGTTTGGCGAGGCGGCTCAGATAGGCAGCATTATTGAGATACAGGGCGAACAAGTGCCCTTGCGCCCGGTAGCAGCTGTTATGTTCCGCGGTGGCCAGGGTCATACCAATTCGGCGCATTCATATTGTGCGATGTGCACACTGAACATGGTAGTGGGTGCCATGGATGTGGCCGGCGGTTGTCTGGGATGGCCTCCGGTAAGCCTGGGACACCCCGATACCGGCAGGTTTGTTATTACACCTTATCCTGACGAGAAGGACGGCATGCTTACCACCGGATCGTTCATGGAGCATGCGCCGTGGCCGATACACGAATCTAAAATACCAAACGATATTACGCTTAAGGCACTTGTGCCCACAGCGTCGTTCTCACCGGCACCGGCAACCTCAGACTTCCAGAAGATCTGGGATAATCTGGGTCGACCGTATGAGATAGAAGCAGCCATGATATATGGCTCTAACATGATCAGGGCAGTACAGAACCGCCAGATCATGGCTGATTGGTGGTCCACTATTCCGTTTACCGTTTCAATCAATACGATACACAACGAGTTTACCGAAGGCTTTGCCGATATAGTATTGCCTGATGCCCACGCTCTTGAGAGCTGGGGGTTGTTCGAGCATCACTCACCGTTCTTTACCTGGCCTATCGGTATGGAGGGCTGGGATTTCCCCATAAGGCAGCCCGTAATTGAGCCGCAGTATGAGCGCAAACAGATGATCGAAATTCTGTGGACGCTTGCCAAGAGAATTGGCATGTGGGAAGAGATGACAGAGTACTACAATGTTTACTTCTCCAGCTTTGGCGGTGAGGCCCTCATCGGTGGCGACATCGAAAGTATGAAAAAAGCCAAAACACTGGATCAGAGCAAGATAACCAAATTGTACAAAAAGGGTGAAGAGCTTTCTTATAGAGAGTTTATTGACCGGGTACTTAAGTACTACTTTGGCGATAAGTACGGCGTTGAGTATCTGCAGGAACATGGCGTTATCCGCTGGCCCAAGCAGGTAAAAGAGGCCTACTGGAGATGGCATATACCGGCAAGAGTGCCGCTCTTAATGGAGCATCTGGCTGAACTAAAACCCCATGTAAAGGAAAATGCCGAAAAGATCGGTGTCAAGCTCGACATGGATCATTTCACGCCGCTGCTGAGCTGGTTCCCGGCGCAGCCGTCGACCATTGATGCGCCTGATTATCCGCTGTACAGTTTCTCGTATCGCGATATTCTGCATACGGGTTCGGGTAATACGCAGGTTCCATGGATAGACGAACTGTCCAAGATGAATCCGTATACATATCACATAACAATTAATGAGGACACCGCCAAGAGTCTGGGGCTTAAATCGGGAGACCTTGTTTGTCAGGAATCCAACACCGGTAAAAGGGTGACCGGATACCTCAAGACTATGCAGGGGCAACATCCTCAGACCGTGGCTATTTCAGCTTGCTCAGGTGGATGGGCGCGCGGCCAGCCTACAAGCCGTGGCAAGGGCGCCAACTTCAATATTTTGCTGGAATCTGATTTTGATCACGTTTGCCCGGTATGCTGGTCCGTGGAGACGGCGACCAGAGTAAAGATTTATAAAATTGACAGCCGGGTTGAGTATGATGAGGGAGGAATACAGCTATGAGATGGGGAATGGTTATAGACCTTAAAAAGTGTCTGGGCTGTTACGCCTGCACTTTGGGCTGTAAGGCAGAACACTTCCTTCCGCCCGGTATGTTCTGGAATCGCGTGATTATCGGTGAGGCGGGTAAATACCCCGCCGTACGCAAGCTGATACTTCCTGTGCTGTGTAATCATTGCAGCGAGGCAGCCTGCGTTTCGGTATGTCCCACCGGCGCAAGCTCCAGACGGGAAGACGGCGTTGTGCTTATAGAGGCCGAAAAGTGTGTGGGCTGCGGTTACTGCATAATGGCCTGCCCATACAGGCAAAGGACCCGTTATGATGGAAAAACAGAGTATCATCCCGGCCAGGGTTTCACCCCCTGGGAGGTACTTGGCAATGACTTGTATCCTTTGCAGGAGAAGACCGCTGTTAAATGCAACTTCTGTGTAGAGAAGCTTGATGAGGGTTTGGCCAATGGGCTTAAGCCCGGAGTTGATCGGGAAGCTACGCCTGCCTGTGTTATCGCCTGTCCTACAAAGGCCAGGGTATTTGGCGATCTGGATGATGATATGTGTGAGGCGTCGCATTTGATCCGAGAGAAAAAAGGTGAGCAGCTACACGCTGATTTTGGAACCGATCCGTCGGTTTATTATCTTGACTACTAGGTGGATGGAGGATAGATGAAACAGATAAGGCTCCACGGCAGAGGTGGACAGGGTGCTGCCCTGGCCTCGCAAATGCTGGCAAATGCCTTTGTAGTAGAAGGAAAACACGCGGCCAGTTTCCCTATGTTCGGTTTCGAGCGCAGGGGAGCACCCGTTATTTCATTTGTACGCTTTGATGATCTGCCTGTTAGGGAGAAAACTCAGATTTATGCCCCGGATTGCATGCTGGTGCTTGATCCGGGTCTGCAACGGTTACCCAATTTATTCGATGGCCTTAGTCCCGAGTCGACTCTGGTGCTAAACTCGAGCAAAGAGGTGACTGAAAGCCCCAGCGATAATCTTAAGACAACCGCGGTAGTGAACGCTTCGGCGATTGCCATAGCTGAGGTTGGACGGAACATCAGCAACACCTGCCTTATGGGGGCCTTTTGTGCCGCTACGGGCTGGCTTAAACTTGACTCGCTGCATGAGGCTTTTAAGTTTTATTTCAGCGGCAAGCTTCTGGAGAACAACAAGAACAGTGCTACCAGGGGTTACAATGAAGTCAAGCTGATTGAGTGGTAAGGAGGCAGAGTAATCAAAGAGTTTAATACAATATATGAATCCTCCTGGTCCAGCGCGGACAATATCCGCCACATGGATACGGGAGACTGGCGGGCCGAAAGGCCTGTGGTCAATTACGATAAATGTGGACAGTGCGGCTGGTGCTATCTCTATTGCCCTGTGGGATGCATGGTGGAAGAGAATAGCTATTATGTACCCAACCTGGATTTTTGCAAGGGTTGCGGTATTTGTGCCAAGGAGTGTCCGTCTGGGGCCATTACCATGGTGACCGAGGAGGTGGAGTAAGGTGAGTACTAAGATTGAGATTAGTGGCGAGACAAAGGGAGAGAGAAGGGTTCTTACCGGAAATGCCGCGGCAGCCTATGGTGCATTGCTGGCCAGACCGGACGTAGTGGCCCTCTATCCCATTACCCCTCAGACCGAGGTGGTGGAGTTGCTTTCGCAGTTCCACGCAAATGGCCTGTTAGATGCTGAGATGATTCAAGTTGAAGGTGAGAACTCGGCGATGAGTTCGATCATAGCTGCTTCCGTTGCCGGGGGACGCGTATTTACAGCGACCTCGTCATGGGGACTGGCATTTATGTACGACGCTTTTTTGATGGCGGCCGGTACGCGCACGCCAGCAGTGATGGTAAATGTTAACCGGGAAACACCGGGAATATATTCGGTATCCTGCTCAAGGCAGGACATGATGAGCGTAAGAGATGCCGGCTGGATCCAGATCGAAGTGGAGACAACCCAGGAAGTTCTGGATACGGTGCTTATGGCTTACCGACTGGCAGAGGACAATGACATCCTTTTACCGGTGATGGTAAGTTACGACGGATATTACCTGTCTTTCATGTCTGAGGACATGGAAATTCCTCCGCAGGAATATGCTGACAGGTTCCTTGCTTCGCTAAAAGAGCAGCCGGAGCGACTCAAGCTGGTGCCGGGTGGCCCCTTAGGTTTCCATGCGCACGCTTTGCTTGAGGATTTCATGGAGTATCGATATAAACACGTTGCCGCTATGGAGAGAACCAAGAATAAACTGGTTGAAGTGGAAAAAGAGTTTGAGGATATCTTCGGCAGGAACTATCACGGAGCGGTCGAGGAGTACCGTTGTGAGGATGCCGACATAGTGTTGATGACCATGGGAAGTTCCACCGGAACGGCCCGTGTTGCAGTAGATAAAAAGCGCGAACAGGGCATAAAAGTGGGGTTGGTTAAACTGAGGTTGTTCAGGCCGTTCCCCAAAGAAATAGTGGCTAAAGTACTCAAAGGGAAGAAGGCCGTTGGTGTCATTGACCGTAGCGTATGCTTCGGCTGGGACGGCGGACATCTTTACAATGAGACCAAGGCTGCCCTGTACGATAGTGGCCAGAATGTAAAACTGGTCGATTACATTACAGGAATAGCCAGCCTGGATATAACCATTGATCATCTGGAAAGAGCCATTGATGAGGTTGGCCAGGCAGCGAAAGGTAAGCCGGTAAAAGATGTGACCTGGCTGCCACTGGAATAAAACGGAGGCTTATACGTTTTGAGTGGATATTACGATACTTTAATAGTTCAACCTAACGCTTGTCCCGCAGGCTGTAAGGACTGTGTGGATGCGTGTGAAGGTAGAGGCAACAAGAATAATCTTGGTGCCGTTATAAAGATTGTTGGTGATGTTGCGGGCAAGCACAGTGCTGCGACCTGCTATCAGTGCAGCAAGCCTGAGTGCATGGATGTATGTCCCAGTGATGCCATAACCAAGAGCGATACCGATGGTGTGGTTCGCGTTGATATGGAGCTTTGCACCGGTTGTGAGGCATGCGTGGACGGGTGTCCTTATGGCATGATGCTTTTTAATAATGATCAGCAGATAGCAACCAAGTGTGATACATGCGACGGCAGTCCGGTTTGTGAGGGCGCTTGTCCTCACGGGGTATTGTCTTTTGCCAAGAGTGCGCCGGTGCGCAAGTACATGCAGGACGAAGATCTGCTTTCACCCGGCGTTGCGTTTTGTGCGGGCTGCGGACTGGAGCTGGCCGTACGCTTTGCGCTCAAGGTACTGGGCAAGGACATTGTTCTTTTCTCATCGGCATCGTGTTCGGCGCCGGTGTTGATTGGTACGGGCGATTATTCGCTGGAAAAAACGGCGTTTTATGCCTGCCTGATGACCAACATAGCATCCAGTGCATCCGGATACGCCAGGTATTACAAGAAGATAGGCAAGGATGTTACGCCGGTTTGTTTTGTTGGCGACGGAAACACGGTGGACATCGGGTTCCAGAACCTGTCCGGCGCTGCCGAACGTGGCGAGAACATTATTTACATATGCTACGATAACGAAGGTTACATGAACACAGGTTATCAGAAGAGCAGCACCACCCCTCAGGGTGCGTGGACATCGACAACGCAGGTTGGCTCTACCGGCAAGGGTAAGTCTACTCCTGCCAAGGATATGCCGCTGCTGATGGCTATGCATGATATTCCGTATGTGGCAACCGCCACCTTAAGTAATCTGGAGGATTTTGCTGCAAAACTGCTTAAGGCCAAGGAGGCCAAAAAACACGGGCTGGCCTATCTACATCTGTATACTCCATGCCCGACGGGATGGAAGCTTGCTCCCGATAGCACAATAGAGATGTGCCGCAATGCAGTGGAATCAAACTTCTTCCCGCTGTGGGAAGCTGAGAATGGCAACATTCGCTTTACATATGAGCCCAAGGAGGCCAAGCCTCTTGCTTCCTTCATCAAAATGGCGCGTAAGTTCTCGCACCTGACCGATGAAGATATCCAGGTACTGCAGGAGCAGACCGAAAAAAGATTTGCACGACTCAAAAAACTTGCTTCAGATTGCTAGAGTAAGTAAACTGGTCTGGTTAAGGAGGGATTTTCGTTGGAAGACAAAAAGACAACATCTGAACGAACTGCTCAAGGAAGGTCCTCGGGTAAATTCAGGTGCATGAATTGCATGGAGAGGATTGCTCCTCCCGCTGGTGCCAAACAGGTAAAATGCGAAAAATGTGGTTTTGAGTGGCGTATATCCTGGCTGGGACCGACCTTCCCCCGATGCAGGGGCCCTGTATGGGAAGTCAACAGGCGACTGACAGAAGAAGCTTTAAAAGAGCGAAATAAGTAAGTAAGGAAGAATAAGTCATGCCTTTAAGCAGAAAGATTGCCTACGTAGATTTATCGACGGGCGAGATAGATATTAAGCCGATTCCGCTTGCTATCAGGAAGAAGTACCTGGGTGGCCGCGGGCTTGATATGTATATACTATACAATCACATTAAACCGGGCATCGACGCGCTGGGGCCGGAAAACGTGATATGCATCAGTGCCGGTATTCTGGTAGCGACACCTTCGTCTGCATCGGGTAGAACCCATGTGGCAGCCAAGTCACCGCTTACCAATTTTATTGGCTCAACCAACATGGGTGGTTTCTTTGCGGCCGAGATGCGTTTTGCCGGGATCGATCACCTGGTAGTTACTGGTAAATCGGAAAAGCCGGTTTATATTTGGATTCACGACGGAGAGATCGAGATACGCGATGCGACCAAGCTTTGGGGACAGGGTGCGCAACAGACCCAGCAGCTTGTTAAAGATGAGCTTAATGACAGGGAAATCCAGGTATTGACCATTGGTCAGGCCGGGGAGAACCTGGTTAGATATGCCAATGTGATGACCTTACTCAAGAACGCCGGCGGACGAACCGGAATGGGCGCTGTAATGGGATCTAAAAACCTCAAGTGCGTTGCCGCCAGAGGTACGATGGATGTAAAGATAGCCCATCCTGAGCAGGCACTTGAATATAACAAGAAGATAGTAAAAGAGATTACCAGTGCAAAGGTTTCTGTAACTCAGGGTAAGCTGGGAACCCCCATGATCTGGGGCGCAACCAACTCCTGGGGCGGAGTCAGAACCCGTAACTTCCGCAGCAATCAGTTTGAGTATTCCGATGCCATCGAGCCCGAGGCCATAGACGAGCATATAATTGGCTGGGCGGGATGCTTTGGTTGTCAGGTGCACTGCCGAGGCAGGTACAAAATACCTTCGGGACCGTACAAGGGTGTATACGGCGAGGGGCCGGAGTACACGGCGCAGGGTGCTTTCTGTGGAGAGCCGGGCTGTGACAGTATGGAGGCGCTGCTTACCGGAAACCATCTGGTTAATGACTACGGGATGGATGTTCTGGAAGTGGGCAGTATGATTGCCTGGGCAATGGAGCTGTATGAGGAAGGCATTCTTACTCTTGAGGACACCGATGGAATGGACCTCAAGTTTGGCAATGAAAAAGCCCTGATTGAGATGGTGCACAAGATCGCATTTAGAGAGGGGCTGGGCGATATACTTGCCGAGGGTCCGCTGCGTGCGGCCCAGAGAGTTGGCAAGGATTCTGAAAAATACCTGATACATGTAAAGGGTATGAGCAACCTGCACTCCGACGAGAGGGCAACTCCCGGTCTTGCGCTCAACATCGCGGTAAGCTCGCGCGGTTCCGATCACCTGCGGGGCAGGCCCGCTATCGATCTGTACGGTCTTCCTGAGTCTGTTCTGCGAGAGGTTTACTCTCAGCCGGTCAAATACGACGGTCCACTGACATCGCATTGGGGCGACTATGAGGGCAAGCCGTGGATGGTGCGCTGGCAGGAGACCTGCTATGCGGCGGTAGATTGCACAGGTATTTGCAAATACCACACCATATTCCTTGGACCTAACTTCCCCAACTTTGAGGAATGGTCCAAGCTGCTTTACCTGAACTGTGATCTTGAGATGACTCCCAAAGAGATATGGGACGTGGGTGAGCGCTGTTATAACATCGAGAGACTGTTTAACATCAGAGAGGGACTGACCCGCAAGCTTGATCATCTGGCTGACAGGTATTACGATGAGCCGACCAAGGGTGGTGTCCCGGCGGCGCGTGAGAGAACCATAGATAGAGATAAGTTTGAAAAGATGCTGGATGAGTACTACGAGTATCATGGCTGGGACAAAAATGGGGTGCCCACTAAGGCAACTCTCAAGAGTTTAGGGTTGGATAACGAGCCAACACATACTCTTTAGGCTTTGAAAATTCCTTTGATGGATTGGCGATAAAACAGTTATATACAGGATAGCTTATCAAACGGCTATCCTGTAGTTTTAAGTGGAAATTTTTTCTTGCATGTAAAAGGAGAGATTATTATGGGTGATGCCTTAAAAGACAGGGTGGCGGTTGTAACCGGTTCCGGGCAGGGTATGGGTAAGGCCATAGCTATGGGTATAGCGGCTCAAGGTGCCAAGGTTATAACCAACAACCGCAAGGCTGGTACCGAGGGTGGCGATGCTCAAACGGTGGTTGATGAGATAGTAAAGGCAGGTGGGCAGGCCACCGCAGTATTTGGTGATGCAGCCAAGTGGGATGATGCCAAAAATCTGATCGACACAGCGGTGAACACTTATGGCCGCATTGACATTTTGGTCAACAACGCCGGTGCCGATTTTCCGCGCATGATGTGGAATATGACCGAGGAAGATTGGGATAGGTGCGTGGGTGCTGTGCTTAAGACGGCTTTCAACTGTTCACGATTCGCATCAGCGTATATGCGAGAGCAGCGCTATGGCCGCATAATAAACAACACTTCTTCGGCGTGGCTTGGTACTGTGGGACACGTGAACTATGGTGCAGCCAAGGCCGGTGTCGTTGGACTGACCCGTGCAACCGCTCGTGAGGTCGGCAAGTACGGTGTAACATGTAACTGCTTTGCGGCAACCGCCAAAACCAGGATGACGGTCAATCCCGGTGTTGAGGCGGGAATGAAGAAAAGGTATGAGCAGGGTCTTATCACCAAAGAGCGGCTGGATGAGATGCTAAATCCACCCGAAATCGATACTGTAGCTCCACTGGTGATTTATCTGGCCAGCGAGAAGGCGGCGGATATAAACGGTCATATTTTTGACATTTTGGGTGGCAAGCTGGCTCTATATTCTGAGCCTGAGCAAATTAAAAGTATAATCAAGGATGATGGCATCTGGACGCAGGATGAACTGTGGGCAAAAATTCCCAAAACGCTGGGAGATAATCTTGATAATCCCGCACCTGCGGAACCTGCCAAGTAATAACTTAGTTAATCAACTTTTTAAAAAGGAGAGATATAAAGATGGATTTGAATCTTAAGGGTAAAACAGCTATAGTAACTGGTTCCACCTCTGGAATCGGCAGAGTATGTGCCCGCCAGCTGGCGGCAGAAGGCGTAAACGTGGTTATCGTTGGCAGGAACGATGAGCGCGGCAACAAGGTTGTGGGTGAGTGCAAGGCCGCCGGTGCGGACGCCATATTCTGCAAGACCGATATTACCGATCTAGGCGAAGTTGAGGCCACGGTTAAGGCAGCTGTCGACAAATTTGGTAAAGTGGATATTTTAGTGCACAGCGCTGCTGCCCCGTTCCTTATTATGAAGCTTAAGGACTTGCCGGTAGATACGTGGGATTCGGCCATAAAGGTGGCCCAGTATGGCGCCATGTATTTCGTAAAAGCTCTTAACGAGACGATGACGGCTCAGCGTAGCGGTCGTATTATCATCATCAGTTCCGATGCTGGCAGGATGGGCGATGCCTATCAGCCGGTTTATTCCGGTGCAAAAGGTGCACTGATAGCACTGTCAAAATCATTTGCTCAGGACCTCGGTCCGGCCGGCATAACTTGCAACTGCATATGTCCGGCACTGACGGTTACCGAGGAAGACCTGCCTATGCTTATCGACAAATACGGTTATGGCACCGACGAGGGCAAGAAGAAGCTGACACGGGTGTATCCGCTACGTAAGCTGGGAATGGCCGAGGATGTGGCTGATATGGCAGTGTTTTTGGCATCTGACAGGGCGGGACACGTTACAGGACAGACCATCAGCGTAAGCGGTGGCTTTACCATGATGTAATCCATCCCCGTTGAAAATATACTTTGGAGATAGAAATGGCTGTTAACGTAGTTAAAACAGGCGGCGTTGCTAAAATCACCATAGACAGGCCGCCGGTAAACGTGCTTGATATACCGACGATGAAGGAACTCAACACGGCGCTTGAGAGCGTTAAGGATGATCCCGATGTTAACGTTGTTGTTATAGATGGCAAGGGCAAGACCTTTTCTGCGGGCGTTGATGTGAAGGATCACACAGCCGACAAGGTTGATGAGATGGTCAGGGTGTTTCACCAGATTTTTCATAATCTGGCAGAACTTCCGCAACCCACTGTTGGCGTGATCCGTGGTGCTGTTTTAGGCGGTGGTTGCGAGGTGGCGGTTTTTTGCGACATGGTCATTGCCTCGGAAAACACCAAGCTTGGTCAGCCGGAGATAAAAGTGGGCGTTTTTCCACCGATTGCGGCGTTCATGATTCCCAGACTGGTTGGCAGGAAAAAAGCGCTTGAGTTGCTGTTAACCGGCGACATCGTTAATGCGCAGGAGGCGTTGCGTCTGGGGCTGGTAAATCAGGTAGTTCCGGACGACCAGCTTGAGGTGGCTGCAGACGCTTTTGTTGCCAAGCTTTCATCGCTTAGTGGCATAGTGCTCAAACTTACCAAGAAGGCTGTTTATCGGGGCGTAGATTCTGACTTCAAGGACGTTCTGTCAAAAATCGAAGACGTATATCTGAACGAGGTTATGAAGACTGCCGATGCGCAAGAAGGCCTGAGTGCATTTCTGGAAAAAAGAGCCCCTGTCTGGAAAAACAAATAGGGGCTTTTTGCTGTTAATAAATTAAAAATAATTGGGGAAGGAGGCAAGAGTAATGATTTATATATCCCTCATAAGATACACCTGAAACTGAGCTATAAATCAGCTTGGTGCAGGTACTGCATCAGTCATTTGCTCAAAGAGCCTTCATCCCCGGCAAAAGTAGGATTACTTTAAAAAAGTAATTATATTGCCTGCGCTTTTGCTTAATTGCTAATGCTGTGGTTTGGCTCTTTGACCATGGCATTTTTTTATGGCATAGATTTTAAGGAGCGATTTAATGATGAAAGTTGAAAGCTTACCGAAGGTAAGTTTTAGAAGTTACTATACAAGACTGGCGATTTTTCTAGCCTCTTTATTTTTACTGCTTTTCACTGTGGTGGATATACGAAGAGGCTTTTTGTTTGCGGATTATACCAAGGTAGGTTCCCCCTCGACACTGTTTAACCTTAGTCTATTTCATTTGCCGTTACTGTTAATAGCTGTATTAGGGATTTGGCTATGCTATAAATATATGGCAAATGCGGAGAAAGCGCTTTTAAAAAGTGGCATAAGTTTAAAAACCCAGGCCAAAGTACTGGCAATAGTTGTAGGTGTGTTTTTGATTGTTGCCCTGTTTATTTATCGCGGTGTGCCGGCAAGTAATATTCTGGCAGCCGGAGAAAAGAGTGTTGGACCCGGCCCGATGGGGCTTGGTAGAGCTATAGCGGTAGAGAGTTTCCCGGGATGGCTTCAACCGGCAGCAGAGGGTATTAACTACATGCTGGTAGTCTGGCATGCCACGCTGATCGGGATGCTTCTTGGCAGCCTTTTTCTTGTGGCCGGGGCCGGTCTGGTATTAAGAATGCAGGGTAGTAGTTTTAGGGCGCACCTTACCGGGACTACCGTATCACTGGCGCAACCATTTTGTTCTTGTTGCGCCGCGCCTGTGGGATCAGCGCTGTACAAGAGGGGAGCCTCGCTTGGTCCGATGTTGGCTTTTGTGGTTTCTTCACCGATGCTTAATATCACTGGGCTGATTTTAGCATCAGCCCTGCTGCCAACAAAGTTTGCTCTTATCAGGATTCTGGGTGGCGTTATAGTCGGTGTCTTTTTGACATACGGCGTTTCTTTACTGGCAGCAAGATGGGTGACAAGGCAAGAGGCAGGGGAGAACAATGGAAAGATCTATGACTGGTCGGCAAAGGTACTTAGCGGCTATAACCGGCTTTTTAGATTCGATCAACTATTTTCTCAAGAAACCGCAGATTCACCCACAGCGCTCATTTCCAGATGGATGAGTATGGCAGGCAGGCTTGTAAAGGTGATGGTGCCAGTGCTACTAATCGGAGCGATTATAGCTGTTTACATAGTACAGGCAATGCCGGATACAGGGAACAATATTTGGGGTGTTGGTGCAACAGCCCTGTTCGGGACTCTGCTTATGGTACCCACCTGGACGGAAATACCTTTTGCCGTCTCGCTTATAGGCAGTGGCCTTTCCGGGATAGCTGCTGCGGCACTTATCTGCCTCCCGGCCGTGAGTCTGCCCTGTTTACTGGTTGTTGCCGGGGCGACGCGTAGCATGAAGGTGGCGCTTTTGCTTGGATTCGTTGTATTTATAGCTGCAACCGTAGCGGGTATTATATTTATGTAGGGATCGAAGAGTAAATATGTTAATGGAGGATCAATAATGGCTTCAAAAGTATTGTTCATTACATCAGAAGTTATGGGTCGAGGTGACGACAGGCTGGGCCAGATGCTTATGGCCAATTTTCTGCGTTTGCTGGACGAGAGCCAGGAAAAACCGCAGACAATTATATTTTTAAATTCTGGCGTACGTTTGGTCTGTAGCGACTCCAAGGTACTGGATTATGTTAAAAAACTTGCGGAGCAGGGAGTCGATATATTGGCCTGCACTACCTGCCTTGAATACTTTGATTTAACCGATAAGCTTGAGGTTGGCAACCCGACTACCATGGCAAAATCGATTCAATCAATGATGAGTGCAGATGTAGTTAATTTGTAGCTGGTATTGTTTTCTATATTGGTGTAGGCTCTAAACGCATTGCTTTAAAAAAGAGCCCCTGCTTGTTTTATAAGGTAGGGGCTTTTCCATTTTATATTGGTTCTATTTGTTTGCGATTGCTTTTACTTATGGCTATGTAACTCCTCAAAAAAGTCTTCTTCTTTCTCCGTAGGGGCAGTTTCTTCCTCTGTAGGAGCATTTATCTTATCAAAGACGCTTTGCGTGTCGGTCATATGCTTGTTAACTTCAAGCTCTTTCTGTTCGACGCCAAAACTGTAAGCCATAAGTTGCGTGAAATACAGTACAGGCATTTCCGGAGCAGTGCCGAACTCTTTTTCCATATCCGGTTGGCGGGCATCCAGATTCATATGACAGAAGGGGCAGGCCACTACAATGGCATCTGCTCCTACTGCTTTGGCACCTTCTATCAGCTTGTGGCTTAAGTTCACCACGATGTCCGGTTTACTCATGGCAAGGGAAGCACCGCAGCAAGCTGTCTTATAGTCCCAATCAAGAGTGGTAACACCTGCAGCTTGAAGTACGCGGTCCATGGTTTCCGGATACTCGCAGTTATCAAACGCAGCTATTTTTGCTGGCCGGGTTATCAGACATCCGTAATAGCAGACCACTTTTAGATTTGATAGATCTCGCTGGATAGCAGTCGGAATTTTGGAGAGCAGTGGTTCTTGCGAGAGTATTTTAAGCGGATGGGACACGAGTGCATCTTCGTTGCACTCCGTCTGGATTACGTCCGCTACATCTTTTCTGAAATTTTTGTCCTCTTTCACGTTGTGCTGAGCCGTCTTGAGCTTGGAAAAGCATTCGGGACAGGGGACTACGACTTCATCAAGTTCCATCTTGGGCAGGAGTGCCAGATTGGCCATTGGCAGAGATGCACCGAGTAGCTTTGATTTATTATGAGCGGCGGTTGATCCGCAGCAGACCCATTTTTCGATCTCGACCAGTTCAACATCCAGCTTTTCGCATACGGCATGCAGCGAATGGTCATATTCTTCTCCACTCTGGTGGAGGGAGCATCCGGGATAGTATGCGTATCTCATGCTTTCTCCTGCTTTCTGGCTCGCTTAAATATCTTGCGTACTACTCTTGAACCTTTGAATCGGGGGAAGAGCGGGAATTTGCCTTTCCGCAGCATTTTCATGCCCATGCCCACATCCTGGGTGAATTTCCGTGTAGTCAGTTTAAGTATGGCGGCCATACCCAGCTCATATGTGCGACCGAACCATTTTATATTGCCAAGGAATCGCTTGTTGAACTTGAGCACGTCCGGTATCTGCGCCTTTTTCTTGTCGCGCTGCATCAGCACTTTTACTGCTGCCAGCACTTCTGCGATGTCCACATTCTGCGGGCAGCGTGTGCTGCAGGTCTGGCACTGGGCGCAGAGTAGCATCGTGTTGCTGTTGTAAACGACGTCTTTTAGCCCAAGTTGGATTGCATGCATCAGCTGGGTAGGTGTCAGATCCATTTCATAAGCAACGGGGCAGCCGGTGGCGCATTTGCCACACTGGTAGCACCAGCTGGTATCTATTCCACCTGCCATTGCTATGGCATCACTGAACTCGAAGCTCTTGTCTTCTATTTGCATTACTTCATTTGTCATTTCTTTTCTTCCTTATTCCCCTTTGGTTATTGCCCTTGCCTCTACGGGTATAGGATCGGGGACCGGAGCAGAAACAATTTTACTAATCGCACCGAATTTTTCCGGGCAAACCTCAAGGCAGGTATTGCATTTTATGCACTTGTCCTGGTCGATGACATGGATCAGGCCCTTGCCGCCGTCAATTGCTTCAACAGGGCATCTCCTGCCGCACATCATACAGGCCTTGCATTTTTCCGGATCAATATAGTACGAAACCGCTTCGGAAAACAGCTTGTCTATCTCGTCGCTGGTATAGTATCCTTCGTATGCTTCTTTGCTCTCAAGACGCGCCTGCATCTTGTCGCTTTTTACCTGCTTGATGTAGGGGATCAGATGTCTGACTTCGGCAAGTCTGGATGCGAGTTCTTCTTTGCTTATTCCTTCGGCTTCACCAATAGGACCGAGCTCTCTTGTTTTGGCCACGAAATCATTAACGACGTCGACAAAAACATTTCCCTCGCCCGAGGACATGAATTCGACTCTGAGCCTATCGGGATTAAGGCCAATATGCTCCATTATTTTTTTGCAAAGAAGCACCATATTCAGTGCATGGTAATTACCATGAGTGATGTAGTTGCACTCGTTCAAGATGCAACCGCCAATAAACACCCCATCCATTCCATTTGCAAACGCACGGAATACAAACTCCGGGTCTACTCTACCGGAACACATGACGCGGATAAGTCTTATTTCAGTTGTGTATTGTAGCCTGGAAACTCCAGCTAAATCGGCAGCGCCGTAAGCTCACCAGTGACATACAAAACCCAGTACTTTAGGTTTAAACCCAAATTCTGCGCTCATGCATACATCCTTTCTAGCTCTTTTCAATATCTGCTTAAATAGTTATTAAACTTTAACCAATTCGGGAATTGCCGTATCAATCTGGCTAAAGATTTCATCATCGGTAAAGTGCTTTAACTGTATAGCTGCTGATGGGCATTTTGCGTTACAAAGCCCACATCCCTTACATAGAACGGCATTAACAACAGCCTTACTGCCCTGCTTTGATTCTTTGAGTTCAATAGCAGCATAGGTACAGGCGGTAACACATGCCCCGCAACCGATACATTTTTTCTCATCAACTTCGCAAACCGATCCGGAGGCAACGACAGTGTCATGTGAAAGAAGCGTCAGTGCCCGACCGGCAGCTCCATAGGCCTGGCTGATAGCTTCGGATATGAGCTTGGGATAGTGCGCCGTTCCACACAGGTAAACGCCGTCGGCAGCAAACTCAACAGGCTTTAATTTTACATGCGCCTCTTTAAAGAATCCGTCCGGCCCCAGGGTAATGCCGAATGATTGAGATATTTCCTTGCTATCTACAGAAGGAACAACGGCAGCAGCAAGGGCAAGTACATCGGCATCGATGGCTATTTGCTGGTTAAGAGTTTGATCTGTAACCGTAATTCTTAGTACAGACTTGCCACCATTTTGAGTGGCTTCCACCACAGGCTTATCATCCTTGTCGTAGCGGATGAACCTGACTTTTTTGTTTCTTGCCTGCCTGTAATAATCCTCTGCAAACCCGTATGTTCGCATATCCCTGTAGAGGATGAAGATATCCATTTCTGGGTTGATCTCTTTTAGGGCGATGGCATTCTTTACCGACTCCTGACAGCAGATGCGGGAGCAGTAATTCCTGTCCTCGTTCCTGCAGCCAACGCACTGAATCATGACCAGTCTGTTGACGTCTGTGACCTTTTTATCTGAAGCTACCATCTTCTGCTCCAGCTCAAGGTGGGTCATGACTTTGTCGTTTTGTCCGTACAGGTATTCGGTGGGCTCATATACATCAACACCTGTGGCCACGACGGTGACGCCGTGTTTTATCTCGCTTATCCCCCGCTCGGAATTAACCGAGGTTATGAAGTTGCCCACATAACCGGCGGCATTAGTAATAGTTGCGTCTGTATATACACGTACCAAGGGGTGTTTATATATCTTGCTTATGATATCTCCCAGATACGCTTGAACATCCATCTTATCAAGAGTGGAATGGATCTGTTTGGCCATTCCTCCCAGCTCTTTATCTTTCTCTACCAGGTGAACCTCATGCCCCTGCTGGGCTATGGACAGGGCAGAAGTCATGCCAGCTATTCCTCCGCCAAGCACCAGCGCTGCCTTGGTTACCGGCAGGTCAAACTCCTGTAGTGGTTCCAGCAGGGCAGCACGTGCTACTGACATGCGGATCAGGTCGAGCGATTTCTCAGTGGCCGCTTCCTTTTCCTTGGAGTGGACCCATGAGCAATGCTCTCGAATGTTGGCAAACTCAAAGTAATACTGATTTAGCCCTCCCTCACGAACCGTGTCGCGGAACAGATCATCAAGGGTTCTGGGTGAACAGGCGGCCAGTACTACTCGATTGAGGTTTTTTTCTTTTATTGTATCGGTTATTGCCTGAGCAGAGTTGGTAGCACATGAAAATAATTGTTCTTCAGCGTAGACAACATTGGGCAGCGTTTTTGCATATTCAACTGCGGAAGGGACATCTACTACGCGTCCTATGTTGGCTCCGCAATGGCACACAAACACACCTATCCTTGGCTCCTCGCCCGATACGTCTTTTTCCGGCGGGTATACTCTCTCTACGGACATCTTGCCCCTGCGCTTATCCAGAAGCTCTCCTATCTGGGAACCGGCACCGCTGGCACCGAAAACCGACTCTGGAATATCCATAGGACCCTGGAAGGCTCCACTTACGTAGATGCCCGGTCGTGAGGTCTTCATGCGATTTTCGGATGTCGTTTCGCAAAATCCGTGAGAATCAAGCTGGACGCCAAACTTGTCGGCCAGCCCCTGCACATCAGCCGGGGGATTGAGTCCGACGGAAAGGACTACCATGTCGAACTCTTCTTCCTTGACTCCATCGGGAGTATTGTAGCGAATGGTTATGTTTTTGGTTACCGGGTCTTCCTTCACTATCGATACATAGCTTCTGATAAAACGGGTATCAGCTAGGTTCTCTGCCCTCTGGTAGAACCGCTCAAAATCCTTGCCGAACGAGCGGATATCGTTATGAAATACCGTGCATTTGGCATCGGCATCATGGTCTTTAGTTAGTATCACCTGTTTCTGTGTGTATTCACAGCAAACTGATGAGCAGTAACTGTTGCCACCCTCCAGTGTCTGGTCAACCTGTCTGGAACCTATACACTGAATCCAGGCTACGTTATGAGGGTGCTTCATGTCTGAAGCTCTCAGGATTTCACCTTCGTACGGGCCGGTGGCACACATCAGGCGCTCATAGTCCATACTGGTTACTACGTTCTGCCTTCTTCCATAGCCATATTGATCTGTAACCGGAGGTGTAAACGGCTTAAGTCCCGGAGCCATAAGTATGGCACCAACGTTTATTTCTACCTTTTCTTCCGTTTGCGAGAAATCAATGGCGTTATTCTTACAAACACCGGAGCAGATATTGCACTTCTTCTCCTTGAGCATAAGGCAGCTTTCATCGATATAGGCGACAAGGGGAATTGCTTGTGAGAAATATATATGGATAGCTTTATTATTGGATATGTCCTGATTAAATTGATCAGGATACTTCACCGGGCAGTATTCTACGCAGGTAGTACAACCCGTGCATTTGTCCTCAATAACATATCGGGGTTTTTTCCTAAGGGTTACATTGAAGTTCCCCGACTCGCCTTCTACTCTGTCCACCTCCGTATAGGTAAGAACCTCTACGTTTGTCTGCCGGTCGATCTCGACCAGTTTCGGAGAGAGTATTCACATGGAGCAGTCATTGGTAGGGAAGGTCTTATCGAGCTGAGCCATGTGTCCGCCCATGGACGGTGATTTCTCAACCAGATAAACCTTGAAACCCGCACCGGCAAGATCCAGAGCGGCTTGAATGCCGCTGATCCCGCCACCAACAACCATTACGTCTCCAACGTTATTGTTTGCCAAACCTTCATAAAGCTGTTCGATTTGTTCTTTTTCCACTTTGTCCATCCTTATTCAGCCTGATGTTTCGTTAACTTTACTACGAGCGACCCAGCCGCTCAGGGTGTGCATATACCGACATGCGATTGCCACGTGCATAACCAACCAGGGTAATATTCAGCTCATTAGCTAGTTCAACGGTGCGCCCTGTGGGCGATGTACGCGAGATAACAACCGGAATCTGCATCCTTGATGCCTTCAACAGCATCTCAGATGATACACGCCCTGTGCTCATCAGCAATTTGTCCTTGGTTGAAATTTTGCGTATTAGACATTCTCCCTGTATCTTGTCCAGGGTATTATGGCGGCCTATGTCTTCAGACACGATTAGCAGCTTATCTTTATCGCATAGTGCTGAGGCATGTACGCCACCGCAATGTTTATACAGTTCCATCTTTAGTAAAAACTGCTTCATAAGCTCAAGTATTTCCTGAGGGGAAACGGTGATATCCGACTCAACCTTCTGTTGCCTGGTGTCAAAGGCTACTCCGCCGCTACACCCGGAGGTTAGTATACGTACTGTCGGCAACTCGTAGTCGGTGTTGGTCAGTCTCACGTCGACCTCTGATTCTTCGTCGCACACACGCATGCTTGTCATATCAGACAGTCCTGAAATGATGCCCTCTGAATACAGGAATCCCAGAACAAGGAAATTCAGCTTGTTCGGGGTGCACATCAGGGTAACCAGCTCTTTCTGGTTTACAAACACGGTGATTTCTGCCTCTTGGGGAACTTCGACTGTTGTCTGTTCCCATCCGGCTTCAGAAAATCGGTCACAGTGTATATCCGGTACGCAACCTTTTATATGTAATTGTTTGTTGTTGTCCGACATGGTTAACTTCTTAGTTACTCCTAAACTAGGTTATTAAGTATGGATAGCTGTTTAGTCCGCTTCCTTTGATATACGGGCAAGGCTTTCCATTACTTTCTTGGTGCCATGTTTTTTCACCAGGGACTGCAGCCCCGTTTCCATTTCATCGGGACTTTCTTCCTTTTCTTCTTCCTGTTCTACTTCTTCGTAGGTCAGTGCGTCACATCGGCATGCCTGAACACACAGTGGCTCTTCCAGAGGCGGATCGTCTAGGCACATGTCACACTTCAAGGGTAAGCCTGAATCGGGGTCTTTGAAAAAATCCCTGGATGGGCAGGATGCCCTGCAGAAGGTACACTCATCGTATGTTTTTCCATCAATCGTATAAACATTTCTGCCGTTGCATTCGGCATCAGTATATTCACCTGCATATAGAGGGATATATATGTCGTTGAATTCATCCATGATCAGCCGAATCCGAGCCTTGGCCGGATTGGTACTGCTGTATTTCGGTTCTGCGTGAAATGCGGAGCAGACCAGCTCACATGCGCGGCAACCAATGCATTTATCGACATCTACCTTTATTACTTTAACTGTTTTCTTCTCTATTACATCTTCAACCATTAACTACCCCTACACTTTAGTTCTTCTCTTCTTTTATGCCGAAGGTTCCTTGACAGGAGTATCTGCATTATCTGTCAAAATCCCTCTATTAATGAGGTCTTCGGCCACGAAATCAAGGCCCAGTTCGGCAAGCTTCTCTTTGGTTGGAATGGCATCTTCAGTCCACCCCTTGAATTTATAGTATTCATCAAGCAGCTGTTTTTCTACTGCAGCGTCTCTGTATTTCCAATGATCTCCAGGAGGCTTCTCGTCTACTCTGCGCAGACCTCTTCTGTTATTGATGGCGCGGATTAGAGTACGACTCCTTGTGGCTGCTTCCCATAGCTTATCCGTATCAATGTCTATCCCTGATGCAAGCGATATGAAATCCGGTAAATTGTACATGTGATATGGTATTCTGCCGCCAAACTGGCCTCTGAATGATGATACATAGGCGCACATCCCGATGGAGTCGTCAACGTAATGCCCTGTTTCATTCCAGTCGGCGATGTTGACAGACGCTTCAATAGACGGTTGTGTGCGTGGTTCCCATTCCAGATACCATTTTTTGAATCTCTCAGGAGCTGCTTCCCAGCCTTCTACAAACGCTTTTCTCTTTTCTATGTCTCGTATGGGATCTTGCGGAAAGGCTCCTTCAATCTGGGTGATACACATCTTTTCACCGGTGGCATACATAAGGAAAAACGGGTAATTTAAATTGCCCAGCTTTAGTGGCAATTGCTCAAACTTTTTGGTGGTATTGTGATCATATGCTTCTGCGCCGTTGCCGATCTGACGGGCCGCCCGGTAAACACCATTGGCCAGAGCATCTCCAACGCCTTCTCTGCGAACGATCTTTTCAACCAGATAGAAGAATCTCTCGCCCGTATCTTTAGGGAAGTCCGGCAGGTCCTTGTCGGTTAATATGCCTGCCTCATAGAGTTCACAGGCAAAGGCCAGAACCTGCGGCGTTGAGAATCCGTCCAGGCCGTATTCCTGGGTAACAGCGATCATGTCATAATTAAAATGCAGATCTTTGTAGGCCGCCATGGCATAGGTCAGTTTGCTGTAGCATTTATAGAAAAACGTTCGCCTGCCCGGATAGGTGATTGATGCATGGCAATCCAGTGGGCAGTTATAGCAGGCTGAGTGTCTGAGCAAATGGTCTTCTGTAACCTTGCCCCACTCTGCTGTCATTTCAGGTTTCCAAAAATCTTTTCTTCGCTCGCGGGCATTGCCCCATGCGAAAGAATTGGTATGAAAAGTTTCGTTATTCTCGTGTGTTAAAACATCCCCGGCATACTTGACTCGTTTATCATAGATTTCTGTATATTTGTCCATACATAACTTGTGCAGTTCTTCAGGTTTGGCAATATTAATATCTTTTGTTCCACGAACGGCTATTGCCTTTAGTCCTTTATCTCCCATGATATGGCCTACGCCGCGGGAGGCGCTGGAATTATAGTGCTCGATGGCAGCCATATAGACCCTGTTTTCACCGGCAAGCCCGATAGCGGCTATCTGGACTTTGGAGTCCCTGAGTTCTTTTTTAAGGATTTCTGCCGTATCCATTGTGCCTTTTCCGGCCAGGTGACTGGCATCGCGTATCTCTACCACGTCGTTGTGTATATACAGGTAAACCAGCTTTGGTGATTTACCACGAAGAATTATTTTGTCATAACCGGCATGTTTCATTTCCGGTCCGAAGAATCCTCCAAACAATGAATGCGAATAGAGGCCTGTCTGGGCAGAAAAAGTATCGACGCTGGTGCGATTGGCACTGGGCACCGGTGTGCCCTGCAGCAGCCCTGCGGAAAATATAAGCAGGTTATCTTCAGAAAAGGGATCAACCTCTGGGCCAACCCTGTCCCATAGTATCTTGGCCGCAGTGCCTTGTCCGCCCAGATAAAGCTCACTGTCCCGCGGGTCAGTTGCCACCCTCTCGATGTTGCCTCGCGACAGATCGATTTCTAAGTTGTATCCTGTTTCTGCGTATCTCACTTTTTGAATCCCTTAGTTCTTGTAATCCTTTTTAAGCCGAAGTCTCCTTGGCAGGACTTGCTTTATCATCTGTTAAAATGCCTCTTTTGATGAAATCTTGGCTAACGTAACCCAAGCCTAATCTGTCCAGTTCCTGCTTGGTGGGGATACCGTCTTCATTCCACCCCTTGAATTTGTAATATTCATCAATAAGTTGCTTTTCGATATCAGGAAGCCTTTGTTTCCAATGACCATGAGGAGGCTTTTCATCTTCTCGTCTCATGCCTCTTCTGTTATTGATGGCGCGGATCAGAGTCCGGTTTCTTCTGGCCGTTTCCCATAGTTTATCCTGATCTAGCTCCAGCCCGCTTGCCAGTGATATGAATTCCGGATAGTTATTTATATGATACGAAGATTTGTTGAACTGGCCTTTAAACGCTGACACAAATGCGCATATCCCGACGGAGTCATCGATGTAATGCATTGTTTCGTTCCAGTCGGCAATGGCGACAGCCGCGTCAATGGGCGGTTGTGTGCGTGGTTCCCATTCCATATAAATCTTCTTGAACTTATCGGGGGCTGCTTCCCACTTATCTACGAATGCTTTTCTTCTTTCTTTATCAGGTATGGCATTCTGAGGGAATGACCCTTCAATCTGGGTGATATTCATTTTGGCGCCGGTGGCATACATAAGGAAATATGGATAGTTTAGTGCTCCCAGCTTGAGTGGCACCTGCTCAAATTTCTTGGTGGTATTGTGATCGTACTCTTCCGCGCCTTTTCCGATCTGGCGGGCTGCCCAGTAAACACCATTGGCCAGGGCATCTCCAACACCTTCCCTGCGAACAATCTTTTCAAGCAGATAGAAAAATCTTTTGCCGGAGTCCTCGGGGAAATCCGGCAGGTCCTTATCGGTTAAGATACCAGCCTCATAAAGTTCGCAGGCAAAGGCCAGAACCTGCGGTGTCGAGAATGAGTCCAGTCCGTATTCCTGAGTAAGGCCCATTATGTCATAATTAAAAGCTACATCCTGATAGGCCGCCATGGCATAGGTCAGTTTGCCGTAGCATTTATAGGAAAAGCTTCGTCTTCCCGGGTAGGAGATTGTTGCATGACAATCTATGGAGCAGTTATAGCAGCCGTTGTAGCGAACAAACACGGAGTCGGTAACCTTGGCCCATTCCTCTTCCAGTTCCTTGTTCCAGAAACCTTTTCGCCGCTCACGTGCAAATCCCCAGGCGAAAACATCGGTATGCCATGCTTCGTTATGGCTGTGCGTCATTACAGACGAGCCTTTATCATAAATCACCTTGTACTGGCGATTGCATAGGTCAAAAAGCTCAGCAGGCTTGGCAACATAAACATCCTTTGTTCCACGAAGGGCTATTGCCTTTACCCTTTTGTCTCCCATGATGTGGCCTACGCCGCGGGAGGCGCTGGAGTTATAGTGCTCGATGGAAGACATGTAAACCCTGTTTTCACCAGCAAGCCCGATGGCGGCCACCTGCACTTTTGCGTCCTTAAGTTCCTTTTTAAGGCATTCTGCGGTTTCCATGGTGCCTTTACCTGCGAGGTGGCTGGCATCCCGTATCTCCACCTTGTCGTTGTGTATCCACAGGTAAACCAGACCTTTGGCCTTGCCGCGCAGAATAATCTTGTCATAACCGGCATGTTTCAGTTCCGGCCCCCAGAAACCTCCGAATAGTGAATGTGAATAAAGGCCTGTCTGGGCAGAGATAGTATCAACACTGGCGCGAGTGGCGCTGGGAACAGGTGTGGCATGCAGTAGACCTGCTGAAAATATCAGTAGATTATCTTCAGAAAAGGGATCAACCTCGGGTCCAACCCTGTCCCAAAGTATCTTGGCGGCAGTACCCTGTCCTCCAAGGTAAAGTTCCATGTCACGCGGGTCTGTTGCTACCCTCTCAATGTTTCCACTGCTAAGATCGATTTCCAGGTTATATCCTGTTTCTGCATATCTCATTCTTTTTTCCCTTAGTTTAAGTCAAATCTTTAATGTTTAAATCAAAACAACCGATGCAACTATTTGCGCTCGCTGACCGGGAATGCTATGTCATATAATTATGATAGCGTTTTTATTACGCCACATCATGTTAGCACTATGTCATCGTGGTGTCAAGCTCCCGGCAGTGTGTAACGGCGTATTTTTTAATCATACAAAAGACTCCTTTACCTGCTTTGTAGGGCAGGTTAATCTTTTTCCTGTTTCAGCTTGGCAAGGCTTTCCATAACCTTCTTGGCTCCATGGTTTTTTACCAGTGACTGAAGTCCTACTTCCATCTCATCCGGCTTCTTTTTTGCTTCTTCGCCTTCTTCTTCCCTTTCCTCGTAAGTCAGGGCATCGGCGTGGCACCACTTAACGCATAGTGGTTCGTCCTGTGGTGGATCGTCCAGGCACATGTCGCATTGCAGCGGCAGCCCTGAATCAGGGTCTGTAAAAAGATCCCTGGATGGGCAGGAAGCCCGGCAGAAGGCACACTCGTCGTATTCCTTTCCGTCAATGGTATATATGTCCCATCCATTACATTCGGCTTCAGTATATCCACCGGCATATACAGGAACATAGATATCTTTTATCGGGTCAAAAAGCACCCTGATCTTGGACTTTTCCGGATTATTGCTGCTATATTTTGGCGTTGCGTGAAAGGCAGAGCAGATCATTTCACATGCCCGGCAACCATTGCACTTATCAATATCTACCTTTATTGTTTTAACTTTCTTCATTATTTTAAAAGGCCTCTTTGTTCTAAGTCCTGGCTAACGTAATCCATATCCAGCTCATGCAGATACTCTTTGGTGGGGACCCCGTCTTCGTTCCATCCTCTGAATGCGTAATAGGTATCCAGGAGTTCTTTTTCAAGCTCCGGGAATCTTTTTCTCCAATGATCCTCTGGAGGCTTTTCATCTTTTCTGCTCATGCCTCTTCTTATATTGAAGGCTCTAATTAATGTTCGGTTTCTTCTGGCAGCTTGTGTTAGTTTATCTTCATCCATATCCATCCCGGTTGCTGCTGAGATGAATTTGGGATAGTTGTGCATGTGATACGGTGGTTTGAGTGGGAATGATGATAGGCCGGCGCACATTCCCAGGGAGTCATCAATGTAGTGCATTCTCTCCTGCCAGTCGACAATTTCAGAAGTCATTTGAGGCGTTGGGTAATTGGGAATAGACTTTTCGCCACGCATTTCCCAGTCCAGCAGGTACTGCTTGAATTTGTCATCCGGCACCTGGAACCAGTCTTTCACAAACGCTTCTTTATCCTCTTGTGTAGCAAAAGGTGACTGCGGGAAGTTACCTTCAATCTGGGTAATGTTCATCTTCTCGCCGGTGCAATACATAACGAAATAAAGGGGATGCAGCATTCCCAGTTTTAGTGGCAACTGTTCATGCTTTTTGATGTTGTTGTGAGCATATGCTTGAGCACCATTGCCGATCTTTTTGGCTGCCCAGTACGTACCGTTGGCCAGAATATCTCCAATACCTTCGCGGTTGACGATCTTGTCGAGTAGCCAGTAAAACCTGCCCTCGCTGTCTGATGGCATGCCCGGCATGTCCTTATCAGTGAGGATACCGGCTTCATAAAGCTCGAGAGCAAAGGCCATAACCTGCGGAGTCGTGAATCCATCCACCCCATACTCGGTAGCACGTTGAACGATTTTGAAACCGAAGTCCAGATCAGAAAAGGCCGCCATTGTATAAGTTAATTTTGAGTAGCATTTCATCATATATGTTGAAATACCCGGAACATTAATTGATGCTCCGCATTGCATTGGGCAGTTGTAGCAGCTCAGCAGGCGTGTTTGTACTTTGTCCATTGATTCGGACCATTTTGCTGCCACTTCCTCGGTCCAGAAATCTTTTCTGCGCTCACGAGCATTACCCCAGGTAAAGTTTTCTGTATGCCATTTTTCGTCATGGATTTTCATTTCCTGCGGAGAGCCAAGCCCGGCTAAGATGGGAGGGACTCCTTGAATCGGGTTTTCTTCCCGGAACTTTATGTAGTTGAGTACTTCATCACAGAGCTCGATATATTCACCCGGCCGGGCAATATTGATATCTTTTTTCCCACGTACAACTATCGCCTTTAGTCCTTTATCTCCCATGACGGCGCCTATTCCGCCGCGGCTGGCGCTGGACCTGCCTTGCTCTACGGATGCATAATAAACCTTGTTTTCACCGGCCAGACCTATTGCCGCCACATGGGCTTTAGGATCATTGATCTCTTTCTTGATAAGTTCTGCGGTTTCAACTGTGCCTTTGCCCTTTAAATGAGAGGCATCACGAATCTCAACTTTATCGTTATGTATCCACAAATAAACCAGTTTCTTTGATTTGCCGCGAATAATTACCTTATCATAGCCGGCATACTTGAGTTCAGGTGCAAAAAAACCACCCATCATTGAATAGGCCATCAGCTCTGTTTGAGGCGAAATGGTGGAAACAATGGTACGGTTACAGCCGACTGCAGGTGTTCCGCATAAAAGACCTGCGCTAAATATCAGCAGGTTCTCTTCGGAAAAGGGCTTAATTTCTGGAGTAACCCGGTCCCACAATACCTTGGCGCTTGTACCCAGTCCCCCCAGATAAAGCTCCGTGTCACGCGGGTCTGTTGCGACCTTCTCTATGTTTTTTCGAGTAAGATCAATTTCAAGATTATAGCCTGTTTCTGCATATCTCATTTTTTTTGCCTCGTAGTCTAGTAAGCTTTTAATACTGAATCAAAATACTGCTTGGCCTTTTCTGCAAGTATATCGTGATATTCATGGAACAGATCACTTGCCTGGGAACGCAACCATGTTTCAGGCAATAAATCTTCCGGTAAATCCGGGTCCAGATAGGGCAGGCGGCGATACTCGTGAATTAGTGTAAACCTCTCAATGAAGAACTCGCTGGGATCAATATTTTCACCACTGTCCAGACGCTCCCTGTGCTCATCCAGTTTGGCGCTATATTCTTTAATAAAATTTGCATATCTTTTGTGGATACGATCAAGATCCCAGCAGCGTGAAATAATGGTTTTTGGATTGCCAAACCCAAGGTGTTTGGCCTGAAAGATCTGAACGTATTCTTTAATCTTAAGCTTTTTTGCCAGTAGCTCAACTTCTTTGCTTAAATCATTTGGTGAAATCCAGGTTGCTGTGCTTAAGGGGCCATAACCCATCCACTTCATTTCCTGACGAAGTGTATCCCTAGTTTTACGCTTCTGCTCTGGAATGAAGTAAACAACAACGGTCCAGTAGCCATTCCAGCTACTACTCTTTCGCTTTGATATTCGTCGTCCACCCTCTTCCAGTAAGGCTTTGCCTTCCTCTGCCAGCGAGTAATAACTTCTTAACCCATCATGTCTTACTTTAAGTAGATCGATCCGGCACATCCTGGATACGGCAGACCTGACAGATTGCTCTGACAGATCAAAATTACCCAGCAGTTTTATCAGGCTGCCGATTCCGATCCCCATGTCCCTATAACGTACGTAATCTCCGTAAAGGGTTAGCATTGCGGCTCTAGGACGAAACATCATCATGTCACTTATTTAGTATTGCGTATTTTTTACGCTATATCATACTATCACTTAACAGCTGCTTTGTCAAACGAAAAAGACCTGTAACAATGCATTCTTATATGTCGAAGTAATTACTTCCATATTTGATACTACTGGGTTTGAGTTTGCGATAAGTGGCTTTTATCTGTTGAAAGAAATATGCCGGACTGTTATAATGCGAAGAATTTCAACTCAAAAAACAATTGATAGGTATGAGAGAAAGGGGAGTTGTAATGGCGATTTATGTTACGCTTTCGACTTTGACTGAGACCGGCATGAAGACGATTCGTGAATATCCGGCCAGAGTTAAGGAAGTGAATAAAGAACTGGAAAAAATGGGAGTAAAAGTGCTGCATCAGTATGCACTCCTGGGCACGCACGATTTTATAAATGTACTGGAGGCTTCTGATAACGAGACGGTTCATAGGATTGTTTCCGGTTTGGTCTCAAGGGGTACTCATTACAGTATGACCATGCCTGCCATAGTTTCAGACGCATTCATTGAGAGTCTGAAGCAGGAGAATAGTGGGGGTGCCAAATAATGGGTATGTACATTATGCTAACAAACCTGACAGATGAGGGAAGAAAAACCGTTAATAATAATCCTGATAGAATTTCTCAGGTCAATAAGGAAGTTGAAGAAATGGGAGCCAAGATACTGGCTCAGTATGCGCTGCTTGGGCCGCACGATTTTGTGACTTTTATAGATGCTCCTGACAAGCAGACAGTAATAAAAATAGCGATGGATTTGGGAGCCAGAGGAACGATGCACACCACAACTATGGCTGCTATGACAATTGATGAGTTTGTTGAGGCTATGTCATAAGTAATTGCTAATGAGTGTGGCCGTTACTATTGATTAGTTGATTCGGCGACTACTTCGGCAATATCCATGACTTTGAGCGTTCCTTCGACACCTTTGGCCTTGGCAGCGTCCTCAAACATAATCATGCATAGGGGGCAGGCGACAGCAAGTATGTCTGCCCCCGATTTTATTGCGTCGTCGATGCGCAGATGAGAAATCTTGACCTCTTCTTCCATCCAGCAGCGTCCTCCACCGCCACCACAGCAGAAGCTACTGCGTTTCGTGCGATGTCGGTCTATTTCGGTATACTCATCGCTGGCAACGGATTTGAGTATCTGCCTGGGCTCTTCATAGATATCGCTGTAGCGTCCTAAATAGCAGGGATCATGGTAGGTGATCGATTTTCCTTTTGCTGTAGCTGATAGTTTGCCATCGGCAATAAGATCGGCAATAAGCTCGGTATGATGAATTACCTCAAACTGGCCTTCAAACTGCGGATACTCATATTTGAGCGCATTAAGGCAGTGAGGGCAGGAGGTAACGATCTTTTTAACGTCGTATTTTTTGAGTGTTTCTATGTTGCGCATAGCCTGCATCTGGAAAAGGTATTCGTTGCCGGACCTGCGTGCCACATCGCCGCAGCAGCTTTCTTCTTCACCCAGAATGGCGAAGTTCACACCGGCGTTTTTCATCAGGTTGGCTGTGTCAATGGCTATGTTTCGGCATCGGTCATCCAGTGCGTTGGTGCATCCCACCCAGAACAGTACGTCGAAGTCACCATCGGACGCCTGTTTGATGTCCAGACCTTCTGTCCAGTCGGTACGCGTGGCAAGTGTGCCCCGCCAGGGATGGCCTCTTTGCTCCACGCTCCTCAGAGCGCCCATGATTGTTTCCGGCATCTGGCCCTGTTCCAGCACCAGGTTGCGTCTGAATTCCATTATCTTGGGCATGTGTTCATTGGCAACGGGGCATACTTCCATGCACGAGCGGCAGGTGGTGCACGACCATATGGTTTCTTGCCTAATTACGTTATCGATAAGTTCTGCAGAGTCTTCTTCGCCTTTAATGATTCCCGGCGCTACTTTCCTTAAGTGTTTGTTTAAATCCTGTATAAGCTCTTTAGGATTGAGCGGTTTTTCGCTGGCAAACGCCGGACAGGCATCCTGACAGCGTCCGCATGAGATACAGGCGAAGCCATCAATCAATTGCTTCATGGTAAAATCAGTGATTTTATTAACGCCGAAGGTTTCTGTGTTTTCTATGTCGATCGGTTTCAGTGCGCCTTTTGGTTCCCGCGATCGCAATAGCAGGTTTATTGGAGCCATTAACATATGCAGGTGGCTGGACCAGCCGAACTGTACGACGATAAAGAGCACAATAAGCCAGTGTGCCCAGAAGAAATAAGGATAAGCTGCATCGGCTGCAGCCGGGTTGTTAAAGATGTTGCTTAGCAGCTGTGCTACGGGCGGTGTTGCTCCTCCAAGCCCTGCAGGTGCATGTGATGCGGCAATGGCGGCAGCCTCTTTAAACAGGTGAATAAGTGGTATTGTGCCGATTAGTACCAGAGCTATGAGCGGGTCCAATATTGGCTCGCCTTTAAGCCTTGCTGGTTTGATAACAAATCTGCGGATAATTCCCCAGATAATTCCGGTAATGATCAGAACGGCAAAGATGTTCATGAACCAGGAGTAGACCAGGAAAAACGTGTTATTCTGCATTGCATTGTAAATACCGAAACCGGCGCCGATGACAATAAACAGAAAATAGTAAAGGACGAACAAAAAGAAGCCCCAGACAATAAGCACATGTCCTATTGCTGCCCTGTCTTTGCGGGATACGTTTTTAAATCCGCACCACTGTCCGACAACATGGAAGAGCGCAGAGGCTATTCTTTTTACGATGTCAGTTAGTTTTGCATCTCTTTTGCCGACTGACAGATATTGTATGAGCTGTCGCAGCCTATAGGAAGCAACCGCAACTGCTACTGCAAAAAGCCCCCAAAAAAGGATATACCCTATTGCACTTAGTCCGCCTGCGTCTATCGGATTCATATATATCTCTCCTGCTTGAGTTTAGCATAAAGCCATAATTATTGACAACGTGTTTATACTTGACATCCATGCAAGTGAATATTGGTAAAAGGTTGGTTTTTCAAAAAGTAGCGCTTCTATTTGTCCAATAATCAGGGCGGAACTTGCATTTTCCTGCTCGATGGTGTACATTCTCGGAGTAAAAAGAGAATAGAATTGATGAAAAGGGCAAACCTCGGGAAATCGGGGGGCGCAAAGCTGCAGGTCTAAGGCCTTTAATCGTGAAAAGTGAAGGTTAGGATGGCTGAGTTACCGCACTAGCAGCTCTCCTGTCAATCTTGGCGGAGAGTTTTGTGGTTATAGGCATTAAAGAGTAAGGGAGTGGCATGGATAGCAGAATTAACGTTCTGGTTGTAGACGATGAGCCCGGTATGCTTGAAACCATGGCCGATATACTCGCGGCCACCGGTTACCGTTCTTCTGTAGTTGAGCAGGCCAAAATGGCGCTTGATCTGGTAGGTAAAATCCATTTTGATATTGTGCTTATGGATATAGTTATGCCTGAGATGAATGGGGTTGATGCTTATAAAAAAATCAGAAGCGCTAGCCCTGATACCAAGATAATTATGATGACCGGTTATGGTTCTGATCACCCGCTGGTAAAAAAAGCACTTGGTTGTGGTGTTGAGTATCTATTGCATAAGCCTTTTGATGTGGATACCCTCATTAGCAGCATCAACCAGGCTTGTGGTGACTCATGAGCATTGATTTTAGACCGTATTGTTGTGAACCTGCGCTATGAGTAAAGAAGTAAAAGTTCTAATTATTGATGGCGATAGCGGTTTTTGCCAGACACTGGCGGATATCCTGAATGAAAAAGGCCTTCAGACAGATTGTGCTCATAATGGAGCTGAAGCGCTGGCTAAAATAGAGCAGGGCTCCTTTACCGTAGTACTAATAGATGTCAATCTTCCCGATGCTGATGGAATTGAGCTTTTCAAAAATATTAAGCAGATGTCGCCTGATATTGAGGGGATAATAGTTACAGGGTATGCCTCTATAGAGTCAGCAGTGGCAGCGGTGCGGTACGGCACTATCAATTACGTAATGAAACCGCTTGTGGTTGAGGATGTTCTTACCAGTATTGGTGATGCAGTTAACCGGCAGCAGCTGATTTCTGATGAGAAAAAGAGGCTTTCTGCGGAAATAGCGGAGAAAGAGCGTTTTCAGGCGCTGGCTACGGTTGATGGACTTACGGGGCTTTATAACCGGCGCTACTTTCATGAATTTCTTACCAGAGAACTTGATCGTGCCGACAGATATTCGCACGATTTAAGCATATTTATGGTGGATATAGATGATTTTAAGTCGTATCAGGATCCACATGGGCACCAGGAGGGTGATTCTGCTCTGCAATATATCTCGCAGATACTCGGCAAAACTGTGCGTGGTGATGATATAGTGGCGCGCTATGGAGGCGAGGAGTTTGCTGCTATTTTGCCGGAGGTATCCAAAGGCGATGGTGTAGTTATTGCTGACAGGATGAGGGTGGCGGTGGAGAATGCCAAAGGCTCACTTAAGGGCAAGATCACTATTAGTGTTGGTGTGGCTTCTTATCCCACCGACGCCAAGAACAAAAAACAGTTGATTAAAAGGGCTGATGATGCGCTTTACGCTGCCAAGCGTGCCGGTAAAAACAAAACGGTGCTGTGGGATAAATCAATTACAAAAAACAAAACGGACTGATCAATTCGTTCGTTCCCGGTCGGACTTTGCCTTAAGCTGTTTCCAGTTCAAATGCCTTGTGCAGTGCTCTTACCGCATCAGCTACTTTATCCTCGGCGATAATGCATGTAATTCTTATTTCTGATGTTGTGATCAGTTCTATGTTGACGCCGGCTTCAAACAGGCATTTGAACATGGTTGAGGCGTATCCCGGGGCACTTTGCATTCCCGATCCGATGACGCTTACCTTGCCCAGCTTAGTATCGCTTTCGCACGATTCTGCACCGATAGCCTTTACTACGGGCTCAACCACTTTCATCGCTTTATCTATGTCGTTTTTATTCACGGTGAATGTGAGATCGGCTATTCTGCCAATGCTGGAGTTCTGGACGATGGTGTCTACACTGATGCCAGCCTCGGTCAATGGTTCGAATATGGAAGTGGCCACACCGGGCTTATCGGGAACCCCGACAACGGTTATTTTTGCCACGTTCATATCGTGAGCGATTCCTCGTACCTTGTTGCTTATTTCCATTGGTGTGCCTCCATGAATAATTGTGCCGGGATTTGAGTTATGCGAAGCGGCGACCTGAATGGGCATTTGGTACAGCTCGCCCAGTTCGACAGCTCTTGAATGCATAACCGATGCGCCGTATGATGCCATCTCCAGCATCTCTTCATAGCCTATGTCTTTGAGTTTTCGGGCATCGGGTACGATGCGTGGATCGGACGTGTATACGCCCTCCACATCGGTATATATCTCGCAGATTTTGGCTTTAAGCTCTACTGCCAGTGCCACTGCCGTCGTGTCTGATCCGCCCCGCCCAAGGGTGGTTATATCCATATTCTGCGTGATTCCCTGGAATCCGGCTACGATTACGATGTGTCCTTTTGTAAATTCTTTTTCAATGCGCTCGGCATCTACGCTCAGTATCTGGGCACGGCTGTACTTGGTGCTGGTTCTGATGCCCGCTTGTGCGCCTGATAGACTGATGGCCGGATGTCCCATCTCTCGCAGTGCCATAGCCATAATGGTGCTTGAGACCAGCTCGCCGGTGGAAAGCAGAACGTCCATTTCCCTGTCACTGGGCTGGTCGGTAATTTCATTGGCCAGTGCGATTAGATTATCAGTGGTTTTGCCCATGGCAGATACTACCACCACCACGTCGTTGCCCTGTTCTTTGGTAGCTGCTACACGCCGGGCCACGTTTTTAATTTTATCGGCGTCTGCTACCGAACTGCCGCCGTATTTTTGTACAATAATTGCCATTTATATTCCCATTTTCGTTTTAAATATCAGCTTAAAGTTTATCACGGGCGCCACGGGTTTGTCACCGTGCGATCAGTTTGCTCATCATGTCGTACCCGCTTTCAACCATTAGGCCTGTAGCTTGAGCCTGCACTTCAGTGAAGCGATTGGCGCCGTTTGACTCTCCACTGTCCCATATCATGAATGGGACAGGATCGCCGCGATGGGTTTTAATTTCCACAGGCGTGGGATGGTCTGGCATGATCAGTACTCGCAGCTCGTCTTTATCATAACTCAGTAGCTGGTTTACCATCAGCTGATCGATTTTTTCTATTGCCTCGATTTTGCCGTCCAGATCGCCCTCATGCCCCGCCTCGTCCGGTGCTTCTACGTGGATGATGACCATGTCATGATCGTCAAGCGCTTTGATTCCGCCTGCTGCCTGGGCCTGATAATCGTTGCTGCCGTCGTCTTTCACGCCGGGTATTTCTAGAATATCCATGCTGCTTAGCTTGCCCAGACCTTTTAGCAGGTCGACGCCGGATGTGATTGCGCAGTTTAGTCCGTATTGTTGCTTGAACGGTGGCATCTGGGGACTTTGGCCGCTGCCCCAGAACAGCCATATATCGGTAGCGGGCAGGTCGCCGCGTTTTGTGCGCTCAATATTGACCGGATGTTTTTCTAGTATTGGTTTGGCTTTGTCCATAAGGTCAAGCAAGTACTGGCTGCCTGAGTTGTGTGGTAGATAGCTTGCTGTGGGCTGGTCGCTGATGTCATGCGGCGGCGTGCATATGGCGCCCAGAGTTTCGGTATGTGCTTTAATCTTAACGATGTTTCTGTAGCTGACGCCGGGATAGAACTGCACTTCATCGCTGCCCAGTTTGCTCTGCAACGTTGCCATGATTGCGTGTGCCTCGTTATCGGTAATGGCTCCGGCGCTGTAGCTTTTCATTATGCCGTCTGCGATATTTACCAGGTTGCAGCGAAAGAACACCTCACCATCATACAGTGGGATGCCCATGCTTTTTGCCTCTATGCCTGCCCTGCCGCGGTAGTAGGTTATCGGATCATATCCCAGTATGGACATGCAGGCACAGGCCGAGCTTGCCTCCATACCGTCGGGTACAGTTTTGGTCATGCCAATGAGGCTTTGTGTTGCCATGGTATCCATGTTTGGTGTGCGGGCCAGCTCAAGGCAGGTTTTGTTATCTCTTTCTGCGATGGGCCAGTCGGCGGCGCCGTCTACTATCAATATGCAATATTTCATAGTGCGAAGTATAGCATCAGGGGGAGGTTGTGTTCAAGGAAGGCAATACTCAAGGTCGGTCAAACTCTAGCTCTACTTGTGTATCTTTGCCATTATTTTTCAACTTAAACCAGAATTCTTCTTTTCTAGTGCTGTCTCGCCAGTCGGAGGGAGCCCTTGTAGGAGTTTCATTGTTACATGCGTAGCATGCATTATCTTCATCATATTTCAGCACTATATCTAGTGGGCGATGGTTTCCGTTTGCTGGTATATCAATCTCCGTTTCATATTCCGCGGCTAATCCCTTTATGGCGTATTCTTCAGTTAGCGACCATCTTCCCTCTATTTCTGGGAAGATTAGATTTTCACGTTTTTCATCGTAAAATCCGATTTTAGTCCTAACTTTTTTTGCATCAGTGCCTATTTTCTTCTCCGGATCATTTGCAATTAATAGATGAGTGAAATAAGGTTTAAAGATTGTCGTGTGTCCAGTATAATCTTGCGCTTGATGAGTAGGAACTGCGGTTCCGCCGTATACGATTGGTGCCACTCCACTCATTGTAGTGGGTTCATCATAGATAACTTGTTTAAGTGTGCCCTCAACGTTTTTCCAATCAGATAATTTGATGTTAGGTATTTCTGATATAATCTCCTCGAGTTTTGTTTTCAGTTGTGTTATTTCTGTAGTTTTTTCTTTGTTTAAGCTTGTGTGAATTTTATATGGAGCTAAAGCGAGTCCCCAAATAGTTGTCGCTGTTAAAACAGTCAAAGGTAAAGCCCAAGAGAGTATGTTAAAAAAATCATGCCAGTGTGGAAATTGACTCGAAATTATTCCGAAAACGATTGTGGCTATTAAGGAAATGATACTTGTAATTGTAATGGGTTTGGTAAATGCACGACCCAGCCATTGCTTATAGTATTGCTTTTTTTGCATAGCACCCATTCTACATCTTATCAATCTATTTTGACAATTAGTTGTTTTTGTGGCGAATTGAATATTTATTTACCGTGAAAGACAAGGTGTGTGTAGCTGATAATCCTTGTCACGGATGGAGGTTTTTTGGCGCAAGGGCAGTGTTGCGCCGTTCTGGATGGCACCAAATCCATATCTGCTACGTATTTTATCTATAGTGGTGTTGAGGTGTTCCAGCTTGAGCAGGGTGGTATCGAATATATCGAGTTGCCTTTGGCTGTCGACAAAGTTAGATACGCCGATGCCGATGAGCCGGATGAGTGTTTTGCGCGCTTTAAATGCTTTTTCAAGCAGCGTCACGCCTGTATCAAATATGGACTCGTTTGTATCCACAGGCTGTTTGGGGGTGAGGCTGCGGTTGATGGTCTCAAAATCAGAATAGCGCAGTTTTAAGGATACGCATTTTGCTGACTTACCTTCTTTGCGCAGTGCTGCGCCCACGCGCTCGCTTAAGTAGCGCAGGTTGGCTTTGATATAGGCGATATCCAGTGTGTCTTTGGCAAAGGTTGTCTCGCGGCTGATGGATTTGATGTGCTGACGCGAGGCTACGACGCTGGCGTCGATGCCTTTGGCGTGCAAGTTGAGCGTTTGTCCGTGTATGCCGAACATTTTGGTAAGTAAGTTTACCGGCCATTTTGCCAGATCACCCACGGTTTTGATGCCAAGGCCCGCCAGTTTCTTCTCTGTTTTGGGGCCGACAAAGGGCAGTTTGCCGATGGGTAGGGGGGCAAGCAATTGCTGTTCATGTCCGGGCGCCACTTCCAGCAGGCCGTCCGGTTTGCACAGGTTGGCCGCTACCTTGGAGACCACCTTTGAGGTTGATATGCCGATGGACGCTGTAATGCCGATGTCGCTGCTGATGCGCTCTCTTATTGTTTGGGCCGTTTGTTTTACCGGGCCGTAGAGCGGTTCGAACCCGGTCATATCCAGATATGCTTCATCCAGCCCCATTGGTTCTATGTCCGGCGTATATTCGGCGAGGATGGCCATGAACTTTTTTGAGGCGGCTATATAGTGCGAGAACTTGCCGGGTACGAATATTGCGTGAGGGCACAGGCGGTGCGCCTTGACTATGGACATGCCTGATTTAAGGCCGAACTCCCGTGCCTCGTAAGATGCGGCGGCAATTACGCCACGCGTATTAACGTGTCCGCCGACGACCACGGGCTTGCCGCGCAGCTCGGGGTTGAGCATTTGCTCCACCGAGACGAAAAAGGCATCAAGGTCGATGTGCAGTATCTGGCGTGGCATAATACCATCCTATATAACAGAACTAATGTTCTATTATATAGGATGATAAGGGTTAGTCAAGGGGGGTGTTCGACCGCGCATTGCTTAGGGGTGGGATGTTTATCCAGTCATGCTTACGATTGGGAGAGGCCATTTTATATGTGTTTTGAGATGAAGCTATAGGTTTGAGGTTAGTCTCAAGCTATATCAGTAGAATATGGAAATAGTGTTTTGTATACTGTCTGCCGTCGGCGAATTGCGATATTGAGTATTACACCACACAAACATGCTATACATGCGACAAAACCAATTATCATTACCGAATCATTCAGGTAGTAGGTTCGGATATTATGGGACATTACGAAATTGGCAGAAAGTATAACTAGCCAGAATGCGCATATTATTAGTATCCCAATAGCACCACTATAGTGACCTTTCCAAGTGGCAATCACTATAAACGCTAATAATACTGCATATGCAAATATGAAAATAGGACCGACAAAAGGAATAGTGGCAAATATGGATAGTATCAAAATTCTGGCTACCATCTGCAGTATTTTCACGGTTTGTTTTGACCTCCATTGGTTAATTGGTTTTAACAACTGGGGCAGAATTAGTAAATAATAAAGTACCACCATGTGGTATGTCAAGGTGGTGAGAGTGTAAACTGCATCATAAATCACAATACCATTGCCCCGCGGCCAAGTATGGTAATGGTTTTGGTAATATGTGATGATATCGGGATGATTTCATGGATGTAGTTATTCGCTGTTTGCGGCGGAAGGTTTCAATCAACCCCCTGTATCCCCCATTCTTGGGGGAAGTTATTTAAGATTTGGGGGACACCCCCAATGCCCCCGGCAGGAATAATCCTGCACCACTTTTTTTTGGCCGGAACGTTTTACGTACGTGGAGAATCGTTTGTTTGTCGGCAGGAGGTTTTAATCGATTAATAAAAAAAGAAGCCCAGAGCGTATAACCCCGGGCTTCTTAAAAGTTGCTTATAAACTTTAGCAGACTACTTCTGCTGTGGCGTTCCCAGAACGGCCTCAAACAGGTCGTCATTGACTGCATGACCGTCGCCTATCATTTTACGATATTTGATAAAGTCGATAGTATCCTGACCGGTAATCTTCTTGGTATTGAAAGCGGTAAAGCCAAGGAAGGCTTCACTGTTCATATTGGTACCCAGCCAGAAAATATGATCGCTCTTGTTCATATCCCAGAAGTATTTCTTTTTCTGCCTGATACCGATAATGGATTTTGTCAGGCAATGCGGGAACAGGTTGGTAAATGTCCACATCATTTTGTTGATCTCGGCATCAAGCAGTGAGAAGTCAACGGTGCACTCTTTTGCAAGTGCCTTGGCTGCTTTAGCCTCATCACCGGACGCCATTTCCCCGTATACCATTTCGCCGTCATCAAGCCATTTGTCGGTGATAACTCTTGGGTTCCTGATAAATTTGCCATCGTGTTTAAGAACCTTGACTACCTTGCTGATGTAGTTCTTCCTGAGCATCTTGTAGGAGCTCCACATCTCGCAGGAGATACAGTTCCACATGGCGTCCTCAATGGATAGGGCCCATGGCAGGAAATCCGAAGAACCACCGACCGGTGCTGAACCATGGCGCGGGCCTGCCTGTCCGAATATTGCGGTATCTGCGGAAATGGACAGATCGCATGCACCGCCGATTTCCTGTCCGCCGGCAACGCTCATACCATTTACACGGCGGATAACGGGTTTCTGGCACAAAAGAATTGCATCAACCATAGCGTTGAACAGGGTCATATACTCTTGGTACTCGGTTGGTTTCTGTGCATAATATTCTGAGTATTCCTTGGTGTTACCACCTGTGCAGAAAGCATCAGAACCGGCACCGGTCAGGACAACGGCAACTACGTTGCGCTGTTCCTGAGCACGATGAAAACCGGCGATAACGCCTTTTACCATCTCGGTTGTGTAGGAATTGTACTGCGCTGGATTGTTCAGGGTAATCCATGCAGAGTAAAGACCGTCAACCGGATTGCCCGCCGGATCAAGAATTGGTTTTTCTTCATACATTGTGCATGGGGCTTCTGTACCAAAATGTTCCATTCCCCATAGATTATGATCTTTTACTCCACCTTCCCTTGGTAGCCAATCTAAAGACATGTATTTCCTCCGTTTATTGTTTTATTAAAGGCTTGTTTTCCTTCCTGTTTTGACAACAGTGAAGCTGTGACATGCGGTTTTAAAGTAGGTGTTATAACAAATTACACCCTATAAACGTATAATACTATAGGCTCAAAAGTGAGTCAATGCGTGTTCACACTTTATGATAGAGAGTAAGCCAATTGACAAAAATGGGTTGATTTAATATAAAGAAGCTACTATACTGGCGGGCAAAGAGACTTAAACGTACATGGAAAGGAGGTAATAGTCATGTTGCTTGAAGTTGAAATTGGCGAGGTGATGGACTTTTTTGCCAAACCGGTGGTTGCAGGTATCCATCTGACCGGGCCTGTTAAAAAGGGCGATCCCATGCATATAGCCGGACATACCACTAATCTGATGTTTCCGGTTGATTCAATGCAGCTGGACAACGAGCCGGTAACCGAGGCCAATGCCGGTGATTTTGTTGGCATCAAGGTTCCGGACAAGGTAAGGCAAGGCGACTTGGTATATCTAATTCAAGAGGAACTATAATTTAGATTGATTTGTTATATTGATTTGAGTAAATTTGCAGTTTCAATAGCGCTAAGTGCGGCGTTATATCCGGCGTTGCCCATTTTGGTGCCAGCGCGCTCTATAGCCTGCTCCAGACTCTCTGCGGTTATTACCCCGTAAATCACCGGAACTCCTGTGTCCAGTCCTACGGCAGCAATCCCCTTTGAAACCTCTGATGCAACGTACTCAAAATGAGGCGTTCCACCCTTGATTACCGCTCCCAGACAGATGACGGCGTCGTATTTACCCGATGTGGCCATTTTTTTTGCCACCAGCGGTATCTCAAATGCTCCCGGTGTTCTGGCGACCTCGATGTCCGTGTCTTTTACGCCATGCCTGATCAGCCCGTCTTTGGCGCCGTCTAAAAGACGTGTGGTTATAAACTCGTTAAAGCGGGAGGTAACCAGTCCCAGTTTCAGTCCTTCACCTATAAGGTTGCCCTCGTATTCCTTGGTCATTATTGCCTCCTTGCCTTACTTATTGCTTGTTTTTGGTTTAGGGGCCTTGATATCCATGATGTGCCCCATCTTCTGCTTTTTGGTATTTAAGTAGTGGATATTTTCTGCGTGGGCTTCGGCTATGATGGGTACACGCTCGACAACTTTGATCTGATATCCTTCTTCAAGCCCCACCTGTTTTTTGGGGTTGTTGGTAATAAGTTTGATGTTTTTTAGTCCCAGATCTATCAGAATCTGGGCACCGATGCCGTAGTCACGCTGGTCCGGTTCGAATCCCAGTGCCTCGTTGGCCTCTACAGTGTCCATCCCCTGATCCTGAAGAGCGTAGGCTTTTATCTTGTTATGCAGTCCGATACCGCGCCCCTCCTGACGCATATACAGCAGAACGCCGCGTCCCTCTTGGGCTATGGACTGCATGGCCAAACCAATCTGATCGCCACAGTCGCAGCGCATACTACCGAACACATCGCCGGTAAGACACTGGCTGTGCACCCGTACTAGAGCCGGTTCGTCGGTATTGATATCGCCCATGACTACCGCCACATGCTCATCGGGGTCAACGGTGCTTTTATAGGCGATGATTTTGAAATCGCCGTATATGGTGGGCAGCAGTGCCTCGGATACGCGCTCCACCATTTTTTCGTAGCGGCGGCGATAGGCTATAAGCTGCGCCACGCTGATTATTTTAAGATCGTGGTTTTTTGCTATGATTTCAAGTTGCGGCATACGGGCCATGGTGCCGTCTTCGTTCATAATCTCACAGATAACACCTGCGGGATACAGCCCGGCCAGCTTAACCAGATCTACGCTTGCCTCGGTTTGTCCAGCGCGTACCAGCACACCGCCATCTTTGGCTCTAAGCGGGAACATATGTCCCGGTTTGACCAGGTCTTCCGGTCCGGTTGCCGGGTCGATTATCGTTTGTATGGTGGTGGCACGGTCATGTGCCGATATTCCGGTGGTGGTGCCATGCTTGGCTTCTACCGGAACCGTAAAGCCGGTGGTAAAGGGCGAGGTGTTGTCCTGAACCATCATTGGTATATGCAGTTCATCGAGCCTCTTGCCGATTACAGGCATGCATATCAGCCCGCGCCCGTGCATGGCCATGAAGTTTATAGCTTCAGGCGTTACCATCTCGGCGGCCATGGCCAGGTCTCCCTCGTTCTCCCTGTCCTCATCATCCACGATAATGACCATTTTGCCCGCTTTAATATCTTCTATTGCCTCTTTTATGGTAGCCAGTGCCATGTATTAGTTCTCCTTATTATGTTAAAAAGCCGTGCTCTGCCAGCATTCCAAGTGATATTTTCGATTTATCGCCTTTACTTAGAGCCTCAACGTATTTGGCCAGTATGTCCACCTCAAGGTTGACGGTGTCCCCGGTTCGCTTGTGACCCAGCAGTGTATGCTTCTTAGTATAACCTACCAGCGAAACAGAAAACGAGCTTGCATCGCAATCGATAACGGTCAGGCTGGTGCCGTCTATGGCAATAAAGCCTTTTTTAACAATGTAGTGCGTTATTTCTTTGGGTGCGCTAAAGGTTATGATTGTGGCCTCGCCATCCGCTTGAATCGCCTGTATTTTCCCGGTGCCGTCTACATGCCCCTGTACGAAATGTCCGCCTATGCGACTACCAACTGCCAGCGCTTTTTCCAGATTTACTTCGTCGCTGCTATGCAGCAACCCCAGGTTGGTCAGCTTGAGAGTTTCAGGCATTGTTTCGAACGACAGCTTATTCCCGTCGATACTGATTACGGTAAGGCATATACCGTTTACAGCGATGCTGTCACCCAGCACGGTTCCCTCGACGGCTATTTTAGCGGACACAATGAGCTTTTTGGCACTTATCGATTCCACTCTGCCCAGTTCTTCTACAATACCTGTAAACATAGACCTTCTTTATAAGGGAATGTAATTGAGGCTATTTTATCATTTTATGTTAGGTGTGTGCAATGTTTGCACTCACTATTTTAGTTTGACAGGTGGCTTGGCGGCGTTGACAATGCTTCTTTTGCACATCTATAATATATTAATCGTAAGCCGATAGTCGTATTACGATATACTGTTTTAGAGACGTGTTTATTTAAATGGGCGATACTACTGCAAATCCACAAACATCGGAAGAATACTATGATTTATGGGTGCTGCTGCAACAGGCTCATTACATTATTGGCAGGCTTAGGGAAGCAGAGCTCAAGGAGCTGAACCTTTCCATGACCCAAGCCAAGGTTCTTGCCGTTATCGAATCGCTGGATTCCCCGGCAACGCCTGCTGAAATTGCACGGCATGTTTTGCGTGCTCCTCACACCGTTTCCGAACTGATCAGTCGTATGGCAGCCCGTGGACTTGTGCGCAAGGTGAAGGATCTGGGCAGGAAGAACATGGTAAGAATTGAGATTACTGAAAAAGGCCTGCAGATATATGGGCAGTCGAAAAGAATGAAATACATATCAGAGGTGGTATCTGAGTTACCTGCGATGGATCGAAAAACCCTAGATTCTTATCTGACAAAGCTTAGAAACCTTGCATTGGACAAAGTGGAAAAGTAACTGTTTTTTAACTATCGCGATTATTGAAATATAAAGGGGATATAGCATGCGAAAAAAGATATCGGTAATAGGTACGGGAAACGTTGGGTCTGCGCTGGGACAGAGACTGGGGCAGATGGGATTTGCCGATGTGATACTGGTTGATATTATCGAAGGGATGCCGCAGGGCAAAGCCATCGATATGATGCATTCCCATCCCATCGTTGGTTCGAACGCGAAAATCGTTGGTACGAACGGATATGAGGAAACGGCCAATTCCGACTTGGTGATAATGGTGGCGCGATCGAAACCGCTGGGAGGTGCCGGTGGGGCGCAGGTTAGTGGCGGACGTAATCGATTACTGCTTGAAAATATGGAGATGTTAAAAGGAATTACAGAGCGTGCGATAAAGCATTCGCCTGATTGCATAATCATTGTAGTCACCAATCCAGTTGATGCCATGGCACGGGCAGTGCTGCACTTTTCTAGGTTCGCCAAGAATTGCATAATGGGGCTGTCCGGCGGGCTGGATACGGCGCGCTACCGGGCAATGATTGCTGATGAGATGAACGTTTCTGCGCAGGACATAAGGGCCTGCATTATCGGTGCGCACGGTGAGACGATGATTCCCATTCCGCGCATGACAACGATCGGAGGCGTTCCCATAACCGAGCTGCTTTCTGCTGATAAGGTTGATGCCATTGTGGCGCGCGCCAGGCACGGGGCCGGTGAGGTGGTCAAACTGCTTAAAACGGCCACGCCGTATTATGCTCCGGCGATGGCAATAGCCGAGATGGCTGAGGCCGTGATACTGGACAAGAAAAGGGTTATGCCTGTTTCGGCTTATCTTGAAGGTGAGTTTGGGGCAAGCGATGTGTTTATCGACGTTCCGGCAAAGATCGGTGCGAGTGGTATTGAGCAGGTGATGCAGTTTAATCTATCGCCAACCGAATCAGAGGCTTTCAAGCAATCGGCGCAGTCTATCAAAGATAATGTTGCCATGATGAATCTTGGGTAGGATTAAAAGCTTGTGTAAAACAGCGTGTGCTGTCAAAATATATTCCGGTATTAATTAAAAATTTAGATAAGTTTTAAAGGAGATATTAATGTACAAAGGCGTAATGGGTAAAATACTATTTGTTAATTTAACTACGGGCGAGATAAATGTTGAGGAGCCCGATGAGCGGACATACCGCGATTACCTGGGCGGATATGGCTTGGGTGCAAGGGTACTTTTTTCCAAGCAAAAAAGCGGAGTTGATCCGCTGGGGCCGGATAATACCTTGGGATTTGTTACCGGCGTTCTTACCGGAACACCTGCTTTGCTGGGTAACAGGTATATCGTGGTGGCCAAGTCGCCTCTTACCGGTGGATGGGGAGATGCCAACTCCGGTGGTGATTTCGGGCCATACCTCAAGTTTGCCGGATACGATGCGGTCTTTTTTACCGGCACGTCGGCAAAACCTGTATATCTGCATATAAACGAGGGCGAGGCCCTTCTCAAAGATGCCTCAGCTTTATGGGGCAAGGACGCTGAGCAGACCGATGACATACTAAAAGACGAGCTTGGCAAGGATGTAAGGATTGCCTGCATCGGGCCGTCGGGAGAAAAACTGGCTCGCCTTGCATGCATTATGAACGATAAAGGTCGTGCTGCCGGACGCTGTGGCCTTGGTGCGGTGATGGGATCGAAAAACCTGAAGGCTATAGCCGTATACGGCACAAAAGCAGTGCCACTGGCAGACGACGTAAAGGTCAAAGCGGTGAAAAAAGAACAGCAGACCACTCTTCTGGAGAGCAGGTTTGTGGGAATGCTGCAAAAGGGCGGCGGAACATCCGGGTTTACCGCCGGTATGACAGGTCAGGGTGAGGCACCGATTAAGAACTGGGGCGGTAATCCGACTGATATGCCCGATGTAAGTACATTTGCCGCTGATAAGATACTTGAGCTTCGTGAGAAGAAATACTCCTGCTGGCGCTGCCCCATAGGTTGCGGCGGTATTATGAAGGCGGGGACTGAGTATAGCTACCCGGCCGGAGCACATAAACCTGAATATGAGACTGAGGCTGCCTTCGGTGGTTTGTGTCTGAACAATAACCTTGAGTCTGTAATTATGGCCGGGCATATCTGCAATGTTTACGGACTGGACACGATATCGGCAGGAGGAACCATTGCCTTTGCCATCGAGTGCTACGAGAACGGCATTATTACTAAAAAAGACACCGGTGGTATCGAGCTGACATGGGGTAACCATAAAGCGATTGTCGAAATGACCGAAAAGATGGCCAAACGCGAGGGATTTGGGGACATTCTGGCTGACGGAGTCAAGGCAGCAGCCGAAAAGATTGGCAAGGGTTCCGAGAAGTATGCAATGCATGTTGGTGGCGAGGAACCGGCCATGCATGATCCCAAAAACTCACCACGGTTTGCTTCCGGGTATGCCATTGATGCTGCTCCGGGTCGTCATACTCAGGGCGGTGCTAATGAGATCGAGGGAGATATGCAGAAGGCCAAGAATACTTATTGTCAGGCCTACAACGCGACGGGCGTGTGCATGTGGGCGGCAGGTATGATGGGTGAGAATACGGTTGCCGAGATGCTTAGCGCGGTTACCGGTGTGGAATACAGTGTAGAGAAATTGCTTGAGGCTGGAGAGCGCATATCCAACATACGTCAGGCCTTTAATGTCCGCGAGGGCATCAATCCCATGGAGCGCAACTTCCCGGGCAGGATATTTGGGCAGCCACCGCTTTCCGAGGGGCCGACGGCGGGCAAGAGCGTTGATGTTAAACCGCGTGCCGTAGAGTATTTTAAAGCGATGGACTGGGACGAAAATACTGGCAAACCAAGTAAAGCAAAACTGATTGAGATGGGCATGGAAGACGTAGCATCTGAACTCTGGGGATAGTATAAATGGAAGTTCTGGCAATTTCCGGCACTCCGAGGCCGGGTGGTAATACAGAATTATTGATTGAGGCAGCGCTTGAGCCTTTCAAGGAGAAAAGTTGGGAGGTTACGCGCTTCCTTTTGAGCACGCGCACTGTTGCACCTTGTGATGGCTGCGACATATGTTTGCAGACAGACGAGTGCGTTATTAGAGACGATATGGATTTGTTGTATGAAAAGTTTGCCAGTTGCGACGCGATCATAATTGCATCGCCGGTATACTACAGAAACGTTTCTGCTCAGCTAAAGGCTGTTTTTGACAGGCATCATGCGTTGGTCAGGAGCAAGCCGCTAACCGGAAAACCCGGAGGAGCGATAGTGGTGGGTGGTGGTACCAACGGGGGCCAGAGCCTGGCTTTGATGATAATCTACAACTTCTTTCTTTCGGCAGGAGCGCTTGCTGTTCCCGGGGCTCGTAACGGGGTATCGGTTGTTGCCGACAAGCCCGGCGATGTACTTGCGCAGCCGGATCGACTGAAGCAGGCCAGGATACTGGGAGAAAACGTACTCAAGTATGCTACGCTTTTGAGGTCGGATCAGTAAGAATATACAGGGGGAGCAAATTATGCTGAAGTATGAAATTGATCATATTCATTTGACCAGTCCCGATCCTGCAAAAACGGCCGGTTTCTATGAAAAACTTCTGGGTGCCAAAATCATGGGTGAGGGCGTAATGCCTGATGGCCGCAAGAACGTTAACATTGATATAAATGGTTTGATAATCCGAATCACTGAACTGTCATCCTCAACCGGTGACTCCGAGCAGGAGAGCAATGGGCTAAACCACATTGGTTTTAGAACTGATGATATAGAGGGCTCTATGGCTGAGCTTAAGGCAGAGGGTGCTATGGTTGTTAAGGATATAGGACCGATGCGCGCCGGTAAGATGAGCTTTTTTATGGCACCGGACAATGTGCTGGTTGAGCTTATTGAGCCGGGCAAGTAAAAGGTTTTCGTTGTTGAAACAAGAGAGTTAGGGGTAGGGCTATGCAGACCGTAAAGCTGCCACAATTGGCATGGTATGGGCCAAAGGAACTGGAACTTACTTTTCCTGATAGTTGGGATATTAAGATATGCAATATCGCCGGGCATGACCGCGTGGCACTTGATGCTGATCAGATAAAGCAGGCTGTTACTGATCCCATAAGCATGGCTCCTTTAAGGGAACTGGCTAAGGGCAAAAAGGACGTGGTCATCATATTCGATGATCTGACGCGTGGTACCAGGACTGCCAAAATCATTCCTTTCCTGCTTGAGGAACTTGCCTTAGCTGGTATACCTGATGATCACATCAGGTTTATGTCTGCGCTGGGTGCGCACGCTCCGCTTAGCCGCATTGACCTTGCCAAGAAAGTGGGCGAGGATGTTATTGCCCGCTACGCCGTTTATAATCATAACGCTTTTGATAATTGTGTCCACGTGGGTACCACCAGCGCCGGTACTGATGTTCGCATAAATGGCGAGGTTATGGCGTGTGATCTGAAGATAGCCATTGGGTCGGTGGCACCGCATCCGTTTGCCGTGTTTAGTGGTGGCGGCAAGATTATTTTGCCCGGCGTAGCATCGATAGATACGATAATGGCCAATCATATCAGGCCCCTCACCGAGGAACACAGAGCAAACTATGAAACAAATCCTAGGCGTAAGGATATAGAGGAGGCAGCATCGTTTGTAAAACTGGATATGCTGCTGCAGAGTGTGGTTAACAGTTGGGGCGAGACGGTATCACTTCATGCCGGGGCTCCGCAACCGGTTCGAGAAGCAGCGGTAAAAGAGGCAAAAACTCACTTCTTGGCTCCCAAGTGCTCTGACAGTGACATAGTGATATCCAATGCCTACATCAAGGCCAGTGAATCCAATGTTGTACTCAAAAACGGTTTTGCTTCGGTAGCTGACAGCGGCGGTGACATGGTTATGATTGCCAACGCACCGGGAGGACAGGTCCCACATTACCTGATAGGTCACTGGGGTAAGAATAACGAGGGCGATAGCAGGCACTATAAGCTTAAGCGTCCGCCTATGGAGATTCCTGCCCACATCAATCATTTAATCAGGTACAGCGAGTATCCGGATGTGGTGAGCATGGATTTTGCCGCAGGGTCGAAAAAGGCTGTGCCTGCAAGCACCTGGGATGACGTTTTAACACTGCTTAAGGCAGGGCATCCTGATGGGGCAAAGGTGGCGGTTTATCCCAACGCTGATGTCATGTACTTTAGCCCTTAAGTCCACAGGGCGGGGTTCTGTTTCTTGCTCAGGTTTTGAAGGCCTTTTTGCGTATCGCTTGCTATGCGTTCCTTGTCGCTGTTTTTCAGGCGGTATTTAAACAGCCAATAGGTAAACTCATCGGAATCACCCACAGCATCAACATTCTTTTTTTCTACTATAGCGCTGTCTTCAAAAAACTTATCGAGCAGTAGTTCTACTGTTTTACCATAGATGCGCCGATGTACGCCCTCAAACTCGCGCGGATCCTGACAACAGGGGTACATTCCCAGTTCTTTATTCACCTGTTTTTGAACGGCCCAAAGTAGCGCTCTCTCTATTCTTACGCCGTAGAAGTAGTTGAGGTGTGCTTTGTGCTTTGTTTCGCCGATAAGATCTTTGACCTCATCCTGCGTAATCTGCATTGGTAACTGGTTGTTTTTGATAAAGGCGCTTTTCTCGTTTGCCGGGATCAGGCCATCGGCAGACATTAATAGGCGCTTGGCCAGCAGTAGCAGATCAAAGGCCTCGCCACCTATAAGATAGTGATAATGTTTGCCGTTTACGCGCTCTTCTTCCAGTTCCCATAGCTCAATGGCTTCCAGCATGGCTACGTACCAGTGTGTGCCATCAGTAATTGCCTGCCTGAGATGGATAAGTGCTTCGTTGCTTTCCTGAAGTTGGTTATTCAAGTGGTGTCCTTTTTAATAAGCCTTACTTTATTTTAACACGGATTGAGGATTGAGACATAGATTGTTGAGATCAAAGTGTTGCAAAGCAGCGACATATTTTTGTACACGGGTCCTATTTTTAGGAAGCGGGGCCGAATAATAGAGGGTATGACTAAAAGATCCTAGTTATTGCCATGGCAGTGTTTGTATTTCTTACCCGAGCCGCAGGGACAGGGGTCGTTGCGGCCTACCTTGACGGCTTTTACCGGAACCTTGGCTCTTAGCTGATCTTTGTTGGAACGCATTGCCGTAGTTGGTGCCTGAGGCACACCGGGCTTGGTGAGACTTGACCTGAAGATGCTTCTGGCGATGGTTTGCTGAATTTGCTCCTGCAGGCTTTGATACATGGCAAGTGCCTCTTTTTTGTAGGCTGCCAGCGGGTCTCTCTGACCATAGGCCAGAAGGCCAATGCCTTGACGTACGCTTTCCATCTCTGTGAGGTATTCTACCCAGTGCCTGTCTATCGTACGCAACATTAACAGGCGCTCCAGTTTGCGCATGTCGTCTGGTCCCATTTCCTGTTCGCGCTCATCATACTGTTTTTTGGTGTAATCCAGCAGTGCGTCTTCGGCTTCCTCCATGCTGAGCTTGTCCAGTGCAAATGGAGTTATTTCAGATGATAGCGCCATGATGGTACCCAGCTCGGTTACCAGCCCCTGATAGTTGCGCTCATCAGGTCTGCCTGAGAGGTAATTTTCTATTAAATACTGTATTTCGTTTTCCACCATGGAAAGGATGTTGGTTTTCAGGTCGGCGCCGGTTAGTATTTTTTCACGCTCGGAGTATATAACTTCACGTTGCTTGTTCATTACATCGTCGTAATCCAGCAGGTGTTTGCGTATGTCGAAGTTGAATCCCTCAACCCTGGTCTGGGCGCTGTTAAGAGCGCGCTTGACTATGCCTTGTTCTATTGGTTTGTCATCGTCGTGTCCTGCCCACTCCAGTATGTTCTTAATACGTTCGCTGCCGAAACGGCGCATCACTTCATCTTCAAGAGAAAGGAAGAATCGTGAACTGCCCGGGTCGCCCTGACGTCCGGCACGACCTCTGAGCTGGTTGTCGATACGGCGTGCTTCGTGGCGCTCGGTGCCGATGATGTGGATCCCGCCCAGCTCAATTACCCTGTCGTGAGCTTCTTTCCACTGATCACGTGTTATGCCGTCGCTTGCCGGGTTTCCGCCCAGCATTATATCCACGCCGCGGCCGGCCATGTTGGTGGCAATGGTTACCGCGCCCTCCTTACCTGCCTGAGCTATAATGGTTGCTTCCTGCTCGTGCAACTTGGCATTGAGAACGTTGTGTTTGATACCTTTTTTCTTAAGCATATCGCCGATAAGTTCTGACCTGTCAATGGCTACTGTGCCCACCAGCACTGGTTGGCCCTGCCCGTGATACTCCGCTATTTCTGTGACCAGTGCATTGAACTTGGCCTTCTCGGTTTTAAATATATGGTCGGATTGATCATCGCGAATCATTGGTTTGTTAGTGGGGATGATCATCACATCAAGATTGTATATTTTACTGAATTCCTCGGCTTCGGTGACGGCGGTACCCGTCATTCCTGATAGTTTGGGATAGAGCCGGAAGTAGTTCTGGAAGGTAATGGTGGCAAGAGTGAGGCTTTCTCTTTGTACTTTGACGCCCTCTTTGGCCTCTATTGACTGGTGCAGGCCCTGGGAATAGCGCCGTCCGAACATGAGCCTACCGGTGAAATCGTCTACGATGACCACCTCACCGTTTTTTACCACGTAGTCCTTATCCCTTGCAAAAATGATGTGTGCCTTAAGTGCGTTTTCCAGATAACGAACAAGTTTGTTGTTTGACGGGTCATAGATATTATCTATACCCAGTAATTTTTCCACTTTGGCGATGCCAGGCTCAGAGATGGCCACTGATCTTGCTTTTTCATCTACGCTATAGTCTTCTTCGGCTTTAAGCCTGGGCACGATTCTGGCAAAGGTTTTATAATGATCGGTGGCTTCTTCTGCCGGTGCGCTGATAATAAGGGGCGTTCTGGCCTCGTCGATGAAGATGTTGTCTACCTCATCCACGATGGCATAGTTGAATGGTCTCTGCACACGTTGTGCCAGATCGACCACCATGTTGTCGCGTAGGTAGTCGAATCCGAATTCGTTGTTGGTTCCATATGTGATGTCGGCGGCGTAGGACTCCTGGCGAGTAACCGGACGCAGGCGCTTCAGTTTTTCGTCCTCGGAGTCGTAATCCGGGTCATAAATATAGCCTGTTTCGTGCTGAATGCAGCCAATGCTCAGTCCCAGCATATGGTAGATGGTACCCATCCACTGCGCATCACGTTTTGCCAGATAATCGTTAACTGTAACCAGGTGAGCGCCTTTCCCTGAAAGCGCGTTAAGATAGACTGGCAGCGTTGCTACCAGCGTTTTACCCTCGCCTGTTCTCATCTCGGCGATCTTGCTCTGGTGCAGCACGATACCGCCTATAAGCTGTACGTCGTAGTGGCGTTGGCCGATGGTGCGTTTTGCTGCTTCGCGAACGCAGGCAAACGTTTCCGGGAGTAGATCGTCAAGGCTTTCGCCTTGGCCGATGCGGTTTTTAAACTCGCTGGTTTTAGCGGTTAACTGAAGGTCGCTTAAGGATTCAAACTCAGGCTCCAAAGAATTGATTTTTTCAACTATCGGCGCCAGTTTTTTTATCTCTTTTTCATTTGAGTCGCCGAATAGTTTGTTGATGAATTTGAACATAAGCGTTTATTCAAACATCGCTCCTATAGACATTCCAGTGTGGATTCGCTTGATTGCTTCTGCAACAAGTGGTGCGATGGGCAAAACGGTGATCTTGTCGATTCGTTTGTTCTCAGGCACGGGTACGGTGTCCGTTACTACGATGCCCTTGGCGTCGCTTTCTTTGAGTCTGTCGATGGCTGGTCCTGAAAATATGGGGTGTGTGGCACCTACATAGACTTCTGATGCGCCGTTTTCCTTGAGCATTTGAATTGCGCTGACTATAGAGCCGCCGGTGGCGATTTCATCGTCCACAAGCAGTGCCCGCTTGCCTTTAACATCACCAATAAGGTTGAGCGTTTGAGACTTATCTTTGTTGCCCATACGCCTTTTTTCTATGATCGCCAAGGGCGTTTGAAGCTTGGCGGCGAAATCTCTGGCTTGTTTGGTGAATCCCACATCTGTGGCTACCGTCACCAGGTTGTTTTCATAGTTTTCCTTGAAGTGGCGGCTTAAAATAGAAAGTGCTGTTAACTCATCAACAGGTATATTGAAAAATCCCTGTATTTGCTCTGAGTGCAGGTCCATTGTAAGAACCCGATTCGCGCCTGCCGTGGTTACTAGGTCGGCAACCAGCCTGGCGGTAATGGGTACTCTTGGCTGGTCCTTTTTATCGGTACGCCCGTATCCGTAGTAAGGCATTACCGCGGTAATGCGTGCCGCCGAAGCGCGCTTTAGGGCATCGATCATAATGAGCAGTTCCATCAGGTTATCATTTACTGGAGAACAGATGGGCTGGATAACAAAGACATCTCTTTCACGCACATTATCCAGAATACGAACAAAGGTGTTATCGTTGGCGAACTTGAATACCTCGGCTTTTCCAAGGGGGATTTCTAAACTATCGCATATCTGCTGAGCCAAGGCGGGGTGTGCATTTCCGGTAAATACCTTTAACTCATCTAACAACTCTCATCCTCCTTGGTGCCTATTTTAATGCTCTTTATCGTATATTTTTTAAGCAGCGATTTATTTGATTACCGATAGTAACTATATCACATAAATTACTCTTCAATCAATTGTTCTTGCTGTTTCCCCAATTCTTTTTGGGACGGGTCTACATTGTAGAAACTTCGATCCAGCAGCAGGCGGCTTAACACTATTTTAGTTTTGCTTTTCCCCGTTGAGAAATCTTTTTTGACATCGGCGGTAGCACGTCTTAGCAACACAAGGACGAACATGGCTGTCGCTACAAGCGTTGTAGCTAGCGGATGGCCAAACCATGTACTAAATAGCGAGGTGGTAACAAACGGCAGCAGGCCGAAACCTATGCACATGCCTATGGGCAGGCTGTTGCTGGGCGGTCCGCCGAAGGTTAGTCTTTCCCGCGTGGTTTGCCCTTTTTTGAGCAGCCTTGGTATTGTTCTGGTAAACGCGCCGATAGCAATGACTATGACCATGGCTGCCGCTCCCCTTGGCGCCAGAGCAAGGGCCATACCGATTCCCGTAGTGTTGCCTTTTTCTCCATCAAACTTGTTGAAAATTGACCACATCTGGCCTGTAACTACGGACAGACCTGCTAAGGCGGCGATAACCGTGTTCATGCCCGTTAGGTTGGCAATTATGATAGGGATGAATCCTTTTGTTATGTCTCCAACTGCGCCTATAATGCCCAGCGCAGGACCAACCTTGCGAAACAGGGCAATGTGCATATCGTATTCGCCGCTTAAGTTCACACCTTTAAGTTTAGCCAATAGATATTGTAGCGGTATTCCGCCCAGAAAATACGATCCGACAATGAGTAAAATGCTAGCCCAAGTCCACATTTTTTTTAAATAATCCCTTTAGTGTTTTAATCTGGTGTGTTGCTTTGGAGGCTTTATAAGGGTTAGTCCGTTTTGGGCAGAAGTCCGCTAACCCTATCCCATATTATCTGTTCTATTTCTTTTTTGGATTTGGTTGCATCCACAACCAGCCATCTGCCGGGATCTTGGTCGGCTTGTGCCAGATAACCTTTTCGGATGCGTTTGTGGAATGATACTTCTTTATCATCGAAGTGGTCTTTGTGGCTGTCTGCGCGCTTTCTCTTCAGTCCCTCTTCCGGCTCTATATCAAGCAGCACCACCAGGTCCGGCTGGATGCCTCTGGTGGCTATTTTGTTGGCTTGATTGATTAGTTCGACATCCATGTCACGGCCATATCCCTGATAGGCCACTGTTGAGTAGATATATCTGTCGCAGATGACGATGGCGCCGGTGTTTTTCGACAGGTGGGGTTGGATCACCTCGTCGATAATCTGCGCCCGGGCCAGCACGAAAAAAAGCAGTTCGGCACGGGGAGCGGAGGTTTGCAGTATGACATCAGGCAATGCGTGATCGGCCAGCGATGGTTCAAGCATCATGAGCTGGGGAAAGTTTTCCTTGAGTACGGGCTGGCCCAGATCAGGGTGACGGAGTACTCGCCGCAGCAGTTGTCCAAACAGAGTATCGCCGGGTTCCTGCGTGTGCAGCACCTGATACTTGCCAGTTTTTTTGAGCCGTTCGGAAAGAGCCTTGCTTTGAACGGTCTTGCCGCTGCCGTCTCCGCCCTCAAAGACTATGAATAAGCTCAAATGCCACTCCTTTTATCGCATGCTTTTAACTATTGCTTATAGAATCTGACTCTTCTTTTTGGCTCGCGTCCGATGCTTTGCGAGGTAAGGTTGAGCTTCTCAGCAAGCTCGTGTTGCAACCGCCTGATATAGGCGTTTTGTGGCGCAAGCTCCACCTCTTGCCCATCTGATGCAACCTGATCTGCGGCGGCTTCTGCCTCGCTTAAGGCCTCAGATATAGCGCTGTTGCCGTACATCTCGCCCAGCAACTGTTCCATCTGGTAGGCCGTATTACTTCGCAGGACGTAGATAGGAAGGCCTGTTGTTTCTGCAATCTGTACAGCCTGAGGTCGTTTACGGTAGTGGTTTTTGGATGTTATGAGCATATCGGCTTCTTTGAGGTTGCTGACAATAGTTATGGGCAGGTGCATATCTTTTATAACCTGCTCAAGTTGATTGCGATTTAGTCCGAATGGATATAGCTTCCTGCGTGAGCCATCGTCGCTCGTTATATTTATGCCTTTACCGGGTTCCGGTTCTTCGTGTTCTGCTTGCACTTCGCCTTGTTCGTCATGATAACGCAGCTCGGCCGGTTGGGTTTGTCCGCGCAGCAGGGAGTCTATGACACTGCCCACGTCTTTGTGCACCTTTACCCTTGATATGTGCTCTATCTCGATAACGATATCGAAGGTGGGTGGAGCTTTGCGTTCCAGAATAGACTTTTGGGTGCGTCGGCGTCTGGCTTCCTCATCACCCAGTGTTACCGTCTGTATACCTCCGATAAGGTCGGCCAGCGTTGGGTTTATTATCAGGTTGTCCAGCGTATTACCGTGTGCGGTTGCCACCAGTTGAACACCGCGTTCGGCTATGGTTCGTGCCGCCAGCGTTTCAAGCTCGGTGCCTATCTCATCGATAATGATGACCTCGGGCATGTGGTTTTCCACCGCCTCTATCATCACGGCGTGCTGCATATTCGGTGTGCGTACCTGCATTCTGCGGGCATGGCCTATGGCCGGATGTGGGATATCGCCATCGCCTGCGATTTCATTAGAGGTGTCTACTACTACAACACGTTTTTTGTCTGCAAGTATTCTGGCAATTTCTCTGAGCATAGTGGTTTTACCAATGCCGGGCGCACCCAGCAAAAGGATGTTGTCGCCGGAAAGCACCAGATCCTCGATGATCTTGATGGTGCCGTAGATGGCTCTGCCCACGCGGCAGGTCAGCCCGACAACGTCGCCCTTGCGGTTTTTGAGTGCGGATATGCGGTGAAGCGTGCGCTCGATTCCGGCGCGGTTGTCACCACCGAAGGGGCTGATTTGTGATATGACGTAGTCTATGTCATCACGGGTGATATCCAGCTTGCTTAAGATCAGCTCGCCGTTAAGATAGCGCGCTTCCGGTGGACGACCCAGGTCAATTACTACCTCAAGCAGGGCGCTATAGTCCTGCTGTTGCCTAAGCGGTTTGGAGATATGCGCAGGGAGTATCTCCAGCAGCGCATCAAGATCGTCGGTTATTTTTTCGTATTGGACATTGTTTTCCATACAGTAGTCAATCCAGTTGTATTTTAAGCTAATGTAGCACGATTAGCGACGATTAACAATATCCAGAAAATATTTGTGCAACCTTGAGTCACGCGTAAGTTCGGGGTGGAAGGCCAGCGTCAGGATATTTCCATCACGCGCAGCCACGATGGTGCCGTCCGGCAATTTGACCAGCACTTCAACGTTTGATCCGGCGCTTTCAATACGGGGTGCACGGATGAAAATGGCGTGGTACGGCTTTTTGCCTATAGCGGGAATATCCAGATCGATTTCAAAACTGTCCACCTGCCGTCCGAAGGCGTTTCTCTTTACCTCTATATCCATAAGGCCGGTGGGTAGCTTGCCGTTTGTATCTACTTTATTTGCCAGCAGTATCATGCCGGCGCAGGTACCCATAATGGGCAGACCGGATTGCCCCAGACTCTTGATTTTATCTGCCAGTTCGTAGCTTGCCATCAGCTTTGTGATGGTAGTGCTCTCACCGCCGGGTATTATCAGTCCGTCAATCCCGTCCAGTTCATCGGGCAGGCGAACTTCACTTGTTTCAACCCCCAACTTTTTGAGGATCGAGATATGTTCGGCAAAAGCGCCTTGCAGGGCTAGAACTCCGATTTTCTTTGTCACGTCAGTTGTCCTTAAAATAAAAGGGGTATCCTAAAAGATACCCCTCATTATACAAGATTTAAACCAGTATTTTTACTACCAGCCCCTTTTTGCCAGTAGTTCCTCGGCGGGTATTTCGCTCATCTCTAGACCCGGCATGGCTGCACCCAGTCCTTTGGAGACCTCGGCGAGTATGGCGGGATCGTTGTAATGCGTAACCGCCTTGACGATCGACTTGGCGAAAGCCGATGGGTTGGAAGATTTGAATATACCTGAGCCGACAAAGACGCCGTCTGCGCCCAGCTGCATCATCAGTGCGGCGTCGGCGGGGGTGGCAACGCCACCTGCGGCGAAGTTGACCACCGGCATTTTACCCGTTCTGCTTATCTTTTTGAGTAGCTCGTAAGGGGCACCCAGTTCCTTGGCCTCAGCCATTAGCTCCTCTGCGGGCATATTCTTTAACTTGCGAATCTCATCCATAACGGTGCGCATGTGCCGTACCGCTTCAACGATGTTGCCGGTACCGGCCTCGCCTTTGGTTCTGATCATGGCTGCGCCCTCGCCGATACGGCGTAAGGCCTCACCCAGGTTTCTGCATCCGCAGACGAACGGCACGCCGAAATCGTTTTTGTTGACGTGATGGCTCTCATCTGCCGGGGTTAACACCTCGGATTCATCTATATAGTCAACACCCAGCGCTTCAAGCAACTGCGCTTCCACGAAATGCCCGATGCGGCACTTGGCCATTACTGGAATGGAAACACAATCGATAATCGCTGTAATAATGTTTGGGTCGGACATGCGGGCTACGCCTCCTGTGGCGCGTATATCGGAAGGTACTCTCTCCAGTGCCATAACGGCGCAGGCACCGGCGTCCTCTGCTATTTTAGCGTGTTCCGGCGTTACTACGTCCATTATCACGCCGCCTTTTAGCATCTGGGCAAGCCCTGCCTTAACTGTGAAAGTCCCTGTATCCTTTTTCGACATATCTCTATTCTCCTCCTACTTCTCCCTCAACCCTCCCATTTTACTATTGCATATGCCATTTATCAAGGCCCTGCATACGTGCTAGACTTGTTTTTCTACCTAAAGCTCATTATACTAACTAAAAAGAAAATTTGAGTAAAGGTAGGATTTGTTTTTTAAATGGCTGATTTAGCCTTTTTTGGCGGCAAAATAGTTCCTATTTCAGAGGCGAAGATAAGCGTTAAAACGCATGCACTGCATTACGGTACTTCGGCCTTTGAGGGGATTCGTGTGAACTGGCGAGACGATGAGAAAAAGTTCTATATCTTCCAATTAGAGGAACATTTCAAACGCCTTCTTAGAAGCTGCAACATCCTGAGAATGGACTTGCCGTATACCATCGACCAGATGTGCAAGATAAGCATAGAACTGGTCCAGAGGTGCGGACATGAGGAAGACATTTATATACGTCCGCTGGCCTACAAGAGTACCGAAGCGGTTGGTGTAAAGCTGCACGACCTTGATTGCGATCTAACCATGTTTGTAATACCATTTGGCCCTTATATAGATTTAGAAAAGGGCATAAAGTGCGGTACTTCATCGTGGCGCAAGATAAACGGCGACCAGATGCCAAATCAGGCCAAGATAGCAGGTCCTTACATAAACCATGCTTTGTCCAAGACCCAAGCCATAGGCAACGGTTTTGACGAGGCCATACTGCTTACTCAAAAAGGGTATGTTTCAGAGGGCAGTGGTGAGAACATATTCATCGTCAAGGATGGACAGATAATAACTCCGCCTCCTTCAGACAATATACTTGTTGGCATAACGCGCAACAGCGTAATGGAGCTGGCCAAAAACGAATTTGGGCTTGATACCATAGAGCGCTCGATAGACTTCAGCGAGCTTTATGTGGCAGACGAGTGCTTTATGACCGGCACAGCGGCTCACGTGGCACCGGTCATTGAGATTGATCGTCGTGCAGTGGGCGATGGCAGTATCGGGCCGATAACCAAGAAGCTGCAAAAGCTCTATTTTGATGTGGAGCAGGGCAGGAACGAAAAGTACATGCATTGGTGTACGGCGGTAACTCCTAAAAAGTAAACATTGTGTTTTTTAAAAATAAGGAAGTTGTATGGGTAGCGTATCGGACAGGCTTGATAATCTAAAAGACCGGGAAGCCAAAGCCAAAGCGCTTGGCGGATCCGAACAGATTGCCCGTCAAAAGGCGAAAGGCAAACTTACTGCCAGAGAGCGGCTGGAATTGCTGTTTGACCCCGGCACGTTTGAAGAGCTGGACATGTTTGTGGCCAGCCGCAGCACCGATTTTGACATGCAATCTGCCTATGTTGCTGCTGAAGGTGTGATTACCGGCCATGGTCTGGTAGACGGCCGTCAGGTATGTGCCTACTCGCAGGACTTCACATCCATGGGTGGAACGCTGGGTGAGATGCATGCCAAAAAGATTTGGAAGGTGCTTGATCTTGCCCTTAAAACCCGGTGTCCGGTAGTCGGGCTTAACGATTCGGGTGGCGCGCGCATTCAGGAGGGCGTGGATGCTCTTTCCGGATATGGCGGTATATTTTACCGCAACACTTGTGCGTCCGGTGTTATTCCCCAGATATCGGCCATAATGGGACCCACCGCCGGTGGCGCCGTATATTCACCAGCGCTGATGGACTGGGTGTTTATGGTGAAAAACTCAAGTTATATGTTCATCACCGGACCTGATGTGGTGCGCTCTGTTATTGGTGAGGAAGTATCAGCTGAGAAGTTGGGTGGCGCAGTTACTCAAAACAGCAAAAGCGGCGTGGCTCATTTTGCCTGTGACGATGATGCATCTGCAATCCAGCAGATAAAAGAACTGCTTTCATATTTGCCATCAAGCAACGATGAAGCTGCTCCCCCGGTTGCAACCATGGATGAGCCAGATCGCACTAACGAGGCTTTGGATACGATTATTCCCGATAGCAGCAAAAAAGTGTACGACATGATGGATATCATCAGGTCGATAGTTGATGATGGCGTGGTGCTGGAGCCACATTCCAATTATGCCAAAAACATGATAGTTTGTTTTGCCCGCATGGATGGCCAGACGGTGGGCATTATAGCCAATCAGCCCAAGGCTCTTGCCGGGTGTCTGGACGTTAACGCTTCTGATAAAGCATCGCGCTTTATCAGGTTCTGCGATGCCTTTAATATTCCACTGGTTACGCTGGTGGATGTTCCCGGATATCTGCCCGGTACCAAACAGGAGTGGACCGGTATTATTCGCCATGGAGCCAAGCTGCTTTACGCATATTCAGAGGCCACTGTGCCCAAGGTTACACTGATTACCCGCAAAGCATATGGTGGTGCATATCTGGCGATGTGCTCAAAGGATCTGGGTGCCGATTACGTTATGGCGTGGCCCACTGCCGAGATAGCGGTTATGGGTGGACTGGGCGCTGCTTCCATAATTCACCGGCGTGAGATAAACGGGGATGCAGATCCTAAGGCCAAGCTTGTTGAGAAGATAAAAGAGTATAACGATCTATTCTGCAATCCCTACATTGCTGCATCACGCGGATACGTTGATGCTGTGATAAGTCCACGTGACAGTCGAGCCAGAATAATAAGCGCGCTTGCCCTGCTTGAGACCAAGTATGAGACGCGCCCTGACAAAAAACACGGCAATATGCCCGTCTAGGTTTCTATCTTATCACCTCGTAAATCGTTTCCTAATAAGATATAATAGTTAGCTATGGGTAAAACTTTAGTTGAAAAAATCTTAAGCAATAAATCCGGGACTGATGCCGTGGCAGGTGGTATAGCCATTGCCAAGGTTGATGTGGCCTTTGTGCAGGATGGAACCGGGCCGCTGGCGGTACGCCAGTTTGACGAGGCCGGTTTTGCAAAAGTAGCCAATCCTGATAAATCAATCCTCTTTTTAGATCATGCAGCACCCAGTCCTAATCAACAGCTTTCTAACGACCATATGCTGCTGCGCCAGTTTTCCAAAAACACTGGTGTGCAACTCTCGGAAGTGGGTGAGGGTGTATGCCATCAGATAGTTGCCGAGAGCTACGCTAGTCCGGGCGATGTTGTTGTGGGTGCGGATTCACACACGGTGACAGCGGGCGCTTTTTCTGCAGTGGCAACAGGCATGGGCTCAACGGATATTGCTGTGGCAATGGCGCTGGGCAAGACGTGGTTCCGTGTTCCCGAGACTTATAAAATTGTCGTAAATGGTAAGTTTCAAAAAGGTGTTTATCCCAAAGACCTGATACTTCATCTCATTGGTATGATAGGTGCCGACGGTGCCACATACAAGGCGCTTGAATTTGCCGGTGATACGATTGATGCTATGTCCATGGTGGGGCGACTGACTATCGCCAACATGGCGGTGGAGGCCGGTGCCAAGGTTGGGTTGTTTGCCTCTGACGAAACGACTCGCGATTATCTAATCAAACAGGGCCGTGGTGACAGTTACGTTGCTATTGCTCCCGACGCTGATGCTGTGTACGAGCGCGTTATTGAGATTGACGCCGGTACCATTGAGCCGACGGTTTCCAAACCGCATACGGTAGATAATACTGCACTTGCTAAAGAGCTGGGCGATGTCAAAATCCAGCAAGTGTTTATGGGTACCTGCACTAACGGCAGGCTTAACGATTTTGCCGTTGCGGCGGGGATACTTAAGGGTAAGAAACGCCATGCGGATACGAGGTTGCTGATTGCTCCCGCATCCAGAAAAGTGCTGTCAGATGCCATAGCCGCCGGTTATATTCAGACATTGCTTGACGCCGGTGCGACTATAATGCCGCCGGGCTGTGCCGCCTGCGTGGGTGTGCATCAGGGCATTCTGGGAGACGGCGAGGTTTGTCTGTCAACCGCCAACCGTAATTTCAAGGGCAGGATGGGCAATCCCGACAGCTATATTTACCTGGCAAGCCCTGCTACTGCAGCGGCGTCTGCTATAACGGGACGTATTACCGACCCGCGGGAGGTGGTGTAATGTTAAAGGGCCAAGCGCACAAATTTGGCAGTGACATATCTACCGACCTTATTGCGCCGGGTAGATACTTTCATCTCAGGAGCAATTTGCCTGAGCTCGCAAAGCATGTGCTTGAGGATGCTGATCCAGAGTTTGCGTCCATAGTCAAAAGTGGTGATTTTGTTGTTGCAGACAGCAACTTCGGGCTGGGCTCCAGCCGCGAGCATGCGCCGATCATCATTAAAATGGCGGGTGTTGCTGCTGTGTTGGCCAAGTCATTCGCACGTATATTTTTTAGAAATGCCATAAACGTTGGACTGCCGGTGCTCATTTGTGACACGGATCAGATTGGGCAGGGAGATGAGCTTGAGGTTGATCTGGCAGCAGGTATCATCAAAGATAAGACCAATGGAATTGAACTCACATTCAGCAAAATTCCCGAGGCCATGCTCAAGATTTTAGACGAGGGCGGGCTTGTTCCCTATATAAAAAAGCACGGCGATTTTAAGCTTTAAGGATTAGTTTAGTGCCTTATGATGTAACATTAATTCCCGGCGACGGTATTGGGCCGGAGGTGACTTCCGCAACGGTGCGTGTGCTGGAGGCAACAGGGGTTGCCTTTAACTGGGATACACAGGATGCTGGCGAAGGTGTTATGGCCAAATACGGTACGCCTCTTCCTGAGCACGTAATTGAATCGATTAAGAAGAACGGTATTGCGCTTAAAGGGCCCATTACCACTCCGGTGGGCACTGGTTTTCGCAGCGTAAACGTTGCTTTGCGCCAGACGCTTGATCTTTATGCCTGTCTGCGTCCGTGCAAGACCTACGATGGCGTTCCGTCGCGGTACAGCGATGTTGACCTGATAGTAGTCAGGGAGAACACTGAGGGGCTTTATTGCGGTATAGAGTTCGAAAAGGGCACTGCCGAGCTTGATAAGCTGATAGCGCTGGTCAAAGAAAACGAAGGCAAGGAGCTGGACAAGAACTCCGGTGTAAGCCTGAAGGTTATATCCGAGCATGCCAGCAGGCGCATTGTAAAGTTTGCTTTTGAGTATGCGCGCAAAAATGGCAGAAAAAAGGTAACCGCCGTTCATAAGGCTAACATTCTCAAGTACTCCGACGGGCTTTTTCTGTCGATCGCTAATGAAATAGCTGCCGGTTACCCTGATATTGAGTACGACGACGTGATAATAGATAACATGTGTATGCAGCTGGTGCGCAATCCCGAGAAGTATGACGTTATGGTGCTGCCCAACCTGTTTGGGGACATAGCATCGGACCTGTGTGCCGGACTGGTGGGAGGGCTTGGTGTTGCGCCGGGTGCCAACATAGGTGAAGGGTACGCCGTTTTTGAGCCGACTCATGGTAGTGCTCCCAAGTATGCCGGGCTGAACAAGACCAATCCGATGGCAACGATGCTATCCGGTGTTTTGATGCTAAGGCATTTGGGTCACATAGATGAGGCCGACAGGATGGAGAAGGCGCTTGCTGATATCATCGCAGAAGGTAAGTCGGTCACTTACGATTTGAAGTCCGACCGCGAGGATACAACGGCGGTGGGAACATCAGAAGTGGCTGATGCCATAATCGAAAAAATGATTAGTTTAAAGTAGCAGGAGTTATGAAGTGAAGAGCAAGGTAACTGTTATAGGGGCCGGTAATGTGGGAGCGACCTGTGCACAGCGTGTGGCGCAGGGTGGTTACGCCGATGTGGTATTGCTGGACATTGTTGAAGGGATGCCGCAGGGCAAGGCCATAGACATGATGCACAGCCATCCTATAGTCGGATCATCTAGAAGCATAGTTGGTACCAACAGTTACGATGATACTGCTGGGTCGGATGTGGTGGTCATAACATCAGGTTCGCCGCGTAAGCCGGGCATGAGCAGGGACGACCTTGTTGCGGTAAACAGTGCGGTCATGAATAGCGTTGTGCCCCAGGTACTCAAACATTCACCCGATTGCATTCTCATAGTGGTAACCAATCCTCTGGATGCCATGGTATATCTGGTTTTAAAAATATCGGGATTGCCATCAAGCCGGGTTATGGGTATGTCGGGTGTGTTGGATACGGGGCGTTTCAGATCGATAATTGCGGCACATCTCGATGTTTCAGTTCAGGACGTACATGCTTGCATACTGGGAGCGCATGGCGATACTATGGTGATCATGCCGAGGCTTAGCACTGTGGGCGGTGTGCCGCTGACCCAACTTTTATCTAAACAGGAGATTGATAAGCTTGTTGATCGCTCGGTCAAAAGCGGTGCTGAGGTTGTCAGTTTGCTCAAAACCGGAAGCGCGTTCTATGCTCCGGGCATAGCAGCGGCGCAGATGGCCGAATCCATCGTGCTGGATAGTAAGCGTATTCTCCCCGTTTGCGCATATCTTGATGGACAGTTTGGCCTAAGTGACATATATCTGGGTGTTCCGGCAAAGATTGGTGCCGATGGTGTGGAAAAGGTGCTTGAGTTCGAGCTTACAGATGAAGAAAAGCTGGCGCTGGATAAATCCGCTGAGTCTGTGCGAGAGCTTATCGCCAAACTGGATTTGAGTTAGCCATATGCCGATTTACGAGTATGGATGCAAAGACTGTAGACGCAAAACCACTGTATTTCTGCGCAGCTTCTCCGTTGAACCGAAGGCGCTTGTTTGTGATTCCTGCGGCGGTAGCAATCTTGTTCGCCTCATTTCCCGCGTTGCTGTTGTGAAGTCGGAGGCAGCCCGCATGGAAGCGATGGCCGATCCGTCCAGTTGGGGAGGCGTTGACGAGAACGACCCCAAGAGCATTGCCAAAATGATGCGCAGTATGCAAAACCAGATGGGCGAGGCCGTAGATCCGCAGATGGAAGAGGCTATTGAGAAGATGGAGCAGGGTGAGATACCCGATGAGCCATCTTATGGTGGCGGAATGGAAGATTTTTAGGTAAATAAGCCTCCATCAGACTCATTCCCCAAGAGCCTTTTTATTCCACCATCTTGCGCCTGAACAGGAAAATACCCAGTGCAAAGAACACTATGGTATAGCCCATAACCCAATAGAAATCTACAGCAACGTCACTAAAACCTGCCCCTTGAACCATTACATCTCTGGTCGCATCAAGGGCATGGGCGAACGGCAGAAGGTTCATTACACTTTGAAATCCGCTTCCAAACACTTCTAAATCAAACCATGCACCTCCAAATATTGTTAAAAGGAGTACCGCTGTATAAGCATAAGGCACTTGTTTGTATGTAAGACGCGAACCAGCGACCATCCCCAGACCTATATAGCCCAAAGACATGATAAAAAGGACGAGAAAAACAAGGCCTAAATTCCCACTTGTTTCGAGCCCGAGTAAAGCTGCTATACCAAAGATCAGAGCCGTTTGGATAATCGCTACTGGTATGTATGGTAGGGAATAAGCTGAAATGAAGTCTTTTGGCTTTAGTGGTGCAGTGAGCAGCCTCGACAAAAGCGCGCTATCTCTGTCTTTAGCAAGTATCATAGACGAACTGAATTGCAGCATGACGAAAGCAAAGAGGGTTATTCCGGGTGCTAAATTGGCAGGGCTGAACATGACTTCTACTTTACTGATAGGGGATAGTATAAGCAGCAGGGCTATTGGTAGACCCATTGCCAGACCCAGGGATAGATAGTCCAGGAACATTTCCTTGAAATTCCTCTGGGCAAGTGCCAAAAATCTCATTCTCTGAGCTCCTTGCCTGTAAGATGCAGGAATACATCATCCAGAGTGACCTGCTTTTGAGATGTGGATTCGATAACGACTTCTTTGGATCGCAAATAATCTACTATCTCGTTGAAATTCAGTTCTTTTGCCTTAATTTCAATCCCGCCATCGACTTCTTTTATTTCCGGATATATCTTCCTTAATCCCTCAATGGCGTCATTGGTCAGACTCTTTGCCTTAACAACCATTACTTGCATATCTGATATGCTATCTTTCAACTCACCAGGCGTTCCGAGGGCTATTATATTGCCCTCGTCTATTATCGCTATTCTATCTGCCAGGCTGTCAGCTTCTTCCAGATAGTGAGTTGTAAGTACTATCGTCTTTTTACCTTTAAGTTCTGTGATATGTTCCCACGTGCTTCTTCGTGACTGAGGGTCCAGCCCAAGCGTCGGCTCGTCTAAAAATAACACCTGAGGGTCGGAGACAAGGGCCATAGCGATGCTAAGCCTTCTTTTCATCCCTCCTGAATATTTTCTTACTTGCTCTTTTGCCCTACTTCTCAGCCCCATCATCTCCAGAAGTTCCTCTGACCTCTTTTTCACCTCATCTTTACCAAATCCGTGTATCCTGCCCATCAAGCTCAGGTTCTCCCATGCGTTAAGATGCTCGGCGATTGCGGTCTCCTGTGGTGAGAGGTCTATTATTTGTTTTACTGCTATGGGATCTTTTAGTGTATCGTGACCCATAATCGTGGCTGTACCGCTGGTGGGTCTGAGCAGGCAACACAGCATTTTGATCGTGGTTGTTTTACCGGCACCATTTGGCCCTAGCAATGCGAACAACTCTCCTTTGTTAATAGATAAATCTATGCCATTTACTGCTATAAAATCCCCGAAGTTTCTGGAAATATTGGATGTTTGGATTGCAATACGATTGTCGCTTGTCGTGTTGCTCACGGTTACTCCTTATTTGATCCGGTCATTTTCAAAACTAGTCTACCACAATACCTTCTGCTCATAAAGTTCCTTAATCGGTTGACTGTAGCGCGTTACTGTACTACTATGGTGCTGCGCCAGGAATGAAACTATGACGATACGCGAAATCTATATAGATGATATAACAGCGGCTGTTGCGTCTTTATGCCAGCAGGCCAACTACTATCTCCCTGATGATGTTCTAAGTGCACTCAAACATGCTCATGAGCAGGAAGAGTCACCACTGGGACGGCAGGTGTTAAGCAGTATACTTGAAAACGCAGATATTGCTGCCAAAAAGAATATGCCTCTTTGTCAGGATTGCGGTACCACGCTGGTGTTTTTAGAAATTGGGCAGGATGTTCACATTAGCGGAGGTTTGCTTAGTGGCGCTGTTGCCGAGGGCGTGAGAAGGGGATACGCGGATGGTTATCTGCGCAAGTCGATAGTAGAGAGTCCCTTTACCGACCGCGTGAACACTGGTGATAATACGCCGGCAGTTATTCACGAAGAAATTGTAGCTGGTAATAAGCTCAAGATCACGGTCATGCCCAAGGGCGGTGGCAGTGAGAATATGACCAGGTTTACCGCACTTACTCCGGCGCAAGGCAGGCAGGGCGTGGTTGATTTTGTGGTTGGCGCCGTCGATAAAGCGGGCAGCAGCCCGTGTCCGCCAATAATCGTAGGTGTTGGCATCGGAGGTACTACCGATAAGGCGATGCTGCTTTCAAAAAGGGCGCTACTGCGCAAGGTTGGAAGCCCCAGCGATGATGACGAGGCTGCCAATCTGGAGGAAGAACTGCTTGAGCAGATAAACGCTCTTGGTATAGGCCCGCAGGGGTTTGGCGGCAAGGTAACGGCTCTGGCGGTACACGTGGAGGTATTTCCATCCCACATTGCCAGTTTACCGGTTGCGGTAACCCTGCAGTGCCATAGCGCACGGCACAAGGAAATCGTACTTTAGGAACAAGTAGTGTTAATTTTAGAACCACCAATTGATGATCTGATGATAGAAAGTCTTAAGGCGGGTGATCAGCTTACGATCAGCGGTGTCATATACACTGCGCGTGATGCAGCGCATAGAAGGATGATAGAGGCGCTTGATAAAGGCGAACAGCTGCCATTTGATCCCAGGGGCCAGATATTGTACTACATGGGTCCGGCTCCCGCTAAACCGGGCGATGTCATTGGCTCGGCGGGGCCAACTACCAGTTATCGCATGGATGTTTATACTCCACGTCTGCTTGAAGCCGGTCTTAAAGGGATGATAGGCAAGGGTGGGCGCTCTGATGATGTGAAAGCGGCGATTGCCAAGTACAAAGCGGTGTATTTTGCAGCTATAGGTGGGGCTGCTGCACTTATCGCTCAGTCAATAAAGCGAGCAGAAGTTATTGCCTATGATGATTTGGGAGCCGAGGCGGTAAGAAGGCTGGAAGTTGAGAATTTTCCAGTCATTGTGGTAAACGATGTTTATGGTGGAGACCTTTATCATGAGGGCAGAAGCAAGTACCGCAGGCCAACCCAGATATCGTAATGAGTGAAAAACAATCAAAAGTTGATACTAAGTGGGACGACAGTGATGTCGTCCCTGATGTTATCTGCCCAGATACGGCGTATGTTTTTGAGCGTATGACGCGTGCTACACAGGACGCAGTTGAGGCCACACTAGGGATTCTGGTGCTGGATGTGGGGTGCGGCATTGGTGCTGACGCCGGTGCTCTTGCCAAGTCTGGGGCAACCGTGGTTGGCCTTGAGCCATCTGAGGTTATGCTTCAAAAAGCCATTGAATTCACTTCAGGCGGACCACGAGTGGCATTTGTACAGGGTATTGGGGAGAGTTTACCGTTCAAAACAGGAGCATTTGATTGTATTGTTTGCAAGGGTGCGCTGGATCATTTTACAAATCCGCTGGTTACGCTCAAAGAAATGTCGCGTTTGCTAAAAAGCGACGGGCGATTAATTATTTCCATTGCTAACTACGACAGTCTGAGTTGCAAACTGGGGCGTGCTTTACATAAGGTGCTGGGTCTTTTTGGCTGGGGACGTGGTAAGGGCAGGATGATGTGGCAGATTCCGCCGGATCACATTTACAAGTTTGATCATGCTTGTCTGAAAGCTATGCTAAAGCAGGTTGTCTGTATCGAAAAGACGGTTGGGGTTTCACTGCTGTGGGGGCTTCCATATTGGGGTATTTGCCTGTCAAAACTACCACACAAGCTGTCGTGGTCGGTACTTGAGGTTCTGGGTAGGCTGGCCGGTTGTATGCCATCACAAGGCGATGTGATAGTGGTAAGGTGTTGTAAGGTTTAGCAACGCCGGCAGCTTTCAGGGGTACAGCAACGATGGATTAGGTATGTGCGTTGAGGTGCCTTCTCTATCTTGATTAGGCAGTTTTATTTTTGCAATTGCTGTTCCTGATAGCATGCAAGTGCTTTTCCCTTCATTGCGACGGAAAAGCACTTGCGGCAGGAGATGCATGTGGCAGGTTTTTGGTCATCGCTTTGCCAGCGGTTGATAAGGCCCGGTTCTCTGATGAAGGGTCGGCACATTGATATCATATCGGCATCATCGCTGTCCACTATGTCTTGCGCAAGTTTAAGGCTGCGTATTCCAGCAACCACCATTACCGGCACAGATACCGCTTTTTTGAGTGCAGCGGCTCTTTGCCTGTAAAACGCGTGTTCCGGAGTGCTTTCGTCTGCTCCCAGTGGGGGTGATCCGATGCCTCCGCTGACTTCTATGGAGTCGATGCCCTCGGCTATCATACTGCGTGCTGTTTCCATTCCTTCATCTAGCGATAGGCCGCCGGGTGCATCGTCCATCACGCCGAACTTTATCATCAGTGGGAAATCTGGCCCTACTGCCTGGCGAATGCGTCTTATGACCTCTATGTGAAATCTGCGTCTGTTTTCGGGGCTGCCTCCCCATTTATCGGTGCGGTGGTTGTTTACCGGAGAGAGGAATTGGCTCATGAGATATCCGTGGGCTCCGTGAAGCTGCGCTGCGTCGAAACCAGCGTCTTTGGCTCGCAATGCCGCTGCTGCAAAACCGTCGATAATATCCTCTATTTCGCTATCTGACATTTGCTTGTGTGGCCTATTAACATCAGGCATGGGCGATACCGCCTGACAGGGGGTTTTTGTGTGCTGCAAGTAGCCGGAGGCGATGCCGGCATGTACTATCTGCAGTGCGATTTTTGCGCCGCCGCTGTGTGCTGCTTGTACCAGTTTTTGCAGGCCCGGTAGCATCTCATCGCTATGGGCGCCGTACTGGCCCTGCATCGCCTGACCAAGAGAGCTTGTGAAGGCAAACCCGGTTATGATCAGGCCGACGCCACCACGGCCAAGCTGGTTGTATATGTCAACGGATGCGTCGGAGGCAGCACCTGAGTCGTCTGCCGAGCCGTCCCATGTGGCCGAGCGCATGAAGCGGTTTTTAATTTTGAGGTTTTTAATTTTGTATGGTGCAAATAGGTCTGTTGGCATTTTATCTCCAGCAAAAACGTTTTATTTTATCACTTCACTATAGATATCAACAATGTGTTGTGCCATGCGTTGCCAGGTAAACTTTTGCTCAACGCGTTTTCTGCCTGCAGCTCCCAGCTCGATGCGCATTTGTTCGCTGCCCAGCATATGTTTTATTGCTCCGGCCAGCGCGCTTGCATCTGCGGGCGGGACAAGCACTCCACTGTGGCCGTGCGATACTACTTCTGGCAGGGCGCCACCTGTGGTGGCGATAACAGGAAGCTGGCAGGCCATGGCCTCGGCGGCGGGTAATCCGAATCCTTCATACAGGGATGAGGTAATCGCTATTTGCGATTGGCCGTAGTGCTCCACAAGTTGCTCTGTGCTGATTCTGCCGGTGAACGTTATCTTATCCATGATATCGTACTGTTCGGCAAGCTTGTAGGCCATGGAAAACGGGTAGACATGGTCCACTATGGTCAGGTTTATATCGGGCTCATGCTCCAGCATCTTGAGAGCCTTTAACAGGTAGACCGCTCCTTTTTTGCGATCGTCGGTTCTGCCCACCATAATCAGTTTACCCGGCTGTTTTATGAAACCGTTAGGGCTGAACGTAGATGTATCTACGCCGCAATAGGCTATTCGCATTTTGTTCTGTTTCACCTTGAATATCTTGCGAATATCTTCTTCTGATGCAATTGAGTCGGTGATGACCATGTCCAGCCGCCTGGCCACGATGCCCTGCATGAATGGGGGGTACATTATCGCCCGCCTGATGCGGTCGCGCACGCCGGTAAGCTGGGACAGGTCGGACTTGGTGTCGATAGGTAGCGGGTGATGGATGGTGGCAACGATGGGTACTTTAAGCGTTTTCATTAGCAGCAGGCCGTATCCCAGCGTCTGGTTGTCATGTATAACATCGAAGCGGTGTTTGGGCATCAGTTCTTTTAACTTGAGAAACGCCTTTACAGAAAAGGTAAGCATTTCGTTAAAACGGCCTACCCTTGAGGTGACTAGCTCATACAGGTTGAAGGGTTTGAATATGCCGAACGGGTTGCCTTTAGGGAAGATGTCCTTCTTTTTTAAGAACAGGTCCAGCCCGTCCAGCTTGTGTACGGTTACGCCATCGGGTAGTTCAGGGAATGGCGGGCCGACGATGGCGTGCACTTCATGTCCCAGCGCCAGCAGTTCGCGCGCCAGATAGTACATGTAGATGCCCTGTCCACCGCAGTACATGTTGCCTCTATAGTTAAGCAGGCATATCTTCACTACTTAGTCCGTTACCTTTCTGGCGTACATAACAATACTTTTGGGGATAAAGAAGTTGCCTAGTCCCTCTATGGCATTGGGGATTTTAGAGTTGTTCATTATCTGTAATTCTAACATTTTATAGAATAGCGCCGGTACTTTTGCCTTTTCGTTTTTCAGGCCGAACAGGCAGCGTAGCGTCCAGTATATGGTGTGCAGGGCATGCTCGAAGCGCACGGCGTACAGCTTTAGTCCGGCAGAGCGCATCAGGCTGGCAAGCTGTTTCGCCTTAAATATCCTGACATGTCCGCCGGGGTGGTTGTAGTAGTCGCTGTCTATTTTCCAGTTTATGGCCTCGGACAGATAGGTAGGTACGGTTACGGCGATACATCCTTTTTCTTTGAGTACGCGCACCAGTTCTTTCATTCCGGCCACTTCATCATCCACATGTTCCAGTACCTCGGAGCAGATGATTTTATCAAAGCAGGCGTCTTGGAAGGGGAGGCGCAGGCCGTCCGATGTCATGGCCTCGCCCCAGCCGATGGCCTCGCCGGTCTGGTCCATATACTTGGTTAGTATCTTTGTTTTTTTTACGTCATCTTTCAGTATGTCTACGCTGCATATTCTGCACTTGGCCAGCTTGCAGGCATGCAGGGTATGTCTTCCTGTGCCGCAGCCGGCGTCCAGAACGTTGTCGCCGTCTCTGATTTTTAGCAGCTTGAAATCAACCGTTAGCAATTGATGACCTCGTTATAAACGTCGATAGTGGCCTTGGCCGACTTTTGCCAGGTGAAATTGTGCCTGACCCTCTCTACCCCTGCTGCGCCCATTTTTTGTCGCAGGTCGGGGTCATCCAGTAGCGTTTGAATTGTACCGACCAGTGCTTGTGGGCTTCTTGGTGGGACCAGTATGCCTGTTACGTTATTTTCGATTACCTCGGGGAGGGCGCCTGCCGTGGTTCCGACTACGGGTACGCCACAGGCCATGGCTTCGGCGGCGGGTAGTCCGAAACCCTCGTAAACCGACGGGGTCACCGCTATCTGCGCGGCGGCGTATTTTCTGGCGACGTCATCATGGCTTAGTCTGCCGGTGAAGGTTACCATGTCCTCAATTCCGTACTCTTTTACCAGGCCCGGTGCGTAGTCATTGAGCGGTGGTTTCTCATCGACGATAGTAAGTTTTACCTTACCGCGCATTTGTGTCAGTGCCTGCAGAAGATAGATGATGCCCTTGTTGCGGTCGCGGGTGTTGGTAACTACTATCAGGCTGTTTGTCTCTTTTTTTACGTCTGTGCGAACTCTGAAGTTATCTGTATCTACGCCGTTATACACCACGCGCAGTTTACTTTGCGGGATTTTAAACGCTTGCTTGGCATTTTGCGCCGAACTATTAGAAACGGTTATTACGCGGTCCATGCGTTTTGTAACTATGCGCTGCATGAAAAACGGGTAGAACATGATTCGACCCCACTTGGCCTTAAAGCTTTTTGTATGGGTAAGGTCGGACTTGCGGTCTATCGATAGCGGATGATGGACTGTGGCTACGATTGGCGTTTTTAGACTTTTCATCAGCAGGTTGCCGTAGGCCAGCGTCTGGTTATCGTGTATGATATCGAACTTATTTTTAGCCATGAGCTCTTTTAGCTTGATATATGACCTGATACCGAAGGTAAACATCTCCGGGAACATCCCCATACGGGTTGCTGCAACCTCGTATAGATTCAAAGGTTTGAAAACCTGAAAAGGCTTGTCTTTAGATAAAAAGTTTTTTTGCGATTCAAACAGGTTGAGGTTGGGTATTTTATGCACTCTGGCGCCATCGGCAATGAGGGGATAGGGCGGACCGACGATGATATCGACCTCGTGGCCCATTAATCTATACTCTTTAGCCAGGTAGTGGATGTACACGCCCTGCCCGCCGGAATACATATTGCCTCTGTTGCAGAGCAGACAAATCCTCATGCCAACGCTTGCTTGCGGTTCATAATAACGGTGAATAAGGCGGCAACGCTTTTAGCATCGCATATCTGGCCCGAGGCTATCATCTGAGGTATCTCAGTTAAAGGGGCTCTGATGATTTCGATATTTTCGTCATCATCACCCTTAAGCTTGCTTTCTATTAAATCGGTTGCCAGGTAAAGGTACAAAAACTCATTGCAGTATCCGGGGCTGGCGTAAACGCCGCCTATTCGTTCCATACGCCCGGGCAGGTAGCCGATTTCCTCCTGAAGCTCGCGCTTGGCGCTATCATCCGGGGTTTCGCCTGCCTCAATGCCACCAGCGGGAATTTCCAGTAGCGCTTTTTCTACAGGCTTGCGGTATTGCTTGACCAGCAGCACGTTGTCATTTTCATCCAGCGCTACTATGGCTACAACGTCGGCATGTTCAACGATTTCTCTGTGGGTTGTACTGCCGTTGGGCAGCAGCACAGTATCGTCTTTTACGCTGATTATACGGCCCTGGTATATATTTTTTGTTTCAATAGTTTTTTCTTCGGACAAAAGACACTCCTGAGTGGGCTACTGCTTAATCGTTTTGTTAAAAGTGAGGATGATTTTATGGATTTGCTGCGTAGATCATGCCGACCTCGTCGCAGTCGGGGAATTTGGGGCACCTCTGGCATTCGCCCCATACCTTGTGTGGCAGGTCTTTCTTCTCTACCTGCACAAAACCATGGTTTTCAAAGAATTCAGGTTCGTAAGTGAGGCAGAAGATAGTCTGGATGCCCATCGCTGTGCCTTCCTGCACGCATGCCTTAACCAGAACCGAGCCCAAGTCCTGCTGCTGCATTTCCTCAGCAACGGCCAGTCCTTTAATCTCAGCAAGGTCGGCCCAATTAATGTGAAGCGCAGCGCAAGCCACGGTTTTATCGTTTTCCCTGATGACGAAGTAGTCACGCAAATTCTCATATAGATCGGTAAGAGAGCGCGGTAACATCTTATTTTTGGCAGCGAAGTAGTTGATCAGTTTATGAATCTGAGCTACATCGGTGATTTTAGCTTTTTCTACTTTTGGATTCATTTTTAAAGCTCTTTCTTTGTTGATAGTTTAAGTACAAGCGTTTGATAGAAATAATTCTCAGGTTGCATCCTTAAGAAATGCGATGTGAAGGTGCTTCTGGTTATCTTTATTCTATCTCCGCTGGTAAGTTCGGTCTCATCCTGTCCGTCTACACTCAAAATCGCCTGATGATCGAACTGGACTTGAAGTTCAACCGTTGATGTAGCAGAGATCACCAGCGGTGTCGACATTGTGAGGTGTGCTGCTACAGGAAGCAACACCATTTCTTTGGCTCGTGGGTTTAGTATCGGCCCCTTGCATGACAGCGCATATCCGGTGCATCCTGTGGCAGTAGAGACAATGACACCGTCTGCTTTGTAAGACGTAAGGTGGGCTCCGTTGATACTGGTAGATACGTTTATAACGCGCAGCTTCGCTCCTCGTCCGATGGCGATATCGTTTAGCGCATAGTATGTTTGAGGGTTGTCTTTTTGCGGGTTGATCTCTGCCTGTATCATAGCCCGCTCATCCAGCCAGCCTTTGCCAGCAAGGAAATCGGGTAGTACGTCCACAGCGTCTTTAGCTGAAACCTCGGTCATAAAACCCAGCTTGCCAAGATTTATACCCAGTATTGGGATAGACCAGGGAATGGCGGCACGTGCAGTTTTTAAAATGGTGCCGTCACCACCTATGCTGATGAGCATCGAGGTTCCCGTAACCAGATCCTTGGCTTTTTGCTCATCCCATGACGAGCACAGCCATGCTGACGTGCCCATTTCAGGCAGTTTTTGCTCAAGGACTCGAGCCAGTTTGTCGGCCGCAGCTATTGTGGGTTTGTAGATTATGCCCGCCGAGGGGTATCCGCTCACGGTCTTTTTTCCTAACGATTTTGATATTCTTAGCATATTGTGGGGCTATTTAAAAGTCAAGGGGATTTTCAAACTCAGGTCGCAATGGTACAATCACGCTAAGAGGGTATGTAAAAGGAGATAGATAGCCTTTGAGTTTAGCCGTAACCAGATGTGGGGATACCGAGTTTAGATGGGGGCAAAAAACCTATGTAATGGGTATCTTAAACGTTACACCCGATTCTTTTTCCGGTGATGGATTATCGGGTAGTGTTGCCGCGTCACTTGATCAGGCAAAACACTTTGAGCAGCTTGGTGTTGATATTATAGACGTTGGAGGGGAGTCAACGCGTCCCGGTTCGGATCCGGTGGACGCTGATGAAGAACTGAGGCGTGTTATTCCGGTTATTGAAGCGCTTACAAAAGAGATATCAGTTCCTGTAAGCATTGATACCTATCGGGCAAGAGTTGCTAAGGAGGCGGTTAAAGTCGGTGCACATATGATTAACGATGTGTGGGGGCTGAAGAAAGACCCTGAGATGGCAGCGGTTGCCGCTGCATGCAATGTTCCCGTTATTATTACTCAGAATCAACGCGGGTTTTCATATAAAGATCTGATACCTGATCTTATCGCCGATCTTAGCACGAGCGTTGATATGGCGCTTGACGCCGGGATCAGGCGCGAAAACATTATACTTGATCCGGGCGTAGGATTTGGCAAGACGGCGGTGCAGAACCTTGAGATTATCAGTCGGTTGGCGGAGTTAAAGGTTTTAGAGTTGCCTATTTTACTTGGTACATCGCGCAAGTCATTTATCGGCTATGTGCTTGATTTGCCTGCACAGCAGCGCGTTGAGGGTACAGCGGCGACGGTTGCTATCGGTATCGCGGGCGGTGCTGATATTGTGCGTGTGCATGACATTGCGCAGATGATGCGAGTGGTTAGAATGAGTGATGCCGTGGCAAGGCCGGGCTACTATAAGGCGGAAGATTAGAATGAGGGTTTACCTTGGCTTGGGTTCGAACATTGGTGACAGGGAGTCCAACCTACTTGATGCAATTGAGCGCCTTGGCCGAGAAGTCGAAATTGAGCTTATATCCTCGCCATATGATACTGAGCCAGTAGGTTATGATCATCAACCCAGGTTTTTAAATGCGGTAGTTGGTGGGGATACGGGGTTATCACCTGATGATCTACTTAAGTTGGTAAAAAAGATCGAAGATGATATGGGCAGGGCTACCACTTTTGTTAACGGTCCTCGCTTAATAGATATAGATATATTGCTCTGTGGCGATATAGTGTTGGATAGCGAGTTTCTTACAGTTCCGCACGCTCGATATGCCGAGAGGGCGTTTGTACTGGTGCCTCTGGCGCAGATAGCGCCGAACGTGGTTTGTCCCCTGCGGCACAAATCGGTTAGAGTATTACTAAATGATCTTAAAGACCCCGGTCAGATAATCAGGAAGGACTGGGCAAGGAGTCAACATGTTTGAGGTTTCAGTTAAGCAACATTTCGATGCGGCGCATTACTTGAGAGATTACAACGGAAAATGCGAGGTGTTGCACGGACATCGTTTTGAGGTTGTGGTCAACTTGAAATGCGAGGTGCTCAATGATATTGGGCTGGCCTATGATTTCACCGAACTAAAGAAACACCTTAACGACATTCTGGATAATTATGATCACACCTGTATCAATGAAGTAGCGCCGTTTGATAAGCTGAATGCTTCATCGGAGAATATGGCGGTTAGTATATACGAGCAACTAAAACAAAAATTAGGAGAATTCGCTACAACCCTTTCCAGTGTTCAGGTGTGGGAATCTCCTACTTCGTGTGTAACCTACAGCCCCTAGAGGACACAAAAGACCTCGACAGGTATCAACGATGTGACTCCTGCCAAGGCCTTTAAAAAGATCACGTGTTATTCGCTGGCGACTTCTTCTTCTTCTTCTTCTTCTGCCGGTGGTGGCAACTCAACCTTGGTTGAGAGCATGGTCCAACCGATCCAGAATCCGAGAGCACATACCACCATAACCCCGGCACCTACCGGAATACCGATGGCATACTTCCAAGTGCTTAGTGAGTAAAACAGGCCCCAAATAAATGCGGCGGCTGCTACAACGACCACCAAACAAATTAATAATCCACCCAGTCTGGCCTTATCCATGTTATAAATTCCCTCCTTATAGTAGTTATATTTATGAGCAAACGTTTATTAAAGGTAAATAATCTAGTTGCGCATGTCCGGTGGGAGCAGGTTGGGAATGGTATCCCTTATGGGATAATCCTGCGAACATTTTGCGCAATACAAAGAGCCGGTTACTATCTCCTGGTCATCCTCATCCACAACATCGAGCGAAAGCTCTCCCTTGCAAACGGGACAGGCCAGTATCCCCATGATCTCTTTTTTCATACGTCTTCCCCAAGTGTTCTTTGCAGAATTATAAGGCCTGCAGTGTGGCATGTCAACACAAACTACAACCTTTTACCTGATGGTGTTTACTTGCTGCAGCTTGGCTGTTATAATCGTAAACTGGAAAAACAGTAACTAAAGGAATAAAATGACACTTGCAAAGGTTAATTCTGCGGCGGTAATAGGACTTGATGGCAAGCTTGTTGAGGTGGAGGTCGATATATCGGCGGGGCTTCCGGCAATGACAATCGTCGGGCTGCCTGATACTGCGGTGCAGGAGTCGAAAGAACGGGTACGGGCCGCGGTCAAAAATTGCGGATGTGCATTTCCCACCAGGCGTATAACTATCAATCTTGCGCCTGCTGATCTCAAAAAAGAAGGCCCGGCGTACGACTTACCCATCGCTATCGGTATACTTGTCAGTTCCGGACAACTGGCCTTTGAGACATCGAAATCACTTTTTTTTGGTGAACTGTCGCTTGATGGCGGGTTGCGTCATACGCATGGCATATTGCCAATGGTGGGGCTGGCAAAGGAGATGGGGGCCAGCACCGTCTTTGTGCCGTCGGTCGATGTTAAAGAGGCATCTCTGCTCGAAGGTATGGAAATTATACCCGCTGATTCACTGGAGCAGTTGGTATCGCATCTGAGGTCGGAAGAACTGATACCTCCCTATGTATCCAATGATGACGCCGGTCATGTGCCGGAGGTGGTCTGGTCGGTAACGGACATGGCACACATAAAAGGGCAGGAGCATGTTAAGCGTGCGCTGGAAGTGGCGGCTGCCGGAGGACACAACATACTGATGACAGGACCTCCTGGCAGTGGCAAAACACTGCTGGCACGCGCTCTGCCATCCATACTGCCGCAGATGACCTCCGATGAGGCGCTGGATGTGACCAAGATCTACAACGTAAGCGGCCTGCTGCCTTCGGATACACCGCTTATCAATCAGCGGCCGTTTCGTGCGCCGCACCACACGATTTCTCATGCCGGGCTTGTTGGGGGTGGGCGCTGGCCCCGTCCCGGTGAGATAAGTCTTTCTCACCGAGGGGTGTTGTTTCTGGACGAGTTGCCTGAGTTCGGGCATGGCAGTCTGGAGGTATTGCGTCAGCCGCTTGAGGACAAGGTGGTGACCATCAGTCGGGCGCTGGGTAGTGTATCATATCCGGCCAATTTTATGATGGTGGGGGCGATGAATCCCTGTCCGTGTGGCTTTTACTCAGACCCGGTAAAGGCATGCTCTTGCACGCCGACCATGGTTGCCCGCTACCAGAAGCGTATATCGGGGCCTTTGATGGACCGAGTTGATATATATGTAGAAGTACCGCGCATTGAGTACGAGAAGCTGGCGGACATACGCGATGGCGAGTTTTCAGAGGACGTTCGGGTTCGGGTCGAGAAGGCACGCAGTATACAGCGCGGACGCTTTAACGGCAACGGTATATCCTGCAACTCTGATATGACGCCACTGGCGGTGCGCGACCACTGCAACGTTGAGGTGGATGCGCAGGACTTGCTCAAGTCGGCCATGAAAAAGATGTCGCTATCAGCGCGGGGTTTTCACCGTATACTCAAGCTGGCGCGCACCATTGCTGATCTGGACGACGCCGATGAGATTACAGCAACCCACGTAGCCGAGGCCATACAGTACAGGCCCAGGAGTGTTTAGGGGGTAAACGTTTTGTGAAGGTGGATTTACGGTTATCAGATTATTGGTAGCCAAGTAAGTATGGATATCGCCGGAACGATAATAGTGTAATAAAATGACATATATTGGCATATATGCTATCATTTTAATACCCCATATGTATATTAGCGAATAAGTGTCAGAAATTAAACGAAGGTAGGTTAAACATGGCAGAAATAGTTTTTAAAGCTTTTTTAAGCTGTAGTTTCTCCGATGAAGACAAAGAAATAACTGAATTCTTCAAGAAGCTTATACGATCCTTTGGTATTGAACCAATGGTTTATGATTATCAGGAAATAGGTAAAGTACCTGATAAAGTAAAAGAACATATTGATAGAAGTGACTGTCTAATAGCTTTAGCAACAAAGAGAGAGAAGATAGAGGATTCTGACTCATGGGCGTACGCAGATTGGATTCAGCACGAAATTACAATTGCCAATGCATATAACAAGCCAATTGCGATACTTGTTGAAGACGGGGTGAAGATTGAAGGATTAATAAAAATGGAGGAAAGAAGGGAAACATTTACACGTGATGATTTGCTTAGAAATATTGACAAGATATCAACCTTTCTTTTTAACTTAAGAAAATACCTAGAATCTACTTATCGATCTGATGGAGCTCAATTACCGGTTATGTTGAGGCACTATATCCACGCAAAAGGAGAAATAACATCTAAAGATACGTACGTCCTGAGAAGTGAAATATTGATGGAATCTTTGATTGATGAACTGGAAGCAACTCATCATTCGATTGAACTCGAGGATACTACACCTGGTTTATCTATTAAACTGAAACAATTTGATTTTGCTTGTATTGAAAAACCTTCAAATACAAGAGTAAATTATGAAATAATTCTAGATACAGATAGTAGAGGGTTATGGAAAGTTACTTTCGATCCACCTCTAAAGAAAGGCGAGAAGGTCAAATATGCATTTAAGTCAGTTCGACCGAATTATCGACCTTGGACATATGAAGAGGCACTTGAAAGAATTAGACAAGGTACTTACGAATACCAAGAACCTATTTGTGAAGCCGCCGAGTATTTAATTGCTTACCCAACAGCTGAACTGTCTTTTGATCTTGAGTTTCCTGAAGGTTATGAACTACAAAAATACTATGCCGACGTAAGAATTGGTGAAGGGGTTAGGCTGAAATCTGAGAGTGAGTTAGATAGAGTAAAGGAGGGTGGCTTCTTCACCGCGGAAAAAATGTTTGATAAGTGGCTGCTAAAATTAAGAGTTCCGAAACCCATTCAAGGACACGTATACTATACTTTCTTTGAACCTCCGAAGACTGCTGATCTAAAACAGTAGATATAATGGAGGGAGATAAATATGAGTGCTTCTATTAGGGCTAGTGGTTATTTTTTCTTAGTTTGAGCTGCTTCTTGCTCTATGACCTTATCATCACCAGCAACATCTTGAATTGTTTTATGGCAGTTAAGGCATGAGGTTTGTCTGCCGGCATGATTATCATTTCACCGGTGCCGACCTGATGATATTTACCTGCAATGGTGATTTCGGCTGAACCATCGAGAATGTAGACCAGAGCATCAAAAGGAGCGGTGTGCTCGCTGAGTCCCTGACCTTTTGAAAAGGCAAAAACGGTAAGAGTGCCTATTTTCTTGTCGATAATTGTTTTGCTGACAACTGAGCCCTCCTGATATTCCACCAGGTCTGCCATGTTAAGGACTTTGGCCAGAAGATCGCCTGTATTTCCACTTTCCATTACTGCCCCCTTTTCAAGATTGTGTCGGTATTATAACACGGTTGGTTTGCTAGGCGTATTATCTTTTCTTCCTCATCCCGAACTGCTTCTTGTAGGTTTGAATCATCTTGCCAAAGTCTTTGTCTTTTTGCCTTTTTTCTAAATAAGACATCTCGTTGAAGGCGGATTCCTTGTTCATCTTGACGTAGTTTTCGTGCCGCTCAGGCTCAATTACTTTGTCCTTTACCGCTTGCAGCACGGCGCAGCCCTCTTCAAGCGAATGGGTGCAGTCTGCATAGCGGCAGTTGACGGCAAGCTCTACAATCTCAGCAAAGGTATCACTCAAGCCGGAGTCGACGGCAAAATTGCCCAGTTCCCGCATGCCGGGAGTGTCTATTATCATGGCGCCGTTTTCAAGACGTATGAGCTGGCGGCGCGTGGTGGTGTGTCTTCCCTTGTCGTCTTTATCGACGGCTTGAACCTCAAACATCTCGCCGCCCAGAAGGTTGTTTAGCAGGGTAGTCTTGCCAACGCCGGACGATCCGATCATGCAATATGTATTGCCGGATATCAGCAGTGCTTTTATATCGTCCAGACCAGAATCGCTAATATTACTGAAGGCCGCTATTTTGACATCCGGCATCAGTTTGTGGATTTGCGCTATCTTCTGCTCCAGTTCGTCTGCTGATATCAGATCGCTTTTGCATAGCAGTATAACGGGGTAAATATTGCCCTGGTTTACCATTACCAGATAGCGCTCCAGACGCCGCAGGTTATAGTTGGCATCCAGCGATTGCACGATAAACGCGGTATCGATGTTTGCGGCAATTAATTGAAACTCTATCTTTTTACCCGCTGTTTTACGTTGCAAGCTGGATTTTCTAGGCATGATCTGGTGGATGATGGCGAAGCTGTTTTCATCAAGGTACTGCGCATAGACCCAGTCACCAACGGCGGGATAGTCCAGCGGTGAGGTGGCGCCGTACATCAGTTTGCCGGTAACTTCCGCAAGGGCATCGCCAGCATTGTTGCGCAGGGCGTAGTTGTCCTTGTTTACGGCAATAACCCGGGCTATTTTGTATTCGGTTGTTTGGGCCGGATCGACTTGATCCATAAACCAGTCGCTAAAGCCCAGTTCTTGCAGACTCATTTGTCTTTGCTCCGTGTAGCTTTAAAGAATGTTACATCGTTTGCGCGGTACAGCCGACCATCCGGCAATACGTTTTCATAGTATTCTACATCTGTAAATCCGTTTTGGTCAAGCTCCGTTTTGAGGTCATCCGGCGCAAAATAATGGTGCCAGAAGCGGTATATGTTGCAATTGCCTGAGTCATCGGCGACTATGTGCTGATCCAGCATTACCTTGTTTTCCGGGTAATGGAATGTTTCTGAAAGCAGCAGGTACGGTTTGGCTCTCCAGAATCCGCCCTCTGATGCTTCCCAACTTCTGGCAAATGTTTTACCTGCAAGCGTTTTATCATTTAACACGTCGAATATAAATACGCCGGACGGCTTGAGTGCCCGACGAACGTTTGCCAGCAGTATAGCTCTTTCCTGCGGAGACAGGACTACAAAATCGCAGTAGATCATAATTGCCAGATCGAACCGGTTTTCCATGTCCAACTCAAGGTAGTTCTGGTACAGGTATGTGATATCCTGCGCCTTTTCTGCTGCATGGTTCTTGGCGTACTCGATTGAGCGTTTGGAGAAGTCCACGCCGGTTACGCTGTGGCCTTTGGACGTTAGAACCTCTGTGTAGAGGCCGGGGCCACATCCCAGATCCAGAATGCTCATACCTTCTTTATCACACTGTCTTAAAATCCAATCAACGGTTTTGTTGATGGTTGATTGTTTTCTGCTGGCCACATCTATATCCGGGTTGATGTGAGCTTCCAGCAGATACGTTGATATATGCTCATCATTCCACATGCTGGCTGTGCCTTTTGTATATATATCAGGTTTGGTTGATAGTTTTGCCAATTCTTCCAGTTTTATCAATGTTTCTCCTTATTCGTCTGACCATTTTATAGAATGCGGGCGCACTCGTCAATCGTATGTTGCTTGTGAAATCGGCCCGAAATCTATACAATTGGATAAGACCTCTTTTTAATAAGGGGCCTATTTTTACGTTTAAATATGGAGGGCAAAAAAGTGCCGTTTGCCAAAGATGAGAAGATAAAGACCTGGACGATAGCCGATCACCATGCGCTGTATGATCGAGTAGAAACGTATGCCAAAGGCCCCAACGCAGAACCTATTCCCAACGTTAGTGATGACAGGGACATTTTTGGGGTGATACTGGCGCGCTTGAATTGGGACGGCGCTGTTAGACTCAGGCGATTGCTTGAGTGGCTGTTTACTCCTATAGAGATGGAGGCCTGTCATCTGCTCAGGGAGTTTGAGCTGGATAAGCAGGTTGATGGTCTGGAAAAGTGGCTGGATATACCGGTTGATCAGGTAAACGATATACTCGAGGCTTGCTTTCAGAAGGGCGTTATTTTCCCCCGCGATCGTAAGACACGGATAGGATACCGCTTTCTGCCGCGTGGTCAGATGCAGTTCCACGATGGTTCTCAGACCAACGCATCGCTGGATATGAAATATGGTCCGCAGCTGTTTAACCTGTGGGATGACTGGTGTTACCACGAGGACGGCGAGGAAGACTATAACAGGCAAAAGAAAAGGTTTGAGGCACCCACCAACTACCGCAACAGACGGGTGCTGCCCGCCTTCGATGCAATTTTGGCAAGTCCGGATGTAGATCAGCTACAGCCGTGGGAAGATGGCCGTGAAATAATCAACAAGCACTATCGATGGGCTATCTCACCGTGTTCATGCCGTCGTCGTGTATCCGGTGGTGGTATGATCTGCAAGCGCACAAAGAGCCAGGTATGTCTCAACTTCGATATCGCTGCTGAGACAGTGATCCTGCGGCACGGGCGTGAAGTATCAAAAGATCAGGCGCTTGAGGCCATGCGCCAGGCTCACCGCGACGGGCTTGTCGGTTCCATGGATCACTGGCAGACGACTGACTTCTTTTTGATGTGCTTCTGCTGCGATTGCTGTTGTCATCATTGGGCACCGCATATAAGCCAGTGGGGCGAGTACAGCCCGGAGTGGCGCTGGAAGCAGAGCCGCTGGAACGTATCGATAGATCAGGGCAAATGTATTGCCTGCAAACATCCGTCGGGCGAGTCCAGATGTGTTGCTGTTTGCCAGTTTAAGGCGACCGAGATGCGCGAAGTAGAAGGTAAGAGCAAAGCGTTTGTGGATACCGATAAATGCTTTGGATGCTTAAGCTGTGCGGTGATATGTCCGGCCAAGGCCATTACGGCGCACTGCGTACGGCCAGTGGAGTGGGTACCATCCGCACCGCAACGTGAACGCCGCAAGCGCCCTGAGGGTAAGCTGGATGCCGCTTAAGTAATTCACCTTGACTATTGTCACGCGGCCTTATACCATATGCAAACACCTTATTTTAGGAGAAGGCATATGGATTATAATGAATTGCTTGAGATGATAAAGAGTCGGCGAAGTATTCGCCGCTTCAAACCGGACCCCATTCCTGACGATATCGTAGATAAGATACTTGAGACAGCGCGCTGGGCGCCGTCGTGCGGGAACTCGCAGCCGTGGGAGCTAATCGCTGTTAAAAAGCAGACTGTACGAGATGAAGTCGTGCGAATGCTTGATGACGATTACAGGGCTAAGGATAAGGAGCCGCCCGCCGGACCGGCACAGGCGCAACTGCTAATACTTATCTGCTACAATCCCGAGAATAAACCTCCGGCATGGCTGGGCCGTTTGGTCGATTCCATGTTCTACTCCAGTCTGGGCAACGCCGCTTTATTTATGTCTATGGCAGTAACTTCACTGGGATTAGGATCGCAGTGGGTATCTCATATCGCCGATCCGTCTATTGAGGGAAATATCAAGGAACTGCTGGGCATTCCGGCCGCGTGGGAGATATTTGATATGCTGGCCGTAGGCTACCCGGATGTGGCGCCCAAACCCCGTGCGATGAGAAGCTTTGATGAAGTTGTGCACTACGATTTCTACTAGGTTCTGATTCCAATCACGCTTTAAAAAAGGAGTATTGATTGTATAGCATTGATCGGGGTCAAGCTAGTATTTATCCGGCAGGTCCTGTTGAGGCCGGCTCGTTTGTTACTGTTGTTTACACGTATACGGCAGGCCATCCCATTGACGATGGTGGACGCATAAAAATTGTTTTTCGGCAGGTGGGTGATTTTGGCATACCGCAATTTGCCGATTCTGCAAAACCCAACTATTACACTATCAGCACTACAGGCGATTGCACTGTCGAAGCATCATGGGATCCCAGGGGGCATGCGCGTCCTTGGGTGCCCGCTCTGGTTATCAGGGTAACAAAGGGCTTTTTGGATAGGGGCGAAAGCATCAAGATAGTCTTTGGCGATCGAAGTGGTGGATCTGATGGCTGGCGCATGCAGACCTTTTGCGAGGAAAGTTTTGAGTTGCGGACGCTTGTTGATCCCATAGCCAAGTCCGACTTTAAGGATATTCAGGAGTCTCCTACGCTTAAGGTTATATCCGGTAAGCCCGTACATGCAGTATGCATTGCTCCATCTGAAGTTGGCGTTAGTCAAGCTTTTAACTATTATCTGAAGCTTGAGGACAGGTGGGGCAATCCCACGGGGCAACCTGTTAGCATTTCTCATCCTGGTTTTTCATCGTCAGGACTACAGTCGATAGTTACTGAGGATAAGGAAACGGGTCTGTTGGCCCGCAGCAACCCAATCGACATTGTATTAAGTACAGACAAACTGCATCCCTACTGGGCCGATTTTCACGGACAGTCTGAGGAGACGGTTGGCACAAACACCATCGATGATTACTTTGCTTTTGCGCGTGACTACGCGCTCTTGGACATTTGTGGGCATCAGGGCAATGATTTTGAGGTGAGCGACGATTTTTGGCAGACAATCAATGATACGACCAAGCGGTTTTATCAGAATGATAAATTTGTTACTTTCCCCGGATACGAATGGAGCGGGAATACGCCGATGGGTGGCGACCGCAACGTATATTTTGTATCCGAAGGTGGGCGTATAAGCAGAAGCAGTTCGGAATCGCTTGCGGATAGTAAATCGCGTGATGATGACCGCCCGACGGCGACTGATCTGTTTGATAATCTAAAAGGTCAATCTGTAAAATCATTTGCTTTTGCGCATGTGGGTGGGCGCTATGCCGACATTACCATGCATGATGAGGATATTGAGGTGGCTGTTGAGGTGCATTCGGCGTGGGGTACGTTTGAATGGCTGGTGGCTGATGCGCTGAAAATGGGTTACCGCATTGGCATTTGTGCCAATTCCGACGGGCATAAAGGACGCCCTGGTGCATCATATCCCGGTGCTCGGACGTTCGGCTCCTTGGGTGGATTGACATGTGTTCTGGCCCAAAGTCTTGATCGGCAGAGCGTTTACGAGGCCATGAAGTCGCGGCATTTTTATGCCACTACCGGCAATCGCGCTCTGATCGACTTGGTGTTGGTTGCCGCTGATGGGCATGTTGCCATGATGGGGGATGTAATACAAATCGACAGTGGTGTGCCAACTCTCAAAGTTGCGGTGGCGGGTACGGGTCCGATTGAGAGTGTCCAGGTTCGCAATGGGTCGAATGTTGTTAAAACCATGCGGCCTTACGATTTGAGTGGGCTTGGCAGACGTATCAAGATAGTCTGGGCGGGTGCCGAGGTGAAGGGCCGGGCACGCGTTGTGAACTGGGACGGGCGTTTACAGCTTACGGGCAACAGCATTGTTTCTGCCAGCTCCGTTAATTTCTGGAACGATGACCTGCGGCCGGTGATTTGTGGTGAGGATCGGCTTGAGTGGAAATCGAGCACTACGGGTGGGATTGCCGGCGTTATTGTTGAACTGGCACGTTCTGATACAGGGTCGGTTCGCATTGAGACGGCGCAGCGCACGGTTGAGCTGGACATAGCCTCTATAGGACTCGATCCGACGACTTATGATTGTGGAGGCGTTGAAAAAAGGCTCGAGGTGTATCATTTACCCGACGAGCCGTGCGCTAGCAGTTTTGCCTTTGATCTGCCTCTTACTGATTTATACGCGGGCGATAATCCCATCTACATTCGCACGTCGCAGGAGGACGGGCACATGGCCTGGACCAGCCCGGCTTACGTGGTTAGATCGTAATTGCTTTGGGATGGCTATTTCTTTTTGAGCCTTAATAACTTCAGTAACTTTGTCAGTATTGACTCTCCCTCATCATCTACTGCATATCCACATTCCTGGTTAATGCATATGTGACGCCCCGCTGCACTATCATGATAGAATCCCGGTTCCCCACATTCAGGACAAATCTCTTGTCCCAATGAGCCATCATGTAAATCTCTGCTCATTTTTAACCCCCTAATATTTGTACTCGGTTTTACTCTTTTTTCTTATACTCTGAAATGCCTTCTTTGTTGTGATTCCATATACTGTGGTATTCGTTGGTATGCGCCTGAACTTTTTGCTTGAGCTGGTGGTCATCATCTGCATCGCAATGCCAATCGCAATCGAACCCCTCATCCCTGCAATCATAAGCACATTTTTTGCCTTCTTCTTTGCCTTCTATCATGGCTGGTTTTTCCCTTCTATAAACTTACTTTGGCTCTACTTTCTTCATCTTACGTCCGCAACAGATACGTGGTCCCTCGCAGTTCTTGGATATTACCACGATATGCCCACAATTACTACACTGATATTTCTCGCCCGCTTTCAATGTATTCATTGACGGTTTTCGAAAAGTTATTTTCCACATTTGTCGGCTGCATTTCCTTGAGAGTGGTACTCCTTGATATGTGCCTGGACTTTTGCATTTAACTGGCTCTCGTTATCATCAGCGTATTGCCAGTCGCAATTGAATCCTTCATCTCTGCAATCGTACGTAAACTTTTTGCCTTCTGCCATAATGCTATCCTCCTAATGAAATAGATGTCTTAATATATAAAAACCGGGAAAAGGTGTATGTGATTTATATCACTTTGCCGCACATCAGATTGAAAAAGCATTGACCTCATATGTTGTAGCTCATACAATACAGCTATGAGTCAGCTTATAGAACTACCTCATCTATCTTGCACGAGATGCGCTCATATCTGGATACCCCGAATACAGCGATTACCCAAACAATGCCCCAATTGCCGCTCCCCATATTGGATAAACTGAAGTGGAAGGGAATTAAGACATGACGGACATGGAGAAAAATGAAACTGTAAATCCTGTTGCAGCATTTAAGATGCACCTGAAAGTGCACTTATCCTCCGGCGGAACTAATGACCATATTGTTGATGTGCCAACAGAAAGAGAGGTAGGCAAGGCTACCGTTATACACTATTTCAATCTAATAAAAAAAGTAGTGAATGGTAAAGGGAAGCAATTCTATTTACCAAATCCAAACATTTTTTATAACCCAACTTATATAGTTTTTATCCAGGTAGAACTAATAGGGCCGGATGAATGGCAGGAACTTATCGATCAATCATTGAAAGGGCCTGTAGGATTTAGACACTAGAATAGTGTATAGCTTGGTGGATGTTAGTCTCAGCTGGTTCTTATCTACTCATTTTAGACTGTTTAATAGTACTGACAACTTTAGCCCTGAGAAAAGCAATTGTCAAACTCCCCCAAATTTCTCTGTAGTATACGCTCTTGCGATGAGTGGCGCAAACTAAAAAGTATTCGAAAATGAAGGGTAACCGTGGAGCTAAAGTATCAACACCTAGCACTTTTAGGTGATTTTTGTATTGCCAACCTAGTCGTTGCTAGTATAATGTTGTAGAAATAGCAATATTAGTAACATCATTTAATAAATAAACAAATATTAGGGGCAGGTCAGTCAATGGAAGGCAAGGAACTTGGTAAAATACGCAGCTTTTTGGGTAAGACTCAGGCCCAATTAGCGCAATTATTAGGGGTTTCTTCCAAAGCTGTGCAGAGTTATGAACAGGGGTGGAGGACAGTTCCACCTATGATTGAACGGCAAATGCTGCTATTTCTGGAAACTAAGAGGTTATCTGGTACAAATGTACAACCCTGTTGGGAGATTAAAAATTGTTCGGATGAATGGAAAGCCCCTTGTATTGTTTGGAAGTTAAAAATCAGGCGTTTTTGCTGGTTTATGATCGGCACGTATTGCCAGGGCCAACTGCAGAAGATCTGGGGCAATAAGATAAAAATATGTCGTGATTGTGAAGTATATAAATTGGTATTTTCGGTTGACCCAACATTAAGCTCTGATTCTACAGATTATAGAATTTAGCACTTTCTTCTAATTGCTTTTTAGCTGCTCGTATAGCAGGTCGGAAAGCTTTTGCACTGTGTCTGCGTGGTTGGTGGCGGTGGTAAGGTTGGGGTTGAGCGTGGTTATTGAGACCATGTTTTGATTGATAGCCCACATATCGGTGCCCTCTGTCAGGTCCCAGTCAGCCTGCGGTCGTGTTATCCAGAAGTAGTTGCTTTTACCAATAAGGTTGTCCTCACGCACACTTTCGATGTAGCTAAGCTCGCCCAGTCGTGTGGGTTTGACGCCTTTTATATCCTTTGTGAGAATGTTTGGCAGGTTGACGTTAAGGAATATGTCGGCAGGTAGTTTACCGGTGGCGAACTGGTTGGCAAGTATTGCAGCGGTTTTTGTAGAGGCTTCAAAGTGGTTGTTTTCCAGCCCTTCGACTGATATCGCGATGGCAGGTATGCCCCTGATAAAACCGTTGCGGGCGGCTGAGACCGTGCCTGAAAGAAGTACGTCGTAACCGAGGTTGAGACCTGTGTTTATGCCGGAGACAACCAGATCGACTTTGTCCTTGATAATCCATTCCAGCGCCAGAATGACGGCATCGGCTGGTGTGCCTTCAACCGAGTAGGTTGGGACGTCTTTGACCAGCGGAGCAGCTTCGTGCAGCTTGACCGGTAGTCTTACCGTCATCGATGTGCCCACAGCGCTTTGCTCGCGGTCGGGCGCTACAACGATAACGTCACCAACTTCCTTGAGTTGCTTAACAAGCACTTTCAGTCCTTTGGCATTTACGCCGTCGTCGTTTGAAACAAGTATTTTCAAAGTTATCTCCCTACGCTGCAAAAGTTTAGCATATAAAAACAGGGGCGACAATCGCCCCTGTTTTGGTATTTCGTATATGCCGTTACTTTTTAGCCGATGGTTCTGTTATCTATAAGACGTGTGTTGCCGATTCTTACCGCCATGGATATCAGCGCGGACCTGTCCATATAGGTAAGCTCTTCCAGTGTGTCTGCATCGGCGATGCTGATGTAGTCGATTTTGGCAAGAGGTTCTTGGTTTATGATGCCGGTTATTTTGACGCGGATTCTGGCAACATCCTGCTCGCCCCGCATGTACATTTCTTCGGCGGTGCTCAGCGCCTTGTACAGCACCAGCGCTGCCTCACGCTCCTCTTTGCTCAGGTAGTTGTTGCGGCTGCTCATGGCAAGGCCGCGTCTGCTGCGCACAGTGGCAACCGGCATTATCTTAACGTGCATATCAAGATCGGCAACCATCTTCTGGATGACGCGTAACTGCTGTGCATCCTTTTGCCCGAAGTAGGCTTTGTGGGGCAGTACTATATTAAACAACTTGTTTACGATGGTGGTAACGCCTTTGAAGTGACCGGGGCGTTTTTCACCCTCAAGTTTGGATGTAATGCCAAACGTTTCCACCCACGTGTTATAACCGTCAGGATACATGTCATCCGGTGTAGGCATGAATACGAAATCCACACCTTCTTTTTCCAGCATTTCCAGGTCCCGCTCAGTGTCGCGCGGGTAGGTGGCGAAGTCTTCGCCGGGGCCGAACTGCGTAGGATTGACGAAAATGCTGACCACTGCGACATCGTTATCGCGCTTTGCGCGGCGGACCAGCGTTAGATGCCCTCTGTGCAAGTAACCCATAGTCGGAACAAAGCCCACCGTACAGGCGAGCTTTTTGCGTTCCTGCTTCATTTCTTCAATGCTGTTAATAACCTGCATACTTTTTTATAAATCCTTGAGGATGCTTTCATCCATGGCGATGCTCTGTTTGTCTGTGGGGAATGTACCTGCTGTGACTTCGGCTATGTACTCGGCGGCGGCGGTTTTGATAGTTTTGCCTATTTGAGCATATTGCTTGGCATGTTTGGGAACGAACTCGGTATATATGCCCAGCAGGTCACTTATTACCTGCACTTGCCCATCGCAGCCTGCGCCTGCGCCGATGCCGATGGTGGGTATGCTTATCTTTTCGCTTATCTTTTTGGAAAGAGGTGCGGGCACGGTTTCCAGAACGATGGCATATGCTCCGGCCTGCTCCAGTGCCACTGCGTCTTTTATCAGTTTGACGGCGGTATCAGGGGTTTTCCCCACTGCCTTGTATCCACCAAGCTGGTTTATTGATTGGGGGGTTAGTCCGATATGTCCCATAACGGGGATGCCGCACTCAACGATCTTGGCAATTGTCGGGGCCATTTCCTGTCCGCCCTCCAGCTTGACCGTCTGGCAGCCTGTTTCCTGAATGAAGCGCCCTGCATTGGCAAGCGCCTGTTCGATGCTAAGGTGGTAGGACATAAACGGCATGTCACCGACTATTAATGCGTTTTTGGCACCGCGCACAACGGCTGCGGTGTGGTGAATCATCACATCCATGGTTACAGGAATCGTTGATTCGTATCCCAGCATTACCATGCCCAGACTGTCGCCTACTAATATCAGCGGTATTCCCGCCTCATCAATCAGTTTTGCCGTGGCGTAGTCATAGGCGGTGAGCATGCTGATCTTCTCACCCTTTTGCTTCATTTCTTTGATTTTGCCGATTGTGATGCGCATCTAAATGCCCCCTTTTAGTTTATATGGCCAGGTCTTTTAAGATTTGGTCCACTTGTTCGTTTTTCTCGTTAACGTTTACTACTATGGGGTGCGCTTTTCGTGCTTCCTGCTCAGACAGGTCGTGATAGGTGAGGATAATAACCTTGTCTCCGGGGTGCACTAGCCTGGCGGCGGCTCCATTGATGCATATAGTGCCCGAGCCTGCCTCGCCCACTATAGCGTAGGTCTCAAGCCTAGCTCCGCTGTCGATGTCCAGCACCTGTACTTTCTCGTAGGGCAGTATATCTGCAGCTTCCATAAGATCGGTATCGATTGTGATGCTGCCCTCATAGTTGATATTGGCCTCGGTGACGGTGGCCCGGTGAATTTTGCTCTTAAGCATGATTCTCATTTACTTGTCCTCCAGGATGTTTTTGATTTCTTCTGCCTTTTGTTTATCTAAAGTTCCTTTGGCAATTCCTATGGGAATAGTTTCAAGCCCTAGATCACAGTACATTTTAAGTAGTTTGGGCGCTTTTGCTTTTAGCGCATCTACATGCATTTGTATGGTACCCGCGTCTCCTCTGGCGATTGGGCCGGTAAGGCAGTTGGGAAGTCCTGCATTAATGATGTTATTAACGGTGCCCTTAAGCAGTGGCCCCAGCGCCTCGATGGCATCATTGGTATCAACGCCGAATTTACCCCAGACGTCTGTGGACATCTGCATGAGTGTTACGAAGTAGTTGCAGGCCATTACCGCGGCGGCGTGGTACAGAACTTTATCTCCTGCTCCCAGTTGTATCGCTTTCCCGTCAAGTGATTTTGCCATTTCCTCAAGCAGGTCGACAATGGGGCCGTCCCCCTCGATACCGAATGTTGAGCCCGGTATATTCTTGATGGCTTGCTCGACGCTTGCAAAGCTTTGCAAGGGGTGAATTGCTCCCACCTGTGCGCCTGTTTTTTGAGCAGTCTCCAGAATGTCCAGCGAACCGGCTCCACTACAGTGTACAACCAGATTGCCTTTGTGCCATTTGATTTGTGATACGACTTCTAAAATGGCGTCGTCGGGTGTGGTAATAAAAATAAGGTCGGTATTATCTGCAATACGCTGAACATTTTCATAGGCCTTACAACCTGGTACTGCCTCGGCAAGCTTCTCGGCTGATGCAAAGGTTCGGCTGGCCACGGCAACAACGGGGTATCCCTTGTTGCTAAGTTGCACCGCAAGCGCTGTTCCCACTTTACCTGCACCTATAAATCCTATTTTCGTCATAACGTTTGGCCATTTTCTTCGCTTGGGCATTAAAAAAACCCTCTTAACACACGACTAAGAAGGCTTGCTTTGAGTTAATTGTTTCGTCCGTCTCGGTCTAGTGCTGATCCAAGCGAGCTTTATTTTTAAAAGAGCATTTATTTTTTGCTTACTGCCCAAAAGGTCAGTTGCGCATAAATCGTATCATCCTTTTTTATATGTGTCAAGATAATTTATACTTATTTTTATGCTTATTATTAGTTGATTGTACATGGCTTTGCATGCTATAATTTTTTACCTGCAAAAAATTGTGCGATATAACAGCTATAATTTAATAGGGGCTCGTAGCTCAGCGGCAGAGCGGTCGGCTCATAACCGATTGGTCGTAGGTTCGAACCCTACCGAGCCCACCAAAAAATCCCAGAACTGGGATTTTTGTGTTTAAGGGTATAAACTCTCAGGGAGGCCTCATTTGAGCAGAGTTAAGCGTCTTTACGAGCTTCAGGAAGTTGATTTGGCCATAAAGAAAGAGAAAAAGGCTATATCGGCTATTGAAGCCCAGTTGCAGGATAGTCACGAGGTTATTGAGGCCAGGGCAAAGCTGGAGCAGGAAGAAAAGCGCCTTTCGGAGACACGCAAAACAGAGAAACAATTAGAGTGGGATATTGAAGAGCTGACCGTGAAGATAGATGATGTCAACAAACAGCTTTTCGGCGGATCGGTCAAAAACCCTAAAGATCTAGCCAGCTTAAATGAAGAGTGTGAGCATTTCAAGCAGCGCAGGACGGCTATGGAAGACGGTTTGCTGGAACTCATGACCGATCTGGAGCAGCGGCAGGGCGATTTCGATTTAGCCAAGAGCCAGTATGAACAGATTCAGTCTGAGTGGCTGGAAAATAACGGGCATCTGGTTGAAGATAAGACCAGATTTGAGGGCGAGATTGCCGGGCTAACGGGTAAACGCGAGCAAATGGCATCGCAACTGGGTAGTGCCGATCTGGCCGCATATGAGAAACTGCTCTTAAGGGTTGGTAGCCAGCCTGTTGGTAAGGTTGAGCAGGGTATGTGCAAGGGGTGCAGAATAAATTTGCCTACCAATACCATAAAGAATGCCAGGCCGGGGCTGGAACTGATTTACTGCCCCAATTGCGGCCGTATTTTATATGTGAGTTAATGTTTTTATGGCGAGTAAGAAAGCCTTTTATTTAAATACTGATGGTGGAGCGCGGCCCAATCCGGGGCCTGCATCTATTGGTGTCGCTATTGCCAGTGTGGACGGGAGTTATACCAAGGAGATTTCCCGCTATATAGGTGAGGCCACCAATAATCAGGCGGAGTACAAGGCGCTTGTTATTGGGCTTGAAGAGTTGCTTGAAATAGGTGCCACGGATGTAACCGTAAGGATGGATTCTCAGCTCATTGTCAGGCAGATTAGTGGACAGTACCGCGTTAAGAATCAGGATTTAAAGCCGTTTTACAATGAAGCACAGTCGCTTCTGAAAAAGTTTGCCTCAGCAAGCGTTATGTATGTTCCCCGCGAGCAGAATAAGTTGGCTGATGCATTGGCCACCAAGGCGATTGAGAATCGAAACACCACCTAGTGTTTTTCATATCTTGACGGTATTTATTGCATCATATATCATTGTATAGATTAGTGATTTAGTAGTCTTTTATGAAATTATCTACAAGAGGACGATATACAACCAAGGCTGCTCTCGATCTTGCCTTAAACTACGAAAAAGGACCTGCTATGTTAAGGGAGATCGCTGCCAGGCAGGGTATATCTCAACGCTATCTGGGGCAGCTGATTATACCGCTTACCGAAGCCGGTTTAGTAAAGGGTATCAGGGGCAGGAGCGGTGGTTATATGTTGGCTAGACCCCCCGGCGATATAACGCTTGGCGAGGTCATACGCGTTTCTGAGGGGGATATTCGCTTTGAGGAGTGTGTTGACAAACCGGGTATTTGTGAAAAATCGGATAACTGTGTTATCCGCGATGTATGGTCTGAAACTGTGGAGGCTGTCGACAAGGTACTGGGGTCTACGACCCTGCAGGACTTGGTAGATCGGCGGACCGGAAAGGAAGCGGTATGCCCAAAACAATCGCAGAGATAAATGAAAAGATAAGCAAGGGACAGGCGGTGGTGGTCAATGCCGAAGAAGTAATTGACATTGTAAAGAAAAAAGGTGTGGCCAAGGCGGCTCAGGAAATTGATGTAGTTACTACCGGGACGTTCGGGCCGATGTGTTCCTCTGGAGCATACTTTAACGTGGGCCATACCAAACCTAAGATGAAAATGGGTGGCGGTAAAGCTACCCTGAACGATATTCCGCTGTATACCGGTCTTGCCGCTGTGGATTTGTTTCTTGGTGCCACGGCCATACCCGATGATGATCCCAGAAACAAGGTTTATCCGGGTCATTTTAACTACGGTGGTGGACATGTGCTAGAGGATCTACTTGCGGGTAAGGACGTAAAGTTTTCGGTATCTGCCTATGGTACCGATTGCTATCCCAGAAAGAAGCTTGATACCTGGATCAATATGAATGACATGAATCAGGCAACGCTTTTTAATGTGCGTAACGCATATCAAAATTACAATATAGCGGTCAATGCATCGGACAAGATGATCCATACTTATATGGGTACACTTAAACCCAATCTGGGCAATGCCAATTATTGCTCGGCGGGTCAGCTTTCGCCGTTGCTTAATGACCCTCACTATAAAACAGTGGGCATTGGGACAAAGATATTCCTTGGTGGGGGAATAGGATATGTGGCATGGCAGGGCACGCAGCATGCACCGTCTTCGCTTCGTAGTGAAAACGGCGTTCCCAAGCGGGGCGCAGGTACGCTTGCGGTAATTGGGGATATGAAGCAGATGTCATCCAAGTATCTGGTGGGCACCAGCTTCGTAGGATATGGCTGTACCGCTACGGTAGGCATCGGATTGCCCATCCCGATTCTGTCTGAGGAGATACTGCAATATACGGCAGTGACCGACGACGAGATATATGCGGCGATTATTGATTACTCCGATGCGTATCCGAACTTTAAACCGGATATTCTGGGCGAGGCGAGCTATGGGCAGCTAAGAAGTGGTAAAATAGAGGTGGGTGGTAAGGAACTGCCAACGGCCTCACTATCGAGCTATTCTAAGGCGTTGGAAATTTCCAATACGCTCAAGGATTGGATACTTAAGGGTGATTTCACCCTTACCGATCCGGTGGCACCCATAGCCGGTGCTGAGGATGGTGTAACTTTTAAGCCGCTTAACGAGCGACCAATAAAAGATGCTTGATTTGTCGCAAAATCAAACACTATTGTAAAAATAGGATAAAAACAAATAGGAGGAAACGATGAAAGAAAGAGTAGAGGCAGCATTAAATCGAATACGACCCGCCCTTCAGAACGATGGCGGTGATGTTGAGCTTGTAGATGTTAACGATGGCATAGTTAGCGTAAGGCTCACCGGTGCCTGCGGTGGGTGCCCAATGTCAACGATGACGCTCAAAATGGGCATTGAGAAGGTTATTAAAGAAGATATACCTGAGATAAAAGAAGTAGTCGCTGTTTAAGTAATTAATATTTAGAGGTGGAACCGTGGCTTTTTCCAAGAGAGTTGTCCTGCGGTTTCCACGTTCGCTGGTCCATCAGCCTATTGTGAGCAGGCTGATTAAAGACTATAGTCTTGATTTTAATATCTTAAAAGCTTTGGTAAACCCCAAGGAGGAGGGCCTCCTTGTTATGGAACTGATGGGGAAGCGTAGCGATTTTGACAAGGCTATAGCTTATTTGACTGAGGCAGGCGTGGAGACTGAGCCGCTTAGCCGTGTAAAACGTAATGAAGAGCGCTGTACTCAGTGTGGAGCGTGCGTCAGTATGTGTCCTACAGGGGCTTTTGTGGTAGATGAAAAGACGCGCGGAGTACTGTTTGACGATGCCAAGTGCATTGCCTGTGAGTTATGTTTGCTTGTCTGTCCTCCCAGGGTCCTAGAGCTTACTGTTTAAGGTCAATATGTTTGAACCCAGAACGTATAGGCATTGGATTAAGGGCGACGATCTGGTCGCCACCGTGGTTACGGTTAAGGAAACCGACCTATATATTCGTGCCACAAAAAAAATGGAGGCCGAAGCCAAGGCCTCCATTTTGAAATACAGGGCCGATCTTGAGCAGTATATCAAAGCAACCCCGCAGTTTTTGGCAGCCCTAAATCCTATAGAAGTTTCTGCTGATGCTCCTGCTATTGTCATTGATATGGCTAAGGCGGCCAGCAAATGTGGCGTGGGGCCTATGGCGGCAGTGGCGGGTGCAATGTCCGAGTATGTGGGCAATGACCTTCTGGCTAACTCGGATGAGGTGATCATAGAAAACGGCGGCGATCTTTTCCTGAAAGTACTTACCAAGAAGTACATTGGTATTTATGCTGGAGATTCGGTGCTTAGCGGAAAGCTGGCGCTTGAGGTTTTGCCCGACGAAACGCCGCTTGGCATATGCACGTCATCTGGGACAGTGGGTCATTCGCTTAGCTATGGCACGGCTGATGCCGTTATCGCCGTTTCCAAGTCTACTGCGCTGGCCGATGCGGCAGCTACAGCCATCGGTAATATGATCAAGAGTTCCAACGATATCAATGCAGCCGTAGAATTTGCTCAGAGTGTAGATGGTATTAACGGCATTGTGATTATAAAGGGCGCTGATATGGGAGCATGGGGGCAGGTGAGGTTGGCTAAGGCTTGATTTGTCGATCTGACAGTAGCAGGATGCAAATAGCTAGCAGAGATGATAAAATGTAATAGTGGTGTTGGTTTTTAATCGAGATAAAGCTTATACCAGTTTTAACAGGGGTGAACGATGAGTGTAACGATAAATATAGCTGCAGCCATTATGGAAGATGTAACCCGGTCTCAGAACAGGGTTGAGCTGGACGGAGTCAAGAATTTTCAGGAGATACTGGACAGGCTTGAGGTAATGTTCCCCGGCTTCAATGAACTTATGTATAACGATAATGGCAGGCTCAATGCCATTTTAGATGTTTACATCGATGGCGAAAGTGTTTATCCTAACGAGCGCCAGGTCAAGGTAAAGGATGGCGATGAGATTTCCATTACCATGCTTTACGAGGGTGGATAGTGGCGGTTACGCTAAAGCTGGGCGCGCCGGTGCTGCAGGCCATAACTGATGGGATTGAGCAGGTGCATATAGCTAAGGCGGCAACTTTGGGGGACGCTTTGAAGGAACTTGAGAATCAGTATCCCGGGATTGCAGGTCATCTGTATGATGCAAACGGTGAGCTAAAAAGCACCTACGATGTGTATATAAACGATAAGGCAATTGATCCGGTTACCCTCTCAGCAAAGATTTGTGATGGCGATGAGGTTGCCATAACCATGTTCTTCTGTTTTCCAAGGAGCTAAACGTAAGTGAGTATAAAGATAAAGATGCCCCCTATATTGCAGGAGCTAACCGCTGGCAAAGACGTTGTTGAAGTAAGCCGTGTGGCCAGTTTTCAGGATGCGCTTGAGCAGATTGAGGGCCAGTATCCGGGCATCAAGGCGCAGCTATACGATAAACGCGGCAATCTATCACCAATATATGAGATATATATCAACGGTAAGAGTGTCTATCCCAATGAGCTTACAGCATCTCTTAGAGATGGGGATGAGGTTGCCATAGGCATGTTGTATGTAGGTGGATAAAAGCCATTTGGATAATTGGCTTCCAATAAGTCTCACAATTAAGATAAAAACGTGTTATAATGTATTTGGTGCTGACTTCGTCCTTTGACTTGAAAGGGCGATTTATGGTATAAGAGATACTTGTCTATCAAATTTTCAAGGGAGAAACAGAATAGCTAAAGAAGTCCGGGTTAACGATCGTATAAGGTCTAGTGAGATACGTCTTATCGGCGATGCCGGTGAACAGTTGGGTATTTTGCCGACTGTTGAGGCCATTAGGCTTGCTAAGGAACGGGGTGTGGATATCGTGGAGGTAGCCCCGACCGCTTCTCCTCCAGTGTGCCGTTTGATGGATTATGGTAAGTTCAAATATGAGCAAGCCAAGAAAAAGAAAGAGGCGCGCAAGAATCAGCACGAAGTAGTTCTTAGAGAAGTGCGGATGAAGCCCAAGATCGATAACCACGACGTTGAGTTTAAAACCCGCATGGTGCGGAAGCTGATCGATGGTGGCGATAAAGTAAAGGTTACCATAACCTTTAGAGGACGTGAAATAACGCATCCCCAGATAGGCTGGGGGCTGTTGCAAAGAGTATCAAAGGCAGTGGAGGATGTGGCAGTGGTGGAGCGGGCGCCGTCAATGGATGGCAGGCGCATGATCTCCATTCTTGCACCTATCACCCTTAAAAGACCTAAGGAGCAAAAACAAAATGCCGAAGCTAAAAACACATAAAGGCGCAAAAAGCCGTTTTCATATAACCGGCACCGGTAAGATAATGCGCACCAAGGGCGGTAAAAGTCATCTTCGCCGCACAAAGCCGAAAAGGGTCAAGCGTCTTTACGACGAGAAGCTTGAGCTGCATCCGGCTGACAAAGAACGAATTAAGAAGCTGCTACCTTACGGATAAGCACTAAGGAGGTTACCCTTGACTAGGGTAAAGGGTGGTTTTACTACCCGTAGAAGACACAAAAGGCTTTTAAAATTAACCAAAGGACATCGAGGCACCAAGCATTCGCTGTATCGTCGCGCACATGAGTCGATGCTTCATTCACTTTCCTATGCCTATCGCGACCGCAAGGATCGCAAGCATGATTTCAGGAGACTGTGGATTGTTAGAATCAACGCTGCTGCCAGACTTGAAGGCATGTCTTATAGCCAGCTCATCAACGGCCTGAAAAAGGCTGAGGTAGAGATCAATCGCAAGATACTGGCCGACATGGCTGTTGCCGATCCGGCTGCATTTGTTAAGATTGTTGAACTGGCCAAAGCGCAGGCAGCATAAATAATCCTTGCTATCGTGCACTTTTAACCTCTCTTTGCTTTAAGAGGGGTTTTTTCCTGCCATTTTTTCTTGATACCTGACCAGTCGTGGTCTATAATGTGGATTTAAGTGAGAGCTATGCTTGATGAACTGAACAAAATTAAAGACAGCGCCACTTTAGAATTGCAGGGCATTTCTGATCTCAAGGCGCTTGATGATTGGCGTGTTGCCTATATGGGCAGGAAGGGCAAACTCACACAGGTTTTGCGTGGGCTATCCGATTTGCCTATTGATCAGCGTAAGGCTGTGGGATCGGCCGCCAATGATATCAAAACACTGCTTGAGGCAGAACTGAAGGGAAGACAGCAGGCCGTCAAGGACGCCAAGCTGGCAGGTGGGCTCGATGCGATCGATGTCACTTTACCGGGCCGTCCTGTTTCACTGGGCCGGCTTCATCCCACCACTCAAATGGTTCGAGAAATATGCGATGCCTTTTCCGCAATGGGTTTTGAGGTTGTTGAGGGGCCTGAGGTTGAATCGGATTATTACAATTTCGAGGCACTCAATATACCAAAAGACCATCCAGCCCGCGATATGTGGGATACTATATGGATAAACCGCGACCAGACGATTCCAACCCTGTTGCGTACGCACACATCACCCATGCAGGTAAGGGTAATGGAGCAGCGCCAGCCGCCGGTGCGCGTTGTTGTTCCCGGCAGGTGCTATCGTTATGAGGCCACTGATGCCACTCATGAGTCCGTTTTTTTTCAGATAGAGGGGTTGGCCGTAGACAAGGGCATAACCTTTGCCGACCTAAAGGGATCGCTATTTGAGTTTGCCAAGCGCCTTTTTGGGGCCGAGCGCAAGGTGCGTTTCCGCTGCGATTACTTCCCGTTTGTTGAACCGGGCGTTGATATGTCTATAGACTGTTTTGTTTGTGGGGGTAAGGGCTGTAGGCTTTGCAGCAATACCGGCTGGATAGAAATTCTGGGTGCGGGTATGGTTCATCCCAATGTACTCAAGGGCGTTGGTTATGATCCGGAGGTTTATACGGGATTTGCGTTCGGTCTTGGAGTCGAACGAATATTGATGCTCAAGCATGGCATAGACGATATACGCCATTTCTATGCCAACGATTTGAGATTTCTTAAGCAATTCTAATTACATATTTGGTTTGAAATATGAAAGTATCTGTTAACTGGCTAAAAGATTATGTGGACGTTTCCGTTCCGGCGGACGAGCTTGCACACAGACTGACCATGTCCGGCAATGAGGTAGAGGCGGTCGATAGTGTCGGGGCAAGCTGGGACAACGTTCTGGTTGGTCATGTGCTTACATTGGAGCCTCATCCTGATGCCGACCGCTTGCGTCTGGCAACAGTCGAACTAGGCGGGGAGCAAATGACCGTGGTCTGTGGAGATCCCAACGTAAAGGTTGATGATAAGATCGTTTTTGCCCGCGTTGGAGCCAAGCTTATAGACGGGCACAACGGCAAGGCCAGAGAGCTTAAACCGGCCAAGATACGCGGTATTGCGTCATCCGGCATGATCTGTTCGGAGATGGAGCTTGGCATATCCGAAAGCCACGACGGCATTATTGTACTGCCGGCGGATGCTCCAATCGGCATGCCTCTTGCAGATTATATGGGCGACACTGTTTTGGATATCACCGTTACTCCCAACCGCGCAGATTGTTTATCAGTTTTAGGTGTTGCCAGAGAAACGGCGGCGCTCACCGGCAAGACAATGTCCATGCCTACGGTCGAGTATTCCGAATTGGGTGATGATATAAACAAGTCGGTATCGGTTCAGATTGACGATGCTGATCTGTGTTACCGCTACTGCGCCAGCCTTATTAAAGACGTAAAAATCGGGCCGTCGCCGGAGTGGATGCAACGAAGGCTGATTGCCAGCGGCATGCGCCCCATCAGCAACATAGTTGATATTACCAACTACGTCATGCTGGAGTATGGCCAGCCGCTGCATGCTTTTGACTATAACAAGTTGCCCGGTGGCAAGATCACAGTTCGTCGGGCAAAAGACGAAAAACTGACTACCATAGATGACGTTGAACGCAAGATCACATCTGACATGCTGGTTATTGCCGACGACAGTAAGGCGATTGCACTTGCCGGAGTTATGGGCGGGCAGTCAAGCGAGGTTAGTGATAACACCACCAGCATACTGCTTGAATGCGCCAATTTCAATCGTGAGAATGTACGTCGCACATCGCAGGCCTTCAAGATGCGCTCAGAAGCTTCGCTGCGCTTTGAGAAAGGGCTTAGCCCTGAACTGGCGTTGTACACGTTGCGCCGTGCAACACAATTAATAGTTGAGCTGGCCGGTGGTGTAGCAGCAAAGGGCATAGTTGATGTATACCCCGGCAGGGCGGATCGCCTGCCTATTTCACTCACGGATGTGAAGGTGAAACAGGTGCTGGGTATAGATATTGCTCAGGATGAAATGGTAATGGTACTTGCCACACTGGGATTTGGGTGCAAAGTAAAGTCGAAATCAGAACTGCTGGTTGAGGTGCCGTACTGGCGCACCGACGTAAGCTTGCCCGTCGATTTGATCGAGGAGATAGCGCGTATAACCGGTTATGACCAGATACCGACCACGCTGCTCAGTAGTGAGATACCTCAGAATGAGCTGCACCCCATGCTCACCTTTAAGGACAGAGTAAGGGATATACTGGTTGGCTGTGGTATGCAGGAGATAATAACCTATTCTCTGGTTGGCTGGCAGGATTTGGCGAAGATAGGAGCACCTGATCCGATAGGGCTAATTAATCCCTTAAGTACTGATCAGCAGTATCTGCGTACCAGTCTCAGGCCCAGTGTGATGATGAAGATTGCTGATAATGAAAAGCATGAACCGGGACTGAGCATTTTCGAGATAGGCAGAACTTATCTTAAACGTGACCAGAATTTGCCTGATGAACGTGAAATACTTTGCGGTTCACTAGCCGGTCAGCGTACCCAGCGTCAGTGGCAGCTAAGACCGGAACATGTTGATTTCTACGACGCAAAGGGTGTTTTAGAGACGCTGTTTGATTCTTTGGGCGTTAGGGTTAATTTTGAGGCGTGCGACGATGCTACGCTTGTTTCCGGCAGGACAGCGGCAATCATTGTAGACAAACAGGTTGTTGGCGTAGTTGGGCAGCTCGATCCACATATTGCCGAGCAGTACGATATTTCATCTGATCCGGTATATTTGTTCGAAATAAAGATGGACAAGCTTTTGCCGCTCATCAGATCTATGGGAGAGTACTCGCGGATTGCGCGTTTCCCTGGTAGTACGCGAGATATATCGCTTTTACTTGATATTGATGTACCATCGAGCAAGGTGCAGGACATTATCGAAGATACCAAGCTGGTAAGCGAGGTTGCCCTGTTTGACGTTTACACCGGCGACAAATTGCCCTCGGGCAAGAAAACATTGGCATATTCCATTGTTTACCAGGCACCGGACCGCACACTTACCGATAAAGAGGTAAACAAGGTGCAGGATGGTATGCTCAAACGTCTGCAAAAGACGCTGGCCGCTGTGCTCAGGCAGTAATCTGCTTTTAACTGCGAGTTTCATTTCTGCCAGTCTTCCTGTTTAGTCATTCCATATCCACATTAAATCTTGGCTTATAGCGTCGTCGGATGATACAATATAAGTGTGAATGAGAATGTAACTGCTATTGTACTTGCGGGGGGAAAAGGCAAAAGGCTGGGGCAGGCCAAGGCTACGCTTCGGCTTAACGAGCAAACCCTTATTGAAGACGTAGTTGACCGTATATCCGGTATTGTATCCGAGGTAGTTGTGGTCACATCACTGCAGTTAAGTAATTTGCCGCAGGGACTTAAAGCTACCGTTGTCACTGATATCCATCCCGGTAAAAACGCGCTGGGTGGTGTGTATACCGGCCTTGTGAAATCAAGTAATCACCATAATCTTGTTGTTGCCTGCGATATGCCATTTTTGAATATTGAGTTGCTTGAACATATGATTGGGCTGGCAGCGGATGTGGATATAGTGACTATTAGTGTTGATGGGAAGGTTGAACCACTGCATGCCGTATACTCAAAAGAGTGTATTGGGCACATCGAAAAGATGTTTGCCAATGACGATCTTCAGGTCAGCCATCTTTTAGATGTGGCGAAAGTGCGTTATGTTGGAGAGGATGAGCTTGACCTCTATGATCCAGAGCACATAAGCTTTTTCAATATTAACGATAAATACGATCTGGCGCGGGCCAAAAAGCTGAAGGAGGCAAGGGCCGAATGATTTCTATAGAAGAAGCGCGGCAAAAGATACTCAGTTATGTAGGTGTGCTTGAGCCGGAGGAAAAGCCCATTATGGATAGTATTGGTCAGGTTTTGGCCCAGGATGTTTATTCGGATATAAACGTACCGCCTCTTGATAATTCGGCGATGGATGGTTATGCTATCCAGTCGGCAAGCACCAAAGGTACTCTTAAGAGCAATCCAATTATACTCAAAGTTATCGGCGAGGTTGCTGCCGGTTCTATTAGCGATAAGGTGGTCAGGCTGGGTACGGCCATCAGGATAATGACCGGTGCACCTATACCGGCTGGGGCAGATACCGTTGTGCAGTTTGAGAAAACAGATGAGCAGGAGCGCAGTTCATCCGGTAAAACACTTGATGAGATTGGCATTTTTGAAGAAGCTCCGGCTGACAATAATATAAGACGGGCCGGCGAGGATATAAAAAAGGGCGATCTGGTGCTTAAGGCAGGCGTTGTGATCCGGCCGCAGGAAGTCGGGCTGTTGGCGTCGCTGGGATATGCCAGGGTTGCTGTGATTCGCAGGCCGGTTGTGGCCGTGCTGGCCACAGGAGACGAGTTGGTAAACGTTGGGGAACCGCTTCCACTCGGCAGAATATATAACAGCAACACCTATAGCATCGCATCGCAGGTGGTCAAATATGGAGGCGTTCCCAAAATTTTGGGTATTGCCAGAGATACGATTGATGCGCTATGGGGCAAGATAAGCGATGGACTTGATGCCGACATGCTGATAACCTCAGCGGGTGTCTCTATGGGTGATTATGACGTGGTAAAGGATGTTCTGGCCCAACACGGGCAGATAGCCTTCTGGACGGTGAGCATGAAACCGGGCAAACCTCTGGCTTTCGGGACATTAAATAGTGAGGATGGTCGCAAGGTTCCTCACCTGGGACTCCCCGGCAATCCGGTAAGCTCCATGGTATCGTTTGAACAGTTTGCCAGTTCCGCTATATTCAAGATGCTGGGCAAGAAAGACATTGTCAAATCTACGATTAGCGCTATCAGCGAGAGCAATGTCAAAAACAAGGATGGCCGTCGCGTTTTTACCAGGGTGTTTGTTCGTAAAGATGGTGACCAGTATTACGCTAATTCTGTGGGGCCGCAGGGTTCCGGTATTCTCACCTCCATGGGACAGGCAAATGGCTTGATGATAACGCCTGAGGATGTGGCTCTAACCAATATTGGTGACAGCGTTGAGGTGCAGATGCTGGACTGGACTCAAGAGCAATCATAACAGTTTTCTATGCAGTACTTAGCTTTTCTTTCCTTGTCATATTGTGAACTTGACAAAGGTAGTGTCCTATAGTAACTTTTCTTATTATCTGCATTACATAAAAATATTTTACGTATTTCATATTAGTGTTATAATCAGTCACAAATCGTAGGTGAGGTGGTAGTTCCTGGTGAAAGTAGCGGGTGGGATTCTTTCAATCCTTAGCGGCATACCGATTCTTCTTATCGGCGTTTATACCGTTTATCTTGGTGGGTTTACCTGGCTTGTTGTTGGTTTAAGTGCTGCGGTGTTGGCTGTTACTGGGATTGTGTGGCTTGTGTTGGGGATATTAGCTATTGTTGGCGGGGCTGTTGCAATAGCCGGAAAAGCCCGGAAAATGGCCCTTACAGGAAGTATATGTGCGGTGGTAGCGCCTATCTGGTATTACAATGCAATTATAATACTTTTGCCGATACTTCTGATGGGCATACTGTCTACAGTGTTTGTGGTGTTGAGTCGCGACAGTTATGAAAAAAATAAACCTGATATTTCGGAATCAGTTTTGAACATGGAAATCAATTAGGAGACAGTTATGAGAGTAACAGGTGGAGTTTTATCGATACTCAGTGGCATCTCGGTTTTGATTATCGGGATATTTTTAGTGGCAACGGCAAGTTTATTTGACAACTATACGGTTGATCAAAGTTCCGCGTCGGTTTCTTTTTGGGGTATCGTATGGATTCTTTTCGGGCTCATGGCTATTGTTGGCGGTGCGTATGCTTTTATTAAAAAGCACTGGACAATATCTATTGCCGGTACGGTATGCGTGCTCATAGCACTTACCTTGGCTTATGTAGTGGCATGGAGAGCGATTATTTTTTCCTGGTGGGTACTGGTTATGGCCATAGTGGCCCTTGTTGCATTTATAGTTGACCGTAAGTCATTTGTTGATCAGGAGCAATAGAAATTCAAAAAGCTATGGAAAAAGGACACAGATGAGAATTGCTGGCGGAGTACTACTGATTATATGTAGTATAGTGATGTTGATCGCTGGAGTGGATATATTGCAGAAGAATCCGTGGGCGGTTTTGTTTGGAGCCAATCAGCCATTCACTATTGGATTGATTGCGCTTATTCTAGCAGTGCTTGCTGTTGTGGGTGCAGTATTTGCTATTATGGGTAAGCACTTTAAATATGCAATTGGTGGCGCTGTTTGCGCTGTTGCATCTACATTCGTGGGATTGTATCCGATGGTGATTTTTTCTATACCGGCGCTTATATTCATACTTTATCAGCACAGGGCTTTTGAGTAGATATACGGGTGTGATTAGTAGTAACCGTTTAAGTGGAGCCTATCCTCCATTTTTCATTATTTTAGCTTGACTTTTTGCGCCTGTTCGACATAGAATTAAACGTACGATAGCTTGGGCCATTAGCTCAGTTGGCTAGAGCGCAGTCCTGATAAGACTGAAGTCCCTGGTTCGAGTCCAGGATGGCCCACCATGCTGTACGGCAGGTAAGAACTTCGACGTTCTCCTCGGATGGCCCCTTCGGCACAATTCATATAGATAAAATGCGTATTATACGCTATTTCATTTTGAGGGATTAAACTATTGGGGTGGTTTTTCGAATCAGCTGTAATACAAATTTGACTTAGGATTTACGTTCCAACCTTAAATATCTCACGCTTCCTCCTGAAGTTTTGCTATTTGCTCATCGGTTGCGATCCATTCTGATTCCTGTTTTGCGATAAGTGATTCTATTTCATTTAACCTGGTATTTCGCTCTTGTGAAAATACGGTAGGTTCTTGCTCGAAGCTTTGCAGTATATCTTTTTTTTCTTCGTATAATTTTTGTGTTGCCGCTTCAAGTGTTTGCGCCTTTTTCTTTTGGCTGCGCAGCAGGGCCTGATTTTCTTTTTGTTGTTCCCATGTGGTTTTTGGTTTTTTATTGGCGGTTGTTTTTTTTGATTCGCCAGAGGTGCTTTCGTCTACCGTTTTTCCAAGGTGATACACGTATTCTTCGTAATTGTGCAGGTAGCGGGTCGCTTTTGAGTTTTTCACCTCAATAATGCCTGTAGCAAGCAGATTGACGAAGGTACGATTATGGCTTATGAACAAAACGGTCTGGTTGCATTTTTTCAAAGCTAAACTCAGAGCTTCCACTGTTTCGAAGTCCAGATGGTTTTCCGGTTCATCAAGCAGCAGTACATGGCTTTTGTTAAGCAGAATGCCTGCTAGGCAAAGGCGCGCTTTTTCGCCTCCGCTTAAAACGGATATTTTCTTTTTCAGGTCGTTTTCGTTAAATAGAAAGTTCCCGGCCATTTTCATAATGTCTTCTTTGCTGGCCTCTATACCGGCACTGCCTTGCAGATATGCCAGTACTTCCTGTCTGGGCTCAAGCATACTTGGTACGTGCTGTGCGTAATAGGCAATTTTTACCTTGGGCGCCCATTTAAACACACCCGATAGAAGAGGGATTTCGCCTGCTATGGTTTTTAGATATGTGGTTTTACCCTGTCCGTTATCACCGACAATAGCAATGTGTTCTCCTCTGGCAATACTGATGGTGATATTTTTGGCTACAACTTTTGGCCCGTATCCTATCGACATGGCTTCGGTATCAAGAGCGATGCCTTTTTTTTGTTCTACCTTTGGAATATTTATTTTTACAGAGGCTAACGGGTGAAGAATATCGATATTTTTTAGACGACCTATTTGCTTCAGCTTTGATTGCGCCTGAGTTGCTTTGGACGCTTTTGCCCGGAAACGGTCAACGAATTGTTGCAATTGCTTTCGTTGCCGGTCAATGTTTTCGTTTTGACTTTGTTTGAGCATTATTTGTTCTTCTTTATACTCAAAATATTCTTCTATAGAACGGGGATAAAGAAATAGTTTCCCATGTTCTACCTCTAGAGTTTTATCACATGTATTTTTTAAAAATTCCCTATCATGGGATATGACCAGAAACCCTCCGTTATATGAGCGCAGGAAATTTTCCAGTAGCAGCAGTGTGCTTAAATCAAGGTAGTTTGTCGGCTCGTCAAGCAGCAGCAGGTTAGGTTCTTTAAGGAGCATTGCGGTGAGTTTGACCCGCATCTGATAGCCACCGGACAAACCTTCTATTTTAGTATCCAGGGCTTCATTTTTTAATTGAAACTGGTTGGCAACTTTTCCGCATTGCCACGCTTCTTTACCGGTATACCTGGTTAAAAATTCCATAACGGTTTCTGATAAAGCATACGGGTCGTTTTGTTCCAGGTATCCCAGACGGGCATTTTTATTAATGAGTATATCGCCGGAGTCTTTTTCTTCTTCTCCCACTATGATCTTGAACAGGGTGGATTTTCCCGCGCCGTTCCTTCCGATTACTCCTATTTTCTGTTTTGTGCCAATAGTAAGGCTGGCGTCTTCCAAGATAGTTCGTTTGCCATATGATTTTGAAAGACTATTGATTTGTATTAAAGTCGACATAGATTCCTTTTTTTAACAGTGTAAATATCTCTCTAGATTTAGTTTACCCTATAGGCGAGTAGAATGCAGTAATGCAGCATAAATTAGCGGAATATAAGCATTTGGGGGAATTAGTTTAGTGGTTTTTAGCAAACGGCAAATAAACGTTACTTAGGATCGAGATCAAGAGTCAGGTTCATGCTGCCGGTTCGGTATCCCTCAAGATCCAGCACTATGTATGTATATCCCAGCGCTTTGAGCTTGGCAACGATAGCATCTTTAAACTTAACCACGGCTTCTATTTCGGGGCTGTCGATCTCAATTCTGGCGATTTCGCCGTGATGCCTTACTCTCACCTGACGAAAGCCCAGAGACATCAGAAATTCCTCAGCTCCATTTATCATGTTCAAGGTTTCCTGATTTATCTGAGTGCCATACGGCACCCTTGATGCCAGACATGCGAATGATGGTTTGTCCCATGTTGGGAGATTGAGTTGTTTTGATAGAATTCTGATATCGTCTTTTGTCAGGTCGGCCTCGCATAAAGGGCTGCGCACGTCCAGTTCCTGCTTGGCTTTTGAGCCGGGACGGTAATCCGACAGGTCATCGGCATTTGATCCGTCAGCCACCCACGCAATATTTTCTTTTTTGCATATGTCACCGAGGCTACCAAACAGTTCTTTTTTACACCAGTAACAGCGGTTAGTGGGATTACAGGTAAACTCAGGCTGACTTAGTTCATCCGTATAGATGCTGACAAACCTGACGCCAATCTCGTCTGCCAGCTGTTTTGCGCTTTCATATTCCCTTTCGGGATACGTTGCTGATTGCGCTGTGACTGCCAGTACTTTATCTCCTAGCATATCGCTGGCCACTTTAAGCAGGAAGGTACTGTCCAGTCCGCCGGAGAATGCGACAAGTACGCTGCCCATTTCAGATAAAACACTTTTTAGTTTGTCCAGTTTCTGCTCAGGTGTTACTGTCATTCTATGGTTCCTCCACCTATTACCGTATCGCCATTGTAAAAAACCACCGCTTGACCGGGTGTGATGGACATTTGTTCTTCGGTAAATTTGACGTGAACCCTGTCGTCGTTATCGGGTGTGATCATGGCATCGGCTGCTGAGTGTCTATATCTTATCTTGGCTTGGACTTGCATCGGTTCGGTAAGTTTATCAATAGCTATCCATTTAAGTTCTGTTGCGGTAAGCTCATCGCCGTATAGATCGACTTTGGCCCCGACGTATACAATGTTTTTTTCTGCATCTATGCCAGTTACGTACAAAGGATCGGCGGCCGCTATTCCCAGACCTTTGCGCTGCCCGATCGTATAGAAGGGGATACCTTTATGCCGTCCCAGTTCATTTCCCTTGTTATCTAAAATGGGTCCCTCTATGGGAGTTTGCTCGAACAGTATAGAGTATCCGCCGGTTATGAAATTCTGACTCTCTGCTTTATCTGCCACATCAAGACCAAGATCGTTTGCCTTTTTGCGTACCTCGTTTTTGATATAGTCACCCAGCGGGAAAACACATATGCTAAGTTGCGCTTGAGACAGCCCATACAGGAAATAGGTTTGATCTTTATTGTTATCTCTGGCTTTCTTGAGCAGGTAGCGACCGGACGGCTTATCATATTCAACACGTACGTAATGGCCCATAGCCAGCAGGTCAAAATCAAGGCCGGATGTGCGAGCCTTACTGACGAAGGCGTCGAACTTGACTGTACGGTTGCACTTAACGCAGGGGTTGGGAGTTCTGCCGGAGCAATACTCGTCACAGGTGTAGTCCAGCACTTCTTTCCTGTATTCATCCCTTAGATCGATAACGTGGAAGGGGATTTTTAGTACGTCGGCGACGTGCTGTGCATCGGCGATATCTTCATCTTCCTCCGGGCCATAGCAACCGTGCACGTTTCCTTTGACGGTTGCGTCGCCGGACCATATCTGCATAGTTGCACCGATTACCTCATGCCCGGCCTCTTTCATCAAGGCCGCCATTACCGAGGAATCGACGCCGCCGCTCATTGCGGCCAGAACCTTTGCCATCTAAACAGTCCCTGCCCCGAATATCTGAGCCCGGATATCGCTTATCATGCCACCGATATTATCAGCACCCACGATTTCGGTAACCAGTGCTACACAGCTTGCTCCATGACGCACTACATCGGCTACAACGCCCTTTTTTATGCCGCCTATGGCCACAAAGGGTACGTGATGGTGCTTGACCACATAATCCAGATACTCAAGGCCCACAGGCGCACAAACGTCCACCTTGGTTTCTGTGAAATACAGGGGCCCGACGCCGATATAATCAATATCCAAACCGACTGCCTCATCGACCTGCTGGGGCGAGTGCGTGGAAAGGCCGATAATCATTTTATCGCCCACCAGCTTACGTGCCACATCGACGGGCATATCGTCCTGACCCAGGTGAACGCCGTCAGCATTCACGGCCATTGCCAGGGCAACATCATCATTGACTATAAAACAAGCGTCGTACTGAGCACAAAGCTTCTTTAACGCCATGCACTCGCGGTACTTCTGCTGCATGGAGAAGTCTTTTTCGCGGTACTGGATGATTTTGACGCCAGCCTTGAGCATTTCAGCTACCACTTCTTGGTTAGAACGGCCTTGCGAATAGCCGCTGGCTGTGATGCAATATAGATCTGTTTTTGGGAACTGGCGCTTTTTCATCATATTCCCCCTCTAGGTTAGATCATGCCAGTCTTTAAGTATGGGTTTATAGCCGTGGGCCGCCACAACCTTGCGCATCTGGTCTACCGTTCGATCATCGGAAATGTCGAATTGGCCGACGCTGTCCTTGGAATCGGTGTGACCTCCGACAACGGTGGATGATCCGGCAGACATTTTGGTTACTGCCAGCGGGATCAGGTTATCGCGCAGTTCAGCGCTTTCTCTTGTCGAAATAGTAAGACCCACTCTGGGTAAAAACAATCTTAGTGCCAGCAGGCTTTGCACAAGCTGGCTGTCTGAAACCGGGCACTCAGGTTCGTAATCTCCACACTGAGGCCTCATTCTGGGAAGCGAAACGCTAACCTCTACATCAGGAAACTTCTTTTGCAGGTAGGCGGCATGTATACCGGCCTTAAATACCTCCTGCTGCCAGTTGGCCAGTCCCAGAAGCGGCCCGATATTGATAGTCCTGACTCCGGCCTGTCCCGCTCGCTCCGGTGCTTCCAGTCGAAATTTGTAATCGCGCTTGGGTCCTTTGGGATGAATGTCGGCGTATATCTTCTGATCATATACTTCCTGATAGATAGTGAGGCCATCCACTCCGGCAGCAATCAATTCTGCGTATTCATCTTGAGAGAGCGGATATATTTCGGTGGCGATTGATGAGAAGTACTTTCGCAGTATAGAAACACAATCTTTAATATAGGATACAGACGAGTGCTGGCGTGATTCACCGGTAAGTATTAGGATATGCTTAAGTCCTGTTTTGGCGATCTCATGGGCTTCCATCTCAACCTCAACCAAACTCAATTTACGTCTTGTGATGTCGTTGGAGGCGTTAAAGCCGCAATAAACGCAGTAGTTAACGCAGTAGTCGGCAAGATACATGGGTGTGTAGATAAGAATGCAGCGCCCGAAGTGCCGCAATGTGACCTTGTAGGCCTGCTGGGCTATCTGCTCAATCATGTCAGACGCAGCAGGTGAGAGCAACGCCAGAAAATCATCCGGGCGCAACTTTGGTTTATCGATAATGCTGGCGATTTTTGACGTGGTGGTATTTTTGAGGCTCGCCTGCGTATCGATGTTTTGCAGATTAATTATTTCATCATAAAAGGACATGATATTTAGCCTTGATTATTCGTTTCTAAGAAAGCCGGTAAGCGGGGATGAAGCCTTGGCCAGATCTGCCGTGGCTCCTGGGCCAGCAAGATATGCCTTGCGTCCACACTCAACCGCCTGCCCAAAGGCCTCTGCCATGAGCACGGGATCGTCTGCGGTGGCAATAGCGGTGTTGACCAGCACTGCCGCACAGCCCATCTCCATTGCCTCGGCTGCCTCTGATGGACGTCCGATTCCGGCATCTACAATAATGGGTAGGTCTATTTCGTCAATGAGTACCTTTACCAGTTCCTTTGTTTTCAGACCCCGGTTGGTTCCGATGGGTGCGCCCAGTGGCATGATGGCTGCTGCTCCGGCATCGACCATACGCTTGGCTGCCATTAAATCAGGGCTCATATATGGCAGCACGACAAAGCCTTCTTTAGCTAGAATCTCAACTGCTGTGATCGTTTCGAAGTTATCGGGCAGCAGGTATTTCTGGTCAGATATTACTTCGATCTTTACCCAGTTGCTGCCACTGGCGGCGCGTGCTATGCGGGCGATTTTTATCGCCTCATCAGCATTGCGTGCACCGGAGGTGTTTGGCATCATGATTACATCTGAACTGAGATACTCAAGCATGTTTTCTTCAGGAATATCGAAATCCACCCGGCGAAGGGCTACAGTTACCACCTGTGATTTGGAAGCCTTTATTACATCCGGTATCTGGTTGTAATCAGCAAACTTGCCTGTTCCTATAAACAGCCTGCTGTCCAGCTCCTTGCCGCCTATTTTGAACTTGTCGTCCATTCCCTAGCCTCCAGCCACAAACTGTATAAGTTCTACTCTGTCATTCGCGTTAAGTGCGGTGTTTTCCCATTGCGCCTGTTCTATGATCACGTCGTTTAGCACCACTACAATGTTGTCAGCAGCATCTTTAATCCGAATCAGTTGCTCAATCGAAGAGCCGTCCGGTATTTCTGTTTCCTTGCCGCTGATTTCTATTAGCACTTTGATGATCTCCAATTAAAAAAGCCTACCCGCAGGTAAGCTTTTTATTTTATTTGCTTCCCTACGTTGGAATTACCCAAATCAGGTTTAAAGGGTTAAGTGCTTGAGTTAACAAAACACTCTCTCAGCCTAAAAATGGCACCCCTAGTTAAGATTTATTATTTGCCTTTCTAACTCATAGTCGATCTGGTTATATTATAAACCAAACTGGCCATGATTATAAGTCTATACAAATGGGATGGGTATACAGGTATGGTAGTTTTTTAAGCTTCTACAATATTACCCAGTACCGGGTCAACCCGTACTCCCGTGGATTCTACCCACTCAAGGCCCTTATCAATGTTGTTTTCCTCGCCCTCAAGCTCCAGCATAACCCAGCCTTTGTTCTCACTGACATCGGCACGGCGAACGTTGGTTATTATGCTGTACTTAATCCCCAGATCATATATGATGGGCTCTTTTATCAGTTTTTGAGGAAATGTAAACATTACCTGTCTTTTTGCCATTAAGATTCACCTCCATCGTATGATACCATGTAGACCGCATAATTTTCAAAGTTCTTATTTAACTCTCAGGTTCTTGAAAAAGCCACGTGGACAGATATCTTTCGCCCGTATCCGGCAGAATAACCACGACGAGTTTACCTTCGTTTTCAGGTCTCTTGGCTACCTGAATTGCTGCCCATGTTGCGGCTCCCGATGAAATACCTGCAAGTATGCCTTCTTCCTTGGCCAGTCTGCGTGCTGTTGCTCCAGCATCATCGTTGTCCACCTGGACTATCTCGTCGATAAGATCGGTTTGCAGTACGTTTGGTATAAAACCGGCACCGATGCCCTGAATCTTATGTGGTCCGGGATCTCCACCGGAAAGGACCGGCGAACCTATCGGCTCAACCGCTATGGCCTTGAAGTTGGGGTTTTTCTTCTTTAATACCTGCGCGACACCAGTGATGGTTCCACCTGTACCTACGCCTGAAACGAGGATATCGACTTTGCCATCGGTGTCACGCCATATCTCTTCAGCGGTGGTAAGTGTATGTATTTCAGGGTTGGCAGGATTGTTAAACTGCTGTGGCAAAAAGCTGTTGGGAGTTGATTCAGCCAGTTCAGCGGCTTTCTTGATGGCTCCGGGCATTCCCTCTGCTCCGGGAGTCAGTACAAGCTCTGCTCCGAAGATCGAAAGCAACTGCCTGCGTTCCATAGACATGGTGTCCGGCATAGTCAAAACAAGCCTGTATCCACGGGCGGCGCAGACAAAGGCCAGCGCGATGCCGGTGTTGCCGCTGGTAGGCTCGATTATCACCGAATCCTTGTTAATAAGTCCCTTGTCTTCGGCATCAACGATCATGGCTACACCGATTCTATCTTTAACAGAACTTATGGGGTTAAACGACTCCAGTTTAGCTGCAATAGTGGCCTTGGCTCCGTCAACAACTTTATTTAATTTCACAAGCGGGGTATTGCCAATCAGCTCAACGCAATTATTGATAATTCCCCTGGTCAGCTTGGGTATTTCAATTGTTTTAAACTTCAGTTTTTCTACGTTTTGTGGTGACATGTTTCCTCTCCTTTTTGTAGTTAATATATAAACTAATAGGTTGGTGTATCAAATCAAATATGGCACTATATCAGCGGTAACGCTTGCTGTTCCGCCGGGCCAATATTTTTTAAGCAACACCTCCTTTTGAGTTTGCCATCTTTTTGAGTGCCTCGACGGTAAAGTCAATGTCCTCAATTGTGTTGAAATAACCAAGTCCGATGCGTACGGACCCTGTGGGGAATGTGCCAAATGTTTTATGTGCAACCGGAGCGCAGTACAGCCCCGTTCTCACTTTAATATCAAACGACTGGTCTAAAATAGCACCGGCCTCTGCCGGCTCCCAGCCCTCAATATTGAATGAAACAACGGCTACCTGTTTTTCAGCATCGTTAGGGCCGTACACTGTTATCTGAGGAATGCTCAAAAGTCCGTTTAACAGATGACCTATCAGTTCTATCTCGTGATCCCTGATATTCTTTACTCCAAGGTCCAGTATGAATCTGAGCGCTGCGCCCAGCCCCGCGATGCCCACCGTGTTGGGAGTACCGCTCTCGTACATTTGGGGCAACTGGGTTGGCTGCTTTTCAAGCTCGGACTGTGAGCCGGTGCCGCCCTCTCGAATCGAGTCAAGTACGGCGCGTTTGCCAACGTAAAGAACTCCTGTACCGGGAGGTCCCAGCAACCCTTTATGTCCGGAAAACGCCAGCAGGTCTATATGGCTGTCTTTAATGTTTATAGGATAGGTACCGGCGGTTTGAGCCGCATCTACCATAAAAATTACATTATGCTTTTTGGCAATTTCGCCATATTCCTTTATTGGCTGAATCACTCCGGTAACGTTGGAGGCATGTGTAACTACGATCAGTTTGGTTTCTTTTGTGATTGCCTTTTCTATGTCGTCGGCTGATAGACTTCCTGTTTGTTTATCAGATGCCAGCCGTGTGACTTTTACTTCCTGCTGTTCAAGTTTGGTTAGCGGGCGAACTACGGAATTATGCCCTATGCTATCTGTGATTACGTGATCGCCAGCTTTTAGTAACCCTTTAAGTCCCAGATTTAGGGCGTCTGTACAGTTAAGGGTGAATATCACCCTGTTTTTGTCGGATGCGTCGATCAGTTGTGCGACCAGTATGCGTGCCTCCTCGACGGCTGAACCGGCGGCAATAGCCATGGAATGGCTGGCACGTCCGGGGTTTCCGCCTACTGTGCGCAAAAAGCTTTCCATCGTCTTGTAGACGATTTCCGGCTTGGGCCACGATGTTGCTGCATTATCCAGATAGATCATTTTTTATACTTACATTCCTATGTACTTGGCATACAATCCTCTGGCCAGAGACTCATCACTAGTGTTTTTCACAATGGCTCTGCCGTCGGGGAAAACTACCAGTTTTTGATTATCAACTTCAAAGTTAAGCATAAATTCGTTTGAGCTTACTGTACCCAGAGGATTGAGCTTTTTTTTCAGCTGCGCAAATGATATTTTTTTGCGCTTGGGATTTAGTATTTGCACGGAGTTTTGTCCGCAAAGTACGGTTGTCACTGTACCATGTCTGGCTTCAAGGAAATCGTAGGTGCCATTGCATGTGGGGCAATCGGCACGGTGTTTGCTCTTGAATTTAAGGAAGGTATCTTCCCAGACATCAACCATAATGACGCCCAAGTTTAGCTTGGCAGATTCGGTCAGTATCTTGAGTGCCTCGGCAGATTGCAGGGCCCCGATGGTCATGGTTGCCGGGCCTATCACTCCCGCTGTATCGCAAGTGAGTGCTACGCCCTGTTCCGGAAGTTTGGGCAGACGGCACCTGAAGCACGGTGTGGTGCCCGGAATTATGTTCATGGTCATGCCGCCGGATGCTACGGCGCCGCCGTATATCCAGGGAATCTTATGCTTAAGCGATACATCGTTTATCAGCAGGCGCGTTTCAAAATTATCCGAACCGTCGATGATCAGATCTGCGCCTTCTACCAGACTTTCCACGGTGGAGTAGTTGATGTCTGATACTACGCCTTCGATCTTGACATCCGAATTGATTTTACTTAAGTGACGCTGGGCTGCTACCGCTTTGGGAATCTGATTTTCTACATCTTCTTCATTAAACAGAAGTTGGCGTTGCAGGTTGTGTATTTCGATAAAATCTCTGTCTATAATCTTTACTCTACCCACTCCAGCGCGTACCAGTGCACTGGCCGAAACGGTGCCCAGCGCTCCGCAACCGGCAACAACCACAAAGCTATCTGCCAGCTTTTGCTGCCCCTGCTTGCTGATACCGGGGAATATAGTTTGTCTTGAGTATCTATCGATCATGTTTTGTTAGTTACTCCTGTTAAACTATTTATCAAAAGCGCTGTCAAACGATTCTACGGTGGGTTCCACCAGCGTAGCGTGAACCACATCGGCCATAATATCCTGTGTTCTTGGGCCTGCACCTGTAATAACGGCAACAGTGAGGTCATCAGGTTTGATTTTACCTGCTGCTACAAGCTTTTTAAGCACTGCTATAACCACTCCTCCCGTTGCTTCGGCGAAGATGCCCTCGGTTTGAGCCAGCAGTTTTATTCCGGTTAAGGCTTCTTTATCAGATACTGCCCAGGCTCCTCCTCCAGACTCTTTTGCAATCTTGACTGCATATTCGCCGTCTGACGGGTTGCCGATGGCTATGGACTTGGCTATGGTATCGGGTGTGACCGGATTAATGTGTTTGCTGTCATTATTATAGGCATTAACGATGGGAGAGCTTCCCGCGGCCTGAGAAACATACATGCGGGTTTTGACCGGGTCTATCAGTCCTAAAATTGCTAGCTCGTTAAGACCTTTCCATATACGGGTAAACATCAGCCCTGAACCGGCCGGTGCAATCACGCAGTCGGGGGCTTGCCAACCCAGCTGCTCGCCAATTTCATGACCAAGCGTTTTGCTGCCTTCTGCGTAATAGGGGCGCAGATTTATATTGATAAAACCCCAGTTATACTTCTGCGAAAGGTTGATACAAAGACGATTGACATCGTCATAACTTCCGTTAACGGTGACAAGGTTGGGTTTGTGAATTGCCGCCCCTACCATTTTGCCCGATCCCAGATTGGATGGGATAAATACGTAGGACTTCAGGTTTGCTTTTGCGGCATGCGCGGCAACGCTGGCAGCCAGATTCCCGGTTGATGCACAGGCAACTGTGTCGAACCCAAATTCCAGCGCCTTGGTTACAGCAACCGATACCGCCCTGTCTTTAAACGAATAGGTAGGATTGAGACAATCGTTTTTGACGTATAGATTCTTAAGCCCCAACTCCTTACCCAGATTATCGGCCTTGGTAAGGGGGGTATAGCCGGTGCCGATATCCACCTCTTTGCTATCTACAGGTAACAGATCGCGGTATCGCCACATGCTAACCGGTTGCGCGCATAAGTTATCTTTGCTTACTGTTTTCTTCATGGCCTCGTAATCGTAAGTGACGTCAATGCGGCCGAGGCAGACGTCACACATATTGCGTGGCTCCAGCGGGTATTCTTGGCCGCATTTTCTGCAGCGCAGTGCTTTTGCGTAAGACATACTGCCTCCTTCTTATTTTTTTAAGCTTTTTTGAGTGCTTTCTTCAGGTCGTCTATAAGATCGTCTGCGTTTTCAAGTCCTATGGACAGGCGAATCAGTTCGTTGGTAATTCCCACGGTTTGCCTGTAATCCTCAGGCATCGAGGCGTGGCTCATCCCACCGGGGTGTTCTACCAGCGAGGCGGCGCCACCCAGCGATTCAGCCAGTGCAAACAGGTCAAATCCTCTAAGTACTTCTTCAACATTAGATCCTTTTTTGAGTACGAAGGACATCATTCCCCCGAAGCCTTTCATCTGCCGTGCGGCGATATCGTGGCCGGGATGGTCCTTTAGCCCGGGGTAAAATACCTTGTCGACGGCAGGATGGGCTACCAGATAATCCGCTACTTTAGCGGCGTTTTGCTGATGCTTCTCCATTCTAATTGCAAGTGTTTCAATTCCACGCAGTACCAACCAGCTGTCAAAAGGCGCTGCACAGGTGCCCATGCCGTTTTGCAAATAGTGTACTCTTGCACTCAGTTCGTCGGTGGATGTTACTATCGCCCCGCTTACAACATCGCAGTGCCCGTTCAGATACTTGGTGGTGGAATGCACCACAAGGTCTATCCCAAGTGCGATGGGGTTTTGCAGATACGGGCTGGCAAATGTGTTGTCAATTACGGATAACATGTTATTCTTTTTAGCGATATCAACAATCATCTCAATATCAACTATGTTGAGCAGCGGATTGGAAGGCGTCTCTATCCATATCATTTTCGTATTGGGCCTTATTGCATCCTCAATGCGCTGCCTGCTATCCATCCTGATGAAGCTAAACTCTATGCCAAATCTGGTCATTACATCGGCAAATAGCCTGTAGGTTCCGCCGTAAACATCGTCACCGCAAACCACGTGATCGCCTGCACTTAGCAGGTGAATCGCCGTTGCCTCGGCAGCCATACCGGTGGCAAATGCAAAACCGGCCTTGCCACCCTCAAGACGGGCTATGGTATCTTCAAGCACTTTTCTTGTTGGATTGGCCGTGCGGGAATAATCGAAACCCTTGGTTTTACCTATGTCCTCAAACATGAACGTGGATGTCTGGTAGATGGGGTATGCTACCGCATTGTATGCCCCTTCCGGCCTGTTGCCTGCATGTATTGATAAGGTCTCAAACTTCATATCCCGCCTCCATAGTTGAATCCTGCTTCTATTTCTTCTCTTTTATCTTTAAGCTCATCCTTATAAACCTGTAGTCCTTGAGCTTTTTCCAGCACTTTTATTCTTGATATAAGCTGTTCCTGCTCCTGCAGCACCAGTTGTATGGCCTCGGATACAGGATCGGGCAGTTCTGCATGTTTCAGCGCCGAAAGTGGAGCGTGTTTGTCTCTGACTGCGCGTCCCGGTATGCCCACTACTGTTGTATCCGGTGGTACGGAGTGTATAACCACTGAGTTTGCGCCAACGCGTGCTCCGTCTCCTACAGTTATAGGGCCCAGCAGAATTGCCGCTGTGCCGATAACAACGTTGTTCCCGATAGTGGGATGGCGTTTGTGTTTTTCTAGGCTGGTTCCTCCCAGAACAACACCTTGATACATAAGTACATCGTCTCCGATTTCAGCGGTTTCTCCTATAAGGACACCCATACCGTGGTCTATGAAAAACCTTTTGCCAATCTTGGCTCCGGGATGTATTTCAATTCCGGTAATGAACCTTGATATGTGTGAAATAAACCTGGCCAGAAATCTGAACTTATGTCGCCACAGGAAGTGAGATACTCTGTGAAAAGCCAATGCCTGCAGGCCGGGATAGCATAGCAGTACTTCCAGCTTGCTTCTAGCAGCCGGGTCTTTGGCAAATACAGTGCTTATATCCTCTCCTGAAACAATAGCCATAAATATATCCTTTGTTATACCTATATATAATACATTGATTTCTTTTCGTTTAGGGCTTGTTTTTCTACCAAATCACGAAGCGTTTTTGATGCCAATACGGATGTAATACTATCTTTGAGCTCCTGCCAGACGTCTCGTGTTACACACGAATCTATTCTGCCGCACGCCGTTGGATCGTCCACACATTCCACCAACCCCAGCGGTCCCTCAAGAGCCTGAAATATTTCGCTCAAGTTTATCTCGCTGGGGTGCTTGGCCAGTGTAAATCCTCCATGCGCCCCGCGAGTGCTGTTTACAAGACCTGCTGCTTTGAGAGTGAGAACCAGCTGCTCCAGATATCTTTCCGATAGTTGTTGTCTTTTGGCGATATCTTTCAGAAGGATGTGTCCCTTGCCATAGTGAGTAGCCAGATCTACCATGGCCCTCATCCCATATCTTCCTTTTGTAGAAATCTTCATTATTATCCCTTTATCTGGTATGTGATAATGTTAATGATTACTAAGATTACTAATACGATGATAATTATGAGGTAATTATGGATATTGATGCTGGCTTTGTCAATACCCTTGATTGTTGATTGACGATTGGGATTGGATTTGTGACAGAACTGATGAGGATAGGAGCTATTTTTTATTCGCGTAGTGTGTTTTCAATTATGCATAAAACAAGAATAGTGTAGAGCGAGAAAGCCCGACAATGTGGTACACATAATCGGATAGAAAATTTTGTAATACTACAATACTTTCTGTATATTAAATAATATGTTAATATATTGATTAGGGTTTAATGGATATACTTGAATCAGTGTGATATTGGCGGAAATAGCGAGGTGACCAGTTGAGCAACGCTGGAGATAAAATAAAAGTCTTTCTGGTGGATGACCATGGACTGTTTCGTGATGGCATTCGCTCTTTGCTGAGTTTTCATGAAGATATAGAGGTCATAGGCGAGGCTGTTGATGGAATAGAGGCTGTAGATAAGATACCGGCTTTGGCTCCTGATGTGGTGTTGCTGGATATTGCTATGCCAAATATGAATGGCCTTGAGGTTTGCCGCCGCTTGGTCAAGACTAATCCGAGTGCGAAAACGGTTATAGTATCACAACATACGGATAAAGAATATGTGATAACTGCGGTTAAAATTGGGGCATTTGGGTATGTGCCCAAAAGGGCGGCTGGCGCAGACCTTATCGCTGCGATACGCACTGTCTATAATGGCGAGTACTTTCTGCATCCTTCTGTTGCCAAGATACTGGTGGGTGACTACAGAAGTTTGATGGACTCTGATGTGGATGAATATGATAATCTTACTAACAGGGAACGCGAGATACTTCAACTTGTGGCCGAGGGCAATACAGGCCGTCAGATTGCACATTTGCTCCATATAAGTGAAAAGACAGTAATAGGGCACAGGGCTAATTTAATGCAAAAACTTGATATCCATAATCGTGCCGATTTGATAAAGTACGCCATTGGCAAAAGGCTTATTAATATTGAAACGCCAAATGCTTTTTAGCTTAAAAACCTTTCTATGTTTACCGATCATACTATTTATCCCAAAATTAGTGTCGATCAAATTTGACTATCTAAGCGTTTAAGATACCTAAACTTCCAAAAGCAGATAGTAATAATTGTCCCTGTCCAAACCCCGCGTAATTTCGCCTATTGATTGGGTATAAATCCTACTAATTGTTAAGTGTGGCGCCGCTTAGTGCTTTACCGAAAATAACATATACTTAATCAAGATCGTGGTATTAATCACGATAGGGCATCTCCTTAAAAAGCGCACCAAATAATTAGCTTTTACGGAATGTGATAAATAGAGGTAGGATAATCCTTTACGCTTCTTCAGGTTATCCTACCCTCTCCCCCCATTTTCTCACTGTTATTCATAATACGGCTTATCGTCTTTTTTCTAGATAAAAATACTAAAAACAGACCTTATGTTCTACATTTTGTGTCAAAAACAGGTATTTTCCCCTATGTTCCGGTGTTGCTTTCCCAACATTATTATTTATATAATGTAAGAGACATTGTCATATCTGTGTATCCGGTGCGTGAAAGGGATTGGGTAGCATTTGAGGGCTGAAATTATGTCTAGTGATTTTATTATTGCCTCGCGGTTTTTATCCCCGTTTCACTATGCACTTCGAAGAAGAATATAAGATAACGGCAGTATTTTTTTGTTTTAGCAGATATGACTTTGTAAATAAATACGTAATTGCTCTATAGGGGACGCACATGAACTATATAGTGCTCATCAAGCAGGTACCCGATATCAGGCATATACCCAAAGAGGCCTGGGATTGGGAAAAAGGTACTCTCAAAAGGGGCCTACTGGATAATGTATGCAATGAGCTGGACAAGCAGGCGATGGCTATGGCTCTGAGTATGCGCAAAGACCGCGATGGCAAGATCATTGCACTGACAATGGGGCCGCCATTTGCAACGGAGATATTAAGATATGCCATGTCGATTGGAATCGATGAGGGTGTTTTAATTACCGACAGGAAGTTTGCGGGTGCAGATACAACCGCTACTGCCTATCCTTTGGCTCAGGCTATACGTAAGATTCAGAAGGAAATTTTCGCAGGATCAGATGATTTTGTTGTGCTGGCAGGTATGCAGTCTGTGGATGGCGATACCGCGCAGGTGCCGCCACAGTTGGCCGAGGAGCTTGGTATTGCAAACATAAGCTATGTAACCACGGTCACTTTTGAAAAAGACAACATGCTGGCTGAAAGAATAACCAGAAGAGGCGCTGAAACAGTTAGCCCTACAAAAATGCCTTGCCTTTTGACGGTCACGGAGTGGGCTGAGACGCCATTCCCGTCTTTTGCCAGAACAAGATGGGCTGAAAAAGAAACTACCCGCGAATGGAGTGTCGAGGATATAGAGGCGGATACGACTCGCGTTGGCCTGGGTGGGTCCAGAACAAACGTGGTAAAAATCTTCTCACCAAAAGAGAGCAGCAACCGGGTTTGTATATTTGAACACGATCTAAATAAAGTCGTGCAAGGACTCAAAGAAACATACAATAAAAAACTAAACGAGATATCCTCAGAAGCTGTAACTTCAGATTATAAGCTTCCCGAGGGCAAGCAGAGTGACTACAAAGGTGATGTCTGTGTATATGTTGAGCAGGATGATGGGGAGATCCATCCGGCCACGTATGAGCTGTTGGGTAAGGCGGCAGAACTGGCGGCAACACTGGGTGAGAAAGTAGGCGCAGTGCTGGTCGGCAGCAATGTCAAAGGCCTTTCTGATGCCTTGATTTCGTACGGTGCTGACAAGGTATTTGTTATAGACAACCCTTTGCTTGCACATTTCCTTCCTACCAGTTACACAAAGGCAATCTCACGCATGGTTGAGCAGCACGAACCGCAGATTATGTTGTTTAGTGCTACTCCGCAGGGAAGAGAGCTTGCCCCCAGAATTGCTTACAAGACGAACTCAGGGCTTACTGCGGATTGTACTCAGTTGGACATTGTAGACTTTACACGTGGCAAAAAGGAAGCTACTGCCATCTTGAAGCAGACCAGACCAGCTCTGGGCGGAAACATAATGGCCAGTATCGTTTCTCAAAACTCTAAGGTACAGATGACCACAGCAAGGCCCGGCGTTTTTGCCGCAATAGAGCCTGACAGTACAAGGAAGGGCGAGGTCATTGATGTTGTGGTAGAAATAACCGAAGACGATCTGGGGGCCAAAATCGTCACATCCGAATTGCTCCCATCTACATCTGAACTGAGTGATGCTACTATTATCGTCGGCGGTGGTAAGGGGCTGAGGACAAAAGAAGGCTTTGATAAGTATATCCATCCGCTGGTTGAAGGCTTTGAACAGTATTTTGGAGAGCAGGCTATGGCCGGTGCGTCCAGGATGGCTGTTGAATCAGGATTCATAGAACGAACGCATCAGGTTGGGCAGACTGGACAGACTGTTAAGCCAACTATATATGTAGCTGTAGGTATTTCAGGTGCGATACAGCATGTTACCGGAATGCAGAGTTCCGATATCATCATCGCCATAAATAGAGACCCCGATGCTGCTATCTTCAAAGTTGCTGATTTCGGCATAGTGGGGGATCTGGAAGAAGTGGTTCCGGGTTTAATCAAGGCTCTTAAAACGAGTGAGGTACAACAAAATGTCTAAAGCAGTTGGAAGCGATCTGAATAAAGCAGATATATTGTTTGTAGGTGCCGGGCCGGCGAGTTTGGCCGGAGCTATAAAACTGCAGCAACTGCTAAAGGAAAGTGGCAGAAGCGAGTCGGTTGTTGTTGTTGAAAAAGGAAACAAAGTAGGAAATCACACTCTATCAGGAGCGATTTTTGACGCAGAGGTTCTTGATGAACTGCTTCCCGATTGGAAGCAGGATGAGCACCCGTTTATTAAGAAGATGCTGGAAAACGAAGTGCAAAAGGATAGTGTTAAATATTTAACCCATCACTTTGCCGTTAGTGTCCCCAATTTCATCCTTCCTTCCGACATGAAAAACGAAGGATTATATACTGTTTCCATAAGCGAACTTACTGCCATGCTGGCCGAAAAGGCAACACAGTTGGGAGTAGAAATATATACTGGCTTTGCTGCCAGGGACATAGTAGAAGAAAATGGCTTTGTAAAAGGCGTTAAGCTGGGAGACAAGGGACTTAATCAAGAGGGCGAAAAGCAGTCTAATTACGTGGCTGGTGAGGAAATTAAAGCAAACGTTACTGTATTCGGCAATGGTTGTCTTGACCCCGTACTAGATCGATTAACGGATAAATTTGAGATGACCAAAGACAAAAATCCCCAGATTTATTCCGTGGGTGTTAAAGAGATCATCAAACTGCCGGAGGAAAACAACTTTGGGTCCAACCGGGTGATACACACCATGGGTTTTCCCAATAGACGGTTAACCCCGGACGTCTTTGGTGGTGGGACCATATACAGCATGGGTGGCAATTATGTGGCTGTGGCCCTGATTATGGGACTTGACTGGAGATATTGCGATCTTAATCCGCAGCAGGAATTACAGGTATACAAATCTCATAAATATGTCAGCAAGCTTATTGAAGGTGGCGAGGTAGTAGCATACGGGGCCAAAACCATCCCTGAGGGCGGATATTATTCCATGCCTGAGCTGGTAACAAACGGCGCCGTTATTATTGGTGATGCCGCCGGGCTGGTGAACATCAGGAAAATGAAAGGGCTGCAGTACGCTGTAAAATCGGGTATCGTAGCCGCCGAGGCTATTTTTGCTTCGATACAAAAAGGTGATTACTCCAAGGAGTCACTTAGTGCATACAAGACTGCACTGGACGACAGCTTTGTAGGCAAGGATATGCGTGGCGCGCGCAACTACAGACAGGTTTTTGAAAAGGCAAAACGTGTTGGAGTATACTTGGGAGCTCCGCTTACAAAGATACAGCGTCTTCTTCCTTTCAGGTTAAAGACTCATCCCGACTATAAAAGCATGAAGAAATCCAAGCTTAAGAGGGACTATAGCGAGGGCGTTGACAGGCTGACCGACGTTAGCTATTCGGGCACATTCCACAGGGAAGAGCAGCCATCACATATTACGTTTGTAAATACCGATGATTGCAGGGAATGTGAAGCTAAGTATGGCCTTAATCCATGTGTTTGCTTCTGTCCGGGCGAGGTATATAAAGTAGAAGAAGGCAAGATGATGCTTAGCCCATCCAACTGTTTGCATTGCAAAACTTGCAGAGTGAAATGTCCTTATGAAAACATTGTATGGGAAGTTCCTGAGGGCGCCGACGGGCCTAAGTATAAAGTGATGTAGCTTTCTATCGGGATGGCTCATCGAAAACTTAATAAAAAACGCATGCCGCCGTTGTAAAAAATAGCGGCTTTGCTTTGTCTACTCTGCTGCTGATATTTTAGATTTTACTAGCAGGTATAGTGTATAAAATATCGCCATAATAGCCAGAGTGCTTATTATTCCCGTAATGGCGTTGGCTATAAATGCACCGTTTGCTATTGCAGTGGCAGCCACGTTTAGTATCAGCTCTGTAAGGCTGAAAAGCAGAACTCCTGTTATGGAATAACGCAGCACTTTTTGAATGGAAACACCAAAGATGGTTTTCATGTTTTCAACGCTGGGATCCAGATAGGACAGAGCGTAAAGCAAAAGGGAAACAAAGAGCACCCATTTAAGTCCGGTAAATAGAAGTGCCATGGTGGACAAAGCCGACTGTCCCGGTTGCACCATTGCCACAAATATTATCAGGCCTGCTGATCCGAGAATCACCTCCAGGACGGCTATCCAGCGCAGCATTGCTATCAGAGACATTCTGGGTATATCAGGTAAATTGTTTTCCATATGCCCCTCCATAAAGGTCTCTTTTTGCAGCATTATAGCATGTGGCGACAATAGTGGGAAGCTGTACTGCTATGAGCTATATCCGGCAGACTTAAAAGCTAAAGTCTGCCAAGATAGCTATTGATATACTCGTTCACCTTTTCTTTTGGCTGGTAAATGCCGAAGTGTCCTTCACATAAAATGTCGGCCTGAATGTCGATGAGTTTTTGAAGAGACTGCTTTGCCTTTTGTTTATCAGCGCCGGGCAGGGAATAAGGCCCGTGAATGTCCTGTCCAAATAATATACGTTTACCTATATCTACATATACAGCTATTCCTCCGGCGGTGTGTCCCGGCACGTGCAGTATATTCAGTTCGTATTCGCCATATTTAAGCATATTATTATTTCCCGTCAGCTCAATATCGACCTGGCATGGCCGGTACTCTATATCATAGAACTGAGCCGCTGTACGTATACCTTTCTCAATGCCTTCTGTATCCAGCTCATGCGCTATGATTTGAACTCCGTATTTTTCACGGAATTGCCACAGTGCGCCAATATGGTCTATGTGACGGTGTGTAGCGATGATAGCCACAAGCTTTTCGGGATTAAAACCGAGCGTTTGAATGTTTTTTATCAGATGATCAAAGCTGAGGCCTGCTCCTGAGTCTATCAGCACTAGATCGCCGCAATCAATCAGGTATACGGCGCAGTCGGCCGGGTGTGATATATCCGATCCTCCTATCTGAAACACATTGTTATATACGCAAAAAGACTGGTTCATGCTGTCATGCACCCTTTATTAGGATTATAGTACAGGCTAATAATGAGGATATTGTCATTCATCTGTGGTGGTAGTATAAAGTTGTTTACGTTTTTTGGCAATATATGAAACGCTATCCGCAGCGCGCGGATACGCTCAGTTTTTCTTAAGTCGGTTTGAGACTAGCTGATCTTTTGTACAAGGTTTACAGTATTCTTCCCCATAAATTATAATTGGGTAGATTGGATTGATTACATATTTATTCAGAGTGGAGCGTAGAGATACAATGGCGACATTTAAACCGGGGCAAAAGGTTAAGGTTGTTGACGGGTGTAGCCCTTATTATGGACGCATAGGCGAGGTGATAAAAGAGGGCGATGGTTATTTCGGCTGTGGTTATCACGTGGAGTTTATGCGGGATGAGGCTGATTTGTTGGAGTCATGGCTATTTCAGGAGTTTCAGCTTGGGCAAGTCTGACTATTTTAAAAAGTTGCGTTATATATGCAAATATACACACCAATAGAACAAAAAACGCAGCCAGAATTAACAAGCTGCGTTTTTTATATCTATATTAAGTTTTAATCGAATTTATGCGGGGGTTACGAATCTGTAGCCCTCTTTTTGCTGAGTCAGTATTATCTGTGGCGGATTGTCCTTAAGCCTGTTGCGCAGACGTCGGATATAAGTTCTTACTACCTCGTTGTTTGCCTGATCTTTACCCCAGACCTTTTGCGAGATATCTTTGTTGCTCAGAGTTTCGTTAGCGGTTTTCATTAGCACATAGAGCAGTCTGCACTCTGTTGGAGTCAGTTTCAGTACATCGTCGCGCAGATGAACTTCGTTTGTTGTCAGATGCAGGCTGAGAGCACCGGAGGTGATACTGGCTTCATCATCATCTCCCTTGTCTGACGATGCCCGTCTCAGCACGGCGTTAACTCTGGCAACAAGGTCGCGAGGCTTGAACGGTTTGACGATGTAATCATCGGCGCCTATTTCCAGGCCTTTCGCCTGATCGTCGTCCATCCCTCTTACCGTTACTATGATGACCGGGATGTTTGATTCTGTGCGCAACTCTTTAAGTACGTCAAAGCCGTTCATATCTGGCAGATTAATGTCTAAAATAGCTATATCGTACTTATCGGCTTCCAGAAGTTGCAGGCCTTTGGCCCCTTCGGCGGCTGTTACTATGGTTGCTTCCGGCCATCTGAGCTGGAGGCAAAGTGACATGGATTCGGATACGTCGGCACTGTCTTCGATTATTAAAACTTTCATCTTTTTCTCCTATTTTTTCTTATTTGCCGGTGTCTCCGGCTTGTGGATTGGAATTGAAAATGAAAAAATATTTCCTCGCTGATGTTTAGGTGTCACCCATATCTCACCCTGGTGCTGTATTACAAGTTTTTTGCATATTGCCAACCCCAGGCTCAATCCCGGCAAGCGTTTTATCATATCATAATCGCTGCCACGGTAATAGGGTTCAAATATTCTTTTTTTATCCTGATCACTGACGGATGGGCCGGCATCTTCAACTTCTACTACTACTCTACTATTATTTTGGACCACGTGCAACATTATGACACTATCGGTAGGAGAATACTTATTTGCATTAGACAGTAAATTGAACATTATCTGTTCTAATCTCTCCAAATCTCCATTCACTTTGGGAAGGCCCTTTGGCAGTTGTGTTTTAAGCGTTTGTCCCTTGTTTTTAAAAACGTAAAACAGTCTTGATGCGATGTCTTTTATCACCGAGCCGATGTTAACAGGTGCAAGGTTGAGTTCTATAGTAGATATCTCCAGCTTGGCAAGGTCAAGTAGCTCGGTTACACGTTTGTTCATCCACCATGCGCTACGGCTTACGTTGCGTATTAGGTTTTCTTCACGATGGTTGGATCGTGCAGAAATCTCACCAGAGAGTAATTCTGATGAGGAAATTATGGCGGCAAGTGGAGTTTTTAGCTCGTGAGCGATGCTATACAAAAATTCTGTTTTCTGTTCATCTTGAGTTTCCAGTTCCTTGCGCATTCCTTTTTCCAGGTTATACAGACGAGCATTTTCCAGTTCAATTGAGACTCGCTTAGTTATTGTGGTTATTAATTGTTCATCTGACTGATCGTATTTCCTGCCTGATTTTTGGGGACCAAGCAGTAGTATACCCACCATCTCATTGCTTGGCGTTATCAGCGGAGCAAACAGCTCAATATTTTCGATCTGTTTTTTCTGTTTGTCAGTCAGAGCTTGAAGTTGTGGTATCAGGTTGATCTCATGATCGCGCAACAATTTCATATTGAGCTTGAGCCACTTGATAACCGGGTTGTTGCGTTTTATATTTACATTCGCACTGCTACCTTCAGTTGTTGCTATAGCGTTGTAATCCTGCGATTCCGTTAGCAGAAGCAGACTAATGTGGGTATCTTCCAGTGCTTGATTTAGTAACTCAACAATGGAAGAGCCGAAATTCCCGATATCGCTTATGGAGTGGACTTCTTGATTGAAGCTCTCCAGGTTTTTGAGGAAATTATAGCGCTGCTGGTAGAAGCATTTATGAACTCTGTTTTGCACCCGGTTCCATATGGGATGCAGGGCAAGAATCAGCACTATTAGTAATGGTATTAGTACGGGTAATATCAGTCCTGGCCTTAGCAATGTTGTAGCCAGAGATACTAAGGCCACATACGGTACGGCTACTATGGTGCTCATTACCAAGTAGCTTGCGCTTTTTCTAAATAAATCATTTCCACCAGACATATAAATCACCTTTAATGGGTAATAGCTGTAATAGCCCTGTGGCATTTTATAACACAGCGAGAGATAGATAACAAGGTGTCATAAGTATAATAATCTATCAAAATGTTTTGGGTTGCCAGGTTGTTGAATATGTCAGATACGGCTTTTTAAAAAAAGTTTTAAATTATCAGCATGGCATCACCGAAGCTGTAGAAGCGGTAATTATGCTCAATAGCCTGACTATATGCCACTCTGATGTTTTTAGTTCCGGCAAAGGCTGCCACTAGCATGAGCAAAGTTGATTTGGGCAGGTGGAAATTGGTGACTAGCGCGTCCGGTACTGCAAAGTCATATCCTGGTAGTATGAAATGCCCTGTCCAATCTGCATAAGCAGATAGTTTGCCGTTAGCGTTTTGCTTTGCTGCCGTCTCAACCAGTCTGACAGATGTTGTCCCCACGTTAATTATACGTCGCCCATCGGCCTTGGCCTTATTGATCCTGTCGGCTACTTCATTACTTACTTCGCCGTACTCCTTATGCATAAGATGCTGGGCCGGATCATCAACTTTTACCGGCTTAAAAGACCCCATACCTACATGCAGTGTCACAAACTTCAGCTCAACGCCTTTAACCTGTATTTTTGAAAGCAGCTCCGGTGTGAAGTGCAGTCCGGCGGTGGGTGCGGCAACGCTTCCTTTGACACGCGCGTAGACCGTTTGATATCGCTCAGGATCATTGATCGACGTATGTATGTAGGGAGGTAGCGGTACTATACCCAGCTTATCAAGTTTTGATTCATCGGAAAACCTGATTGTCCTGATTCCACCTTGACCTCTTTCCATAACTTCGGCAGTTACGCTCAAGTCGCCCGTGCCAATCTCGATGACAGTTCCCTCACGCACGCGCTGTCCCGGTTTGACCAGTGTTTCCCACAATCCGTCTCCCTTGGGGTGCAGCAACAGTATCTCAACCTTGCCGCCGCTGCCGCTCTTGCGTCCCATAAGGCGCGCAGGTATAACACGGCTCTCGTTAAACACCAGCACGTCGCCTTCTGACAGATAGTCGGGAAGATCGTAGAAGTGCTTGTGCTCGATTGTACCGTCCTTTTTTGATAACACAAGTAGTTTGGAGTGATCGCGGGGCTCAGCGGGAGTTTGGGCGATATACTCGGGCGGCAGTATGTAATCGAAATCGCTGGTTTTCATTGCAGAATTGAACCTATGAATTCATGTTGCCCACGTGTAAAGTCTGTTATTGGCATAGGGCGTTTTCCCGCCATTTGTACTTTGTTTAGCACCAGAACGCCGTTTCCGGTTACAACGCCGACATTGCCATCGCAGTCGTTTAGTTCTATGATTTGCCCTGCTTTTAAGTCGGTCGTTTCTACCGAAATTGCGGTGGCTTCTATTATCTTGAGTATTTTGCCACCCAGCGTGGTGTAGCATCCCGGCCAAGGATCAAAAGCACATACCATCCTTGCTATATGTTGGGCTGGTGCGCTCCAGTCTATTCTACCATCATCTTTGGCGAATGTTCTGCTGTAGGTGACCATGCTTTCGTCCTGCGGTTGGGCCACAATGTCGCCTTTTACCCAGCCTGGGATGGTATTTATCAGCAGCCTGGCTCCTATTTCAAACAGTTTGGGTGTTAGTGCTGCGGTGGTATCGGACAGTCCAATTTTGGTTTCTGTTTGTGCCAGAATATGGCCGCTGTCTACCTTTGGAAGCACCGTCATAACCGTAACCCCTGTTTTGCTGTCACCATTAAGTACTGCGCTGGCCACTGGCGATGGCCCCCGGTATTTGGGAAGCAGCGACGGGTGAATATTGAGGCATCCGATTTTAGGCATATCGATCACACTTTTAGGCAGTATGTGCCCGTAAGAGGCCACTACAGTTATATCCGGCTCGAACGTTGCCATATGCTCAACAACCGCCGCATCCTTAAAGGTTATCGGCTCTTCAATGTGAAGCCCTAGTTTTTGTGCTTGGTGCTTTATGGGCGATGCGGTGTTGTGGCGTCCCCTGCCGCTGGGCTTGTCAGTTTTGGTGTATACGGCAACCACGTCGTATCCGCCTTCAACCAGAGTTGTTAGAACGGGTACACTGAAATCGGGTGTGCCCATGAAGATAACGCGCATAGCAAACCTCACCAGATTATTATAAGGTTGATACGTGGCTAAAGGCAATGTTTTGACTTGGGTTGCGCTGCCATTTTATTGGGGGTACTTTTATGGCACCGTGGTTCGAGTTGAGGGCGAATAGTACTTGGGGCGTTCTGACTATCAATGATTTTGGGAGTTGCTGGGACACGCTAAGCTGGAATCAACGTAAGCATATACTTTGATCGCATTAACGCTAGTATTATATCGTTGGCGTAGGCTCCCATACCATATTAGCTATGGCCAATCCGACAAAAATTACCGCCAGCAAAATCGTAAGCTGAAACAGTGTTTTTTCAAAGCCGCGCCTCGTCCTGAAGGAGCTTGTTTCGGAGCCGAATATCGTTCCTAGTCCTCCGCCTCTGAGCTGCATCAGCAGGGCTACGACCAAAATAATGGATACTACAATCAGTGCTATTTGTATTCCTTCTGTCATAGCTATTTGAACCTCTCTATGAGTAGTTTATTTACCATCTGTGGGTTTGCCCGGCCCCGGCTTAGCTTCATTACCTGGCCTACCAGGAACTTGAGCGCCTGCTCTTTTCCTGCCTTGATGTCGGCGATTGCATTGGGGTTATCTTCAATCGCCTTTTCGATTATACCATCAATCTGACCTGAATCGCTAACCTGTGTAAGACCTTTTGCTTCGATGATCCCGGCAGGCTTCTTGCCTGTAGCAAACATTTCCTCAAAAACAGTCTTGGCCAGCTTGTTGCTAATGGTTCCTTTGTCGATAAGATCTATCAGGGCAACAAGGTTTTGTGGCGTGATTTTTGTATCCATAAAATCGGTGCCGGTGGAGTTGAGCAAACGGGCCAACTCACCATTCATCCAGTTAGTTATGGCTTTTGCGCTATTTTTACTACTAAGTTTTACCGCCTGTTCGAACCAGTCGGCCTGTATCTTGGTAGCGGTCAGCAGGCTGGCGTCGTACTCCGACAAACCGCAATCATCAATAAAGCGCTGGCGGCGTGCTACAGGTAGTTCAGGTAGATTGGCTTTAAGCTGGTCAACCCAGGTTTTGCTGATAGCCAGCGGCGGCAGGTCAGGCTCAGGGAAATATCTATAATCGTGGGCGTGTTCTTTGCTACGCTGGCTGTTAGTTGTACCGGAAGCATCGTCCCAGCCGCGCGTTTCCTGCACAATTGTTCCGCCGGAGCCTATAACTTCCTGCTGTCTTTTTACCTCGTAATCCAGCGCACTATACACAGCCTTGAAGCTGTTCATGTTTTTTATTTCAACCTTGGTAGTAAGCTCTTTCATTCCCTCGGGCCTGATGCTGATGTTGGCGTCGCAGCGGAAGGTACCCTCCTCCATGTTTCCTGTGGATACACCAAGGTACTGCACGATGCTGCGCAGTTGCATAAGGTACTGGCGTGCTTCTTCAGGTGAGCGTATGTCGGGCTCACCCACTATTTCCATCAGGGGCGAGCAGGAGCGGTTCACATCCACCAGCGAATAGGTTTCGCCGGATGGGTCCTGCCGGTGCATCAGCCTGGCGGTGTCTTCTTCCAGATGTACGCGGGTTATACCTATGCGCCGTGTTTGATCATCGGTAGTTACATTGATCCAGCCGTTAAGAGATAGAGGCATATCGAATTGTGATATCTGATAACCCTTAACCAGGTCGGGGTAGGGGTAGTTTTTGCGGTCGAACTTGGTGTATTCGGGTATTTCACAGTTGAGTGCCAACGCCGTCATTATGGTGTACTGCACCGCCTTTTTGTTGATGACGGGCAGCACGCCGGGCATGCCAAGGCACACCGGACAGACATGAGTATTGGGTTCTTTTCCGGCGTAATCGGTGCTGCAAGAGCAAAACATTTTGCTATTGGTAAGTAGTTGAGCATGCACCTCAAGCCCGATTACCGTTTCATATTTTGTTGCTGTATTTGTAGTCATAAATCTAACTTAATTAGTATATCGCCTTTGCTCTACCTGTGGCAAGAAGTCAGAGCTTATTGCTTAATACAAAAAGAGGCATGTTTTAAACATACCCCTTTTTTGTATTGTGCGCTTATATTATCTACTCGGCGCTTTCAAGCACCTTGGTTAGGTTCTTTGAAAATGCATCAAATTCAGGCGTGCTGTATTTTTCTACATCGCCAGCATCGCACAGGGCGGCCAGCTTGGGATCGATTGGCAGTTGTGCCAGCAGTGGTGCGTTAGCAGCGTCAGCCACTTCCTGTCCACGGCTTTTACCGAAAAGCTCCATTTTTTTACCCGTCTCCGGTATTTCAAGATAGCTCATGTTTTCTACCACGCCAAAGATTTTTTTACCTATCTTGTGAGACATTGTTACCGCTTTTCTTACCACCATACTTGCCAAGTCCTGCGGAGTTGATACGATGACCACTCCGGCAACGGGTAAGGTTTGCATTACGGTTAGAGGTGCGTCGGCGGTTCCCGGAGGCAGGTCTACGAACAGATAATCCAGTTTACCCCAGAGAACCTCTTCCCAGAACTGCTTGATGGCGCCGGAGATGACCGGGCCGCGCCAGATGACGGCCTCGTGCTCGTCTTCCAGCATAAGATTAATGGACATTACCTCGATGCCCAGATGCGAGATGATGGGCAATATGCCTGACTCACTGCCTATGGGCCTTGTTTTCATGCCGAACATTTTTGGTATGGACGGGCCGGTGATGTCGGCATCCAGTATGCCAACGCTTTTGCCCTGACGCGCCAGCGCCACAGCAGATAGCCCCGTAACCAGCGATTTGCCTACGCCGCCCTTGCCGCTCATAATGGCTACTACCTTGGTTACCTGGTTGACATCCATGGGTTTGGCGGCAACGAACTCGGTGGTTATCTGGGCTCCGTCGGCTATTTTTTCTACTGCTGCCTCGATCTTGGTTTTTATCCATTCCTGCGTGCCGGGGCCGATGGCTGCATCTGCAACAGTTACATTCACTTTGCCGTCCGCTACCTCCACGCTTTTTAGCAGGTTCAGATCAATAAGACTGCGGCCCACGCCGGGTACCAGCAGTTCTCCGATAGCTTTTGTTACTTCATCCTGATTTGCCATTAACTATTTGCTCCTTATCCAGTTTGCTTACGATTTATCTCTTATACATTAAGTTTAACAGACTCAGCTTTTTTTTACAGCTTGCGGTATGCTTTTTTCCATGGTTCACGTTTGAGCGCCAGAAAGTCACGTATGGCGTTTTTAACGGCTTTTGCTGCAACCAGTGCCAGTTCCTGATTGTGATCTGGCAGTCCACCGAGTGCGTCAAGTATGGCCTTTTGAGTGATCTTTAGCGCACCGGCAACGTCTTTTCCAGTTATCATCTCGGCTGCCATGCTACCGCAAGCCAGTGTTGCTGCGCATCCGTCTGTCTCAAAAGAGGCTTTTGATATCTTGCCGCCTGCTACCTTGATCCACATTTGAATGGTCTCACCGCAGGAGCTGGACGCAGTACCTATGCCATCCCAGTCAGCCAGCCGGCCGAAGTTACGCGTGTTTATGGCATAGTCGATAACCGTGTCAGTATAGGTGCCCTTCATTTGGGCGATTACCTTAGTTGTTGCCTCATCGTAGTTCATGTTCACCTGATCTTAATATTGGTGTTTGTTTCATAGTATGGAGGTCTTTATCAACCCCCTTTAGTCCCCCATTCATGGGGGAGTGTGAATCTGGGGGACACCCCCAGACTCCCGGCAGGAAGAATCCTGCATCTCTTGATAATCGTATTGTTTAAACAACGATGTTTATTTCACTAATAAAACAAACGTGAAAACGGCTCTATATGATATCGGGTGTGGGTTCTTCTTTTACCCAGATTCTAAACAGCTTTTCACCGCTATTTCCAAAGCATGCAAGTCCATCCGGGATTACCTGCTCAACCTGAACCTCGCCAAGCTCTTTAGCCTGAGCAAGCCAGTTCTCAAAATGCATGCCACCACCAAAGTAAACTTTGCGCCACCTGGCCCCGTTTTCATCTACCTTATTTTGTATTAATTGTTCCCGGCTCATCTGGTTGTCGCAGGTTTGTTCGTCCATCGTTTCTCCGGATATATCAGGCTTCTTTTTGATATAGACGCCTGTAGTACGGGCCTTTGGCATATAGTACCGCCGCTGGATTATGACCGGTTACCCTGTCTTTTACTATCATCACTGTGGTAAGTTGTTCGACGTGTTTTAAAAATAGAGCGTCGTGGCCCACACACAAACCTATGAGTATATTGAAGTCGGTGTTGGCGTCATTGAGTAGCTTGGCCTGAGCAATGGGATTGCACATGGCTTCGAACTTGTCTGATTTGGATATTTTGTCTTCGGGCTTAAGGCCTATTTCAGACTTGTCGACTGCACCGCATTTACAGCACACCGATACTACCTCAAATCCCTTATTTTGTAGTATCTCGGTAAGGGTTTTGGCCTCATTTGATAGACCCATGCAAAATGCCAGCCCCAGTTTTTTGTAGCCCATCTTTTTAGCAAAGAGGTAAGTTTCTTCGACTCTGGGGTGTATCATCGTTTTACCCAGCGGGCTTTGCCCGTGACACTCGGCCTCCTGAATGGATGCCTGTCGGGCAAACTCAAGCAGCTCAGGATCATCGTAATTGGCAAGCGCGCTATCCAGAACATCTTTACTGGTTATCATGGGGCAGTTCTCCAGCGCTTCTTCCGTGTGTTCTGATGAGCATACCCGTTTTGTGCAAAGTGAGCACTGTGTCAGGTGATCATCTGGCATAAGTACTTCCCCCTACATATAATTATATACTAATCACCCATCCCAGGCATTAGGCCCGATAAGGGGGACGAAACGGCAGCCGCCCATGCCTTTGGTTGTTGTGCCGTCTTTTGTTTTGGTGAGTTTGAGCAGTTCCTGCTCGTAGCGTGTTCCGACCGGTATTACTATCCTGCCGTAATCACCAAGCTGGTCGATAAGCTCCTGCGGCACGCATGGTGCGCCTGCGGTTACGATGATGGCGTCATATGGGGCGTCTGACGGCCAGCCCAGCTCCTCACTCGCGATGTGGCGCTCGATATTTGTATAGCCCAGGTCGTTTAGTACGGCACAGGCCTTTTCTGATAGACTAGGTAATCGTTCAACCGTGATGACTTTTTCTGCAAGCTCGGCCAGTATTGCTGCCTGATATCCGCAGCCTGACCCCACTTCCAGCACTGTCTCAGTGCCTTTAAGTTCTAACGCTTGAGTCATCAGTGCCACGATGTATGGTTGTGATATCGTCTGGTCCTGGCCGATGGGCAGAGGGATATCCATGTAGGCCCTGCTCAGTTCTGCCTCTGGCACGAACAAATGCCTTGGCACACGGGCCATCGCGTCCAGCACGCGCGCGTCGGTTATCTCGCGCTTCAGCTTATCAATTAGCCTGATTCTGGCATCGTCGTAGTCCATCGTCTTGCCTATATTATAGCAGGCACAAAAAAATCCGGCCCATCCAAAAAAGAACGGGCCGGACATTAGTATCGCTAAAACCGATTTGTTTTTAACCTAGCTCTTTTACCTTGGCAATAAGAGCGGGCAGTATCTTTTTATAGTCACCGACTACGCCGTAGTGAGCAACGTTAAAGATGTTGGCCTCATCGTCTTTATTGATAGCAACGATGTTTTTGGCACCTGAGCATCCGGCGATATGCTGACTTGCTCCCGAAAGTGCTATACCGAAGTACAGCGTGGGGGAAACGATCTTGCCTGTAAGGCCGATCTGCTGTGTGCTTGCGATCCATCCGTTGTCACACGGGGGTCTGGTTGCGCCCACAGCGCCGTGGAGCATCTTAGCCAGCTCGTTAAGCGGCTCAAAGCCCTCTTCGCTGCCGATGCCGCGTCCACCGCATACAACTACGTCTGCATCCTCAAGTTTGATTCCGGTCACCTCTTCGGTGACCTTTTCAATGAATGCCGTCTTTATATCTGCATCAGCGGCGATGGTTTTTACATCTCCAGATCTGGAATCGTCTTTGGCCAGTGCCTCCTGTGATTTAACCCTGACGGTGGCCATCTGTGGGTCTGATTCCGATACATAGTCGGCCATGGCATTGCCGCCGTATACCGCTCTGCTCATTATCATGCGCCCTGCATCCAGTTTGAGGCTTATGCAGTCGGTGGAAAGGCCGGTCTGTAGTTTGAATGCCACACGCGGTGCCAGATCACGTCCGATGGAAGTCTGTCCGGCAAGAATTATGGCCGGGGACAGATCTTTGGCAGCCTGCTGAACTACAGCCGCATAAGCTTCTGGTTGGTAGTTGGCATATTTGGCGTCGTCGGCAACATATACTTCGTCGGCACCGTAAGCCACGGCGTCTTTGCCTGCATCGCCAACGCCGGAACCGATTATGACGGTGGCTACTTTCTGGCCCAGCTCATCGGCGAGCTTTCGGGCTGCACCTAAAAGTTCTGCGCTGATGGCATCCAGGGCACCATCAGTACATTCGCTTACTGTTAATATTCCTATTTCACCCATTATCTATACCTCCAAGTACTAGTAGGCAAGTGCCTAAAGTACTTTTGCCTCTCTTAGTTTTTGAGCAAGCAAGGCGCCTGCCTCAGCCGGGTCCTCGGCCTCAATCATCTCGCACTTGCCCTCGCGTACCGGTATGTACAGCTTAAGCAGCTTGCTCTTGGCTCCGGCCTTACCAGTTTTGGCGGTGTCTGCACCGATGTCGGCAGCGCTCATCACAGTTGCCTGTTTTTTGGCTGCTCCCATGATGCCCTTGAGTGTGGCGTAGCGTGGCTCGCCCAGCTCGTTACTTACAGTAACTACTGCAGGCAATGGAACCTCTACTACCTCGTATCCATCGGCAACGACTCGCTCGACTCTGACCTTGCCATCGACAACCTCGACCTTCTTGGCCACGGTTACGCAGGCGATCCCCAGTTCTTCGGCAATACCCACGCCGGTTTGTCCCACGTCCCAGTCGGCAGCCTGTCTGCCGCAGATGATCAGATCGTACTCGCCGATCTTTTTGATGGCCGTTGCCAGCGCATAGGCGGTGGAGATACCGTCTCCATCATTGAGAGCTTCATCCTGAATCAGGTAAAGTTCATCTGCTCCCATGGCCAGTGGTTTTTTGACCACGTCTGAGACCAGATCGGTTCCCATGGAGATTACACGTACAGTTGATTCCTGCCCGTCCTTAATTCTAAGAGCGGCCTCTATCGCCTGCTCATCAAAGGGGCTTATCACCTGGTTTACCCCAGGAGCTGGCGCTACTTTATTCGCCGCTGCGTCGATCTTGAAGCTCGCTGGTGGTGCTTCAGGATCAGGTACCTGTTTACAACAAACAACTATGTTCATAGGTCTTTAGTCCTCCTTTTAGCTGTAACTATTTTACCGTAATCCAGCTTTGCCGACAAGTTCTGAAATGTCTGCAGTGCCGGTTTTTTGCATGTACGTTTGTATTCCGTTTACGATTTGGCCAAAGATATCAGGATTTATCATGCCGGCCGTTCCTATCTGTACTGCGCTTGCCCCGGCCAGAATAAACTCAAGTGCATCGTTTGCGGACGATATCCCGCCTACACCTATAATTGGAATATCAACTGACTTAGCTACCTTATATACTATGGCCAGTGCAATGGGTTTTATGGCCGGGCCGGATAGTCCGCCTATACCGTTGGGCAGAACCGGCTTTTGTTTCACAACGTCAATAGCCATACCCACTATGGTGTTTATCAGCGACAAGGCGTCTGCTCCGGCATCTGCCACTGCGCGGGCCACGGAAACAATGTCCGGCGCGTTGGGCGTTAGCTTTACCATCACCGGCAGGCTGGTAGCCGCCTTAACGTTAGATGTTATCTGTGCGGCTACTTGCGGGTCTGTTCCGAACTCCATGCCGCCCTTGTGCAGGTTGGGGCAGCTGATGTTTACTTCCAGTCCGCTTACCCCGTCTACTTCGTCCAGGCGTTTTGCTATTTCGGTATACTCGTCAGCAGACTCGCCGCAGATGTTGACTATTACGGGTGTGTCCCATTTTCCCCACACTGGCGCATAGTCCGATATCAGTTTGTCGATGCCAACGCCTTGAAGGCCGATGGAGTTGAGCATACCGGCCGGTGTTTCTACCAGACGCGGTTGCGGGTTGCCGTCGCGGGGTTTAAGAAAGATTCCTTTGCATATAACGGCACCCAGCTTGGTAATATCGACCTTCTGGGCCTCATCGACGCCATAACCAAACGTACCGGATGCACTCATCACCGGATTACGCAGTTTAAGGTTTGCTATTTTTACTTCCAGACCGATTGTTCTTATCCTTCGTTAGCTCATTGCCATATATGTTTGCTTGAGTAGCACAGCGTCTTCCTCAAGGTTTGGGCTTTCGCAGATTATCCGTCCTTTTGCATCAAAGTCCTTGAGCGCTCTGAGCAAATCGACGTAGTTGAAATCCGACTGTCTCAGGTTCAAATGTTTCTTTTCGCCTTTATCAGTATATTCTACTCCAGATACGTGCAGGTGCAGGTTGTCCAGCCCATGCCTGCCCAGGCGTTTTTCAACTCTCTTGAGTATGATAACGAACTCATCGTAGGTGTTGTCTTTGCCACCTTTGGCGTGCTGATGCGCAAAGTCGATACACGGTGCTATGCCGTCAATATCTGTACTTAGTGTCAGCACCTCGGTGAGGCTACCGAACTGGCTTTCCTTGCCGCTTACCTCTACTCTTAGGGTAACATTGGTGTTTGCCGCCCTTAGTATATCAGAAAGTTGGGTAAGCTGCTTTGCAATCGTTTTATATGCCTTTTCAGGCGTATTTTTCAGATAGAATCCGGCGTGTAGTACTACGTCACTTGCTCCGCAGACGGCGCAGATACGTGCTGACTGAAGTATCCGCTGGCGGCTGTCGTGCAGTTTCTGTTGATCCGATGCGTTGAGGTTGATGTAGTAGGGTGCGTGTGCCGATAGCTTGATTCCGTTTTCAATCGCCACTTGCTCTACGTCTCGTGCGGTGTTTTCGCCCATGTTTACCCCGCGCACAAACTCCATTTCCATGCAGTCCAGTCCAAGCTCTCTGATACGCCTGATGCCTTTGATTGTCGACTGCGGGTTTTCTGTGCTCAGTGGTGTGCCGGCGGTTCCGAAAAGAAGGCCGTTTTTCATGTCTTTTGCCTAATCCTGGAAACTATGGTTAGATTTGAGGTCCTTGGCGCCCTTTATGTACACGTGATTAATTTCCCTGGCGCTTTTATCTGTATTTAAATGAAGCAATATTCTTATGCACTTTTTAAGGCTTCCCGGGACTTCCATCTCGTGGCTGCACATGAGAGCGGCATCAGTCCAACCCATTTGGCGTGCCGCCGCTGCGGGGAACTGGGCGTTAAGGTCTGTAGTTGTGGTGAAGATTACGCTGGCAACGTACTCGGCATCTATATCGTTAGCATCGATCATCTGCTCAAGCAGCTGCGTTGTCGCCGCTATAATCTGATCCTCTGTATTTTGCTCTACTGTTGTTGCACCCCTGATGCCTCGGCAATACACTTCTGAGTATAACCTCCCTTTTGGCTTTTAGGTGAAGCTATAATAACATGCTTTTTGATGTATTGACAACGCCGCGGTTAACCTTTTAATTTAATCTATACGATAGTAACTTGCCCGTTACCTGACCGGGGTAGTAGAGTGTATAGTAGTAATGTATAATGAACAGCAGTTTTGTCCTTCCCGAGAAAGACAGGTTGAATGAAATTCCGCGATATAATAATAATTGTTTGCGTGGCCCTGACCATTTTTCTGGTTACCCGCGTGGTAGTACAGAACTACGTTGTCGACGGCCAAAGCATGGACCCCAATCTTGCTACGGGCCAGTGGATACTGGTAAACAAGCTGGCCTATAAAAGTGGCACACCGCAACGAGGCGACATCATTGTTTTTAACAATCCAAAGCCAAATAACAATGTTAAGGTGCTGATTAAACGTGTGATAGGGCTACCTGGCGAGACGGTGAAAATCGAAGGTGGGGAAGTATATATAATAGTTAAAGACGCCGACCCATCCGATGATGGCGCCCTGCTTACTGAATCATATCTTACTGAGACTACGCCGAACAATAAAAGTTGGATAGTTCCTGATGATCATTACTTTGTGATGGGTGACAACCGCAACAACAGCTACGATTCGCGAATGATTGGCTCCATATCTAAGTCTTCTATTATCGGCAAGGCATGGCTTAGAATTTGGCCTTTTTCTAAATGGGGATATGCTCCAAACTACAGGCCTGTGCTCGAAGATTAGCTTGTGACTTAACTACGGCTTGACGTTGAATTTACGACACAAATCAAGTATAGTTTAAGAGTGTGAGCCGCTAGCTCAGTGGTAGAGCACCTGACTTTTAATCAGGGTGTCC
>JABGRK010000016.1 GCA_018648325.1 Chloroflexota bacterium
AAACACCTGTTTGACAAAGCACAAACCAGCGTGATAAGTTGTTTATTCCGTATATAATTGTGCATAAATGGGGCCTTAGTTGGTTTACATAACATGCGGTTTGGTTTATTAGTTCGGAAAGGCGGTTGACATAAAATATGATGATGGATGACGGCGTAAAATCCGACGAACAGTGGAAGGCACTTCTCACACCGGAGCAATTCCGTGTCACCAGAGAGAAGGGTACCGAGCCTGCCTTTACCGGTAAATATCATGATTTTAAGGGAGATGGGGTGTATCGTTGCGCAAGCTGCGACAACCCTCTTTTTAGTTCAAATGCCAAGTATGATTCGGGCACAGGCTGGCCCAGCTACTGGGTGCCCATTTCTGAAAAAAGCGTTAAGCTTGTTGCCGACGCGGATGGTTTTAGAACAGAGGTATTATGTCAAAAGTGCGGTGCGCATTTAGGTCATTTATTTGATGATGGACCGGCTCCAACGGGGAAGCGCTACTGCATGAATTCTGTTGCGCTTGATTTTAAACCCCGGTAATTTAGTCAACCCTTGTGAGCACAAATTGCACGGGATTATGTCCATCAGGGCAGTTCACACTGACCTTATTCTCATCTTTGGACCACGGAAATTTCCCGCCGTACTGCAGCACCGAAGCAAATGGAAATAGCGAATAGTAAGCCCATGCGCATATTCCTTCCGGCGTTTTGTCGTCAATAACGTACTCATCTCCAACCTTGTGTCCTGCATCGCAGTGGCCTTGCTGTGATACTATCTTGGCTATTACCTTACTCATTCATCTCTCTTGTCGCTGATTTGAGTTGATTCAATGGTGTCGCTGGTCATGGTATCCACTTCTTCTATAACCAGGTCGCCATCGGCGGCCATAGCAGTTTTAAGCGCTGTTATTCCCACCTCAACCTGCTGGTCGTCGGGTTGTTTGGTTGTTATCGATTGCACGAACATACCCGGCATCAGTATTAGTTTCACTATAGGATTGGTGTGATATCGGGCGGTTATTCGTATAATTTCGTAGCTGACTGCGGCAACGGCAGGCAGTATGACCAGCTGATAGCTGAAACGTTGAAGTATCCCTGTTCTTGGGATGAACATGTAGGCGACTATGGCCAGCACCATCACGATCAGCAGGAAGCTGGTACCGCATCTGGGATGGGCTGTGCCGTACTTCTGTACTTCCGCTACTTCAAGCGGTGCTCCGTCCTCAAGGGCGTTGATCGTTTTGTGCTCGGCACCGTGGTAGCAGAAAACGCGGCGCACATCAGGCAGGAGTCCGATAACATACATATATCCGATTATGATAACCAGGCGAATCAGTCCGTTTGCCACGTTAACTAAAACGTTGGAAGGTACGTGTGGCTTTACAACATACTCTGTGAGAGCCAGTGGTATGCCTATAAAAAGGCCTAGGGCAAGTATAATGCCAAGGGTCATCGAAAACCCCATTATCCAAGATTTACCTTTCATGTCCTTAGCTTCTTCGCCCATAAACATGTCGGCTGAGTACATAAGTGATTTGACACCGATTATAAGCGTTTCTATCAGGGCCAGAATACCTCGCAGAAGAGGTATTTTCCGCACACGTCCGCTTAAGGTGGTAGACAGGGTTTTGGTGATGGTTGTAATTTCTCCGGTTTCCTTGCGTACGGCAATGGAGTAATGCTTTTTACCGCGCATCATCACACCTTCCATTACTGCCTGTCCACCGTAGGAAAATTGTTTAGCCACAGATGCTCCTTTACATAAAAACGCCGCTTATAAAGCTGCTTTTAAAATAGACGTTATATCTTCTGCCTTGTGTGGTGCTAATCTGGCACCGCCGAATTTAAGCACGTTTTCCACCATTGCCGGTATGTCGTCACTTTTTATTCCGACCTGAGATAGTTTGTGTTTCATGCCCAGATCAGAGCATAATTTCTTGAACGTCTGCACTGATAGTGCGGCTGCCTCATCCAGAGAAAGTCCGCTCATCTTTGCCCCCATCAGGGTAGCAAGTCTGGCATATCTGTCTACATTGGCTGGTATGTCGTACTCCATTACATGAGGTAGTATTATTGCCAGCGCTGCCCCGTGAGAAATATGAGCTTTTGCGATAATAGATGCGTCTATCATATGCGCCAGTCCGCCGCCTTCAACGGTCATTGCTTCCATGGCCAGCGATGCAGCGATGGACATGTTGTATCTGGCCTCAAGGTCTTTGCCATTGTTATAAACTCGCAGCAGGTTACACGAAACCATTTGTATAGCCGTCTCAGAAAAGGAGTCGCCTACAGTATGAGCGGTGCTACTGGTATAGGCCTCAATCGCATGGGTTAGTGCATCTATGCCCGTATCGGCGGTTACCCTTTGCGGCATGCCCAGTGTAAGCTCGGGGTCAATGATAACTGCATCGGCGAAAACCTTCATCCCACGAAACATCTTTTTTCGGCCATCAGCCTCGTCGGTATAAAGCGCCAGTCTACTCCACTCGCTACCTGTGCCGCTGGTGGTCGGGATTATTATCTTGGCCAGCGCTTTGGAAGGCATAGTGGGTGCACCGATGATATCGGACATTTCCAGACTATTTGCTGCCAGCAGACTGACTATTTTGGTGGTATCAATAACACTGCCGCCGCCTATTCCTATCAGCAGGTCTGTCTGCTCTTCTATAGCTTTTTTTGCACACTGATCGATATTGCCTGACGGCGTGTTTGGCATGCATTCGTCGTAGGTGCTGTAGTGGCAGCCGCTGTTTTTGATAGATTCTATGAGCGTGTGTAACAGCCCAGCCTCTTTTACGCCGTTATCGGTAACGATGAGCACGCGCGTCCCGTCCATCTCTTTTATCAGCTCGGGTAGTTTGGAGATACTGCCCGGTCCAACCAGGCTGTAGGGTATTTTTATGAAAAAATTGGGGAGTGACATATTTAACCTCCCTGATAATAAAATACTAGTCTGTATTGATGATTTTGCGTATTCTGCGCTTGCCAACTTTTACAATAGAGCCGTTCTCAATTTTGGCGCTTGCGTCTGTGGCCTTATTCCCGTCTATCTGCACTGCGCCTTGGGCTAGCATGCGTCTGGCCTCGCCCTTGCTGTCAACCAAGCCGGTGGCAAGCAGCAACTCCGGTAGTCTGATCTCGCCTTCCTTGTCAGTTGCCAGCGCTTTAAACGATACCTTGGCCTCCTGGATTTCATCGGGCAGTTCCTTCTGTTGCACCACTTTGCTGAAATGTGCATCGGCGTCACAGGCTGCCTTTTCATCATGGAACTGCATTACTATCTCAAATGCCAGCCTCTTTTTCAAGTCCATCGGATGAACTGATCCATCTGTCAGTTGCTTTTTGAACTCCTCGATCTCGTCGTCATCTACATCGGTTATCAGTTCAAAGTAGGTTATTATGACTTCATCCGGCATGGACATGACCTTGCCGTACATATCGTTGGGTGGTTCTTCAACGCCAATATAATTATCAAGGCTCTTGCTCATTTTCTGCTTGCCGTCGGTGCCAACCAGTATGGGCATCAAAAATACCTGCTGTGGTCTTTGCCCTTCCATCTGCTGCAATTCACGCCCAACCAGGCAGTTGAACATCTGATCGGTGCCGCCGAATTCCACATCCGAACGAATTTCTATCGAATCGTAGGCCTGAAGTAGTGGGTAAAGCAGCTCGGTTATGGCTATCGGCCTCTGCTCTTCGAATCGCTTGCGAAAATCATCGCGTGCCAGAAACTGAGCTACCGTAAACTTGCTGGTCAGCTTGAGTACATCGGCCAGCGTAAACTTGCCAAACCACTCGCTTTGCCATTTAACCTCTGTCTTTTCCGGGTCTACAACCTTGAAAAACTGTGTCATATAGCTTTGGGCGTTGGACTTGACCTCTTCTGCTGTCAGCATCGGTCTTGTGATCGATGCGCCGCTGGGATCGCCAATCTGCGCCGTCCAGTCACCCACTATCAGTATCACCTTGTGTCCTAGATCCTGTAGCTGACGCAGTTTTTTCAGTCCAACCACATGGCCCAAATGTATGTCAGGCCTTGAAGGGTCAAAGCCCTGTTTAAGCCTTATCGGTTTTCCCGATTTGAGGAGTTTTATAAATTCCTCCTCCTGAATTATCTCGGAAACACCACGTTTCAGTATTTTTTTAAGCTGTTTATCATCCATTACACTGCACCTGTTTGCGCTAAAGTTTTTTTGGCATGCTCCACGTCCTGTTGTATCCGACCAACAAGTTCTTGAGCCGATGCAAACTTCATTTCCGCGCGTATTTTTTCTACCAGTTCAATTGTTATATCTTTGCCATACAGATCGTGATGGAAATCAAGCAGGAACACCTCCACCGTTCGATGTTGCTTGGCAAAAGTTGGTCTCATACCTATGTTAGTTATAGCATTATATGCTTTATTATCAACTATGGCTATGGTTGTATAAACGCCGTCGGGCGGCAGTGCTCTGTCGGCTGATACGTTCAGGTTCGCTGTGGGGTAATCGATTAGCCTGCCCCTTTTGTCGCCGTGAATTACCGGGCCATGCAGGCTGAAATGCCTTCCCAGCAGCCTTGTAGCCGTTTCCATTTGACCGTCCGCCAACGCCTGCCTTATAGCCGTACTGCTGACCGTTACATCGCCGCTTTGCAGTTCAGATGCCGCCTCAACGCTGAAACCCAGCTCTTTGCCCAACTCAGTCAGCGTGGCAAAATTGCCCTCTTTGCCTTTGCCCAGCGTAAAGTCCGGGCCTATTACCAGCCCCTTCATATTAAGATGCTTTTGCAGCAGCGCGACGAACTGCTTGGCACTCAAAGAGGCCAGATCTTTGTCGAATGTAAGCGCTACTACTATGTCGATACCCAGTGCTTTGATGAGCTTTGTTCGTTTATCAAGGTCGGTAAGATAGGTCACTGTGCCTTGTGGTTTAAGTGTTTCCAGTGGGTGGCGTTTGAATGTTACAACGCCGCTTGCAAGGTTTCTGGCAGATGCTTTGCTTTTTAGCTCGCCAAGCAGGTGACGGTGCCCCAGATGCACCCCATCGAAAACGCCGATGGTCAGCAGGGTTCCCTGCTTCTCTTTTAACTCAGCCAGTTCGGCTTCTGCCAGCAATAAAAACTCCCGGATAGAACTCAGAATAGTGGTATATCTAACATTCTAGCATCAAGCTGACCTTATTGCCAGTAATATAGGCCTGATGTACTTTGCGGGAAGTTTGTATAGTAAACAGGAGGAAAGATGGATTATCAAGGTTACAAATATGCAGTAATTGCATCAATCGTTGGTGCAATCATAGCGGCGATCTTCTTTGGACTATCAAATTATTCCCTTCATTCTAGTTCAGCACGTGCTTTTGGTTATGCAATAGGTTGGGGATCGATCATATTTGTGTCACTACTAAGTATCACCCTACTTATTGCAAAGCTTATATCCATGTTTAATGAACAAAAATACCATGATAATAGTACAAATAAAGTGTCTAATATCTCTACGGCAATAGAAGTAAACTAGTGTACAAATTGTGGTCACTATGCCAAAGAAAATGTTGGTTTTTGCCCAACGTGCGGCACAGCAATCATAGAACCTTAATATCTTTCTTTGCTTGTGGGCCTTATTGCCAGTAATTCAGCCCTGATGCTACACATATTTTTGAGATTTATTTAGCCTTTTTTATTGCCCTTATCTCTTTGATATGTGCTTTGCGCATTTGTTTGTCAACAATGTTTGCGCCCATAAGTAAATTAATAATTTCATCACATTGGGTATCCGAGTAAACAATCTTGGCGTAATTTTTTATTGTTTTCACCAAATTAGACAAATGCACCACTGAACTAGTCCCAGCAATTTTCAACTTACTGGCCTTTGTAAAAACTACAAGAGGAACGATTGAAACTTTTAAGTGTTGGAATCCCAGTAGTCCCTGAATAGCTTTTGTATGAACATAATTTTGTAACATTGGATTGTAGAATTTGTTTTTGTATCGATATATGGTCTGTGTCTAATACTTTTGCTTTGCGCTTCCGAATATCCACCCTTTATAAGCCTTTGTTTCAATACAAAAAACTCCAAAATTTGAGACTACTATATGATCGATTTGTGTGGCATTAGTATTGCCCTTTGAAGGCAACATAAGATCATTAATGGTGGTGTACTGTGTAGAGGACAAAGAATGTAGTTTTCTGGAAACCTGTAATTCCCCAACGCGACCTTTCCACGATGGCAATTTCAATTGGATATATGTATATACACAGACGATGGCTATTGCTTCTATGATGATGATTGCCGTATTCATAAAACACATCTCTAATGCTAATTTAGTGCAAATTCGTAATATTATACCATGATGGAATAAGTCAACAAGCAGAGTTTGTAGATAGTTAGCGTTACATATTGCTGCATTGGTATCCCTCCCCCTGCACATTCCAGCAACTCATATTGCTGCAATATTGGCCTGATGCTATAATATGGGGTGGTTATGGGCCTGCTTATCGTTAGCCAAAGAGGTGTAAACGCCTTGTTAAGTTTTGGTAAAAACCCTCTGGCGTGTATAATAGGTAGGGCGCAAAATAGTATTAAACTTGGCACAGTGTTGGCTGTTTTAAGTTTGTAAATTATCGGTGATTATAACACCCACAAATTTTGCACATATTAAAGGAGGAAAACATGGATTTTGAACTCAATGAAACTCAACTAATGGTTCGTACAATGGTGAAGGACTTTGCGGAAAAGGAAGTTGCCCCAACCGCCCGCGAAGACGATATTAATGAGACCTTCCCCACTGAGATTCTCAAGAAGATGGCTGCCCTTGGCCTTATGGGCGCACCCATACCGGAAGAGTACGGCGGAATGGGACTCGACTGGTTATCCTACGGCATAATGATCGAGGAATTGGGCTATCAGTCTCAGGCAGTGTGTTCCACCGTTCGCGCTCACATCTCGCTGGGTGCCCAGAGCATATTGCAGTGGGGCAGCGATGAGCAGAAGAAAAAGTACCTTCCCGATATGGCCGCCGGCAAGATTCTGTCCGGATTTGTCACCACCGAGCCAAATGTTGGTAGTGATATCGCCGGTATCGAGTGTATGGCTGTTGATGACGGCGATTCCTGGATACTAAACGGAACCAAAACCTGGTGCACAAACGGCTCCAATGCCGACATCGTTATCGTTATTGCACAGACAGACAAGAGCCTCAAGGGCCGTGGTCTGGGTGCATTCATTATTCCTACCGATTCCAAGGGTTATTCGGCACATGCTATGCATGGCAAGATGGGACTTCGTTCTTCTGACAGTTCCGAGATAGCTCTTGAGGACTGCCGCATTCCCAAAGAGAACCTCATTGGTAAAATCGGTGAGGGATTCAAAGTAGCTATGAGCGCATTCGATCGTACACGTTACTGTGTAGCAGCAGGCGCCGTAGGTGCTCTGCAGCAGTGCGTAGATGCCAGCGCCAAGTATGTCGCCGACCGCGTGCAGTTTGGCAAACAGCTGGGTCAGTTCCAGCTGGTTCAGGAAATGATCTCCGAGATGCGCGTTGAGTGCGAGGCAGCAAGGTTGCTGGTTTACCGTGCCGGTTGTCTTAAAGAGGCTGGCAAGCCCAACACAATTGAGACATCCATGGCCAAATGGTATTCCACCGAGGCAGCATTTAGAGGCGCCAATAACGCCATTCAGGTCCATGGCAGTTATGGTTATACCAACGAGTATCCGCTGGAGCGCATACTCCGCGATGTAAAGGCCTGTACCATACTCGAAGGTACATCGCAGATGCATAAACTGATCATTGGCCGCGACACCACCGGTATCGCAGCATTCTAAGTAAAAGCGCTATTTGGTAGTCGTATTATATTGATTTACAGGGGGGCGTCTTTTATGATGCCCCCCAAGCTCTTTGCGGTGCTTTTAGGAGTTTTGTATGGATTGCATCTTTTGTAAGATAGCGGCGGGCCAGATACCCAGCGAATTTATCTATCAGGATGATGATTTCGTAGCATTCAACGATATCCATCCGCAGGCCCCGACGCATATCCTGATCATACCTAAAAAGCATATTGTATCCATTGCCGAACTTGCAGATGATGATGTTCCTTTGCTAGGGCGTATGATGGCGGTTGCAAAACACGTTGCACAAGAACTGGGCCTTGCTCAGAATGGCTATCGCCTGATTATTAACAACGGCCCTGATGGCGGACAGGTGGTGATGCACTTGCATATGCACCTGCTTGGCGGTCGCAAACTACCCGATAAAATGAAGTAATTCCTGCTGTGCTATAGTGATTTAAGGTAAGCGTTGATTTGAGTAGAAAAATACTAATCGCAATTTTTATTGTCGTTTTTGCCGATATGCTCGGCATGTCCTTCATGTCTCCGCTGCTCCCCATGTTTTCTGAAGATATGGGTGCCAATTTTTTATGGTTAGGGATAATCTCATCCTCTCTTGGGGTTAGCCGTTTCGTCATGCTTCCCATATTCGGGCGTCTATCCGATAGAACCGGCAAAAAAAAGGTATTCCTATGCTCGGCTCTGTTTCTTTATATATTTCTGGCGTTGGCCTTCACCCTGGTTGACCATTACTACCATATAGTAGCTATCAGGTTTGTTCGGGGCATTGGTTCTGCCATTGTTGTCCCATTGTCCAGAGCATATATAGGTGAGCTTTCCCCCAAGGGGCAAGAGGGGCGCTATATGGGATATTTTAATATAGCGTTTTTTACCGGAATGGGTGCGGGCCCTCTAATCAGCGGTTATGTATATGACCATTATGGCTTTGAAACCGTATTTTATACCATGAGCTGTATATGGTCCTTTGCCTTCTTGGTGGCCCTCCTCTTTGTACCCGAGAGTAAAAAAGTGGTGCATGTTGTGCGCCAAAAAACTGTTTCCATGATGGATCTGATTAAAGTCAGAATGATGCTTGCTATTTTAATGGTCAGAACCAGCATGGGTGCATTAACAGCCGTATTAAATAACTATATACCTATTTATGCCGATCAAAGGCTTTCATCGACCGGCTTCGAACTTGGTTATTTGGTAGCTATTGGTACGATTGTGATGGGGTTGCTGCAGATGGGTACGGGTTGGCTTGCCGATAAATACTCCAAGGTAAAGCTGATTATGCTGGGGCAGATTTCATCCACTGCCTTCTACTTCATAATTCCATTAACTGACAGTGTCAATGAATTGTTTGTGCTCAGACTGATCATGTCTGTTGGCGGGGCGCTGACATTGCCCGCTATTGCAGCTATGACTACGCAAATTGGCAAACAGTATGGCATGGCTTCTGCACACAGCCTGTTCAATATGGGTATGACATTTGGGTATTCCATATCACCGGTAGTGCTTGGGGCTCTTGTCGATAATGGGCTTGGCATTGACTGGGTATTTCATATAAGCGGGATTGTTGGATTTATCGGCGTTGCAGTGTTTTATCTGATGGTTCGCTCAGATAAAAGCGATGACAGGCAACACGCCTTTGCTTAATAAGGAAAGCGTGTTTTGGCACGACTCCTGCTTGACCATACAATCCACACTGCGTTAAACTTTCACTCACAGTTCATAGATAAGCAGGACGTGTATTGCAAAAGCGCAGGTATTTCATTCGCAACATGAATGCGGGCACCTTTCTGGAGATATTTATGGTCTCCGCAGTGGCCTCCATACTTGCCATTCGCGCCTATCTGGTAATTGCAGATTACCCTCAACTTGGAAACAGTGATCTGCACATCGCGCATATGTTATGGGGCGGCGTATTCATGCTGGTGGGCATCATTTCGCTATCCATGTTCCTGGGCAAATCGGCGCAGTATGTCGGAGTCATATGCGGCGGTATTGGATTCGGCACATTCATCGACGAGGTGGGCAAGTTCATAACCCAAGACAATGACTATTTCTATCAGCCGTCTGTTTCCATTATATACGTCACCTTCATGGTTATTTTCCTGGCTGCGCGCAATATTCAGACGCGGGCTCGTTACTCACGCCTTGAGTACCTGATGAACGCCATACACGAGCTTGAGGAAGTGGCACAATCCGATCTGGACAAAGAGGAAAAGGAAAAGGTTGCGGGGTATCTGGCAGAGTGCGATCAAAATGACCCGCTTGTATCTGAGCTTAAAGGCGCTCTTTCAAAGATAGAGCTTGTGCCTGTGCCGGAGCAGGGATACTACGTGCGTCTCAGGACTCGCCTTGCCACGTTTTATCGAAATATTGCCACAACTAACTGGTTTAAGTGGGTGATAATAGCCTTTTTTGGGGCTCAGGTGGCATTTAATCTTTTCTATGTGTTTGTACTGGTGACCCTTAAGTTACTTAGCTGGGATGTCTTAAATGTGGGCATTATTGAAAGCTTGGCCGGTGAACTGGAAAAGATAACGTTTTCAGATTATGCTTACCTTACATCATCGTTGTTTGCCGCAGGTCTTGCCCTGTGGGGGCTTACACTGTTTATCAAATCACGCCTGAGAGCGTTTCAAATGTTTGAGCGATCAGTTATGGTATCGCTCTTTTTAACACAGGTGTTCATTTTTTTTCAGGCGCAGTTCTGGGGCCTTGCAGGGCTAATAATCTATCTGCTGGTATATGTGGCGCTACGGTATATAATAGCTAGAGAAAGACTTGCCGGAGTAGATAAGCAAGTCTGACAAGTATTACTATAAGGAATGATTGATGAATAAAGTAGATGTTTTAAAGAAATCACGTATATATTCCGGTCTCGACGATGCGGACCTGATCCTGATGGCCAGTGTTGCCGTTGATCGCAGTGTTAAACAGGGAGAGTATGTTTTCTGGGAGGGTGATGCCTCCGACTGGTTCTTCGTAGTTGTAACCGGGCGGGTAAAGGTGGTTAAGCACTCCACATCCGGTAAGGAGCTCATTGTTGCCTTTTTTGATGCTGGCGAGGTGTTTGGCGAGGTGGCCGTGTTTGAAAACAAGCCTTATCCCGCCTCGGCGCAGGCTGTTGAAGATGTTGTTTTGCTGGGTTTTTCCCGTGATGATTTCATACGTTTTTTGTCCGAGCGTCCGCAGATTGCCCTCAAGGTGATAAATATACTGGGTGAGCGTCTCAGGGTAGCACAGGGGCGCATCAGTGACCTTGCCGGAGAACGTGTGGAGCAACGTCTGGCGCGCATACTGCTGATGCTCTCATCAAAACTGGGCAATACCCTTCCGTTTACCCGTGAGGAAATCGCCGATATGGCCGGTATGACCACCGAGACCGTTATCAGGCAGATGAGTAATCTAAAGGACAGAAAGATCGTTACTTCCACACGCGGTGAGACGATAATTATTGATGAACTCAAACTGAAGCTGTTGGCTGAAGGGCCTCCCTCTGCTTAAGATATCCAACCGCATTTATGATTTAAATCATGGTTTACTATCTACAGGCGCTGTATATTACTTATGAAAGCAAGAAATCGGGGAGGAGGTAAGTAAAATGCAGTGTCCGGGACAAGATACAAGATGGCTTAGAGTAGAACTGCATATGTGCCCCGAATGTGGTTACAAGGAGGAGATATTCTCCAATGAAACCAAGGTAAAGTGTTCCCAGTGTGGTAGCTGGATATACAAGGACAAGTTGCCTTCCTGCATAGACTGGTGTGCTTCAGCCCGCCAATGTCTGGGCGAGGAGCGCTGGCAGAAACTCATGGGTGATGTAAAATTGGATGAAAAAAAAGTAGAAAATACTAAGGAGGCTTAATATGAGTACGAAAGTAAAAAGACAAATAATCAAGATAGATGAGGAAAAATGCACCGGTTGCGGCGTCTGTGTTCCCGGTTGTGCCGAGGGCGCACTACAGATAATCGATGGTAAAGCAAAACTGGTATCAGAGATATACTGCGATGGGCTTGGTGCCTGCCTGGGTGATTGTCCTGAAGACGCCCTGTCTATTGAGGATCGCGAAGCAGATGAGTTTGACGAGGAGGCGGTTGAGCATCATTTGCATCAGCAACAGCATCCACATGATGAACATCAGCACGACAGTCTGGCCTGCGGTTGCCCGTCCAGTTCGGTACAGGAGTTCGCCAAGCAGGAAGAAACACTGGCCTGTGGTTGCCCGTCCAGCTCAGTGCAGCAGTTCGAACAGCCTCAGGAGACGTTGGCCTGTGGATGCCCTTCAACCACGATAACCGAGTTCGATAAATGTGGTTTGAGTGGTGCAGTAGAACCTGCTGCGCGTGCCAAGTCAGAACTTGCACACTGGCCGGTACAGCTTACGCTGGTTCCTCCGACCGCACCGTTCTTGCAGGGTTCTGATTTGTTGCTGGCTGCACATTGTGTAGCGTTCAGCTATTCTAATTTCCATCAGGACTTGCTAAAAGGTCACACTCTTTTGATCGCATGTCCCAAGCTTGATGATTTCGATGCGCATCTTGCCAAACTGATCAGTGTTATAAAAGCTTCGAATCTTAAGAGCCTGACGGTGGCCCGTATGGAAGTGCCGTGCTGCTCCGGTCTGGTTCATATGGCTCAAGAGGCGATACGTTTATCAGGTAAAGATGTTGCCTTCAAAGAGGTTGTTGTCGGGGTCAGAGGCGAGATCGAAAGTTAGGCTTTTTTAGTTTTGACGTTACCGGCCAGAAAACTGATGATGATGCCGGCAATGCAAACAAAAGCTACTATTAATGTTACATAATGGAAGCTGTCTATTACGGCAGCTTCCTTTGTTATTCCTTGAGAAATGAAGAGGTTTTTCTTGAGGGCATAGATACTGCTGCTAATGGCCAGTCCCATGGTTAGCCCCAGCCCCCGCGATGTGGAGAGCATGGCTGATGCCGTACCGCGTTTGGTCGTCGGCACAGACCCCATTATCAGGCTGTTGTTAGGTGATTCAAATAATCCTATGCTCACCCCTAAAATGGTCAGTATCAGTATTATTGTACCAATATGTGAAGTCTCATTAAGAGTGCTCATTAGCAGTAGGGAAACACCAAGTACTGTAAATCCGATTGTAGTTAGACCGCGGGTACCTATTGTATCCGATAGCAGCCCGGTAAAAGGCGATATTACAAGCATGGCAATGGGGATGGTAATCTGGAGCATCCCCGATTTGAAGACTGAATAGCCCAATCCTTCTTGGAAGAAGAAAGACAAAAGAAATATCCCCGCTATCCTGGTAAGAAAGCTGATAAACAGGCTCAGATTGGCCATACTAAAAGGTCGTGAGCGGAAAAGAGAAAGGTCCAGCAGGGGCTGTCTCACCTTTCGCTCAATAACGATAAACAGTGGTATTAATACTGCCGCGGTTATCAGGCAGCCAAGTACAAACAAAGAAGTCCAGCCACGACCTCCCGATTGATTTAGTCCCAGCAGTAGTGCAAACATTCCCACAAAAAGGGCGACAGCTCCCCACTTATCAAAGCCGTGATGCGCCTCTTGGGCTTTTTGTTCTGCAAGCAACCTGAATGCCACTGCTGTGACCAGAAGTACAATAGGTAATCGCATATAGAAAATCGACTGCCATCCAAACGTGTCCACCAGGAAACCACCAAGCGCCGGGCCAATGGCTAGCCCTGCTCCTACCGATCCCACGTAGAATCCCATGGCTTTGCCGCGCTCTTTATCTGGAAAAACGTTGGTGATGATAGCCGGTCCCACAGCTATCATCATACCGGCGCCAACAGCCTGCACTACCCGAAACGAAATGAGCATAGGCATGCTTGTGGCAAGCGAGTTCAGCCCCAGCCCCAGTGCCGTGATGATCATGCCGATCATGTATACCCGCTTGCGGCCTATCCTGTCACCTATTTTACCGAAGGTGAGGGTCAGTCCAGCCACTGTGAGCATATAGGCAAGGTATACCCACACAGAGATCGTCTCGTTAACCGAAAACTGTTCAGTCAACTTTGGGATGGCAACATTTACAATGCTGTTGTCCATGGTGCTGGTAAATGTGCCTATGCAGATAACGGCGAGTGCCCACCATTTGTAGGAACTTATGCCTGCCTTATTTATTAAAGGGGATAGGTCACCGCCGCTTTTGGCCATTATTCTGGTTTCTTCTCTTCTGCTTCTTTTTCTTTTGCTTTTATTTCGTCCTGCTGGGCTTTAGTTATATAATCGCGCTGCCAGCGGTGAATCTCGTCCAAAGCCGGTGGCGAAACGCTGAATACCTCTACATCCTTGGGGAACTGCACCCTGTGGCCCTCTCGCATGAAAATTGCGCCGACCTCATCAGCCTTGAGTGTTTCGTCTACTACCTGGGCAATTTTTTCGTAGCGTTTTGTGGCAACCTCCATGTAGAACTCAGATACGGTTTTGCCCACCTTCTGGCTGATAAAACCGGCCATAAGGCACCTTTCCCAGTCCATGGACTCCTCAACCATGTCCTTATCCTCGGTTATCTCGAGTGCGGCACCGCCGTCGCATTTCTGTTTTACGATCTTGTGGCAGGCCGGGTTCAGCTTTTCGATTATAGCCAGCCCTTCTTCACCGGCCATGGCAATCGACTCGTGATAGACGTGGTTTATACTACCTATCTTGGTTTCCAGATTAGATATTTGACTGGCTACCTGATCCCAGAATTTAGTAAACATTTTCAGGTATTCATCAGGAGCGCTCTCGCCGTAGTATATTAATGGAACCAGCAGCAGTTTTCTTTTACCCGATACACTGCCAGCCTCTAGTTTTTCTATTTTACCCAGTTTTTCTGCCATTTATTTCTCCTTTTTCAAGCGTGGTATTGCTTTGGTGCTAATACACAGGCTATTTGATATTAATTCGTAGTTGTTAGTATACCATAATTGAGTGTAACGAAGTGTCAGGCGAATTTGAGTGGAGATAAAACCAGCTTGCCTCTCATCAAAGAAGAGCGAAATGATGCATGGTTGAGTTATTTTGGTTGACGCGTTTGCTAAAAGCGCAGATCTAGATTGTCTTGGGTTTTAGTGCTTTTACGATGGCCGATAGCAGGATGCAGCTGGCCGCAACTGCGGCTATTATATAAACTATGGTCATGCTGTAGTCTACCCATATCCCTATTAACAGGCCAACGGCCCAGATGAGAGCGGCTCAGGCTACAGCCCCGAATATGCCTTTGACTATTTCCTTCATGTTAAACCTCCTCTTTCTGCGCAAGGACGTAAAATCGTCTATTTGGCCATACTATCGCGACAATACTTGGTTGTCAAATGCTTGTTTTTTGATCCGGCTGATGTCATTTGATGACATTTGGCAGGCTTGTGCTTTATAATAAAAGTGTAATGAGTTGCAAAGGAAGTAAATGATAGAGTCATTTGTGGAAAATTTGGGAGGGCTGTTACCCTTCGGTTTTTCCTTTACTGCCGGAATGGTAACCACCGTAACCCCGTGTGCCGTAGCCATGCTGCCGGCCTATATAGCGCTGTACCTGGGATCACAGGAAAAGGGGTATTGGGCTGAGTCGGTATATAAACGCATTGCCCGGGCACTGATCTTGAGTATAGTGGTGACACTGGCCTTTGTGCTGTTATTTGGAGCTGCCGGCGCGGTGCTTACAGCAGGTGGGGACAGCCTGAACTCTATTATACCCTGGGTGGCCGTTGTTATCGGGGTCATTCTTGTACTCATGGGCATTTTCTTTCTTTTTGGCGGGCATCTTTATATCAATTTTACCGCCCGGCTGGCCAACCGCATCGGTGCCGGTAAAGCCGTGGGCGTTAAGGGCTTCTTTATTTTTGGTATTGCCTATGCGCTGGCCGCACTCAGCTGTAATTTGCCCGTTTTTTTGGTCGTAGTAGTTACTTCCATAACAGAAAAGGGATATGCTTCGGGTTTGCTTCAGTTTGTTTATTATGCGTTGGGCATGGGTTTTATCATGATGCTCATTACACTTGCCTCGGCACTCTTTAAAGAGACTGCCAACCGCTGGTTACGACGTGTGGTTCCGGTAGTGGCCCGGCTAAACGGTCTGCTTCTTATATTGGCAGGAGTTTACATAATATATTATTGGTTTGTCAAGGGTGATATTCTGGGCTAACCATTTGTATTTAGTAACGATCAGTAGGAGGATGGAATGAAGAGAAATCTGCTTTTACATAAAGGTATATACATTGGGCTGGTCATCATATTAATGATTGGTTTAACGTTCGGAGCCGGTTGCTCCTCCGGGCAGGACGAAATCGTTGTTAGCGGCGAGATTGGGATTGAAGTTGGCGATACGGCGCCGGACTTCACTTTAGCTGATCTGGATGGTAATGCGGTGACCTTGAGTGCTTTTAGAGGCAAGGCCGTATTTATTACTTTCTGGAAAAGTACTTGACCCGCATGCCGCTCTGAGATGCAGAGCATTGAAGCGATATACCAGAAATACAAAGATCAGGATGTAGTTGTATTAGGAATTGATTTGTTTGAGCGTGCGGATACCGTACGCAATTTTGTTAGAGTGCATAACGATTATAACTGGACTTTCTTACTAGATAGCACGGGCCATGTATCATATGTGTATCAAGTCAGTATTCCCAAGAGCTTTTTTATAGACTCAACCGGTGTAATCAGAGCGATTCATGGTGTCACGGCTATGTCTTTTAGTACAATGGAAACATTACTGGCTAAAGCGAGGTAGAAAAACAGTCGCTGGTTATAGTATCCTTATAGCCCTCTGAGGTATTCTGGGCGCAGCAGGGACGGGTCCTGTTTCTCTATGATAGATGCCAGTTCTTTAATCATACGCTCTTTTTCCTGTGGCAGCTTCCCTCGTATAGAGAAGTAGTTTGAGGCATGCATGGAGCTGAAAAAGCAGTCTGAGAAGTTAGATTGCTCTACTATTGCCTTGAGTTCCACAAGCGAGTCCATCGGGCTTATCAGTTCGAATTTGCCGTCCTGCCAGTCGTTGTACAGTGGCGTTCCCGGGGTTATGGTCATGGTCAGCGCCGCAGCGAACTCAGGGTCTATCTCGCTTAAGACGCGTGCTGTTGCCTCAACGTGTTTGGCCCGGTCCTTATTGCCACCGAGTCCCAGTATCACCGTGAGTGATTGCCTTATACCTGCTGCCTTGGTTTTTTTACCTGCCTCAATGATCTGATTTGAAGTCACTCCTTTGCCTATTTGCTGTAATATTTCATCGTCTCCGCTTTCAACACCCATGTAAACAAGGCTCAGCCTGAGTTTCTTAAGTTTCTTAAGTTCATCTGCGCTTTTACGCAGTACGTCCTGCGCCGTACCGTAGGTTGCTACTTGCTCAATGAAAGGTAGTTTGCTCCTGATGTACTCAAGTACATATTTCAGGCGTTCGAAAGGGTAGACCAGCGCGTCGCCGTCTTGTAAAAAGATCTTTTTACCGTCCCACCAGTGATCAATTACGTGATAAATAATATTGGGGATACCCGGTAGTACGGCCCTGTCCTTTACATAAAGTGCAACAGCATCTATTTCGGCTTTGACCTCATCGACATCGCGCATTTGGAGTTTGCAGCCGTAGTAATTGCAAAAGGTGCAGGTGTTGTTGGAGCAGCCGGAAGTAAGCGGCAGAAAGTAACTGGCACTCTCGCTGGGAGGGCGAATAATCTCAGGTCTAATGAATTGTGCCATCAGTACTCTCTTCCTACCTTTTTAGCGCATATTTAAAACGTGTTTCCATTTTACATTGCCGCGTATCATATGCTCAAGTATGTCTTATGCTATAATCGGCACAGGAACATAAAGGATGGTGCACTTGAGTATGGATAAGATGACCTGGCGGCAACGCATAAAAAGAACCACCGTGGACTGGTTGAAGTTGACAGTACTACTTGTTGACGAGGTTGCTATTCTGGTTGCCATATTGCTTATTATGCACTATGCCGGTGTGCGTATACCTGCATCAATTACCGTAACAGTTTCTATCATCCTTGCAATAGTAATATTTTTGGTTCATCTGGCTGTCATTCCCCTGTTCCACAAAAAGCCTGTTACCGGAAAAGAGAGCATGGTTGGCATGAAGGCAAAGGTGACGCAAGCACTGGAGCCTGCAGGTATGGTTGCCATATTGGGTGAACACTGGCGAGCAGAGTCCGTTGACGGCGATATTGAGGCTGATGTTGTGGTCCAGATCACGGAAACCGAGGGGCTTACCCTCAAGGTTAAGCGCTTATCCTAACGATAATCCATACTTGTCGTACAATGGTGTTATTACTTCGTATTGCAGAAAAAGCTGATCTGTGCTATTTTCGACGTAGGATAGATTTAAACATACTGCCGATTCTGGAGAAAATGGATTTTCTATCTGTCGGGTCTGATATGGACTGTTTTGATGGTTTACCATCAAGTAGATTTTTGAAATGGTGAGGGGTATAATCCAGGGCAAGTGCCAGTGCCCGAATTGTTTTAACGCTGGGTTTTACCTTGTCCGTTTCGATTCGGGACACAGTGGTAACAGTCAATCCGGACTTTGCGGCGAGCTCCTGTTGGGACATTAGTTTCGATTCGCGGATTGACTTGAGTCCTAGTAGTTTCTTGGCCAAAGTAGAGTCCTTTTCAATGATTCGTATACACTTATACTAGAACTATACCATGATTTGTCAATACTTGTACAATATTTGTAGTTGAATTTGTACTATTGAAAACCCCTCTTTTTAGAAATATTTAGGTACCTGGTTTTGTTCCGTCGTCTGTCGTCTCTTTTCGCCGTTATTAGCACCCCTGTCCCCTACTGACCCCTGTGTCTCTCCCCAAAATGTTTAAAAATATGACCCAAAACGCCCTTGTGTTATCCAGTTTATTTGCCCTTTATTTTATCCAGCCCTCTTTGCGCAATATTTCACTTGTGAGTTTTGATCCGGGGCTGTCTCCTCTTGCCACCGTTACCGCAACCTGAGAGCCCACAGCATCGGCTATCTGGCCAACGCCTTGATTCCTAAAACCGGGGCACAGGGATATGGACTGCACTCCCTTATCGGCCACAAGCTTTTTGCAAACATCAATGGTCTGAGACAGATCCTTAACCAGGACGCTGTACATAGTATGCATCGGGGTTTCGAGCACAGATGTGTGTTTTGCCGGGTCTGCATCGGGTGTGAGCGATATAAATGCGGAAATAAAAGCCATATTGTTCCTCCTTAAAAACCGTTTTTCATATATTCGCGGGCCAGATTTGTGTAAACGCCGGTGTTCCCTCTATAAGCCCATGGTTTGCTTCGTTCTGTGAGCTTTTTGATCGTGGCAGGCGCACCTACAACCAGCGATTCTGTAGGCACGTGCGTTTCTTTCTCAATCAGCGCATGTGCGCCGATAACAACGTGTGAATCGATCTCGGCCTTGTGCAGTATCGTTGCGTTCATCCCTATAAGAACGTCGTTGCCGATCGCGCAGGAATGTATAACGGCGCCGTGTCCGACTATAACGTTGTTGCCTATTTGCGTATTGCCGCCGTGCACCACGCAGTTATCCTCCACATGAGTGTTGCTGCCGATCACAATCCTGCCCACGTCCCCGCGTATTACCGCGCCCGGCCATACGGTCGAATTCTCGCCGATTACAACGTCACCCACTATATAGGCCGAATTACTTATGCACGCCGAATCATCGATTTGCGGCGTTTTGCCATTAAAAGCTTTGATCATCTCATCTTCCTGCTATAGATATCTGCCTGAGTATAGCATTATGCTTATTTACAAACTATCTTTCTTCAAGCAGAAAACTGCTTGATGCGCTTTATCATCTGCCACGCTACAGCGCCTATAACTATATTGGCGCCGATAAGGATGAGGGCTTCTGTAGAAACATTGGCCCATGTTGCACCTTCCGCGCTGATATCCATGATGGGTTGGACAAAGTAATACGATGGAAATATTTTGGCGATCCACTGCGGAAAATATGGGAACATGTAAAAGAGCGCCGGCACAAATATTATGAGTTGGGCTATTCTGGCCGTGGCAAACAGCGTATTGATATTGCTAACAAACGAGCTGAATATCAGGCCAAGCTCCACCGCCATAACCGTTCCCAGCGCTATAAATATCATCAGCAGCCATGGCTGGTTACCAAGCGAACTGGTAAGTAGCAGTATGATCAGGCCCATAAGCAAGCTAAACACAAAGCCGAGCAGCGCCTTTGCCAGGTACACCTCGGTAAGTGACGCCGGGGTAATCACCAGCGCGTTGAGCGTTTTGCGTTCCTTCTCCTGCACTACCGATGTTGCAGTCAGGTATATGCCACCCATAACAATGGGCATTACCACGATGAAAGGTGATAAGCGCTGGCTCCACGGAATAGCCTCACCTCTTTCAATACCACTCGGATCATCGATTTTAATAGTAAAGGATGCACTCTGGCCTGCCACCTCTCTTACCATTTTAGATACGGTAGATTGCAGGATACTGCGGTTACTGGCCAGGCTTTCTCCCCAGACGTATACCGTTAGGTTCGGATTACCTGCCATTGCAGCAGCATCGAATCCGTCAGGTATAACTATGCCTGCATCCACATTGCCGCCTTCAACGGCATTATTTAAGGCCGAAGCTGATCCGTACTGCGTTACCTGAATTGATTCATACTCACTTGCAATCGCTGGCAGTTGCGAGCTGCCTTCATCTACTATGCCCAGCCGGGGTACAGATGTACCGCTAAATATCAGTGTTACTATCAGCCACATCAGCAGGGGCATAATAACCACAAAGATAATAAGGAAACTCCTTGAGCCGTGCAACAAATCCTTAAGTGCTAAAATGCCAATTCGTTTTAAACTCATCGGGTTTTCCTCCTCAGTGCCAGTACGCCCAGTGTTAGGAATACAGCGGCAAATCCAAACATTATCAGCAGGTTAGACCAAAGGTCTGATAGCCCCATGCCGAAGTTGGAAGCACGGTGTATTGTGTCGGCATAGTAGTATGACGGAATAAACTTAACCCATACTGAAGCTGCCCCCGGCGCAAGTGCCGTCATTGTCGGCATAAGTAGGGCCATCATAATTACAAAGCTCCATGATACTGCCGACATATTGTCTTTGGAAAATGCTCCGGCAAGAAATCCTATCCCTGTGATCGCCAGCGATGCTAAAAGCAGGGTGAGAATCACTATGGCCGCCTGCGTACCAAGCCCGCCGATAATTATCGCCACCAACATCCCCTGTCCAAAGGCCATACCAACACCGAAAACGCCCTTGGCCACAAAAAAGTCAACAATGTTTGCCGGTGATACCAGTACTGCTCGCACTGTGCGCCCCTCAAACTCCTCGCTGATAAGCGTTGCCAGCCCAAACAGCTGGACAATTATAAGCATAGGAGGAAGTATGGCACGCATCTGGTTGCGCATTGGTATCTGTGCGCCCAGAAAATCCGGAGGAATCACGTCTTGGGATGTTACGCGGGGTTGTCCGGCCTGCAAATAGGCAAGTTCTGTAACCATAAACTCAAGTTGCTGCGCTACCTCTGCTGGGGTATCTGATCTGGCGTATATCTGAATTTGGGGATCATCGCTTGTGAGCATATCTGCCGGAAGAGCGATACCCGCAAGGTACTGCCCATTGTCCACTGCATCTCTGAGTGCCTGATCGGAGTCAAGCTGCTCAACCTGAAGTCCCTCCTGCTGCCCAGCTATTAGCTGCGCAAAAACCGGCGGCACTGTGGGTGTATCCGAATACAGCCCGATCTTGATGCTCTCATTAACCGTAGTGGGCATTACGAAGTATATAGCAAGATAAGCTATAGTACCGAATATTGTTATGAGCAAAAATAACTTGTTTCTGAAAATAAGGACGATGTCCTTTATAACCAGTGCTGCTATAATCCGAATACGCGCATTCATCCCGCAAGTCCCCTTCCTGTTATCTGCATGAATATTGCGCCCAGTGTTGCCTCTTCACTATGCACGGTTACTACTTTTTCGGAAGCAAACAGTTGTTCAACCGCCTTCGCCGTATCTGCCGTGTCCATCACCACTTCGCGCTCTTCTAGTTGGCCGCCTTTGCCTGCTACCTGTGCCTTTAGTGCCCGCTTGCCATATTTAAGCTTGAGGTTGTGTGGAGTGTCCAGTGCTACCAGCTTGCCCTGATTCATAAAAGCTACGCGGTCACACATCTCTCCAGCTTCGGTCATGTCGTGTGTTGTCAAAAATACGGTGGCTCCGCGATCGCGTTCTTTGCGGATGATGTCGCGAATGCCGTCTGCCGAAGTCGGGTCCAGTCCTGATGTTGGCTCGTCAAGGAACAGTACCTTGGGTTTACTCACCAGCGCACGTGCTACCATCAGGCGCTGCCGCATGCCCTTGGAGTAGTTCTCCACGCGATCCTTCTCCCTGCCGACAAGATCTACACGCCTCAGAAGGTCGTATCCATCGAAATCTGATGTGCCGAACAGCCGTGCGAACAGCTTGAGGTTCTCAATCGCACTCATCTGCTCGTACATATTAGGTAGCTCAAAGCATACCCCTATCTCAGATTGCACCCCACGCACGTTGGTGGCAACGTCCATGCCAAGTACCAGCGCTTTGCCTTCTTTGGGCTTCATCTGGCCAGTCAGTATTTTGGCCGTGGTCGATTTACCTGCTCCGTTTGGCCCCAGAAAACCGAATATCTCGCCCTCGGCCACGTTGAAATTGATGTGATCGACGGCTGTCAGGTCGCCGTATGTGTAGGTAAGATTTTCTGCTACGATTGCATCTGTCATTACTATTCCTTTCCTTTAACCTTGAAATTGGGCCCTTTGCCCGGCTTACCCATAAAGCCATAGAGGCATAGATTGAATAATTCGCGTATCAGTACAGATAGCTCTTGTGGGTCTTTTGGTAGATTTTTCAGTCCCGCCCAGCCTTGACGAAATACCTCGAAATAGATGCTTATTGCGGTGGGTGAGAATTCAGGATTTATGTATCCGTCGCGTTTGCCCTCAGCAAAAAAGGCTGCTATTTGTTCATTTGTCTTTTTCATAATTACGTTTTCTATATAATCCAGAAGCTCGGGATCGCTGTATACATCCATCTGGAAGTGCTCGCCTTGAAAGTCGTAAGCGGCACTGGTTTTAGCAGTAAGCATTTGTTGCATTTTCTCTGGGAAAGATATATCTGCTTTGAAAATGGCTTGTCGTTTTTCATATATTCCATCGAGCAATCGCTTTACCACAACCTTTATCAGTGCGTCCTTACTACCGAAGTGGTTGTAGATCGACACCGGTGATACCACTGCCTTCTTCGCTATTTCGTTAATGCTTACTTTTTTAAAGCCGTGCGCGTTGAACAACTCAAGTGCCGCATTTACAATGCTTTCCTTTTTGCGCTCTTTTCTACGCTCAAACCCGTCCATTTTTCTGCTCCAAAAGTAAGATATGAAATATATGTACCATATCGTTTCATAAATGTCAATACCCTGTTTGATACCAATTTGCGATCGATTTTTACAGTTACAAAAAAGTATACTTATGTGTCAAAAACATCGGTTTATGCCGTGCTAACCTTGATAATTCCGGCTAAGTAAGCAATAATTGCTTGTTAACAAGGAGGAAAATTTTGCGCGAGGAATACACATTTCGCATAAACCGGGTTATGGATTACATAGAAGCTAATATAGACAAAGCGCTATCGCTGGAGAAACTCGCTGATGTTGCTTGCTTCTCTCGCTTTCATTTCCATCGTATATTTGCCGCTATGGTAGGTGAGACAACCAATCAGTTTATACAGAGGATTCGTGTCCAGAAGGCTGCCGGGCAACTTCTCGTTTATCCGCGAAAACCTGTAACCACAGTAGCGCTTGATTGTGGATTTTCCGGCCCGGCAACGTTTGCCCGGGCATTTAAAGAGCGATACGGTATGAGTGCCAGCCGGTGGCGTAATGAATATAACATTGATAGCAATATTCGCAAAGCAAGCAGCAATAATGGTCAACCTGTTGGCAAGATGAGTGAAGATTACAACATTTCCACAATCTATAATCAGGATACAAATCAAATTAAATGGAGTGTGGAAATGAAAGATACAAACAAACTGAAAGTTGAGGTTGAGGTTAAGGATGTGCCGGAGTTTACCGTAGCTTATATCCGTCATACCGGCCGTATGCGGGAGATGGCGAATTGTTTGGCCGGTTGTTTGCAAAGATAATGCAATGGGCTGGCCCCAGAGGGCTTATAGGAACTCCTGATTTCAAATGCCTGACCATCTACCATGATGACCCGTTGCTGGTTGAGCAGGACAAGCAGCGCATGAGTGTTGCCTTGGGCGTGCCGGAGGATACGGTAGTTGACGGAGAAATAGGCAAGATGAAGGTGTCCGCAGGCAGGTATGCTATGGCGCATTTCGAAATCGATCCAGAGCAGTACGGCGATGCCTGGGCTGCTGTGTGCGGTGGATGGCTTCCCGATAGCGGATATCAACCGGCAGACACCGGCCTGGTATATGAGCTTTACCTGAATAATCCGGAAGAACATTCAGAGAAGAAACATATTGTAGAGATATGCATCCCCGTAAAACCGCTTTAGCTAGTAATCATAGTTCTTTGAAATGAAGGCTCCTGCTTTAGACGGCAGGGGCTTTTCTTATTGCTTAAGTTCTTGTCGCAGAATGTCGAAAAATGTAGTTCTGGCATGTTTTTCGTGCCATGGGTAGTGCCCGCACTTGTCCAGAGATATGAAGCGGAAATCGCTCAGCACATTTGCCAGCGGCGTTTCGATTCCAGCGCGCGGGTGCGGGTCGTGATCGCCGTGAATGGCTACTACCGGGCATTTGATTTGTTTACCAAGCGCCAGTAGTTCGCCGCTGGCTCTGAGTTCTCGAGCTTCGGGCCAGACATGGTCGAATATTTTGTACTGGTACTCGATAATGTCATTATCGTGAGGTAGTAGGTCATAGGAATCCGCCTGCTCCATAAGCTTGCCGAATTTCTCAAAAACAGCGTTTTTATCAGCAATAGCTGGGCTATTGAATTCCACAAGCATGGAATCAAACGCTTTTCTTTCATTATTGGTTAATCTGCTTAGTCGAACGTCCATGATGGAGGAGGCGTATTTTTCATCGAAAACGCCGCTGCTCACTAATATCAACTTCTTTATCAGAATGGGGTTTTGCGCTGTAACAATGTAGCTGAGCATGGCGCCCCACGAGTGTCCAATCAGCGTAATGGGGATGTCGGCGTTATCTTGTATTAAAGATGCTAGCTCTTCGATCTGACCGCTTAGCGTTGCCTGTGTTTGTAGGGGTTCCAGAACGCCGTATGTGAGTGACAACTCTCTGGCGATAGGTGCAACGTCACCGGGAGCGCCGGGGCCGCCGTGAATCACGGCTACAATGTATGGAGGTTCGCCATATTTTCTAATGTTATTCATATGAGGCTATTATACATCAGAGGGAATAAAAAAAGCCATGAGTTTGTTCATGGCTTGCAAAAAGCAAAAAGTTGGTTGCCGAGCCAGGATTCGAACCTGGGCATACGGCTTCAAAGGCCGCTGTGCTACCACTACACAACTCGGCATTTTACTTGGTACCGAAGGTCGGATTCGAACCGACACGGGGGTCGCCCCCCATCAGTTTTTGAGACTGACGTGTCTACCGTTCCACCACTTCGGCTAAAGGATGTGGTGCCGAGGGGCGGAATTGAACCGCCGGCACGTGGATTTTCAGTCCACTGCTCTACCCCTGAGCTACCTCGGCATGCGTTAATAATTGTAGCTGGTGTCAGTATCAAGTGTCAACACAGGAAAGAGGGTAATAAAAAGAAATAATGTTAAATGAAAGAGATTGATAAGGGGGTGTGTTATTTTATATCGATATCTATTACGATGCAGCGTTGTTGCAGCTGTATCCGTTTTTGCATTGTTATTGGCGCACTTTGTGCAATATACGTTGATGGCGTGATATTGAGTATCAACAGATGTATTTGCCCAGCTTTAGCTCATCACCTCGTGTAGTTGCCTGCTGACATTTTGCAGATCAGGGCACAGCGCATTTATAGAGTAAAATAGGTCTTCAAGGTGAAATGGCTTGCTCATGATCTGCTGCACATCTATATTGAGAACCTGGTGTATCAGATCACTGTCCATATCGTAGGAGGTCATCAGAATGATTTTGGTACGAGGGCTGATTTTATTGAGTTGGCGTACAGTTTCAACCCATCCGGTTGGTTGTATCAGCGTATCAATCAGAGCTACATTGAATTGAGTGTTGAAGGCGAGGGCCACAGATTCATAGCCTCCATGGGCTGGACATACCGAGTACCCTTCTCCTTGTAGTGCTCTGGACAGGATTCCAAGTACGTTATCATCGTTTTCTACTATTAGAACGTTATGATTTGAGATCATGGCTATCACCTCCTGCTAAATATGAGATTAGCATGGTATTATAACAATTCAGGTAACAAGTATAACTTTTTGGTTATAAGTAGATTACAATATTTTGGCATTTGTAACCTGTAAAGCGGGGCTGTTGTTTTGCGGTAAATAAAAAAGAGCACACCCAAAAAAATAATTTGAAGTGTGCTCTTTTATTGTTAACAGATACTAGTATCTATTCTGGGAGACCTTACTGTAGCAATCGCTGCAATAAACTGGTCTACCGTTGCGGGGCTCAAATGGTACTTCGGTGTCTTTTCCGCACTGGGCACATACTGCCGGGTACATCTGACGTCTTCCGCCGGTACCACCACCAAAACCGCCGCCGCCACGCTGTGATTTTCTTGCCGCTCGGCAAGAACCACAACGCTTGGGCTCGTTTACAAAGCCTTTGGACTGGAAAAACTCTTGCTCCTCAGCAGAGAACGTAAAAGCATCTCCACAATCGAAGCACTGAAGTGTTTTGTCTTCCATCGGATGACCTCCTCTCTTAGTATTAAGTTAGAGTATGGGGCCATTCAACACTTGGTTAAACCTTGGATGGTTTGCTGAAGATGTAGTGACCGTACACGTAACTTCTTTAACTATACACTAAATATAAATATGGCGCAACCAGCCAACGTTTGTGCAAAGCTAAAAACGAATTTGTTAGGGATGGTTTTTGTGCATGTGGTAGAAGACAGAACGCTGGTATTTGAGCGGAAACCGGATATCGCAAGTTGATCGTTGCTCAGGAGGTCTTTTTAAGCAAGCTGACGATGCCTATAGCGCCGGGGCCACTGTATGTTCCTATGACAGGTCCGAATGTTGTATAGAAGGTGTTTTTTCCCGGGATAAGGTGGGAAGTGTTTTGTCCCAGTGATTTGGCTTCTTCAGACGTGGTGTTGTAGACTACCGACATTTCTTCAATGTCGCCCAAGGACTCGGTTATTATGCGTATCTTGTCTAATACTTTTACATGAGAGCGTGCCTTGGCAATTCCTTCCACGTGTCCGTCGGATATCTCCAGGACCGGCTTTATTTTGAGCAGGGAGCCGAGCAGCCATTGTGCTTTGCCGATGCGTCCGCCCTTACGCAGATATTCGAGCGTATCAACAGTGAAAAATACTCGAATTCGGGGAATGGTGTCACTGATTAGCTCAACTATTTCGGCAAGCGTGGCGCCTTTTTGGGCTGCTCTTGCTGCTAGGATAGCCAGCAGGCCAAGTCCCATTGAGGTGGTACGTGAGTCGATGACCGATACCGGGCACACTGAGTCTTTATGCCCAACTAACGCTGATTCGTGAGTGGCGCTGAGTTCGGATGCAATGTGTAGTGAAACGATGCCATCTGCTTCTTGTGCCAGATTTTTGTATAATTGCTTGAAGGTTTCAGGTGAGGGTGCTGACGTTTTAGGAAGGATGGATCCCTCCACCAGCCTGTGATAGAATTGCTCGCCGGATATATCCACTCCGTCCTGAAATACCTCTTGGTCAAAGTGAACGTACAGTGGCACAATAGTAATGCCCAATTTTTCTGCGACGTCTTTGGGCAGGTCAGATGTGCTGTCGGTGACGATTTTTACGTTGGCCATAGTACGAACCATGATAATGGGTAGCTTCGAGTTTGTGAATACCTAGGAATCCGATGCTTAACGCTGAGGCTCAATGATTACCTTAAGACAATCTTCTGCTTTAGCAACCAGCGCAAATCCTTGCCTTGCCTCTTCCATACTCAGACGATGCGTTATGATGTTCTTTACGTCAACGCGATGTGTTGCTATCAGATCCAGCGCCTGTTGGTAGTCGTCGGGACTGCCTGCGTACGATGTGGTGAGGGTTACCTCGTTGCGGGAGAAAAATTCGTTTATCGGTATCGAAAGGCTTACGTCGTCTCTGGTCAGTGCGAAGATGAGTATTGTTCCACCTCGCTCCACCAACTTGAGCGATTGCTGGAACACTGCCGGAACTCCGGTGCATACTATTACCAGATCGGCAAGACGCCCGTCGTTGAGTTCGCGCAGGCGTTCGGGAGCAAAATCGTTTGCATTGATTACATCGCTGGCACCAAGTCGTTTAGCCGCATCGAGTCTGTAATCGACTATGTCGGTGGCTATTACTTTACTTGCTCCCATGGCGTGTGCCAGATGTACGTGCAGCAGTCCAGCCATACCGCAGCCAAGCACAAGTACGCTTTGACCTTCTTTGAAGGTTGCTTTGCGTTGACCGCGCAACACGCAGGCCAGCGGCTCCACAAATGTTGCTTCGTCGAAAGAAACGTTATCGGGAATGAGAAACACTCCGCGTTTGACGTTGATGGCGGGCATGCGCAGGTATTCAGCGAATCCTCCGGGGTCAAAACTGGTTGAACGCAATGTGTTGCAGGCGGTCTCGTTATCGGTAAGGCAGTAGTGGCACTGGTCGCAGGGTACATGATGCGCTGCGGCTATGCGGTCGCCTATCTTATATTGGGTAACACCATCGCCAACCTCGACAATTGTCCCAGCTATTTCGTGTCCTAGCACCAGAGGAGCCTTGTGGATGCGGTACCACTCCATGACGTCGCTGCCGCAAATGCCGCTGGCCTCAATCTTTACCAGCAGTTCGCCCGGGCCTATCTTTGGCGTGGGTAACTCTTCGACCCTGACATCACTGTTGTTGTAGTACATGGCAACGCGCATTAACTAATCTCCTTTAATTTCCATCAGCATCTTTTCAGACGAGAACCAGTACTCTCTGGACTCACCTATAAGGTACATGGAACCGGTTATTAACACAAGCTCATCCGGTCCTGCCTTTGATACAGCTGTTTTGATGGCATCCTCCACATTATTGCTTTTGATAACCTCAAGCGACGGGTTTATACGGTTTATTACCTTTGCCAGATTGCTTGCGGGCAGGGATGGTTTACCCAAGACATTGACCTGAGTGGCTATAACCCGGCTGGCGATGGGTATGAGCTCTGCAAGGATGGCATTTACGTCTTTAAAGGCTAGTATACCGGTTATTACGGTAACAGCCTTGTGCGGACCTGTTTTAAGGCTGCTTATCAGCGCGCGCATTTTTTGCGGATTGTGGGCACTGTCCAGCATGACCTGTGGTGCTTGCTGCACTGTTTCCATACGTCCCGGCATTTTCCAGCTCTCCAGCGCCGTCCTGATATTTTCCTCACTCACAGGCACACCATATTTTTTATTTAGCACTTCGGCTGCCTTTACGGCCACCGCCGCGTTAACAGCGTTAAATGTGCCGGACTGGGTGATGTTCACCTTATCATACGTTTTAAACGGTGTACGTATATCCATCGTGATACCAGTGTGATCTGACTCATGTATTATGTAGCTGAAGTCACGTTCCATCTTATATAGTTTGGCATTGTTTTTGACAGCCTCTTTCACGAAGATATCGAGTGTTTTGGGGTTGGTTTCTGACGTGATCACCGGCTGGTCACGTTTGATAATGCCTGCCTTGTGTTTTGCTATTTCAGCCAGTGATGTGCCAAGCTGTGGCGTATGTTCCATCGCGATATTAGTGATTATTGCCAGTTTGGATTGCACTACGTTAGTGGGGTCGTAGCGTCCGCCCAGCGCAGTCTCAACAACTGCCCAGTTCACGTTGCATTTGGCAAAGTACATATACATCAGGCAGGCCCATGCCTCCTGATAGCGCAGCATCTCGCCTGTTTTTTTATAGAATGACACAAGTAGTAGCTTGAACTCATCTACCAGCTCAACAAACGCTTGTGGTGATATCATGGCATCGTTAACAACAAGTTTTTCGTTGCACACCTGCAGATAGGGAGAAGTGTGAACACCGGTGCGAAGGCCCGCCTGCCTGAGTATTGCGCCGATCATGGTGGCAACCGAGCCTTTGCCGCTAGTACCGGCGATGTGAATCACCGAATACTTTTCTTGCGGATTTCCGGCGTGCTCCAGGAAGGCCTTTGTGCGGTTAATCTGGCGCAGGTAGTCCTTGAGGTAATCCGTCTGGCTCTTAGGGACGAGGTAGTATGACCCGGCCGGATCTGTGATGAGCGAGCGCAGCCAGTCCAGGCGCTGCCAGTAGGCATCCAGCGGGTGCTTCGGCGCAGGCGGCTGCTCTGATATTATTTCGTCGTTGTTGGTGATTTCTTCCATGCTACAGTGGCTTCATTATAGCATGTGGTGGTAGTTGCGGGAGGGGGATGGCTTTCAGACTTTCGATTATGGTTGTTTTTTGTAGCACCTTTTCTTTGTGCCTCTTTGACAGCACCGGTATTAATAATGTCTTCTAATTGTTTTTTCCTATTTTCTTTGTTAATGTACCAGTCTTGAATTAGCAGCTCGATTAGTTTGATTAATTTTTCGGATTCGTCAGGATCAACATCCACTATCAGGTTTATATCTTTTTCCATATGAGCACCTATATTACCAATCTTTCTTACTGCACTGATAGCTTGCCATGTGGTTGTATCGACTTTGTTTTCAATAGCGTTGATTTCGTCAACGAGCCTTCCCGGTTTGATACCCCAAAAATCACGGATGATTCCTTGTAAACACCTGCGTGATAGTGTTGCTGATGCCCTAGGGCTAAGGTCTTTAATCAAGTAAGCTTCTTTATAGTCGATTAAAATTGGTTCTGGTATGTAGCTTGGGAAGGAACGTGCTTTGGAAGGAGGCACTAAATCCCAATGATAAAGTTTTTTACCTATTTCCTCCCATCGCTTTATATAATCGCCCAACACACGACTTTCATGCAGATCAGCTACAACTGCGACCTTCTGGCATTTTGGATTTGGGCAGACGATAAACATAGTGTCTAGAATTTGCCGTCCGTCGGGATTATTAATATCTAATACGGAACGACTTGTTCTAATCCGCTCGTTTGTAATTGTTGTAGGTCTATCACAATAAGGGCATGTCCAACTAAATTCTGGCATTGCGATTTCTCCAAACTTCCCCAAGTGTGTTTTTATATATCCTGTAAGCGCCGTCATTATACTGTGGGAAGCTGTGGCAAGTCAATCACAGCTTTTGGGTCAACCCCATTGATCCCCCACTCATGGGGGAGGGAGGGAGAGATCGGGGGGCACCCCCAAACCCCCGGCAGGATTGCATCCTGCACTGCTTTGTAGGACGTTGATATTATTGTCGAACCTAGGCTTTGGATACCACCAGTCCCTCGGCAGTTTTTTGCTATGCACGGCGATTTCGTATTCTACTGCGTGTTGCATAGGATCAGGAAGTAGCTATGTACGTAGATTGGCGTTGGGACTGGGGAGGGCAGGTATTGGGGGCGCTGGCATTGTTGATCGAACGAGGGTTTTAGGGCACAAAAAAAGAGGAAGCGATGTTTCACACTTCCTCTGGTTAGATTATGTTGGGGGACATCCCCGGCAAGGATGCACTCCTATTTTGCGTTTTTGGTTGTTGTAAACAGGTCCTGCGCCTGTTTGGGGTTGATGTTGTCGTGGATGATGGCGCGTATGGCTGTAATCATGGCCACGGGGTAATCGTGCTTCCAGATGTTTCGGCCCAAATTCACGCCTATAGCGCCTTTTTGAATGCCATCGTATACAAACTCGAATACCTCAAGCTCCGTGTCTGTCTGCGGGCCTCCGGCCATAACCACGGGCACGGGGCAACCGTCTACTACCTTGTCGAAGTCCTTGGCGCAGTAATAGGTTTTGACCACCTGTGCGCCCAGCTCGGCGGCGATGCGGCAAGCCAGACCGAGATAGCGCGCCTCGCGCCTTTCCAGCTCCTTGCCCACGGCGGTAACTGCCATAACCGGCATGCCTAAGTTGAGGCCCTCGTCAACCAGCTTGCCCAGATTAAGCAGTGACTCGCGCTCATACTCATGTCCCACGAATATCGATAGTCCGACTGCTGATGCGTTGAGCCTGACTGCGTCCGCCATCGATGTGGTCAGTCCTTCGTTAGACAGGTCTCCACCTACAACGCTGGTTCCACCGGAAACACGCAGTATGATCGGCGTTTCCTCGGCGGGGTCAACGCAGGCACGCAGTACGCCGCGTGTGACGAACAGTCCGTCGGCATGTGGCAGCAGCGGTGCGATGGTTTCGCCCGGATGCTCCAGCTTGCTGGTTGGTCCCTGAAAATAACCATGATCGATGGGTAGAAACAGTGTTCTGCCATCGGGTTTTATCAATCTATTAAGCCTGTTTTTCATTCCCCAGTCCATATGGTTCCTCCATTTTTGTATTCTACAACGTGTCGCTTAAGTTCTTGTTGTCTATACGTACGTAGATTTTTGTTTGTTATTTGGTAAGGAGGTTTTTTATCAACCCCCTTGCCCCCATTCTTGGGGGAGGGATTTGCACCCCCAGACCCCCGGCAGGACATTGTCCTGCACCTGTTTTCTACGACGTGTTGCTTAAGTTTATTTTGTCGATACGTACGTAGATGATCGTTTGTTATTTAAGTAGGGAGGTTTTTCAACTCCCGCTATATTTGGCACTTTGCACATTATACCTGCTTGCAGCGCTATGTTCCAGTGGGGTTATTTATTCTACTGAAGCTGGAGCGTCTTCAAGCTGGCGTTCGATGAATTCGGCGGTGGGCGATTTGTCTTTTGGCCAGTCAGGGAAAACTACAATGTATTTGTCTATCATATCGCTTATTCCGAAGTCCAATCCTACTATCTGCCTGACTATTCCGGTGCAATTGCAGTACGGGCTGTCTGCATCGATGACTCTGACTGTCTGTCCCATATCGAATCTGACCATGTATAAATCCTCTCGCCTTGTATCGAAAAATTGAGTTTGTATCTATATCAACGATAGCAATGTTGAGCGCTTTAGGCAAGTGGAGGTGTTGTCCCATCGCTTTGACTAATGCACAAGCTGATACTATAATTCATATGAGTTATGGGGGCAAAATGTTACCTATTATCATTGGAAGTGTTGTTGCACTGGTTTGTCTTGTTGCTGGATTCTGGGTTATGCGGCGCAAGCGTCTCATCGACGATCTGCCCACATCTAAAACGCAGGGTGTATTCATCGGATTGGTGGAGCTTAAGGGAACGGCGGAATGCGAGAAGCCCCTATCGAGTTATCTGGCAGGGGAGCACTGTGTGCAATACGCCTGGCATGTGGAAGAGCACTGGTCGCGTGTGGTGCATGAGACGTATACAGACTCCAAGGGGAACACACGTACCCGTACTCGCAGGGAAAGTGGATGGAAAAGAGTTGCTGGCGATGAAGTCGCCACTCCCTTTTATTTGAAAGATGATACCGGTGTTATCCACGTTGTTCCGGATGGTGCAAATATTCATAACACTAAAACCTTTGATCAAACCTGTACGCCGGGAGACGGGCTTTACTACCGCAAGGGGCCTGCCTACGCGGTGGCAAATAGTTCCCACCGGCGGCGTTTTCGGGAAGACGCGATACCTCTTCATGCCTCACTTTATATAATGGGGCAGGCGCGGGAACGGCAGGACGTGGTAGCTGCCGAGATAACCCGGGATAAAAACGCGCCAATGTTCCTTATTTCAATGCGTAGCGAAAAACAACTCAGCACCTACTATGCCCGCTGGTGCTGGTTCTGGATGATATTGGGGCTGGTGGCTGCGGTGGCTGGAGCTGTGGTCTGGGGTATGCTCCAACCCGTATCAGGGGTCAGGTGGCAGCCGATTGTCAGTATGACCGGTGGATTTGCGCTGGTGCTGGCACTTGGCTGGGTTTGGACGGTGTACAACAGTCTCGTCGATCTAAACAATCGTTTGCAGCAGGGTTGGTCCCAGGTTGATGTGCAGCTTAAGCGGCGGTATGATTTGATTCCTAACCTGGTAAATGCTGTACAGGGTTATCGCGATCATGAGAGCCAGACGCTGCAATTGGTAACGGAACTGCGTTCTCAACAGGAAGCAACGCGTCCTGGTGATGTAGGCCCTGATTTTAGAGGAGTAGCACCTGTATTACAGGCAACAATTGAGCGATATCCGGAATTGAAGGCAAACGAGTCCTTCTTGAAGTTGCAGAGTTCGTTGATTGATACGGAGCAGCGAATAGCGTTGGCGCGTGATTACTACAATAACATCGCCATGTTTCATAACACACGTCTTGAGATTATACCGGATCGCTTTGTTGCCTCACTGGCCAGATTGCGTCAGCATGCTCTAATAGGGGCTGCTGATTTTGAGCGCGCACCCGTCGAAGTGAAACTGGTGTCATGATGTCAATTAGCGAGTAGTAACTAGAGTCCTTGCCATTTGGATTCCCACGTGGTTCTGCGCTGGCGCTCGATTTTATCGTCTATTGCCTCGGTAAGCCATTGGCCGATGGTGCAGTCAGCAGCAGCAGCAGCTACCTTTGCTCGCTTCAGGGCGTCAGGGCTCATGCGTATGCTCAAATTTGGCCAGTTGTTTGCTTTTGTCATCATGCGGTTACAGTAATACATGTAATACGATTTGTCAATCACCCGTGCGGTGGTATAATGCAACCACGTTTGGCTATGAAAAATCCATTTAAGAGGAAAAAACCTTTTATATTGAGCAGGGTTGCACGACGCAGCGGGAAGTTGTGTTTGCGGGTGGGAAGTGCGGTCGTACATGCGCCTGTACGATTGTGGCGAGCGATTGCCGGTGTGCTCTCTCGTCTGGCAGGTCGTTTGCAGCGCAGGGCGTTTGTTGCAAAACTGCAAAAGGGCGACATAATTCTGGCCAATCCCAGAACACTGCAACTGTCTGCTGTTAATATGCTGTATAGGCTGTTTTTGCGGGCAAAGTATGTACACAGCATGCTGTACATCGGCGATGGTAATATAATCCACACTACTTCGAAAAAGGGAGTTCAAATCGCGCCGTTGCCTCGAAAGATACATAAGAGCGGTCACTACAAAATCGTTCGCGCTAGAGACCTCAGTGATGATCAGCGCGAGCTGGTGGTGCAGCAGGCACTCAAAATGCAGGGACAGCAGATAGACCCTGCCGGACTGATCACCAACATCCCGGCGCGAATGCTGGGATTTAAAAAACCGCTTATTCGATTGGAGCGCAATCGCTTGTGGTGCGCCAAGCTCATCTATAAGGCATATCTGGCGGCGGGCATTGATCTGGTTGGACCGGATCACGCGGGCAATGTTACCACCGAGGACCTCAGTAACAGCAGCTTGCTAAAAAGCATCTCTAAATAAAATCTATCCTAGCTTTGTTATCTTATGTCATCGTGCTATAATGCATTGTTGATTTACGGATTATTGAGTAGGCGATTTGATAGAACAGAGTGATGAGTCTCTAGACAGGAAGAAGAAGAACCCCCCTAAAATGTTTGCCGGATGGTGGACTGTTATATCCGCTGGCGTCACTGGCTTTTGGGGTGCTGGATACTACCACTACGGGTTCGGCGCATTGTTAAAGCCAATTTCCTCTGATCTGGGTATTTCACATGCGAGAACTGTAATTCCTACTAGTATCGGTAGGCTCAGGGGTGGGATAGAGGGGCCTCTGACCGGGTGGATTTCCGACAGATACGGACCACGCCTGATTACAGCGATAGGCGTTTTTATGTTCGGACTGAGCCTGATGCTAATGCAGTATGTGAATTCTACTTGGTCTCTCGTACTCATTTGGGGTATTATGCTGGGGACTTCATCCAATCTTTACACCACTCCCATAAACACCGCGCTTGCCAACTGGTTTGTTAAAAAACGAGGGCTGGCCATGGCTATTAAAAGAACGCTTGATGGCCTCTCTGGGGTACTTGTGCTGCCGCTTATAATTTGGCTGATAGATGTGAGCGACTGGCGTACTGCCTGCATCATAGGTGGCGTTGTGATGTGGCTGGTTCCCCTGCCGCTGGTTATTTTTGGGGTCAAGCGGCATCGGCCGGAGTACTATGGATTTTATCCCGACGGCGCCAGATCAAGTGAGACGGTTGATGATACCAGCCAGATGCTACGTAAGGGGGCAAAATATGCCACTGAGGTTGCCGAAATAGAGTTTACAATCAGGCAGGCAATGAGTACCCCGACTTTCTGGCTGTTGCTGGTGGCCGGTGGATGTAATTACCTCGCTTTTCCTTTGATCAACGTATTCGGTATAGACTTTCTTGAGGATATCGGGTATGACAGGTATTGGGCTGGTAAAATGATGGCAATGATGGTGGCTGTGAGTCTGTTGCCCCGCCTTATTAGTGGATATTTTTCTGACCGCGTTTCCAGAAACCGCATGCGTTTCATTATGGCCAGCGCTTATACCTTTCAGGCGCTTGGTTTTGGTATATATTTGTTGTATCAAACCACGCGGATGCTTTATACATGGCTCATACTTAATGGTATAGGTATGGGCATATCCTATGCACTATTTGCCCCCTTAAGGGCGCGTTACTATGGCAGAAAGGCGTTTGGGTCGATTCACGGCATTCAGGAGGCGTTGATGACGCCGATGGGATTTGTGGCGCCTATTTATGTGGGCTGGGTATGGGATAACACTGGCAGCTATTTGCCCGCCTTTAAACTGGTTACCATTTTACTGTTTGTTGCTGCGGTGGTTATGGCTTTTACAAAAGCCCCCAAACCGCCGGCACGCATCACCGATGTAACGCAACTGGCGTAATAATATTAAATTAGATGCATTTAAGTTTTACCTTCAGTTATTCCGAAGCTATTTTGCCTCAAACCTTCGCTAAAATTGTTAGAATATTGTGAGAATTGCGCCTACATCTGTTACTTCTTTGCTACAGCAGTGTGCTTTAATTGGTTATATTGATTTGGCGCAGGACGGTTTGAGATGATTGCTTACATCACTCATAAACGAAATAAGACAAACATTGAAATTTATGACAACAATAAACATATTACAGTTTCATGCACTGATGAGGATAAAGCATGTGAGCTGCTTAATACTTTGCAGTTTGCCTCGGAATCCGTTCAAATAGCTACACCATACACTATCGCTTCCCCTTTACTTTTGTGATCCATCCGCTATTGCCATGTCTCCGCTTGCCTAAAGAGCGTAACCCTGCTATCGTAAAAGCCGCATTAACTTATGGAGCGATTGCATGAATGACAAAACCCGAAAGTTGCAGGTGAGATTCAACCAGCAGCAGCTTGAGCTTCTGGATAATCTCAAAGCCAGCGGCAAATTCGGCAATAGCTATGAGGAAGTTATACGAAGTGTCTTCCGTCAGTACGTCGCGCAAACCATCGGCCGGAGGCAGTCATGAGGCCAGAGTATGGCAAGACAAGGTTTGATCTGATACTGAAGCCTGTTTCCGGTAAGGCTGTGCCTGTTTACAAGGGTGAGGTATTGCGTATTGCGCAGGTAGAGGGCGGGCAGTGCGTTGATTTTAACTGTTACAACCTGCACGATTACAAAGAGCATATGGCAGTAGGACCTTCCGGTGGATTGCGTAAAAAAAAGGATGACCTGGTAATGACCAATCCGGCCAGAAATCGCCCTATGCTAGCGATACTGGAGATGCCGGAAAGCTGTGTTACCGATATCATTGCGCCGGGATGCTCAGCTCCTGTATTTGAGCGCAGAGCCGGGATAGAGGCCCACACGAATTGTCAGGATACGTTTTCTGAATGTATCGGCGAGTACGGCCTTACCCCGGACGATACTCATAACTCCTTTAACTTGTGGATGAACAGCTCCTGGACATCAGACGGTAAATACTACTCTTCATCTGACCGGAATACGGGTAAAAAAGGCGACTATGTTGATTTTCTGGCACTCATGGATGTGCTTGCGGTTCCGGTTACATGTGGTGGTGGCGATTTTTCTAGAGGTAGTAACTACTGGTTCAAGCCGATACAAATCCAGATTTTTAAAACCAGCGACGATCTGAATGTGCTAACCAATGATTATATCGCAAGGCACCAGCCGAAAACATCGAGAGGGCTGGAGGATTATCGTGTAAAGGATATTCGCACGCAGAGGGAGCTGGAAGCGCTTGCCGGGTATGCGCCGCGATTCAAGAATTTCCCGCTTCAAATCAGCGAGTTTGCAATTGAACTGACTGATGATGATTACCTCAACCTGCAGAAACTGCAGCAGATGGGCCTTGGAGACGATGATGAGGACGGGCTGAGGTCTGCTGTTATTGAGTGGTACATCAGTAACTACAATACCGCTGGTTCTCCGATACCAAGGTAGTCATGTTTATAGAAATTAAATGGGGGGCAACATCATGTCTGGCGATGTAATTGTTGCGTTTTGCGCGGTTTGTGGTAAGGAGATAAAAAGAGGCAAAACATCGGCACGTAAATATGAGGAAGATGGCCTTTGGGCCTGTGGTTTCGGATGTATCGGTAAATATAAAAAAGAGAGAAATAAGTGGAATGCTGTTGAACTTGTTAAACTTAAGGAACGGCAAATTTCATATGACCTGCTTGTTGAATCAGGGCTAACACAGGAATGGGCGGATAAGTCATATATAGAGGACCTTCCTCAGGAAGCAAAAGATCTTATCGGAGACGAAAAGATTTTAGGTATATGTAAGGGCGTTTATGGATTGCGTAAACTACGCAAACAAATAATAGCTACAAGCACAAGAATAGTTATATTTGATCCCAAATTAACAGGCGTTTTTAAGCAAGTAATACCATATGAACAAGTGATTAGCGCGCAATACAGCAAAGCAAAATGTTGATAATCACGATCATGATGCTGTAGTTAATTTGTTGCGAGCCATTTGCAATTGAATATCTGAGATAGCTGGGGTTACTGCATCCATATCATACGACAAAGGATTTTTTAAAGAGAAATGGTCTTTTTATACTCCTATCGCGACACCAGTTATAGCTGGCAAACCCGCAGGGCAGGAATCCAAGCAAACGGAGTCTATCCCCGATCAGATAATACGATTGGAAGAGTTAAAAAATGCGGGTATTATAACTCTGGAAGAGTACGACAAGAAGAAGCAGGAATTACTGGATCGAATGTAATTGGTTGAATATCGACTGAAGCTAAACCTTTGTATCGACAATTCATTGCTACCAAGAAAAATAATCGAATATTATCTGCGCATTGATGGAGACGGTAATCTGTAGGCGTACCATATTGCCAAGGCGAAGAAAATGATGTCAAGAATACCACGATAACCACTTGTCAGATTATCGAAATAGTTGGTAAAGAAATACCCGAGTGTCATCCATCCTTCCCCGCCGACTTCATTATAATAATATCGAAGGATCAGGTATTCACCAATAAAAAGTGCGATTATGGTTAGAACAACGCTAGTATATTGCAATATCCTTGCTCGTTTTTGTCCTGCTCCATAGACAACGCAATAACCAACAAGCCAACCTACTACTACTACTACAAAACCTATTTGCCAGCCAGTTAGGATAGTAAAAAAGTACCATATAGTCCCACCCAAAGCTGCTCCAGCCAGTCCAAGCGCGATTGCTCCCAGTATTGCTGTTATTGATAACAAATCGCCAAAGGTGATGTTCTTGCTTTTCATTTGCTTCCATCGCCCGGCTTGGGTGTCAAAATACTGGGTACCGACCACTGGTTTGCCTTTTGCCGGAACCGAACTGGCTTTTGAGTCGGCATTGTGAGCATCAACTGTTTTCATTACATAGTCTTTTTCTGAAAAGACGGCTTTACAGTTAGGGTTGTTGCATGAATAAATATTATATGTTTTGTCTTTACGAATGGATGCTTGCCCGCATTCGGGGCAGTTTAAATTAGTGGTTGGTTTATGGGGTTCCATATGCTTACTCCTTGCCTTTAAATCAGTCTACAAGTTCTCCCCCGGTTTTGTTTGCATCTAACCACTGACGTACGGTGCCATCTGCATCGATGGTATAAAAATAGGTTGTTTGAGCAAGGTCATCAGGTATGTAGTTGCTTAATATGGTGGCTCCACCATCTGCAGTATCGTCTTGTTGGTACAACACGTATCCGATTTTATCACCGGGAAAGGTGTAAGCGGTGGTAGTTCGATCAATCTCCTTATAAATGCCAGTCGAGGCAACATCGGGGAATGCAGTCATATCATTGGTGGGAATCGGATCAACTGGGTTGGGGATTCTTCCAATCTGATTCTCGGTCATCATGTTTGCAAGTGCATTAACTACCTCAGCTTTTTCTCTGTTTCTTTCTCGTGTTATAGTTTCAGTCGAAGCTGACAGCAGCCATTGACCACTAACTTGAGTTAAATGAAAATCCATTTCTATGGGATATTCCCATGTACTATCATCAGTAAATGTCAAAGATATATCGTAGGTACAAGAAACTTTGGCATCTGTTTCATCCTCTGATTCCAAAACTATGTTACGATTTGTGATTGAATATGATTTGGTGTCGTCAAAGATCATTTCCAATTTCTCAACACGCTCAGTACTGGTCTCATGGTTATAGTCCTCCGTTTGGTAGCTAACCACTACCTGAGTATTTTGAGACGACATTGCGTTTAAATATGCGTTTACAGTTCCTGTTGGGGTTGCTGTAGGCGAGCCGCATGAGACTGTAATGAGGATTAACAGCATCATTGTAGTTAAGACTAACCTTATTAGTTTCACAGCTTACCTCCAAATAAGTGATGGTATGCACATAATACTCCCGATTAAGTGGACGGGTCAACTATGGTCATATTATGACAGAGTTGCAAACTGTAGCTTGGCTCGCTATACTTGAAACGATAATTTGATCGAGGAGTATTATATGTCTATCCGCATTATTTTTGTATCATTAGTAGTTCTAGTTCTTGCCATATCCTCCAATGCTTGCACATGTGCTTCATCATCCGTAGCCGTTATTAATCTGGATGTGAGTTTGGCTGGAATCACCATATATGAGAAAGATGAAAAAATAAACGACGACAGAGCCGGTACCCCCAATTATGTGTATCTGGTTAGCGAAGAGGAGGCAGTGAGTCTTGCCGGGCCTGATTTTTCATCGACGGTTGGAATCTCTCCTGAGGATCAATTAATCCAATTAGTTGGTGATATAGGATATAGGGCTGAAGGGTATACAGTCACGGTTAACTCCAGATTGTCGTACGAAATTGATATCGCTGATTTTGAACATGAGATGGCACTAGCCAAAGTAGAGCTGACCAAGGAGGGAGATATTGTTCGGTCCAGCTTTGTCTTTGTTGGTATGGGCAATGGTGTTGCCAAGGATGTAACGATAACAGCAGTGGTGGACGGCGTGGCAGAAGGAAGTACAATCCCGATATCAATAGAAGCTCGTCATAATCTCTCAAACGAGTAAGAAGAAAGTAACTACATAACACCTTGATATAGCTTCAAGCTATATTCAAACTTAACTGACCTATGATAACGATGCTTGTTAATTCCAATCTACCCACCACAGTAGTAGATGAAGTATGATCCACAGCATCTCTAAAAGGAGTTCTATTGCGAACCAGACTGGCCAGGTAGAGAGAGCATAGGGATTGATTGAATTGTCATTTCTACGTATTTTTATTCTGCGTGAAAGAGGCTTCCACCTTTTCTTTTTTGTATCATAGTACTCATTACCTACTATCGCCCGGGGTTCTGGTTGGCTTTTCTTCTTTGGTGGAACTGGGCGGGTTGTAGCTGTCTTTTTTGCGACAATACTTGCCATATCTTTCTGCGAGAAAACGATTTTGCAAGTCGAATTACTGCATTCATAGAGCTTATAGGTATTGTTAAAGTGAAGAGAACGATGATCGCATTTTGGGCATACTGAAATTGCTTTTTGCTGCTCAGATAGTGTGACTATCATATCATTGTCGTTACGCGTTTTCACTGAAGTATTGCATGTACTGCAATATTGATTATTGGCGTTAAGCTCTGATCCACACTGAGGGCAATACATACTATCTCCTTGTATATTGATATAGACGTATTGCGTTTCATAATACTATCAATGCTGCAACAGGCTTGCAAAGTATGCCTGAGTACTACGTTTTATAAAGCACTGGTGGTGGTGAAGAAGGGAAATAAAAAAGTGGCAACGGGTGGAGTCGAACCACCGACCAAGGGCTTATGAGTCCCCTGCTCTGCCTCTGAGCTACGTTGCCAAATTGCTAAAGAATTGTTTACTTAGCAGCTAAAATTATATCGTTAGCTACGATGCTGTGTCAAGAAAGGGTGTAGTCTCAAAAAATAGCAATTGACATAAGATTGAGATTGCGTGCATACTAGCCGTGTGTGGTATTATTAATCACAATCAAAACGGGGGTAAGGACTTATCGACCAGCAACGTTTAAAAATGCTACTTTCAGATGTCGCTTCGGGCAAGCTAAATATCGAGGGAGCACTGGAGGGCCTGCGCAACCTGCCGTATGAGGATATAGGTTTTGCCAAGCTGGACCATCATCGGGAACTACGCCGTGATTTCCCTGAGGTAGTGTTTGGGCAAGGCAAAACGAACGAGCAGATTACAGCGATTGTCGAAAAGATGGCGGCTTCATCGGACAGGGTTTTGGTTACCCGCGCCAGTGCCGAATCATATGAAGAGGTCGTAAAAGTCGTTTCTGATGCTGTGTATAATGATGTGTCCCGTACAATAATTGTCAATCGCATGAAAAGTCAGCCTGCACGAGAAGGAATTATGGTGCTTAGCGCTGGCACTGCCGATCTGCCTGTTGCCGAGGAAGCAGCGGTTACCGCTGAGCTTATGGGCAACAAGATTGATCGTGGTTATGATGTGGGTGTTGCCGGTATCCATCGCCTGTTTGATCATCTTCCAAGGTTGCGTAAATCAAAAGTTATCGTGGTTGTTGCAGGTATGGAGGGTGCATTGCCGGGTGTGGTAAGCGGACTATTGTCTGTGCCGGTTATTGCCGTGCCTACCAGCTGTGGTTACGGCACCAGCTTTGGTGGGGTTGCACCGTTGCTGACCATGCTCAACAGTTGTTCCCCCGGAGTGTCGGTGGTTAATATTGATAACGGCTTTGGTGCCGGATATCTGTCGTCATTGATAAATCGTGGCCATAATAGTAAGGAATAAACGTAGTGCACTAGTCGGATCACACATTTGGAAATAGACTATTGTTGCACGTTTGTGCTAAAGTTGCCTAAAATGATTTTTGACTTGTTAGTACAGAGTATATTTTGGAGGAACCCTTGTGTTACTGACCATTGATGTAGGAAATACAAATGTAAAAATTGGAGTCTTTAAAGGTGAGGAACTGCGTGCCACGTGGAATCTTTTCACTGATGTCTACAAGACTGCTGATGAGTACACTGCGTTATTGCGTAATCTGCTTGCCGGGTCAGATCTTACCATGGACGATATCAATGGCGCCATTGTTTCCTGCGTTGCGCCGCAATTGCTCTATATCTTTGAGGGTTTGTGCAGGCGTTCATTTGGATTTAATCCACTGATAGTTGGTGCGGGCATCAGGACGGGTGTAAAGCTTAATTACGACAACCCACGAGAAGTTGGTGCCGACAGGGTTGTAAATGCCGTTGGTGCTCATCACCTGTACAAGGGTCAGTTGATCGTTATTGATTTTGGCACCGCTACCTCGCTGGAGGTGGTATCGGCAGATGGCGATTTTCTTGGTGGAGCGGTAGCTCCCGGAATAGGCATTTCAGCAGAGGCTTTGTTTAAGCAAACCGCCATGTTGCCCAGAGTAGAGTTACACAGCCCCGAAAAAGCCATTGGCAAAAACACCGTTGCTGCCATGCAGTCCGGCCTTATCTTTGGTTATGTTGGTCTGATAGAAGGACTGGTCGGGCGTATGAAGCAGGAGCTGGATGGTGATGTAACGGTTGTTGCCACCGGAGGGCTGTCAACTACCATTGCCAGGGAGACCGATGTGATTGATGAAGTGGCTCCTGATCTGACACTGGTAGGACTTAGATTGATATATGAGCTTAACGTGCACCATCCTCAGCGTAAGAGGAGTGGATAGTGCTAAAAGGTAAGAACATAATACTTGGTGTGACCGGTAGCATATCCGTATATAAGGCTGTCGATTTTGCCAGCAAGCTTGTACAGGCAGGTGCGGTGGTGGATGTGGTAATGACCAAGGCTGCCACTGAGTTTGTAAAACCCATATCCTTTAGCAGCCTGACCCAGCGTCCTGTTAGTACTGAGATGTTTCCTGATAAAATCGACTACGATATAGCTCACATATCGCTTTCGGACAGGGCTGATTTGATAGTAATCTGTCCGGCGACAGCCAATACTATTGCCAAGCTGGCAAACGGCATAGCCGACGATATGCTCAGTAGCACAGTGCTGGCCACCGAGGCTCCTGTGATTATTGCCCCGGCAATGAACTATCGTATGTATCGCAATGAGGTGACCCAGCAGAATATCGATAAACTAAAAGGCAGAGGGTTTACCTTTATCGGTCCCGCCACGGGGCGATTGGCAAGCGGTGCCGTGGGCAAGGGACGCCTTGTTGATATAAAAGACGTGATGGGTGCAGCAAAGCAGGTGTTGGGTAGAGGCGGCGATTTGGCTGGTAAAAAAGTTGTGGTAACCGCGGGTGGCACGCAGGAGCCCATCGATCCGGTTCGTCGTGTGAGCAATCGCTCCTCCGGCAAGATGGGTTATGCTATTGCCGAGGCGGCGCGCGACCGTGGAGCCAGCGTTGTACTGGTCAGCGCTCCTACATCACTGAGTGCTCCGTATGGAGTTGAGCTTGTTTCTATTCAAACCGCTTCTCAGATGCACGATGCAGTGGTTAAGGCTGTAGACGGTTGTGACGTCCTGATTATGGCTGCGGCGGTTGCAGACTATCGCCCCAAAAATATAGCAGACAGCAAGATAAAAAAGAGCGCCGATTCTTTGAGCATTGAGATGGAAAAAACAACAGATATTCTAAGCGATGTAAGTGCTTCGGTTAAGATTGGTTTTGCCGCTGAGAGCGATGATCTGGAAAGCAATGCACAGCAGAAACTGGCTAAAAAGAATCTGGACTTCATTGTTGCCAACGATATTACTACTGCAGGCAGCGGTTTTGATGTCGATACCAACGAAGTAATTATTATAGATAAAAGTGGGCAAAAAACAAAACTTCCTCTGATGCCCAAAATTGATGTTGCCCATAAAATACTTGATCGCGTGGCGGCTTTAGTTTCCAAACCGACAACCTAGTTTTTTTCTTTCAAAAAATCCGAGCATTTTTGTTGTGATATTATGCCCCTCCAGCTTTGATTTAGACTTGACCACAGACCTTTGCGAGAGCTATACTTATATTGGATAACAAGTCGGATTTGCGATTTTTTTAAGGGTGGTCAGCTTAAAGCGTAAATGCATGAATCGTGCGGAATATTTGGTGTCTATGCGCCCGGTGAGGATGTAGCCAGACTCACCTTCTTCGCACTATACGCTCTTCAGCACAGGGGTCAGGAGAGCGCTGGTATCGCCACAGCTGATGGTCAGCGCATCCACGTACACACTAGCATGGGACTTGTAGGGCAGATTTTTGATGAGCCCACACTGGGACGCCTCTTTGGGGACATGGCTATCGGCCATAACCGTTATTCCACCACAGGATCAAGCCATCTTGCCAATGCACAACCTATTGTCGTTGAGAGTTCTCTTGGGCAAATGGCGCTTGCGCATAATGGCAATCTGATTAATGCAGAGTACCTGCGACAAGAGCTAAAAGATAAGGGATATACCTTTAACACCTCTACTGATTCTGAGGTTATAGCGCACTTAATTGCGTCCTCCCCTGAAAAGACGTGGGCGGATAAAATAAGGTCTACCATGCGCCGTCTGATTGGGGCATATTGCCTTGTTATTATGACCCCGGACAAGTTGTTCGGCGTTCGTGACCCGCTTGGTGTGCGTCCGATGAGTCTGGGTAAGATAAACGGGCACTGGATGATTGCATCGGAAAGCTGCGCGCTTGACCATCTGGGCGTATATTCCACACGCGAAATTGATCCCGGTGAAATACTTCAGATCAGTTCTGAAGGACTTAAAAGCTACAAAGAGACATCAAAAAAACATGCCTTTTGTGTGTTTGAATACATATACTTTGCCCGGCCAGACAGTGTGATAAAGGATCGCTTGCTATATACAACGCGTGAAGCGATGGGGGCGCAACTGGCCATAGAACATCCGGTTGATGCTGACCTTGTTATAGGGGTTCCCGATTCGGCCACGGCTGCTGGCATAGGCTACGCACGTCAATCGGGTATTCCAGTTAGTGAGGGGCTGCTTAAAAACAGATATGTAGGACGTACCTTTATCGAGCCTGATCAACGGATCAGGGATCTGGGTGTACGTATAAAGTTTAATCCATTGCCACGGGTAATTGAGGGCAAGCGTCTGGTTGTCATTGACGACAGCATAGTACGCGGTACTACCACACCGCACGTTGTTAGTATGCTCAGAAGAGCGGGTGCAAAAGAAGTCCATTTGCGTATCTGCGCCCCACCACTGCGGCATCCATGCTTTTTGGGTGTAGACATGGCTACCAAGGGTGAGCTGATAGCGGCCCAGAAGACGGTTGAGGAAATAGCCGAACACATTGGGGCTGATTCGTTGGGCTATCTGAGTGTAGATGGATTACTTAAGGCAGTGGGCATAACCAATAGCGAGTTATGCCTGGCCTGTTTTACTGGCGATTATCCTGTACCCGTCCAGCTTGAAATGGATAAACTGGCGCTGGAATCAGACGATAACCTTTCTGCATAAAAAAGGTCGGGAGGTCAAGAGTTGGCGCAGGAAATGAGCAAATATGCTGCGGCCGGGGTTAATATTGATGCCGGCAATGAAGCGGTAAATCGTATCAAAAAACATGCCCGTTCCACCTTTAACTCCAATGTTATTACAGACCTCGGTTTCTTCGGCGGGCTCTATCAATTACCCGATGATAGCAATAAAGTCCTTGTTTCCAGTGCAGACGGTGTTGGTACCAAGCTGAAGATTGCTATAGCGCTAAACAAGCACGATACAGTGGGTATAGATATCGTAAACCACTGTATAAATGATATTTTCACCTGCGGTGCGCACCCACTTTTTTTCATGGACTATCTGGCGGTTGCCAAACTTGACCCTGCTCAAGCCGAAAGCATTGTAAGTGGACTTGCATCTGCCTGCCGCGACTCAGGTATTGCGCTTCTCGGGGGAGAGACGGCCGAGCTGCCTGCTATGTACGCAGATGGTGATTATGACCTGGCCGGGTTTGTGCTTGGTTTAGTCGAAAAAGATAAAGTTATAAACGGTTCTGGAATCAAATCGGGCGATGTGATATTTGGGTTGCCCTCAAATGGGTTGCATACCAATGGCTATTCGCTGGTACGCAGTATATTCGGGGAAGACCCCAAGGATTTGAACAAGGTTTATCCCGAGTTGGGGCGAACTTTGGGAGAAGCGCTGCTTGAGCCTCACCGTTGTTATTTCAAGGACGTCAAGCCTGTTTTGCCGCACATCAAGGGTATGGCACACATAACGGGCGGTGGCCTGCTGGAAAACGTTCCCCGCATATTACCCGATGGGCTTGCGGCTCACATTAAATCGGGTGCATGGCAGGTATTGCCCATATTCGATCTTATACGCAGGACGGGTGATGTCAGTATGGACGAGATGTACCGCGTATTCAACATGGGATTGGGTATGGCGATTGTTTGCTCGCCCCAGGATGTCGATAAAGTAAAAACGGCAATACCCGGGGCTCTGGTTGTGGGAGAAATCCTTGAGTCGAAAAACCCCGATACCAAAATTACGATAGATTAAATTTGAATTTTAAACGGAGGTGATGTATGAAGGCGATTCTTAGCGTATCCAATAAAGCCGGACTGGTAGATTTTGCTAAAGGACTGGAAAAATTAAACGTTGATATTTACAGCACCGGTGGTACCAAAAAGGCTTTGTCAGATGCTGGTGTTAAGGTGCACAGTGTTTCGGACCTCACTGGTTTCCCGGAAATACTGGATGGCCGTGTGAAAACATTGCATCCCATGGTGCATGGTGGAATTCTGGCCAGACGCGATAAACCCGACCATATGAAGGAACTTGATAGTAATAAGATAGACCCTATTGATATGGTGGTGGTCAATCTTTATCCGTTTGTGCAGACCGTGGCCAAGCCCGATGTCACACTTGCCGATGCGCTGGAAAACATAGATATTGGCGGGCCTACCATGATTCGGGCGTCTGCCAAGAATCACCCCAGCGTACTGGTTGTAGTAGACCCGTCCGATTATGATAATGTGCTTGAACTGCTGGGTAAGGGCGAAGTGCCTGCCGATGAGCGTAAGAAGCTGGCACAGAAGGCATATCAGCACACCGCCACCTATGACACGGCCATCTCTCAGTATCTGTTAGGTGATGAAAGTTTGCCCGATGACATGACTATTGCGCTTAAGAAGAAATACGATCTGCGTTATGGCGAAAACTCGCACCAGAAGGCAGCGTTTTATGAGGAACAGGTTGTTGGTGGAGCCGAGCAGACCGGCATTATTTCCGCCGAGCAATTGTGGGGCAAGGCGCTATCGTTTAACAACATACTTGATGCCGATGCGGCGTGGAGTACTGCCACAGATTACCCCGACCCTACCGTTTCCGTAGTGAAACATACCAACTCCTGCGGACTGGCCTCACATCCGGTGCTGGTTGAAGCCTACAAGCGGGCGTACTCCGGTGATACGGTTTCCGCCTTTGGCGGCATATGTGCCATCAATCGCAAGGTTGATCTGGCCACCGCACAGGAGATATACAAGAACTTCTACGAGATAGTAATTGCACCTGCTTATAATGACGATGCACTTGAGTATCTCAAGAAGAAGAAGGATCTTCGCATCCTGCTGGCCAAACCGTCAGACTTCAAGGGATATGACTTTCGCCGTGTTGAGGGCGGAATGCTGGTACAGGATGCTGATATTTATCCTGAGGATAAGCTTGAGATCACAACGGCGACCAAGCGCCAGCCCACCGAGCAGGAGTTAAAGGATTTGATTTTCGCCTTCAGGGCAGTAAAACATATTAAGTCCAACGCTATCGTGTTTGCCAAAGAGCAGACCTTGCTGGGCATGGGTGCCGGACAGCCCAACCGCGTTATCAGCGTTGAGTTATCGTTCAAGCTGTCAGGTGATGCGGCCAAGGGAGCTGTGATGGCTTCAGACGCCTTCTTCCCGTTCCCGGATTGTGTTGATCTTGCACATAACGCGGGAATCACCGCCATTATCCAGCCGGGCGGATCGATGAATGACAAGGCTTCTATTGAGGCTGCCGATAAGTATGGTATGGCAATGGTATTTACCGGAATCAGGCATTTCAGGCACTAGGACTAAAAGGAGTCACATGTCAGGTATTGCTGATCTTGACACCATTATGGATAGTTTAGGGGCGGAGGAAAAAGCGATTTTTCTCCGCCTTTTCCACGTACATTCGACGGTGGGGCAGATACGTCCTCCTTATACAATGCATGATTGGATAAAGAATCAATTTGGCTCTGTCGAACAAACGCTTGAGCAAAAGGTCATCAGAGTCACCAACCTCGTTACATTAGAAGAGTCGTTGTTCAATAAACTGCGTGCAGACCGTCCCATATCGGAGGCAGTAAATCACGGTAAGATTGATGTTGGTGATAACGATCCATTTCATGATCCACTGGCAAATACCCCTGAGGATGTCTTTGGTCGTATTAAGGGCAAGTATTGCGTTACCGCCAGTAATGTGGCCAAATATGATGGACTGCATGGCGTAATTGTCTTCGACGAAGCCGACCCACTTAAGTTTACTGCCGGGCAGGTGGTCGACTATATAGATACCGGCACCAAATGGGCCAAGCGAGCCCACGAAGTTGACGCGGATGCCAAATACTACTTTTTCATGTGGAATTGCCTGGCAAAAGCGGGGGCTTCTCTTGTGCACGGGCATACGCAGGTGGCACTGAGCCGGCATATGCACTACGCCAAAATAGAGCGCTTACGCCGCGCCGCGCTGGCCTACGAGTCTGAGCATGGCTCTGATTACTTTGACGATTTGTACAAAGCGCATGAGTCTGTAGGTTGTGGCATTGAGCGCGATGACGTTCGTATTCTTTCTCATCTGACGCCGGTAAAGGAAAAAGAGGTTGTGCTGATGGCTCCAACGCTTAACGACGCTCTTAAGTCAGCAGTGTATACGGCCTTAAGTTGCCTGCGGGATAATCTTGGTACAAGTTCTTTTAATCTGGTCATTCAGATGCCGCCTATTGCTGAGGTGGATGAGGACTGGAGTTGTTTTCCTGTGATGGTACGCATCGTCGACCGTGGTAATCCGGACAGTAAGGTATCTGATATGGGGGCTATGGAGCTATACGGGGCCAGCGTTATAACCAGTGATCCTTTTGAGGTGGCACGTGCGCTGAAGGATTGTTTTTAGCTCTGGTAATTCTGTGGTCTTCTCAGTTCATCCAGGAACTGTACCGATTTAACCTCACGCTCTAAAATGTACGTGATATAGCTGCGCATTATGGCCTCAAGTTCTTTGGACAGACCTTCGTTTAGCTTTACTCTGCTTGCCTGCTGGTAGCTGCTTTGTTGAAGCAGCCGCATTACTTTGAGCGCGTTAAGCGAGAGTGGCCTTACTGCGGGTTCGGCAAGCCTGCATGCGGGGCATAAAGTTCCGCCGCCGCTGGCACTGAAGTAGTTTTCAACCGGTTCAAGCGCTTTTTTGCAATGTATGCACGTTTTAAGTTCAGGTTTGTATCCCAGATATCCCAGAAGACGTATCTCAAAGTGGCGCAGCAGACGGTTTACATCTTCCTCTTCAATTATGTTTTTAATGGTGTCTAGCAGCAGTCTGTAAACAGGGTAGTTTTCGATGTGCTCCTCGGTGAATCGGTCCACCAGTTCTGCGGTATAAAGGGCACAACTGGTGCGCCACAGGTCGCTGCGCAATGGCAGAAAACTGTCTATGGTCTGGCTTTGGGTGATGATATCCAGATTGCGGCCCTGTGCTAGCATCATTGAGCTATGGATAAGTGTTTCCACATTACCTCCCAGCTTGCTCTTGGATCTTCTTACTCCCTTGGCAACCGCCCTGATTTTGCCGAGATTTGGGGTATAGATGACGAGGATTTTATCAGCCTCGCCCAGATTGCTTCGTTTTAAAACTATAGCTTCGGTTTTATAGACTCGTGGTTTGGCCATCCGTCCTCGATTTATATCAGGATGTGGGTATGCTCATCTGATCAGCTATTTCGATAATGCGGTCGGGGTTTTCCGTAGAAAATATCAGTATTTTTGATTTACCAGTTTTCAAAGCTAATTCAATTTGGGGATTTTTCATGAGATTGTACGCGCGTACCCATGTTCCATCCCTGCGGGTGAAGTACAGTCCTATTCCGCCGGAGCTTTTGGATTGGTCGCTCACATTTGTGCATTTTCCAACGTTTTCCCATGCAACCACACTTTTGAACATGCCGTAGCGTAACGTAATTGCGCTTGATGTTACTGCTATACTTAGCTTTTTAAAGTTAATGAATAGTATTGTTACTGTCAGTGATAGCAAAAACATAATCAGGTAAAACCAGTTTGGGATATTGCCGATGGTTGTTTTGAGGCTTAGATAGATATAGGCGGCCAGAAACATTAGTGTTATCACACCCATGATTATTATTATCTGTTTCATTACTCTGGGTGATGAGGTTTCTTCATAGAGGGCGTTTGTATCCATCCATCCTCCCGGACTTTGATCGGCAGTAGTTTAAAACTCCTGTCGACCCTCCAGCGCTCGTGTCAGTGTTATCTCGTCGGCGTACTCCAGATCGCCGCCGGCGGGCAGTCCCCGCGCAAGCCTTGTGACCCTGATGCCAAGTGGTGCGATGAGTCGTTGTATGTACATGGCTGTTGCCTCGCCCTCTAGGTTGGGATTGGTGGCAAGGATTATTTCTTTGACATCATCATTTTGAATGCGCGTTAGCAGTTCTTTGATTTTTAGATCGTCAGGTCCGATACCATCGGCAGGGGAGATAACGCCGTGCAATACATGGTATACGCCGCTATATTTCCTTGTGCGCTCGATAGCAAGTATGTCCAGAGGTTCTTCGACGATGCAGGTTATGGAATGGTCGCGCTGAGTGTTGTTGCAGATGCTACAGGGATCTGCAACAGTTATGTTTTGACACACTGAGCAGAGCATGACGTTTTCTTTTACCGCCAGCACGGCTTCCGCCAATGCCCTGGCGTCACCTTCAGGCATACGCAACAGATAGTATGTAAGCCGCGCCGCACTTTTTGGACCTATACCGGGCAGCTTATTGAACTCCTCGATAAGACGGGAGATGGGCTCTGGTGTAGATTGAAAATTTAACAAAACTACTTCCGTTTATTTTAAGTTAGCCCAGGTATATTAAATCCACCCATACGACTCTCTGACAGTTGCTGCGCCTTGCCGGATGCCTCGTTGATGGCGCTCATTATCAGATCTTCAAGCATCTCAACATCATCGGGATCGACTGCCTCTTTGCCGATTTTTATTGATTGTATTTTTTGATGTCCGTTCATTGTCACAGTCACGACTCCGCCGCCGGAGCTTGCCTCAACGGTTGCCGTTTCTAGTTCCTGCTGGGCTTTAGCAAGGTCTTTTTGCATCTGCTGCATCTGGCGCATCATGTTCTTGTTTACATTCACTGGTTTCCTCCTGGATTGTCGTTTATAATTTCGGCACCCATCTCAATGGCTGTATCAAGCAGTGTTTTCTTCTTCTGCTTTTTCTCGCGTGGGGTGAGCACGCAACGTATTTTAAAATCGTTTCCAAATACTTTGTTTATAGTGTTTTCCACCATATGGCCGTACTTGGGGTCCTCGATTTTATCCTTGTGAAAGGGGTAGTAAAATCCCAAAACTATGGTATGGTCCTCAAGGTCTATGGGATCGCAGGCGCTTCTAAGCAGTGCATCCAGATTGCCCGTGGAGCCAACGCCGCGCAGTGCCTGTATTACATAGTGCCAGTTTTTCTGGATGTATTCCAGATTTTTTTCTCCCAGCGGTAGCCCGTCCAGTTCGCTTGTTCCGGTTTTTACGTCCGCGGTAGCTGGTGTTACTTGTGTGGGCGCAGGTTGCTCTATCGGTGGTGGTGTTTGTTGTATAACCGGTGGCTGTTGCTGCACCGGCGCTTCAACTTTTGGTGCAGGAGGTTGAACCTGTATTGGCTGAGCAGGCTGTTTCTGTACTGGTGCGGGTTGAGCTTGTACGGGCGGTTGTGCTTGTTGCTTTACCGGCGCTGGTTTTTGAGCCGGTGCTGGCTGCGCAGGTACTGCAGTCGTTGTTTTGGGTAGTGACAGTTCAACAATGGCCAGTTCCAGTGAGATGGTAGATTGTGACTCAGCGTTATGGTTGACCTGGCCCAGCAGCCTGATTGCCTCCAAAATCTGGTCGGCTGATGTTGTTGAGGCGAGTTTTTTCATTTCGTCTTCGGCTTCTTTTGTCAGATCGAGTGTGCCGCCAGCGCCAATTTTCATCATCAGAACGCCCCTGAGCTGTTCTACTACCTCTTTGGTAAACTGGCGCAAATCCAACCCATCGTTGGCAATAGCGTTTACGGCGGTAATTCCTGCAGTAACGTCTTTTTGCAGTATGTGCCTGGCTACCTGTCCGGCGCGCTGATCTCCCGTTATCCCCAGTAGTTCCTGCACATGCTGCACTCCGATGTTAGAGCTGGTTGATATTGTCAGTCTCTCAAGCAGATTCTGGGCATCGCGCAGGCTTCCCGTTGCCGCTTTGGCTATAAGCGTCATTGCGTGCGGGTCTACAGCAATGCCTTCTTCTTTGCAGATATACTCAAGTCGTCCGATGATTGCATCAAGAGCAATGCGTCTGAAATCAAATCGCTGACATCTGGACAATATTGTCGCAGGAATTTTGTGTATTTCGGTAGTAGCCAGCACGAAGATCACATGCGCCGGTGGTTCTTCCAGTGTTTTGAGCAGCGCATTGAATGCCGAGGTTGAGAGCATGTGCACCTCGTCGATGATGTATACTTTGTATTTTGCCAAATCGGGCGAGTAGTTTACGTTTTCTCGCAGCTTGCGGATGTCGTCAACACCTGTGTTTGATGCGGCATCTATCTCTACAAGGTCCAGGTCTCGCCCCTCATTTATAGCGGTGCATATCTGGCATGTATTGCAGGGCTCCCCTTTGCCGTTTTCAAGGCAGTTGACTGCCTTGGCCAGAATGCGCCCGGTGCTCGTTTTGCCGGTACCCCTTGGTCCGCAGAAAAGATATGCATGGGACACGCGGTCTGAGGCCAGTGCGTTGGTCAGAGTTTGTGTTATATGCTCCTGTCCCACAATCTCGGCCAGCGTTCGCGATCGCCATTTCTGATAGAAAACTTGTGGACTCATTTAACCATCCGCTTTAAAGATTATTATAATATGAAATCTATTTTAGCAGGTAAATCCAAATAAAGCACTGAATGAACTTGTGGATAATTACGAGGTTTTGGCCATATTAGTCAGTCTTCGATTCGTTTGATTACCACTGTTTCAATATCCTGCATCTGCTGCCTGTCTTCATCGTTTTCGTGATCATATCCCAGCAGGTGCAATACACCATGTGTTACCAGCCACATAACTTCCCGTTGGACCGTGTGTTTTTGCTCTTTTGCTTGCTCTATTGCGCGGGGATATGAGATTACCACCTCCCCCAGGTGCAGCGTCTGGTCGGGCGGCATAACGAAGTCTTCGCCTTCAAGCAGAGCGAATGATATAACATCGGTGGGGGAGTCTATGCCGCGGTACTCGCGGTTCATCTTGTGTATACTTGCATCATCGGTAATTACCAGCCCTAGTTCAAAAGAATTGGCGGTTTTTGCAATTTCAAGTGTAGTTTTAACTGTTTTCTCAAGCAGTGCATTGTCTATCTTATCGTGAAACTGGTCATCAATTTGTATGCTTATTAAACAGTTCATATCACGAATATTAGCATAGCTAAATATGGCGGTCAACGCGATCTTGAAAAAGATGAGCTAGTATATGTAGAATTCCTAGCCTATAGTCGCTATAATGTAGTAAGAAGGGGTTTAAAGCCGATGGCATCTATTTTGGGAGAAAACTTTAATTTAAGAAATGCAACAATGATAGCAGCATGGCCCGGTATGGGGCATGTCGGCGTTGGGGCTGCCGGCTACCTTAAGGAGATGCTGGGTGCTGTGGATGTAGGTGGGCTTGAACTGCCTGAACTGTTTGATTTGCCCGGTGTTTTTGTGGAAAAAGGGTTGGCTCAACTTCCCAAATTCCCGGAGAGCAAGTTTTACATCTGGCGTAATAGTAATGCCGGAGGCGACCTGGTCTTTTTCCTGGGTGAATCTCAACCTTCACGCAAAGGTTATGATTATGCGGCTAAAGTGCTTGATGTGGCCCAGGAGCTGAATGTGCAGCGCATATATACATGTGCGGCAGCACCGGCGGCCATTCGCCACAGGCAAAAACCGAGGATATTGGCTGTGGCCAACAATCCTGAGCTGGTGGAGTATCTAAGGAAATATCAGGTTATTCTTATGGGTGACGGTTCCATCAGTGGCATGAACGGGCTGCTTCTGGGCGTGGCGGCGGAACGAAACGTGGGCGCTATTTGCCTTTTGGGTCAGTTACCGTATTATACAGTGACTATTCCCAACCCCCGCTCTTCCAAGGCTGTGTTGGAAATTTTGTGCAAGATGCTTGATATTGATGTTGACATGGACAATATGGATTCTCTGATCAAAGATGCTGATAACGAGATAGACCAACTGGTTAAGAGCTCCGAGCAGATGGAAGAGATGATGACCAATATGACGCCGGAATCGCCGCAGGCTCTTTCGGATGCAAGCGATAAGGTTAAATCTATTGAGGATGACATCAAAAGCCGTCGTCATATAGAGGCTCTTTTCAAGCAGACAGAACAGGATAGATCTAAGGTTGGTGAGCTTAAGGCAGAGCTGGACAGGCTGGATTTGTTCAAGGAATACGAGGACAGATTTTTGGGTCTGTTCAAGAAGGGCAATCAGTAGGCATCTGGATTGCTGGTACCCCTGATCTGACGTGTTTTTAATAACCCTATAGCTTATGTTCATTGTTTAACCTCTTTTCTTGACAACATCGGGAAGCTGTGATAGCTTTTTTACATATTTATATATGAGACTAAAGTTCAATTAGGAATTTTTATAATGAAAAGCGACCTAATTAAAAAGGGAATCGAGCGTGCACCGCATAGGACTCTTTTGCGAGCATTGGGATGTACTTCGGATGACTTTGACAAGCCTTTCATTGGCATCGTGAACAGTTTTAACGAGGTCATACCCGGTCATATGCATTTGAAGCAGATTGCCGAAGCGGTCAAGGCTGGCGTATACAGCGGTGGTGGTACTCCGTTTGAGTTCAATACTATCGGCGTATGTGATGGTATTGCCATGGGGCATATCGGTATGCGCTATAGCTTGCCTAGTCGTGAACTAATCGCTGATTCCGTGGAGATAATGGTTCAGGCCAATGCCTTTGACGCGCTGGTGTTCATTCCTAATTGCGATAAGATAATACCTGGTATGCTGATGGCAGCGGCCAGACTGAACATACCGTCCATCTTTATTAGTGGTGGGCCTATGATGGCGGGCAGAAAAGGCGGGCAGGCTCAGGCTCTTGATCTAAACTCTGCATTTATGGCTGTGGGCAAGGTGATAGCGGGTGAGATGACCGAGGCTGAGCTTGAGGAAATAGAGACCCTATCCTGTCCCGGGTGCGGTAGTTGCTCCGGTATGTTTACTGCCAATACCATGAACTGCCTGACAGAGGCTATGGGAATGGGCTTGCCCGGTAATGGTACCATCCCCGCGGTGGAGTCCAGACGTATTCATCTGGCCAAGGAAGCCGGCAGGAGAATCGTTCAGTTGCAGGCCGAGAACGTCTGCCCAAAGGATATTATTACCAGGCAGTCTATTGAAAACGCTTTTGCGCTGGATATGGCACTTGGCGGCAGTACCAACTCGGTGCTGCATGTTATGGCTCTGGCCAGTGAAGCTGGCGTTGATTTTTCACTTGATGCCATTGATAAGATAAGTAAACGTACGCCGCATCTGGCCAAGATCAGTCCTTCGAGCGATCAGCATATACAAGACCTTGATCTTGCCGGTGGAGTATCTGCGGTGATGCAAGAACTTGGGGAAGACTTGCTTAATACGAATGCAATAACGGTTTCCGGTAAAACCGTGGGACAGATAGCAAAAGACGCCGTCAACCGGGATGAAAACGTAATTCATTCTAGGGATAACGCTTATTCCAAATCGGGTGGGCTGACCATACTGTTTGGCAATTTAGCCCCTGAGGGCGCAGTGGTTAAAAGCGCTGCGGTAGCGCCTGAGATGATGGTGCATAGTGGCCCTGCAAGAGTATTCAACTCTGAGTCCGAGGCGACAGCAGCCATTCAGGCCAGATCCATAAAAAGCGGTGAGGTAATAGTTATCCGTTACGAGGGACCGCGAGGCGGACCCGGTATGCCCGAGATGCTAACTCCTACCTCAATGCTCAGCGGCATGGGTATGGACAAGCAAGTGGCGCTTATTACCGACGGACGATTTTCTGGAGCCACGCGAGGTTCTGCCATAGGCCATATCTCTCCAGAGGCGGCAAGCGGTGGCCCGATAGCGGCAATTAATGAGGGAGATATTATCTCCATAGACATACCCAATCACAAGCTCAGCGTCGATTTAAGCGACGATGAAATTGAAAAAAGACTTGCGGCGTTGCCTACGTTCGAACCCAAGATAAAGAGTGGATATTTAAAACGCTATGCTGAGATGGTGACATCTGCCAGTACAGGGGCGGTGTTTACCAAATAGGGGGCAGTACTTATGAAGCTAAACGGTGCGCATATACTATGCGATGGACTGGTAAAAGAGGGTGTAGAGATTGTTTTTGGCTTTCCCGGCGGGAAAGTTATAGAGCTGTTTGATACGTTTGCTCATTACCCGCAGCTTCGTTTTGTACTGGTCAGACATGAGCAGGCTGCGGCCCACGCCGCTGATGCTTATGCACGCGTTACCGGCAAAGTAGGGTGTTGTGTGGCCACTTCTGGTCCTGGTGCCACTAATCTGGTTACGGGGATTGCCAATGCCCATCTGGATTCGGTTCCAATGGTTGCTGTAACCGGACAGGTAGACAGAGGCTCACTGGGCAGGGATGCTTTTCAGGAAGTAGATATAACCGGAATAACGCTGCCTATTACCAAGCACAACTATCTGGTAATGAAGTCCGATGAAATGGCTGAGGCTGTCAAAGAAGCATTTCATATTGCCGGTACGGGTAGGCCCGGGCCAGTTCTGATTGATGTGCCCAGTGATGTTTGGGTGGAGCAGTCAGAGTACACCTATCCCGAAAAAATTGAGCTACCGGGATATAAGCACAAGCTTCCGGTGTATCCTACGCAGATAAAGAAAGCATTGAAAGCTATTTCTGAGGCCAGGCGCCCAATAATAGTCGCGGGCAACGGTGTAATAATTTCCAATGCTCATGTTCAGCTTAAGGAATTGGCGGAAAAGGCGCAGATTCCCGTTGTAAACACCTTGCTGGGGTTAGGATGTTTTCCGCAGGATCATGTGCTCTACTATGGAATGACCGGAATGCATGGCATGGCTTACGCCAATTATGCACTCAATGAAGCTGACCTGATAGTTGCAATTGGCATGAGGTTTGATGATCGTGTTACCAGCAAGCTAAGTACTTTTGCTCCTCGCGCAAGTGTGGTGCACATTGATATTGATCCCGCCGAAATCGGTAAGAATGTAAAGGCAAATGTTGCTGTAGTTGGTGATGTAAAAGAAGTGCTGACCGCACTTAACAAGGATATTGAGACACTGTCTCATGGTGATTGGTTAAAACAGATTGAGCAGTGGAAAAGCGATCATCCGTCGCATGAAATAAGGGATACGGATCGGTTGCTGCCGCAATATGTGGTACGGTGCATCAGCGATGTAAGCGGGGGTGATGCGGTTATTGTTACAGGTGTGGGGCAGCATCAGATGTGGGCTGCTCAGTTTTCGGTTATTAACAAACCGAGAAGTTTTGTTTCATCCGGTGGACTTGGAACCATGGGTTTCTCCTTACCGGCGGCCATAGGCGCACAGATGGGGCGTCCTGATGAAACGGTCTGGTCTATAGACGGTGATGGCAGTTTTCAGATGACACTGCAGGAGTTGGCCACCATTGCGCAGGAAAAGCTTCCGGTAAAGATAGCCATCCTTAATAACGGATATCTTGGTATGGTAAGGCAGTGGCAGGAATTCTTCTGGGATAAGCGCTATGTTGCAACGCCGATTGCCAGCCCTGATTTTGTTAAAATAGCCGAGGCATATGGAATTGAGGCCATGAGGGTAACTAACAAGGCTGATGTACTGCCAGCCATTGAGAAGGCTACGAATTATGATGGTCCGTTCCTTATCGATTTCAGGGTTGAGCCTGAAGAGAACGTTTTACCTATGGTAAAATTAGGTTCTGCGATAAGCGAACTGATCGAACAACCGAAAAGCGAGGTGAGCACATGGTAGCATCAGTCAAGCATACACTCGTTGCACTGGTTGAAGATAAACCCGGCGTACTCAATCGTTCTGCCAGCCTGTTCCGCAGGAGGGGATTTAACATTGAAAGCATTGCTGTAGGGCATTCTGAAATTCGGGGATTATCGCGAATGACCATTGTTGTTGATGGTGCCAGTACAGCCGTTGAGCAGGTTGAAAAGCAGCTCTATAAGCTGGTAGATGTTGTTAAAGTTATTGACATCACTGAGGACCGTATGGTGTCTCGCGAACTGGCGCTGATCAAGGTTAGTGCCACCGCTGCTCAACGTAGCGAGATTGTCCAGATTGCCGACATCTTCCGTGCAAGAATTGTTGATGTAGCTCCTGATTCGGTAATGATTGAGGTTACCGGAGATGAGGCTAAGCTTAATTCGCTGCTGGAACTGCTTAAAGATTTTGGCATTAAAGAATTGGTTCGCACAGGACGTATTGCTATGGTTCGTGGCACCAGTGAAGCCGTACCCATAGACGAGGAGTCGGTGCAGAAGATAAAGCGTCGAAGAAAAAAAACAAAGACAGAAAAATAAATACACTCAAGGAGTAAACAATGGCAAAGATGTACTACGACAAGGATGCAGACCTAAACCTAATGAAGGGTAAAAAGATCGGTATTATTGGCTATGGCTCACAGGGGCATGCCCATGCGCAGAACCTGCGTGATAGCGGTATTGATGTGATAGTTGCTGAGATCGAGGGTAGCGAAGGATATAAACTGGCAACAGATGCCGGTTTCCAGGTGCTTCCCACGGCTGAGGTTGCCAAGGCGGCTGATGTTATGATCATACTGGTTCCCGATCAGTATCAGAAGCAGGTCTATTATGATCACATCGAGAAAGGGCTTACCAAGGGCAATATGTTGATGTTCGCTCATGGTTTCAACATTCATTACAGCCAGATAATTCCGCCGGCAGATGTGGATGTAACCATGATAGCGCCAAAAGGCCCGGGTCATATGGTAAGGCAGCTTTACACAGAGGGGTCAGCTGTACCGGCACTGGTCGCCGTTTATCAGGATGCATCGGGTCAGGCCAAGGAGAAAGCACTGGCTTATGCCAAGGGAATGGGTTCCACCAGGTCCGGTGTGCTGGAGACCACGTTTGAAGAAGAGACCGAGACCGATCTTTTTGGTGAGCAGGCCGTACTTTGTGGCGGTGCAACAGCTTTGATCAAAGCCGGTTTTGAGACTCTGGTTGATGCCGGGTACCAGCCCGAGATAGCCTATTTTGAGGTCTGTCATGAGCTCAAACTCATCGTTGACCTGATTTATAAAGGCGGCTTTGAATACATGCGCTACTCTGTCAGTGATACTGCTGAGTATGGTGATTACACCCGTGGCCCGCGCGTAATCGACGAAATGGTAAAAGAAGAGATGGGTCAGATTCTTGCTGAGATTCAGGATGGTAGTTTTGCCAGAGAGTGGATTCTGGAAAATCAGGCGGGACGTCCCATGCATAACGCGCTCAAGCGCATTGAGGCCGACCATGAGATTGAAGAGGTTGGCAAGAAACTGCGCGGTATGATGAGCTGGCTGGATAAAAAATAATCGGAAGTAAGTTATGGATAAGATAATAATCTTTGACACAACTTTAAGAGATGGGGAACAGGCGCCGGGCGCCAGTCTGGACATTGACGAGAAGATAGAGATAGCAAAACAGCTTGAAAAGCTGGGCGTTGATGTGATTGAGGCTGGTTTTCCCGTGACCTCCCCGGCTGACTTCGAGGCGGTGCGCCGCATCGCTCACGAGGTAACGGATTCTGTTGTCTGCGGGCTGACTCATGCAAATGCAGACGCTATTGATCGCACATGGGGAGCCATAAAAGATGCCAAAAAATCACGCATTCACGTATTTCTGTCCAGCTCCGATATTCACATAGAACATCAGTTGCACAAAACGCGGGATCAGGTTCTGGATCTTTCAGTGGCCATGGTGACGCGTGCCAAATCGTATTGCGACGACGTTGAATTTTCACCTATGGACTCCACGCGTACAGAACCGGAGTTTCTTTATCGCATACTTGAGGCGGTGATAAACGCTGGTGCTACCACGGTAAACATCCCCGACACGGTTGGTTATGCCATGCCGCGAGAGTTCGGTGCGCTCATTGATAGTATTTTTAAAAACGTGCCCAATATAGATAAGGCTGTAGTGAGCGTACACTGTCATAACGATTTGGGTTTTGCCGTAGCTAACAGTCTGGTGGCGGTAAATAGGGGAGCACGTCAGATAGAGTGCACCATCAATGGTATTGGTGAGAGGGCAGGCAACGCCGCACTCGAAGAAATAGTTATGGCCGTTAACACTCGCAAGGATGTTTATAACCTTGAAACGGGAATAGATACAACACAGATTTATCGCACCAGCCGCATGGTGAGTGACTTTACCGGTTTTCTGGTGCAACCCAACAAGGCCATTGTCGGTGGCAACGCCTTCAGACACGAATCGGGCATACATCAGGATGGGGTGATCAAGGAAAGAGCAACCTATGAGATTATGTCTCCGGCCGATATCGGATTAACGGTAAACAGTCTCGTACTTGGTAAACACAGTGGTCGTCATGCTTTCAAAAATCGTCTTTTAGAGCTTGGTTACAAGCTGGATGATGATGATCTCAATCGCGCTTTTGCTGCATTTAAGGATGTGGCTGATAAAAAGAAAGAGATTGATGACAGGGATATCGAGGCGCTTGTTGCGGATGAGTTGCGCGCTGTTTCTGAGATATATCACCTTGAGCATGTACAGGTTTGTTGTGGTGAGCCGGCGGTTCCAACCGCATCGGTAAAACTCAGCGGTCCTGATGGAGAACTTCTTGAGGGTGCTTCAGTCGGCACAGGTCCCGTGGATGCCATCTACAAGGCTATCAGTCAGCTGGTTCCAGTACCCAATGAACTTACCGAATTTTCCGTTAAGTCGGTAACCGAGGGGATTGATGCCATAGGCGAGGTGACCATCAAGATCGAGAGCGATGACCGTACCTATATTGGCAGAGGAGCGTCAACAGATATCATTGTTGCCAGCGCCAAGGCCTATCTGAATGCGCTAAACAGGCTTATTTCGGTAAAAAATAGGAGTTGAGAAAAAAGTTTTGAGTCAGAAGATAGACAAAGATAAAATAGAAAAAGCAGTGGCTCTGATTATCGAGGCCATTGGTGAAAATATTGACCGGGAAGGTTTAACTGATACTCCCCGGCGCATTGCTGAAATGTATGAGGAAATATTTAGCGGTGTGCATGACGATCCGGCAAAAGCGCTGGATGTGGTGTTTGACGAAGAGCATCGCGAGATGGTTATCCTCAAAGACATTCCCTTTTACTCTATGTGCGAGCATCATTTCATGCCATTTTTTGGCACGGTGGATATTGGTTATATCCCGGATGGCCACGTGGTTGGTGTGAGCAAGCTGGCACGTGTGGTTGAGGCAATTGCCAAGCGACCACAGCTTCAGGAGCGTTTTACTTCGCAGATTGCCGAGACCATAATGGAAGGGCTCAAACCACAGGGTGTTGCAGTGGTGGTTCAGGCGGAACATCTGTGCATGACCATGCGTGGTATTAAGAAACCGGGAAGTAATTTCGTAACGTCCGCTAACCGTGGAAACTTTAGAAGTAAACCGGCTACCCGTGCAGAATTCCTATCACTGATTCGCAGCAAGTAAAAATTATAAAGTTTTACGTATTTTGCCTTTACGCACCAGCCAGTATTCCAGGCTGTCTACCAGCGATAACCAGCTTGCTTCTATGAGGTTGGTCGAGCTTCCCACTGTACGCCAGAAATGCTCGCCGTCTGTTGATTCTATAAGCACTCTGACCGGCGCACCCGTACCTTCGCTCTCCTCCAGTATGCGTACTTTGTAGTCTATCAGCTTAACATCGGCTACTTTGGGGTAGAACGTTTTTAGCGCTTTGCGCAGTGCAGCATCCAGTGCATCTACGGGGCCGTCACCCTCGGCGGCGGTATGTATAGACTCATTGCCTACACTTACCTTGACCATGGCCTCCGACAACATTCTGCCACCGTTGCCCGCGGCAGGTGGCCGGCGCTGGCTTTCCACCACCACTAGAAAATCGACCAGTTCAAATGGCGCTTTATACCCTTCCTGCGATCGGCGCAGCAGCATCTCAAATGATGCTTCGGCTACGTCATACTGGAAACCGGCATTTTCCAGACGCTTTATCTCATCCAGAACGCCTTTGGCATAATCGTTTTCTTTACTAAGATCAAAGCCAAGGTTTTTGGCTTTGTAGACTATATTGCTTTTACCTGCCAGCTCAGACACAAGCACCCTGCTTGCATTGCCCACTTGCGATGGATCCATATGCTGGTAGCTTGCATCATTGCGCATTATACCCGATACATGCAGCCCCGCTTTGTGTGCAAACGCGCTTGCCCCCACGTATGGCTGGTACTGGTTGGGTATAAGGTTGGCTATTTCGGATACGTAGTGCGAGATGTCGCTCAGCCTTGCAAGTTGTTTGGTGCTTATACTGCTCATTCCCATCTTCAGCTTGAGTGCCGGTATTATGGAGCACAGGTTGGCGTTGCCGCAGCGCTCGCCGTAGCCGTTTATCGTTCCCTGTACTTGCACAGCGCCTGCAGAAACTGCCGCCAGTGAGTTGGCCACTGCCAGTTCGCCATCATTGTGGGCATGTATGCCCAGCGGTACATCGAATGTCTGGCATGCCGCGGTTGCCGCCGCTATTTCCTGCGGTAGCGAGCCACCGTTGGTGTCACACAGTACCACACAGTCGGCACCTGCCTCGGCAGCCATGTGAACGCATTTAAGGGAGTATTCTGCGTTCATCTTGTATCCATCAAAGAAGTGTTCGGCGTCGAAAAAGACGGTATAGTCTTTAGACTTCAAATATTTTATGGAATCCCATATCATACGCAGGTTTTGTTCAAGCGTGGTTTCCAGCACTTGTGTTGCGTGCAGTTCTGACGTCTTGCCTACCAGACAGACGGTACTGGTTCCGGCATCCAGCATAGCCTTGATGTTAGGGTCATTTTCCGCATTGTTTTTGGCATGACGCGTGCTGCCGAATGCTACTATCTGCGCATGCGACAGTGACAGCTCTTTGGCCGTTTTGAAGAAATCTATATCTTTGGGATTGGAGCCGGGCCATCCACCCTCTATATAGTGGATGCCGAGCTTATCCATTTTCCGTGCTATTTTAAGTTTATCTTCTACGGAAAAGGATATGCCTTCGCTCTGGGCACCATCCCGCAGTGTTGTGTCGTAAAGTTGTATTTTTTGCACTGCTTTTTCAATCCTTTTTATAGGTTAGACTCGCTCCGCGATAAGTGCGCCCATCTGTTTGGTACCTACCTTGGTGCAGCTTTCCTGCATTATATCATACGTGCGGTATTTTTCTTCTAGCGCCTTGTCTACTGCACTTTCTACAGCCACTGCTTCCTTGTTAAGTCCCAGCGAGTAGCACAGCATCATGGCCACACTCAAGATGGTGGCGATGGGATTGGCCATATCCAGTCCGGCACGTCTTGGTGCGCTGCCGTGAATCGGCTCGTACAAACCTAACGAGTGCGAATCAGCAGTTGGTACTCCGGCAAGGCTTGCAGAGGGCAGCATTCCCATTGATCCGGCCAGCATTGATGCCTCGTCGGTCAGTATATCGCCGAAGGTGTTTTCTGTCACCATCACGTCCAGATATCGTGGGTTTTGTATCAGGCGCATGGCGCAGGCGTCCACCAGCATATGTTCCAGATCTACGTCCGGATAGTTTGCCGATACCTCGATCACAACCTGTCGCCATAGCCGCGATGACTCCAGCACGTTGGCCTTATCCACGGAAATTAGCTTTTTCTTTCTACTGCGTGCCAGCTCGAATCCGACCTTGGCTATTCTCTCGACTTCATGCTCATTGTAAGCCATGGTATCTACGGCCCGGCGTCCCTTTGTTGTGGTCCACTGCCGCTTCGGTTTGCCGAAGTATAGCCCTCCGGTAAGCTCTCTTACGCAGATAAAGTCTATTCCGTCAACTACCTCCGGTTTCAGGTTGGTAGAATCCCTCAGGAAAGGGAACAGTTTCACTGGACGTAAATTTGCAAAAAGACCCAAGGCCTTGCGCAGTGCTAAAAGCCCGTCTTCCGGTCTAACGCTGGCATTGGGGTCGTCCCACTTTGGTCCGCCAACCGCACCCAGCAGTATGGCATCGCTCTTTTTGCAAATTTTGAGCACGTCTTTTGACAGGGCCGTGCCATGATTATCTATGGATATGCCGCCGATATCGCCGTAATCCAGCTTGAAATCATGTCCGTACTTGGCACCCACACTCTTTAAAACGTTGACTGCCTCACCTGCGACTTCAGGCCCCACGCCGTCGCCGGGAAGCACTGCTATACTGAATTTCATTCTATTACCCCTTCGCCGATATCTTACGTTTCGTATACTCAACCAGCCCGCCTGCCTCAATAAGTTCCAGCATGAATTCCGGGTAGGCTTTAGCTGTAAATGTCTGATTTTTGGTAGTATTGACTATTTTGCCGGATTCAAGCTCAACCTCCAGCACATCACCCGCATCGGTGTCATCAACCGCTTCTGCGCTTTCCAGCAGCGGCAGACCGATGTTGATGGCGTTACGCATAAAGATACGCGCGAAGCTTTTGGCAACAACGCAACTTACACCAACCGTTTTAATGGCCAGTGGCGCATGTTCACGGGAAGAGCCGCAGCCAAAATTGGTTGTAGCCACAATTATATCGTCTTTGCTCACTTTGGATACAAACTCGGTGTCGATATCTTCCATACAGTGCTTGGCCAGCTCATCCGGATCTGATACGTTTAGATACCGTGCAGGGATGATAGCGTCGGTATCCACGTTTGCTCCGTATTTAAAAACCTTGCCACTGAGTTTCATAATGACTCCTTGTTATGCTTGTTATTCCTTGATATCTTCCGGATTGGCTATCCTGCCCAAGATGGCGCTAGCTGCAGCAACTGCTGGATTTGACAGGTAAACCTCTGACTTGGTGCTGCCCATGCGCCCCACAAAGTTGCGATTGGTGGTGGAGATGCATTTTTCGCCTTCGGCAAGTATACCCATATATCCACCCAGGCATGGCCCGCAGGTCGGCGTGCTTACCACGGCTCCGGCCCTGATGAACGTCTCGATATAGCCAGCGCGCAGGGCCTCTAAGTAGACATCTTGCGTACCGGGTATAATAATACATCGCACGTCTTTATGTACTCGCTGCCACTGCAATATGTCGGCGGCTATTTTAAGGTCCTGTATGCGTCCGTTTGTGCAACTGCCAATTACCGATTGGTCGATTTTTATATCTCCCACCTTGCTTATTGGCTTGGTATTTGACGGAAGGTGAGGGAAAGCCACCTGTGGCTCTATCTTGGATGCGTCATACTCAATAACCTGCGCATACTCGGCATCCTTATCTGCTTCATATACCGTATATGGGCGCTTGGCGCGGTTTTGCAGATACGCCTCGGTTTTATTATCCACTCTAAACAGCCCTGCCTTGGCGCCTGCCTCGATGGCCATGTTGGACATGGTGAAACGTCCATCCATGGAAAGCTTATCGATTGCCGGGCCAGTAAACTCCATTGCCGAATACAGCGCTCCGTCAACGCCAATATCACCTATGGTGTGCAGGATGAAATCCTTGCCCGTTACCCATTTGGGTGCCTTGCCGTGGTAAACGAACTTGATTGTCGGTGGCACCTTCATCCATATCTCACCGGTTGCCATTGCCGAAGCGATATCGGTTGAGCCCATGCCAGTGGCAAATGCACCCACGGCGCCGTATGTGCAGGTATGCGAGTCTGCTCCTACTATCACATCTCCCGGTACGACCAGACCTTGTTCGGGAAGCAGCACGTGCTCAATGCCCATCTGGCCCACTTCGAAGAAGATGCTACCCTGCTCGCGGGAAAACTCCCGAAGGATCTTGGCCTGTTCAGCGGAGTGGATATCTTTATTAGGTACGAAGTGATCCGCCACCATTATTACCTTTGCCGGGTCAAAAACCTTTTTTACCCCGATCTTCTTAAATTCCCTGATGGCAATAGGAGCGGTGATATCGTTTGACAGAACTACGTCCACCTTGGCGGATATGAACTGTCCGGGACTCACCCTATCTTTTCCGCAGTGTGCTGCCAGTATTTTTTCTGCCAGTGTCATGTTTTTGCTCCTTAGTAAGTTATGATGCGTTATATACCGCTACCTGTAAAGCCTGTGGCAGAACGATAAATTTTGCCGGGCTTGTGCCCAGAAGCTCGCCGTCTGCTTCTATATATAATTGTTCTTTGCTGCTAACCTCAATAGTTTTGACTTTATGCATATCTACCTTGGGGTGATTTTTGAGCGTTCCTTTATAAGCCATCGCCAGTCCTTTTATAAACCCTATGGCGTTTATATCGCCCAGTACCACAGCGTCCAGCACACCGTCAGCCAGATCGGCCCAGGGCGACAGGCGCATCCCGCCGGCAAAACTTGCGCCGTTATTTATAATAACACCTAAGGCACGTTTGTTTGAAGCCTTACCGTCAATTGATATGGTCATGTTTTTGGCTTTGTATCTGAGAGATGTATAAATACCGCTTATCCAGTAGGGAATGGAGCTCACTACCCGGAATCGATCTTTGGTTGCCTTGAGCACTGCTGCGTCAAATCCAACACCTGCCATGTTGATGAATATACGCTGTTTGCGTTTGCCGTCTTTTGTACATTCTACTCTTCCCACGTCGATTGTTTTTTTTGCCGCCATCGCCAGTTGCCCGGTCGTTTTACGATAAGCTCCCAATATACCGATGGACCTAGCGAAATCATTGCCTGTCCCCGCACTGATTACTCCTAAAGTCGTCTTGCTTTTACCCGATGAATCGATTAGACCGTTTACCACCTCATGCACTGTGCCGTCGCCGCCCACTGACATTACCAGTTCATATCCATTAGCTGCTGCCTGTCTGGCAATTTGTGTTGCATGACCAGGCATTTCAGTAAAATCGCAGTCGAATTTCAGTCCGGATTTGGTCAAAAGACGCTCGATACGTGGCCATTTAAGACGGGTTATACCGCCGGACGACATAGGATTAACGATAACTTTTGCATGGTGGTTGAGCATTTATCTCGCATCCCTAAATTTAAACTCAAAGGTGTAGTTTAACCCAAGTCCAGGGACTGTTCAATAGCTTCCAGCTTGGAAGGAAGTTTGATTGGGGGCTTGGCCGCTTTTAAAGCTATGTCAGGGTCTTTAAGGCCGTTGCCCGTAATGATGCATACCGCCGTTTTGCCTGCAAGGTTAAGCCCGCCATTTACGCTTTTAATCAATCCGGCCAGGGAAGCTGCTGAGGCAGGTTCCCCGAAGATGCCCTCCTTGGTGGCAAGCATATTATATGCACTTAGTATTTCGTTATCGGTTACGCTGTCTATCACACCGCCCGACTCGTCTCTGGCAATTATTGCCTTTTCCCAGCTTGCGGGATTACCGATGCGTATGGCTGTTGCTATTGTTTCTGGATTCTCTACTATATGATCTTTGACAATGGGTGCTGCACCTTCGGCTTGAAAACCCATCATCACAGGGCGTTTGCTAGCTTTTCCGGCGTTGTTATATTCTACGTACCCCTTCCAGTAGGAGGTTATGTTGCCGGCGTTGCCCACGGGTATGAAATGATAGTCTGGGACATCGCCCAGAGCATCGACTATTTCGAATGCGCCGGTTTTCTGGCCTTCAATGCGGTTGGGATTAACGGAGTTGACCATTGCAATGGGGTGTTTTTCGGCCATCTGTCGAACCAGCGATAACGCCTGATCGAAGTTTCCGTCTATGGCTATAACCCTGGCTCCATAGGCCACCGCCTGTGCCAGCTTGCCCATAGCGATGTTGCCGTGGGGAACGATAACACAGGTCATCAGTCCCCAGTATGCGCCATATGCCGCCGCTGAAGCGCTGGTGTTACCCGTAGAGGCGCACATTATGGCTTTACTGCCTTCTTCAACCGCCTTGGCAACTGCCATAACCATGCCCCTGTCTTTAAACGAACCGGTGGGATTACATCCCTCCAGCTTGAAGTAGAGAGCGCCAACGCCAAACTCTTTTTCCAGGACGCGTGACCTGACCAGGGGCGTGTCGCATTCTCCCAGGGTGTATATTGGGGTATTATCGGTCAGCGGTAAAAAATCGCTGTATTTTTGTAATATGCTAGGCTTCAACCCTGATGAAATTGCTAACCTCCCTTACGGCGGATAGGCTTTCCAGTTTGGCAAGCGCCGACTGCATTGCTGATTCACGTGCAAAGTGAGTCATAAGCACCAGCTCCGCACTCTGCGTTTTTTCGTCTACTGCTTTTTGTATTGCAGAAGCTATGCTTATTTGCTCGTCGCCAAGTGTTTTGGCTATTTGTGCCAGAACACCGGGGGTGTCGGCAACGTTTATTCTTATGTAGTAGCGCGTGTTTATATCTGCCATTGGTTTTATTTGCTTGGCAGTGTTAAGTTTGAACTTCGGTCTTCTGGAATATCCTAGGAGTATATCCTGCGCTATATTTATAACGTCGGTGACGATGGCGCTGCTGGTTGGCTGAGGACCGGCACCTTGTCCGTAGAATATCACCCTTCCCACCAGATCGCCCTCTACCTGCACTGCGTTGAACACGCCGTTTACCTGAGCCATGAGCAGGTCTTCAGGCACGAAAGTGGGATGAACCCTTAGCTCAATGGCACCGTTTTCTTTCTTGGCAATGGCCATAAGCTTTATAGCGTAGCCTAGTTCCTTGGCGTACTCAAAATCACGCTTGGCCACTTTGGATATGCCCTCAAGGTAGACGTCGTCCGGCGTTACCGTGGTCCTGAACGCTAGTGTTGCCAGAATTGCCACTTTATACATTGCATCGACGCCTTCGATGTCGTTGGTGGGATCGGCCTCGGCGTAGCCTAATGCCTGCGCTCGCTTTACAGCCTCATTAAACTCTATGCCTTCTTTTGCCATGTTAGAAAGAATGTAGTTCGTCGTCCCATTTATAATCGCCTGAATCGATGTGATGTTGCTCGCCAGCAAATCCTGCTTGAACGAATTGGTTAGCGGTATGCCGCCGCCCACGCTAGCCTCGTATAGAATGTCGACTTTGTTTGCATCGGCCAGTGCAAACAACTCGGGGCCGTGTTTGGATATCAATTCCTTATTGGCAGTGACCACGTGTTTCCCACTCGCCAGCGCTTTTTTTACAAAATCAAGCGCCGGTCTTTCCCCACCGATAAGCTCAATGACGATGTCTATATCGGCATCGCTCAGAATATCATCAGCGTTTGTGGTAAGCAGGTTGGGGTTAATATCCACATCGTGCTTTTTGTTTAAGTCTTTTTCCGCCACCTTCTTAAGGACGATGGGGCATCCGGCCTGTTCCGATACGCGTTTATTTCGCTCGATGAGGACTTTGGCAACACCGGTGCCGATTACTCCCAAACCAATGAGGCCAATATTTACACTTTTTTTCACTGTTTTACCCTCTTACTAAAATTTGATAGGGCAGTTATATTCTACTGGACATAAAGAGAGGCAACAAGCCTGCAACTGTTACCTCAAACAAAACTAACTTATAAATTTATATATTCTTAAAGGTCAGTTTTGCTGGTTCCAACCTGTTGCTCTAATATGAGCGGGCGTGTATGGAAGCAGCGCCAGATGTCTTGCCCTTTTAAGGGCCATTGTCAGGCGACGCTGATGTTTGGCGCAGGTGCCTGTCTTGCGGCGTGGCTCTATCTTGCCCTGATCCGAGATGAATCGTCTTAGCACGTTAATGTTTTTGTAATTTATGTCCAAGCTTTTATCTACACAGAAAGTACATTTTCTGCGCCTGGGCACATACCTTTTTTTATCTCTTCTTCTGTTTGAACTTTGGAATCTTGGCATTTTCTCCCTATCTACCTTAAATTAGTGTTATTTAAGACGTATAAAATACAATTTTTAAATGAACTTTGATCTAGAAAGGAATCTCTTCCGGCTCGACGTCGTGATGGTTCTCATCACCAACCGCAGCTCCCTGCCTGTCCAGGAAAAGAACCCTGTTTGCTATTATTTCAATGCGGGACCGCTTTTGTCCGTCCTGTCCCTCCCAGGTGCGTGTCCTGAGGCGTCCTTCAACGTAAGCCCGTTTGCCTTTAGTAAGAAACTGGTTACATGTTTCAGCCAGCCTGTTCCATGTAACAACATCAAACCACTCTGTTTCCTGCTTGCGCTCTCCATCAGGAGCAGTGTAGTTTCTGCTAGTGGCCATTCTGAACGATGTTACCGGGTTTCCGTTGGGTGTGAAACGCATTTCCGGGTCAGTGCCGAGATTACCGATGATCATTACTTTGTTTAGCCCCGCCATTATCAACACTCCTTATATCAAAACTCGTTTTGACGAATAGGGTCTTTTATGAGCCTGGTCTGATAAGCAGGTGACGAAGTATGTCTTCATTGAGCTTTAAACTGGCTTCCAGTTCATGGGTTAAGTTGGGGTCCAGTTTGAAATGAGTGAGAACGTATTCTCCCTCAATAAAATGTTTTATGGGATAGGCAAGCCTGCGCTTTCCCCATCGGTTTATCTCGTCAATGGAACCGCCCTTATTGGTTATGAGTTTTACTACTTTATCCACGGTTGGGTGTGATTCTTCCTCAGCCGTCTCAATCTCCGGGCTGATGACCAACACCATTTCATAGTCCTGCAACTAAAGCCTCCTTGTAAACTTGCCATGTGTTCAGTGTGAAATACTATGATTTATCTAATCTACCCATTATACCACGGTACTATGACTACAACAAGGGTTGTTGATTGTTATAGCGGGTAATTCCGGGCACTGGAAATCTGCCCGTTATATCGCAAACTTGTTGTTTTACCTCGTCGTATATCTTGCTATCGCCAACGTTGGTTAGCACTCTGACGATGAGCGTAGCAATTTGCTTCATTTCCTGGCTACCAAAACCCCTTGAGGTTACGGCGGGGGTTCCCAGCCTGATACCGCTGGTTATAGTTGGTGGCTGCGGATCGAACGGTATGGCGTTTTTGTTGGTGGTGATACCCACCTTATCCAATGCTTTTTCTGCCGCATCGCCGGTTACTCCTGATTTGGTAAGATCGACAAGCATCATATGATTATCTGTGCCGCCCGAAACTATGCGCAGTCCTTCTTTCTGGAGGCTGTCTGCTAAGGTCACGGCGTTTTTAAGTACTTTGCTCTGATAGTCAATGAAATCCGGTTTCATCGCCTCACCATAGGCAACCGCTCTGGCTGCAATGGCATGCATCAAAGGTCCACCCTGAATACCGGGGAAAACTGCCTTATCTATTGCCGATGCGTAATTAGATTTACATAGTATAAATCCACTACGAGGTCCTCGCAGCGTTTTATGGGTAGTGGATGTTACTACGGCTGCATGTGGCACCGGACTTGGGTGTAGTCCGGCGGCAACTATTCCCGCTATATGGGCCATGTCCACCATCAGCATGGCTCCTACCGACTCCGCTATTTTGGCAAAACGCTGGAAATCTATGATTCTGCTGTAAGCTGTGGCACCGGCCAGTATTACTTTTGGTTTGTTGGCTTTTGCTATGCGCTCAATTTCATCATAGTCAAGCTGTTCACTGTCGCGGTTTACGCTATAGGGGATGAAATTGTAGAGTTGTCCAGAGAAATTTACAGGGCTGCCATGGGTCAGGTGTCCCCCTTGAGCCAGTGACATACCCATAATTTTGTCACCGGGCTTGCATAGGGCGAAGAATGCTGACATGTTGGCCTGGGCGCCGCTATGTGGTTGCACGTTGGCGTGATCGGCCTTAAATAGTTCTCTGGCTCTTTTGGTTGCCAGTTCTTCTATCTCATCCATTGCCTCGCATCCGCCGTAATAGCGCTTGTGCGGGTACCCCTCGGCATATTTGTTGTTGAGCACCGAGCCTAAAGCCTTGAGGACCGCCTTGCTGGCGTAATTTTCCGATGCAATAAGCTCTATATTATCGTGGAGCCTTTGCTCCTCGTGCCTGATTGTTTTATATACTTCTGGATCGTAGTCTTCTAAAATGCTCATTGATATTGCTTTCTGTAAAAATTAAGAAGCCACGCATTTTTTTTGTTTTATGCGTGACTTTAGCTTTAATCAAACACTCTTTATCAAGCCTAAGTGTATTTTACAACAATTTACACCTGTAAAGCCAGCTTACGTAGGCAGTTTACACAAGACCGTGATAATTTGTCAATAACAAACATGTCTACTTTCATCTATAAGTGATATAATGGTTCGTTGACAGCGTTTTATCAAGATGATATCTTTTCTCAGGGTATCTAGCTATGAGGTTAATTATTTGATGAGCGATATAATCGCCAGGGCCAGAAAAGAAAACAGAACTTATCTAACCGAGGTTGAGTCCAAGGAGCTGATTACTCAGGCCGGTATCAAGACCAATACTGCTCAGATTGCTATTTCTAAAGAGGAAGCAATATCGTTCAGTAAGCAGATGGGATATCCGGTGGTGCTCAAGATAATTTCCCGGGATATTTTGCATAAGAGCGACGTTGGTGGTGTGGTGCTTGGTCTTGGCAGTGACGATGATGTTGCTCGTGCTTACGATCAAATTATGTCCTCTGTAAAAAAGGCTAATCCAGATGCTACGGTCGACGGAATATCGGTTCAGCCTATGGCCAGAGCTGGCGTTGAGGTAATAATCGGTATGTTTAAGGACGATCAGTTTGGGCCGGTACTGATGTTTGGCATTGGCGGAGAGCTGGTTGAAGTTTACAAAGACGTTTCTTTCGGGATAGTCCCCATTCCTGCAAAATTCGCTCGCCGTATGATAAAAGATATTAAGGGGTATGCATTGCTGGATGGCTATCGCGGACGGGAGAAGGCCAACACAGATATACTTGAGCAGATGTTACTCAAGATGTCCGCATTTGTGCAGGCAAATCCTCAAATAAAAGAGATAGATTTAAATCCGATAATGGCATATTCAAGCGATGCCATAGCGGTTGATGCCAGAGTAATTTTAGAGCCGGCAGGATTGGACTCCTAATTTAGTTAAAATAATGCTATAATGTATAATTGCTTGCAAATATTAATTAGATCAAAAACAGGCTAAAGTTTTAGCCGAGGAGAAAAAGGGAATTGGTAAAGATTAGACTTACTCGTACCGGGGCAAAAAAGAAACCCAGCTATCGTGTTGTTGCTGCGGACAGCCGTGCACCACGTGATGGCGCTTTTCTTGAGATTCTGGGCCATTACGATCCCAAGACCGATCCTGAGACCGTAGTGATCGATGAAGAGAAGGCGCTTAAGTGGCTTAAAAACGGAGCACAGGCCACTAAAGGCACAGAGCGACTTTTAGTTAAGCTGGGTATAATGGAAAAACTCCAGGCTTCAAAAAGCTAAAGTAAAGAGTGAAAAATGAAAGAACTGGTTGAGTATATTGCCAGGTCCATCGTGGATGATCCCGAGCAGGTCAACGTTACCGAGGGATATGGAGACGGTGTTGTCTTGAACTTGCACGTTGCTCCTGATGACATGGGCAAGGTTATTGGCAAGCAGGGGCGCATAGCTACTGCCATAAGAGCGTTGCTCAAGGTTGCTGCTATTAAGCAGGGCGTTAGAGTTACCCTCAATATCGAATAGAGCTAAAAGCATCATGGAAGACGACTTTTTAATCGTGGGGCGCGTTCTGGCTCCGTGGGGGCTGAGGGGCGACCTCAAATCCGAAGTCATCACCGATTTTCCCCAAAGATTTGCCCCCAATAGCAAGGTTTATATCGATGGTATCGCTATGACTATCGAGCGCAGTCGATTTCAAAAAGGTAACGTTATTCTCAAGCTGGCTGGGATAGACAGCATTGAACAGGTTGAACCCCTCAGGAACAAGTACCTCAAAGTCCCGCAATCCGAAGCGATCCCTTTGGAAAATGATCAGTATTATCACCATCAGCTAATCGGGCTTGAGGTGATAACATCCCGTGGCAAGCAGATTGGTTCCATCGCTGATATTCTGCCTACCGGAAGCAATGATGTTTATGTAGTAAAGGGCAATGGTAAAGAATACCTTATTCCGGCCATAAATGATGTTGTTGTTCAAATCGATTTGGATAAGGGCATAATGATTATTGAGGAAATCAAGGATTTGCTTTAGTTGGTGCTAATAGATAAATGTCTGTTTTAAAATCACTGACGCGGTTAAAAGATGCAGCTCTAAATTTGCTGTTTCCGGCTAAATGCGTAGGCTGTGGCAGCACTGGCGATTATATCTGCGATTCCTGTAGATCTGGCTTCCCTTTGATATCCTCTCCCATTTGTGAATATTGTGGTATTCTTTTGAAGCACGGCAATGTATGTATGCGCTGTCGCCAACATTCACAGACAATTGATGGCATTCGCTCTCTATTTGCATTTCAGGATAGTGCCCGCAAGGCTGTTTATGAGCTTAAGTACAACAACCTGAGGGCTATAGCTCATACAATGGCCCCTTTATTTCATGATTACATGTTGGCAAATGATATATCCGGCGATGTTCTGGTCCCGGTTCCGCTTCACTCCTCGCGTTTGCGTGAGCGCGGGTATAATCAATCCGAATTGATTTGCAGGGAACTGGGCAAATTGTGTAATCTTCTTTTTGAAAAGAAATCGCTGGTTAGAACGCAGCACACCAAGTCACAAACGGCGCTCAATCGAGATCAGCGCGCCGATAATGTGAAGGATGTGTTTGCCTGCAAGGATGACATTTTTAAGGGCAAACGCGTGTTGCTGATAGATGATGTTTGTACTACAGGTGCTACGCTTGATGCGTGCGCTGTGAGCTTGAAGGAAAAAGGGGCATTAGCAGTGTGGGGGCTTACCTTCGCCAGAGACCTGTAACAATTGACAATAGTCTTGAAACTATAGTAAACTTTAAGGGCAGTTTTTTCTAGTTTGGGAGTAATGTTTTCACATTTCACCATTATGAAAAACAGCAGATAAGTAAGCTGTCTATATAGCGAAAGGAGAACTAAAATATGAAGGCAGATCGGGGTAAATGGGTTCCAGAATCCATGCCGTACGATGTAGAGTCCAGAAAGAATTTCAAACCTAATGTTAAACCACAAGATGTAGGTCTTTTACTTGACCGTGTTGCATCCTACTCAAAAGGTCCCAAGGCACAGGCCGTTCCGGATGTTGATGAGCTTCATGACATCTACGACGTGCTTTGTGACAGGTTGGCCTATCCCAATTCGGTAAGAGTTCGCCGCTTGTTAGAGTGGGAATTTTCCGAGCTGGAGATGGAAGTATGTCACCAGATCAAGGACATTGACCTGGATAACCAGGCCGAAAACTTGGGCAAATTGCTTGATGTACCTGTAACCAAGATGAGGGAAGTACTACAGTCACTCTTCCAGAAGGGTGCTATCTTCCCCAGAGATTACAAGACGTGGAGAGGCTTCAGATTCCTGCCGCGTGGTCTTTATCAGCTGCATGACGGCGGTATGACCAATCCAGCACTGGATCTGAAATACGGTCCTACCGTATACAACCTTTGGAACGATTTTGTAATTCATGACGAGGCCACAAGAGTAAAAGAAACCTATGATCGCTGGGCCGAAGAGGGTGCTCCCACCGACCTTGGTCGCAGAGTTCTGCCTGCATACGAAGCTATGCTGCTCAGCCCTGATGCTGACCAGATTGAGCCTTGGGAAGATGCCCGTGCCATTATTGATGCAGTAGGTATGATTGCACTGGCACCATGTTCCTGCCGTAAGCGTGTATCTGGTGGTGGTATGACCTGTAAGCGAACAAAAGCTCAGGTGTGCTTAAACTTTGATAAAGCCGCTACCGGTGTTGTTTACAAGCATGGCCGTGAGATAACCAAGCCAGAGGCACTGCAGGTAATGCGACAGGCAAACCGTGATGGTTTAGTACATTCCATGGAGCATTTCCAGACCTTAAGGCCGTATCTTTTGTGTGCTTGCTGTGACTGTTGCTGTCACCACTGGGCACCTACAGCGCAGGCCGGATGGAAGCCGGAGTACCGCTTCCGTAAATCACGCTGGGAAGTCGAGATTTCCCATGGCGCCTGTGATGCCTGTATCGACGTTAAAAATGGACCGACATGCATAAGCATTTGCCATTTCAACGCAATTGAGATGCGCGAGATTAATAACTTTCTTGAGGCTCCTATGCCCGAGCCGTGGGTAATCCAGAACGTTAAGGCATTTGTTGACACGGATCTGTGTTGGGGTTGCCTGAGTTGTGTGCTGGTATGCCCGTCCAAGGCAATTACAGCCCTTTGCGTACGTGACGAGGAATGGGTTCCCGAGTCGAGAACCGCTCCCGCTCCCAGGCGTGTCGAGTATCAGCAGAGAATTGAAGTACACGACTAATTAAAACTGGCTTCTTTGTGAAACAAGAACGGTTAATATAAAAATATAAAATTGGGGTCGGGGTAGAAATATCTCGACCCCGATGATCTACAAACAAAAGGGGGACTTATCTAATGGCAAAGAAAAAGTGTGATTCTTGCGGCCTGCAGAGAAACGAAGAGGGCGGCACATCGTGTCCGGAAGGGCATTGGATGTGCAAAGGATGTTCCTTTAGCGGGCAGGTTGGTTTTACCAGAACCACGTGTAATGTTTGTGGCGAGCCGTTAAACGAAGGCACCACATAAACTTTTATTTTCCAAAATGGGTTTAATAAAGCCGGGGGTTTTTTGCGTCACTAACGTGATGAGAAAGTCCCCGGTTTTTAACTTGTTAAGGGTTACTGTTTTTTTCGTTTTGTGATATTGTTTAGCAACTTGATTTAGTATATGTAGGTTTGGTAATAGATGGATTTCATTTATCGACAGGTCATGGCTGCTTTGTATTACCTTTGTATGACAACTATGAAGGTATTGCTGGTCATTTTGTGCCGCTGGCGGGTTTATGGCCAGGATAATCTTCCCAAAGAGGGCCCTGTACTTATCGTTTCCAATCATATGAATTTCATTGATCCTCCTTTGCTGGCCGCCAGCTTGCCCAGAAAGCTTACGTTTATGGCCAAAAAAGAGCTTTTTGAGTCGTGGATGTCGCGTCCCATTGTACAGGCATTTTCATTCTCTGTAAGCAGAGGAGTTCCTAATAAAGAATCGTTGCGTCAGGCAGCTTTTACTCTTGAACAGGATAAGCCGCTCTCAATGTTTCCTGAAGGGAAAAGAAGTCCTAATGCGCAGATGCTAGAGGGTTTTCCCGGTTCTTCTCTGATTGCGCTAAGGGCTGGCGTTCCTGTTCTTCCAATCGGCATCACTGGCTCTGAGAAGCTGAAGAATTTTTTCCATGTTTTCAGGCATCGTCACATTACAGTCAATGTGGGCAAGCCTTTTTATTTACCTGAGGCTGATAAGGTGCCGAGGCGAGCACAGTTGATTGAGGCAACCGATATAATCATGAGAAAAATAGCCGAGCTACTGCCTGAGGAATATCAGGGTGTATACCGAAAAAACGGAAACGTTCTGCAGGAGGCATAAACGTGCAGATAAAAAGAGCCTCTGAGATGGGCTTTTGTTTTGGGGTAAGAAGGGCTCTTGATCTGGTGTGGAAGGCTGTTGCTGAGCACGGTAAGCTCCAAAGTCTGGGTGCAATTGTGCATAACCAGAAAGTTGTGGATGATCTGGCTAGAATTGGCGTTGTCGTTGCTGATAATCTTGATCAGATCAGTTCCAGAGCAGTCGTTATAACTTCTCACGGTGTTGGCCCCAGTGTCACAGAACAGATGCAAAACAAGGGTCTTCAAATTGTTGATACGACTTGTCCTCATGTAAAAAAAGCACAGAACATAGCTAAAAAGCTTGCGGATGATGATTATGCGATTATCATTTTTGGCGAGGCGGGACATCCTGAGGTACGTGGGCTTCTTGGTTGGGCGGGAGGCAAGGGCAAGGTTGTTGCGGACGCATCTGAGTTGCCCGAAGATCTGCCAAATCGTCTGGGAATAATGTCACAGACCACGCAGAGCCCGGGGAATTACGCTGACTTTGTACGGCAGATTGCTGCAAAACTTCCGGATATTGCTGAGTTGAGAGTCTTTTCTACCATCTGTGAAGCTACAAGTAATAGATTGGATGCTGCTCTTGATTTGGCAAGAGTCGTTGACTTGATGATAGTGGTAGGAGGTAGTACCAGCTCTAATACGAAACGGCTTGCCGAGGCAAGTATATCTGAGGGAATAACAACATATCATATCCAGAAAGCTGACGAAATAGAAGATTGCTGGTTTGATGACAGATCTATTGTTGGAGTGACTGCCGGGGCTTCCACTCCGGACAATGTTATTGACGCTGTGGTGGATAAGCTTACCGATATGGCCGGGCCTGGCAAGCCTGCTTGAGTAAGGGCGAGATGATACATAACGAGGTCCGTCAGCGTTTAGAAGAAGATGAAAATGGCCTTTCTCCACATGCTGCCAAGAGTAGGACTTCGCGTGGTAGGCAAAGGAAGGAAGAGCCTTCTGAAATGCGGCTTGAATTCCAGCGCGATCGCGATCGTATAATTCATTGTAATTCGTTTCGTCGCCTTAAATATAAAACACAGGTATTTATTGCTCCTATAGATGATCATTATGTTACTCGTCTAACCCATACCATAGAGGTGGCTCAGATTAGCCGCTCCATTGCCAGGGCACTTAATCTAAATGAGGATCTGACAGAGGCCATTGCATTGGGTCACGACTTGGGACATACCCCATTCGGTCATGTAGGAGAGGAAGAGCTTAATCGGCTGTATCCGGAGGGTTTCAGGCACAATGAACAAAGCCTGAGAGTGGTGGAAACGCTTGAGAATGGTGGCAGGGGACTTAATCTTACATGGGAAGTTAGGGATGGAATTCTGAAGCATTCAAAATCGGGTATGGACCTATTTGACGCGGGGTGGGATTTCCCTGAAACCCTTGAGGCACAAATATGCAAGATAGCCGATCCGGTTGCTTATATCAATCACGATTTAAACGATGCACTAAGGGCGGGGCTTGTAAGCCAGAAGGATTTACCCAAACCGGCGCTGTCGACCTTGGGCCGCTCTCATTCACAGAGGATAAATACGCTGGTTTGTGATATTATAGATAACTCTTGGGCGGCCACTGGTTTAAGTGGGGGTAACGGGGTGCCGGTTATTGTTATGAGCCAAAAGGTGCTTGATGCGGCCAATGTCCTGCGTAACTTTTTATTTAAAAATGTGTATCGGGTTTGTGCATCTGAGATAGAAACCCGGAAGGCAAGAGAGACTATTAACAAGCTTTATCATTATTACAGTGCCAATCCCGATAGAATGCCTGATGATTTTAGAAATACCAAGGATGATGTTCTACGCAAGGTGGTTGATTATATCGCTGGGATGACAGACCAATACGCCTTTCGTATTGCCGATCAGATCGGCGGATAGATATAGATGAGCGAAATTGACGATATAAAAGATAAACTGGACGTAGTAGACATTGTTGGGGAATCTGTTCAGTTGCAAAAAGCGGGACGAAACTTTAAAGGTTTGTGTCCGTTTCATGCTGAAAAAACCCCTTCTTTTATGGTATCTCCAGAGAGACAGAGCTGGCACTGCTTTGGCTGCGGAACCGGGGGAGATATATTTTCGTTCGTTATGAAAAAGGACGGGCTGGATTTTGGTCAGACCATTGAATTACTTGCCGAGAAGTCCGGGGTAACACTTAAGCCCAGGTCGCCGGAACGTGCTGCTCAGGACAAGGAGGCAGAGGGTATCCATGATGTCGTTGAAGCGGCTATTTCGCATTACCATCATGTACTGGTTGATTCACCGGAAGGTCAGGTGGCTCGCGATTATCTTGCCATGCGCGGGATCAATGGCAAGACTATTGATGATTTTAAGCTGGGCTGTAGCCTTGATAGCTGGGACGGTTTGCAGAAGAACCTCACCGGACGAAGCGTCGGGGAACTTGTAATGGCTGGCCTTGTGGTTAGAAAAGAAGACAGTTCCTACGATATGTTCCGAGGCAGGCTTATGTTTCCCATATATACAAGAAGGGATAAAGCGGCCGGTTTTGGTGGCAGGGTACTTGATAACCGCCAGCCCAAGTATATAAACTCGCCACAAACAAAGGTATTTAGCAAAAGCGATATTATTTACGGCTTGCAGTTGGCCAGGTCTGCTATAAGGAAGCAGGATATGGCTATTGTGGTTGAGGGTTATATGGATGTCCTAACTGCCCACCAGCATGGCATAGAAAACGTTGTGGCATGTATGGGCACAGCCATAACCGAAAGCCAGATTGATACCTTGAGCAGGCTTACTGGCAGTATAGTGTTGGCACTCGATGCTGATGCTGCCGGTAATGAAGCCACCCTTCGTGGTATAGAGGTTGCTCGCCAGGCACTTGAGAGAAAAAAGCGGGCAAGGAAAAAGACGTCGGGCCACGATGATTCTTCTGATCTTCAAACCGAGATCAGAGTAGTTACTTTGCCGGAAGGTAAAGATCCAGATGAGCTTATCAGGCAGGATAGTGAGGCGTGGCACAAGGCTGTTGAGCAGGCACTGCCGTTGGTGGATTATGTGATTAACGTAATCACATCGAAGCTCGATCTTGCTAAACCGAGAGATAAGTCTCTGGCGGCGCAAAAACTCCTTCCTCTAATCAATGATGTAGGTGATGCAATTCAAAAGGAACTATATCTTCAAAAGTTATCTGTTATGTTGGATGTGAAGGAGAGTACGCTTGCCGGGATGGCGGCTAGAACGTACAGCATAAAGGTTGAGAAAAATCGAAGTATGCTGGTTGAGAAGGCTTCAGGAGATCGATTGGAAGAGCACTGCCTAAGTCTCTTGCTTGCGCATCCTAATTTGCGGGCTAACTGTGATGAACTGGCTCCGGAGTATTTTGGCACTGCTCAGAATCAACATATTTATAACATATGGATGGATAATTCTGAGTCGTTCAGAGATAAAATTGACGGGAATGTGCAAGATCATCTTCAGTCGCTCATGGAAAGAACATTGCCTCCTGCAGGTGAGCTTGATCGGCAAAGGGAGTTTGTTGATTGCGTGATGAGACTCAGGGAGAGAAGGCTCAAGAGATTGCAATTGGAGTTATCCGAGATGTATGATGAAGCGTCGTATGATCATGATACGCCTGAGCATAGAGCAACAGAGCAGAAGATAGCCGAATATGACGAAGAGCTCAAGAAGGTTTATAATAGAAGTGTTACCAGGAATAATCGGGAGGAATAATGGACAGAGTATCTGACAAATGGGATTTTGAGGAGCTTCTGGCAAAAGGTAAGAAGCAAGGCTTTCTTACGCCGGAGGACATCCTTAAGGTTGTGCCTAAGCCGGAGCAGGACCTTGCTCACCTGGAGGATATCTGGGACGCTCTTTCTGAAAACGGTGTTGAGATACTGGAGGGTGATCGTCAGGGGCATGGACTGCTTGATAATGAGCAGTCAGATGATGATAGCAAAACAGGGGTTGCGCAAAATCTTGGTTTGCCTCGCGAGGAAGAGGTTATTGATGATCCCGTTCGTATGTATCTGCGGGAGATCGGGCGTGTGCATCTACTGGACGCTGTTGGCGAAAAAACTCTTGCCAGAAAAATACTTGAGGGCCGACATGTTGAGCGGTTTGAAAAAAATTGGTTGGAGCAATATGGGGAACCACCGGCTACGCTGGATATAGTAGGTGTCTTGCTTAGGGATATTTACGGTGCAGCCGCTCTTATTGGCGCTGTTGCTGCTGAGTATAAGTTGGGTGATGCCCAAGACATTACTCATGTGTTGTTCAATCCTGGTTATAGAAGATCTATCGATAATGAACTCGATCGTGAAATGATGGCCAGGGTTGCCGAAAAACTTCAGGTGCCGATCGAAGAGATTGAGCAGTCCATAGTAAAGTTGTCTTTGGATATCTGCCTTATTCCCAAAGACTGCATTGAAATAATTGCGGTAAATCTGGCTGATCTGAACGAGCAATCAGTGGAGCCTCACTTGGACAGTATTCAGGCGAAGCTAAAGGAGCACGAGAGATATTTCAAAAGAAAGTACAGAAGGCTTAAGGCTGAGGGCGAAATTGCCGAAAAGCATCTTACCGAAGCAAACCTTCGTCTGGTAGTCAGCATAGCTAAAAAGTATATCGGCCGTGGCATGTCACTTCTGGATCTGATTCAAGAAGGCAACATAGGTCTTATCAGGGCAGTTGAGAAGTTTGATTACAGAAAAGGCTATAAGTTTAGTACGTATGCTACTTGGTGGATACGCCAAGCTATAACCCGTGCTATTGCCGATCAGGCTCGGACCATTCGTATCCCTGTTCACATGGTTGAAACCATCAACAAGCTGGTAAGAACCAGTCGTCGTTTGGTGCAGGAATATGGCCGTGAGCCATCGAGTGAGGAAATAGGCAAGGGCATGGAAATAACCCCGGAGAGGGTCAAAGAGATCATCAAGGCATCGCAGCAGCCTGTTTCTCTGGAAACGCCAATAGGGGAAGAAGAAGATAGTCATCTGGGTGATTTCATTGAGGATCGTGGAGCCCTTGCACCTGCCGATGCCGCCTCATATCAATTGCTTAAAGAGCAAGTCAGCGAAGTACTGGATACGCTTAGCCCAAGAGAACGCCGTGTGCTGCAGCTTAGGTTTGGCCTTGAAGATGGGCGCAGCCGTACGCTGGAAGAAGTAGGTCGTGAGTTCAGTGTTACCCGCGAGCGGATTCGTCAGATTGAGGCTAAGGCCCTCAGAAAGCTGCGCCACCCCAGCAGATCGAAGAAACTTAAGGATTTCCTGGAATAGCTAAAGATGGCGCTTTAGTTCTATTTTAGTTCTTACCTAGCGGGGACGCGGACTGTGCATTGATCCGCTGCTTATCGGTTCGTTTACGTAGATATCTCCATTTCTGATCTTGATATTGTATCCACAATCCAGATTAGTGCACACCCATGCTTTGTAATGAATTGGCGCACCCTGAGATCCGAAGTCTGATAATGGAACTAAATCACCGGTACCGCATTTTTGACATTTAGGGAAAACTGTAGGTTCCACTTTAAAGCCACCTCCCATCCAAAATTCCATCCTACTATACAACAACAATTTTACTTTGACAAGGAGTCTGTGAAACCTGCTCTTGCCAGTTGTGTGTATATAGCGCCTTGTTTTGTAAGTTCGCTTTTTATTAGACCGATGTTATGTACTGTAAACAAGTGTTTTGCTTTTAATTTCATGTGGGTTATTCTGTCACTCAGCGCTTTGCGCTCACTCGATCTTGCCCCGTCACGTATGCGTCCCAGCGTGAGGTGAGGCGAGAACTCTCTGGTCTCTGGTGCAAATCCTATTTCGGATAGCACTTGATCCAATTGCTTTTGGAGTTTGAGTAGTGCGCCGCTGTCTCCCTTAAGCCCAACCCAGCTTACCCGTGGTGACTGTGTATTTGGGAAGGCGCCTGTATCTCCGATTGATAGTGAAAATGGTGATGTTGTTTTGATGCAACTTTTCATAGCATCGGTTATCAGGGGTATCGAATCCGAATTAATACTTCCCAGAAATTTCAGCGTGAGATGAATGTTGTTTGGATTGACCCATTTAATGGAGTTGTCGCGTTCTTTACCAAGTAAGATTTGCAATTGACTAAGCACGATTTTTATTTGTTGGGGCAGTTCGATGGCAATGAAGCAACGGAGCTTGTCCATTACAATCCGAGCAGTGTTTGGGCGTTTTTACCCAGAATCGCCTTTTTGGTAGTTTGTGGTAGATCGAGTTCGCCTGCTGATTTAACTATCCTACCTTGTTTTATCAACGGAAAGTCCGATCCGAAAAGGATTCTGTCATCGCCTGCAATCTGGCTTACTACTGAAAATATGTCGTTACTATACAGATACGGTGAGGCAGCAGTGTCAAAGTAAGTGTTGGCAAGTGCTTTTTTTACTTCCGGCATAAGCATGTAAAAAGGCAATCCTCCGCCCCAGTGCGCACACACGACCTTTAGTTCAGGAAAGTTGCTTATGAAACGGTAAATCATTTCAGGAGTGACGGAGCCTTTGCCGTCATAGATATGGCCTACCGGCTCTGAGCAGTGAGGAAGCACTATCATGTTGTGTTTTTGTGCCGCATTAGCTATCGGCTCCATGAGTTGTTTATCGCCCAAATCATAGCCCTGCGTATCGGCTCTGAGTTCGCCTATGCCCCGAAGCCCTCCCCGGGCGCAGCGTTCGATTTCTACCATAGCTTTGTCTTGCTCAAGCGGCTGAATGGCACAAAATCCCACTATACGTTTGGGATATTTGGCCACGGCCTCCATTATGTAATCGTTGGTTTCAATACACAGTTCGTGGCTTGACCATCCGATGTTAAGCGCTACTGAAACCTCTATTTCGTCCCTGTCCATGCTATCTATCAACTCTTCGGCGCTGGCCAGTTTGGCTTTGGGGTTAGAGTAGAGTCCCTCAAAGCATGGGTCTTGCGCAATATAATCGTCACGGTTCGCCTCGATTTGCGGCGGGAATATATGGGTATGAAAATCAATTATCATGAGGTACATTATAACACCACTTTTTTGAGGTGCAATGATATGGACAGAGTATGCTACTGTAATATATAATTAGCCTTAGGAGTAAAAGCCAGATGTCATTATCTAAAAATGATTGGACTTCAAACTTAAATACCTCGGGTAATGCCGAGGTTTTTTCATTGTCAGACGCGCAGCTGCTTGATAAGGCAAAAACAATTCGCCGTCATATTGTCAGTATGGTATCAAAGGCTGCTAGCGGGCATCCCGGTGGCTCGCTTTCTGCGGTGGAGATTGTTACCGCCCTTTATTTTCGCTTGCTGCGTCATGATCCTAAAAATCCCAGGTGGTCAGAGCGTGACCGTTTTATTTTGAGCAAAGGTCATGCGGCACCGGTTCTTTATGCGGCGCTGGCTGAGTGCGGATACATACCCGTTGATGAGCTTTCAACTCTACGTCAACTGGATAGCCGTTTGCAGGGACATACCGATATGACTACCGTCCCGGGTGTAGAGATGTCCGCCGGTTCATTGGGGCAGGGGCTATCATTTAGTGTGGGTGTTGCTCTGGCGAGTCGTCTTGATAAGAAAGACATTTGGGTTTATACGCTTATGGGCGACGGCGAATGTGATGAGGGTCAGGTGTGGGAGGCGGCAATGGCTGCGGCGCACCATAAACTCGATCGCATGATAGCTTTTGTAGATTACAATAAATTGCAAATAGACGGCTGGAATAAAGATGTTATGAACCTTGAGCCGTTTACAGATAAATGGAGTGCCTTTGGCTGGCATATAATAGAGATCGACGGTAATGATATGGGGCAGGTACTAAATGCTATTGAAAGCGCCAAGAAGATAGAGGGTAAACCCAAGATGATAATAGCTCATACCGTTAAAGGCAAGGGCGTTAGCTTTATGGAGAACAATGTTGATTTCCATGGGCAGGCACCTAATGCGGAGCAGACACAAATTGCGCTTGAGGAGCTGAAGTAATGCTGGAGGCTACCAGAGATGCATATGGCAAGGCCCTTGTCGAATTGGGCAAAGACAACGCAGATATAGTGGTGCTTGATGCCGATCTGTCTAAGTCTACCAAGACCATATCGTTTGCCAAGGAGTATCCCGATCGCTTTTTCGATTGTGGTATTGCTGAGCAGAACATGATGAGCATTGCTGCCGGGTTGGCTGCTTCGGGCAAGGTTCCTTTTGCGTCTACTTTTGCCGTATTTGCCACCGGGCGCTGTTTTGATCAGCTCAGGGTGAGCGTTGCACAACCTGGCCTTAACGTTAAAGTTGTAGCCACGCATGGTGGTATTACCGTAGGTGAGGATGGGGCATCTCATCAGGGCATTGAGGATATTGCTATAATGAGCCCGTTGCCCAATTTCACCGTTATTGTGCCTGCTGACTCTGTTGAGGCGGCGCAGGCAGTTAGTACAGCTGCTAAGACATCTGGTCCGTTTTATATTAGAATGAGTCGTTCAAAGACGCCTGTAGTTTTTGGTGATGATTATAAATTTACTATAGGTAAGGCAGCTACTGTTCGTGATGGCAATGACGTATCAATCATATCCGTTGGCATCATGCTGTCTCCGGCGCTTGAGGCTGCCGAAAATCTGGCCGCAGACGGTATCAACTGCCGCGTTATTAATATGGCGACGGTGAAACCCTTGGATGAAGATGCAATACTAAAAGCGGCATCTGAGACGGGTTGCATTGTTGTTGCCGAAGAGCATTTGGCGCGTGGCGGTGTTGGTAGCGCAGTAGCACAGGTTATTGCACGCAACAACCCTGTGCCCATGGAGTTTGTGGCCATAGAACGCAACAATGCCAAGTCAGGCAAACCAGAGGAGCTGCTTGAAAGATGTGGCCTTACTTCAAGCGATATTGAGCAGGCTGTGCGTACTTGTATTAACAGAAAGGGTTAGTTGTCCCCTTCTACTTCTTCCTCGTCTTCATCTTCGTCGCTAAAAATGCCTATTTCTTTGCCTTGATGTACCGTAACGATGAAATCTTCGCGGAATACATCGGCTGACATGACCAGTTCCTCGTCGATAAGCTCGATAAGGTCTTGAATGGTCTCAATATCAATTGTTTCATTAACGTTCAAAGTGGCATAGATCACGCCCGTTGTGTAATGAAGGTCCACCCGTCCAACCTGCTCTTCTTCTTTTACAATACTGTATGCCTCAGAGTATGGTGTGCGACACTCTCTATCGAATCGATAGTCGTCTGACATTTTGCTCCTCCTAAAATTTATGGGCGAACCTGTCCGGTTCCCATTATTGTCCATTTGTAAGTAGTTAGTTCCTTGAGCCCCAGCGGGCCTCTGGCATGCAGCTTCTGGGTGCTTATGCCCACCTCTGCACCCAGTCCAAACTGAGCCCCGTCGGTAAAGCGGGTGCTGGCATTGACATACACCGCTGCCGTATCCACCTCGTCCAAAAAGCGCATTGCTGATGTGTAGTCTTCGGAAACTATGGCCTCGGAGTGACCAGATCCGTATTGCTCAATGTGATCTAGGGCCTCGTCCAGAGAATTAACAACTTTTACAGCTGCTATAAGAGCTAGAAACTCTTTGCCCCAATCCTCATCAGTGCTTTTTGATAGCTTTAATTCCGGTATGGCTTTGAGTAAATTCATCGCCGTTTTATCGCAGTGCATATTGACTCCGGCCTTGGCCCACTCTTTGGCGATTTTAGGCAGATAATTCTCTGCGATATTTTTGTGTACCAGCAGGGTGTCAAGGGCATTGCATACGGTAGGACGCTGCACCTTGGCGTTGTAGGCTATGGCCACCGCTTTTTCTATGTCAGCAGCTTTGTCTATATATGTATGGCATACACCGATACCACCGGTTACTACCGCCATGGTGGCGTTTTCGCGGACGAATTTGATTAGATTGGCTCCACCTCTGGGTATAAGCAAGTCTATAGCCCACTTCATGGTCATCAGGTGTTCAACCAGCACGCGGTCGGGGTTTTCTATATACTGGATAGTATCAGAGGGCAGGCCTGCTTTTATGCAAGCCTCGGATGATATTTTTACCAGTGATTTGTTGGAGTTGATCGTTTCTTTACCACCGCGCAGAATTATGGCGTTACCTGATTTTAAACACAAGCTTGATATATCAATTGTAACGTTGGGGCGGCTTTCATAGATGCAGGCGATTACACCAAGGGGCACGCGTCTTCTGCCAATTATGAGTCCGTTGGGGATAGTTTTGGTGTCGAAGCTCTCGCCTACAGGATCGGGTAGTGCTGCTATTGAGCGCACGTCTTCTGCCATGCCTTGTAGTCGGTCAGGGTTGAGGATTAGCCGGTCCAGCATAGCATCCCCCATGCCTGATGCCCTAGCTGCATCGCAGTCCAGCGTATTAGCCGCAAGGATTTCCTTCTGATTGGCTGTGAGTGCATCTGCAATATTGAGTAAAGCCTGGTTTTTTACAGCTGTCGAGGTATGGGCCAGTTTGCGGGCTGACGTCTTTGCCTTTTTCCCCATTTGATCGAGTTTTTCGATTTCAACCGACATATCGGTACTCCTCAATTTGATAATTGCATTTTTATAACATTGCCAGATTGTTGCGATGAATTATCTCGTCGCCGTATTCATGTCCCAGTGCTTCCATTATAGAGTCTGAGTTTTGGCCCTTGATTTTGTTTGTATCCTGCGAACTGTAGTTGGCGATGCCGCAGGCAACTTTGCTACCGTTGCTGTTGGCTATGGTTATTATATCGCCCCGTTTGAAGTTGCCTTGTACTTCCATGATTCCCGGGGGCAGTAGGCTGGTGTTCTGCTGAGTTAAAGCGACAACAGCTCCGTTGTCGATAATTAACCTGCCCTTGGATGAAAGCCCGCTTAGGAGCCAGCGTTTTCTGCTTTCCAGCTTACTGGTGTTTGTGGAAAACAGGGTACCTATTTTTTTGCCGTTCATTGCTTTTTCAAGTACATCGGTTTCCTGACCATAAGCAATAATTACGGTTGTACCGCTTGCTGTAGCCTTTTTGGCTGCCTCTATTTTGGTTCCCATACCACCTGTGGCCCGTTTGTTTCTGGTTTTACCGGCCATTTTTTCTATTTCCGGGGTTATTTTATCTACGGAATGCAACAGTTCTGCGCTCGGGTTCATTTCCGGATCAGCGGTGTACAGCCCCGCAACATCACTTAGTATTATCAGCAGATCGGCGTCCACCAGGTTAGATACCATCGCCGAAAGATTGTCGTTATCGCCAAATTTGAGTTCATCGATTTCATCAATGGCAACTACATCATTTTCATTTACTATGGGAACTACGCCCAACTCCAGCAGTGCCATAAGTGTATTTCTGGCGTTCAGATATCCTTGCCGATCCGAAAGGTCTGTTTTGGTTAGCAGCGTTTGCGCTATGGTCATTTCATGCGCTTTAAACAGGCTTTCATAGGTATTCATCATGTGGTTTTGTCCTATAGCAGCCAGCACTTGCTTGTAGGGAATATCTTTGCGCTCTTTTACCTTGCCCAGTTTTTCCCGTCCGGCAGTGATGGCTCCGGATGATACCAGAACCAGTTCAATCTTTTTTCGACGCAAATTGGCTATCTGGTTTACCAGATTGGTCATGGCCTCGACATTGAGGGTGTCTGTGCCGCCCGTAATCAGATTTGTGCCCAGTTTAACTACTACTCTTCTATAATGCATTGCTCCTAATTATAACACATTGGCTTTAAGATGGATGAATATAAGCAAAGACTGCTATAATGGTTACTGATTAATTGATGTTTGAGGGACAATGAAGATACTGGGAATAGAATCATCATGTGACGAAACGGCAGCAGCGGTTGTTGAAAACGGAGTTAGCATACTTTCTAGCGTTGTTGCTTCGCAAGTGGATATTCATGCACGTTACGGTGGTATCGTACCGGAGGTGGCCTCACGACAGCACCTGCTGTCGATAATCCCCATTGTTCAGAAGGCAATGGGTGATGCTAACGTAGTGTGGGATGATATCGATGCTATTGCTGTCACCAATGGCCCTGGACTTGCCGGTTCATTGTTAGTGGGGCTGAGTATGGCAAAGACCCTGTCTTGGGCACATAATTTGCCTCTGGTGGGGGTGAACCACCTGGAGGGGCATATATACGCTAATTGGCTCACTGACGATGTACCTGACTTCCCACTGATCTGCTTGATTGTTTCTGGAGGACACTCCGATCTTATACTCATGAGGGATCATGGTGATTACGTCAGGTTAGGTCGTACCCGTGACGATGCTGCCGGAGAGGCTTTTGATAAAGTAGCGCGTGTCTTGGGTGTGGGGTATCCCGGTGGTCCTGCTATTGAAAAAGCATCCTTGAGTTCTGAAAATAGCGCTGCTTATCCTTTGCCGCGTGCCTGGCTTAAGGGCACTTATGATTTCAGTTTCAGTGGCCTTAAAACTGCCGTTTTGCGCTTATTTGATAGTATCGATGCCCCCAAGCCCTCAAACGATATTGCTGCCAGTTTTCAGGAGGCAGTGGTGGATGTGCTGGCGACTAAAACTGTAGATGTGGCCCAAAAGTATAAGGTCAAGCGGGTTATTATCGCCGGCGGTGTGGCCGCGAATAAACTGTTGCGATCTACGGTTAGCGAGCGCTGCCCAATTCCTGTTTCCTGTCCTCCACTTGCCCTTTGTACTGATAATGCAGCTATGATTGCAGCCTGCGGCTATTTCCGGTTTAAGGCGGGGCAAATTGCCGGACTTACCCTTGATGTTCAGCCTAATCTTAAGTTGGGATAGACAAGGTGATAGTAGCCGCAAAACAGCGAATATCGGAAATCTAGCATACTGTTAATCAAAGAAAGACATCTCTATTGCCCTATGAAATCACGTAAATGGACGATACTGCCTGCAAATGGGCTTGATTTAAAGTGAAACACAGGTTATTATTAAGAAGTTAGCAGTCTAATCGCAAGAGTGCTAATTAAGCAGGGAAGTTAAGGAGGAATAAAGTGGCGATGAACCTGAAACCATTAGGTGATCGGATAATTGTTAAACCAATTGCCAAAGAGGAAGTAACCAAGGGCGGTATCGTTTTACCTGATACAGTCAAGGAAAAACCGCAGGAAGGCGATGTTGTTGCAGTAGGCCCCGGCCGTGCAACCGAAGATGGCACTCGTGTTACGCTGGAAGTCAAAGTGGGCGATACGATTGTTTATCCTAAATACAGCGGCACCGAGATAAAAGATGGTGGCGAAGAGTATCTTATCATGCGTGAGAGCGAGATTCTAGCCAAAAAAGGCTAAGTAGAAAAATACCCAATAAATGAAATTAAGTAGGAGGATATAATGGCCAAACAGTTATCCTATGGTGAAGAGGCCAGGCGAGCCCTTAAAAAGGGCATAGATAGCCTAGCCAATGCAGTAAAAGTAACACTGGGCCCGCGTGGACGTAATGTAGTGCTGGACAAGAAGTTCGGTCCTCCCAGCGTCTGTAGCGATGGAGTTACAATTGCAAAGGAAATTGATCTTGAGGATCCTTATGAGAATATGGGAGCCCAGCTTTTAAAAGAGGCTGCTTCAAAAACTAACGATATTGCCGGTGATGGAACTACTACCGCAACGGTATTGGCCCAGGCGATTGTTGGTGAGGGTTTCAAGAATATTGCGGCGGGTGCAGATCCCATGGCTCTTAAGAAGGGCATCGAAAAGGGCGTTGCCGCTATTATTGCTGAGGTTAAGAAGATAGCAACCCCGGTGTCCGGTAAAGAGCAGATTGCTCAGGTTGCCTCACTTTCGGCCCACGACGATGAAATCGGAAATCTTATCGCCGAGGTTATGGATAAAGTGGGTAAAGACGGTGTGATAACCGTAGAAGAGTCCAAGGGTATTAAGTATGAGACCGAGTTTGTTGAGGGTATGGAGATAGACAGGGGTTATATTAGCCCTTACTTCGTAACCAACGCCGAGCGCATGGAAGCCGTACTTGAGGATCCGTACATCCTGATAACCGATAAGAAAATATCGGCCGTATCAGATCTTCTTCCGGCACTTGAGAAGATATTGCAGATAACTAAAAACGTTCTCATCATTGCTGAGGACATAGATGGTGAGGCTCTGGCCACACTGGTTGTTAACAGGCTTCGTGCCACGCTCAATATCCTGGCCATAAAGGCTCCGGGATTTGGCGATCGCCGCAAGGCAATGCTTGATGACATAGCCATTTTAACCGGTGGCACTGTTATTACCGAGGAAATGGGTCGCAAGCTCGACTCTGTAACCGCTGAAGATCTTGGTAGAGCTCGCAGAGTTGTTTCCAATAAAGACGACTCCCAGATCATCGAAGGCAGAGGAACTGATGACAAGATTCAGGCTCGTATTAAGCAGATAAAGGCACAAATCGAGGAGACTTCATCTGATTTCGACCGTGAGAAGCTACAGGAAAGACTGGCTAAGTTGGCCGGTGGTGTGGCTGTGATCAAGGTTGGCGCTGCTACTGAGGTAGAGCTCAAAGAGAAGAAGCATCGTGTTGAAGATGCGCTTTCAGCTACCAGGTCTGCAGTTGAAGAGGGCATAGTTCCCGGTGGTGGAATCGCTCTTATCAACGCCGTTTCTGCACTTGATAATGTGAAGCTGGATGACGAAGAGGCTGTTGGAGTCCAGATACTCAAGAAATCCATTGAAGAGCCGATTCGCTGGATCTGCTTTAACGCCGGTAAAGAGGGTTCGGTTGTCATAGACGCCGTTAAGAAGAGCCCGGCTGGAACCGGATATGATGCTGAGAAGGGCGAGTTTGGTAGCATGGTTGAAAAGGGTATTATAGACCCGGCCAAGGTTACCCGCGCTGCTCTGGAAAATGCGGCCAGTGCTGCATCCATGATTCTTACCACTGAGGCTTTGGTGACTGATGCTCCTGAGAAGGACTCTGCTGCACCGATGATGCCTCCTGGAGGTATGGGTGACATGGGTGGTATGGGTGGCATGGGCGGAATGTACTAGACAGGCCAACATCAAACTTTTAATATATGAAAAGAGGCGGCTTTTTGACCGCCTCTTTTTTATTTTTGACCTTAATTTGTATTGCTTGGCGCTATCTTATTTGGTAAGATTGCTCAATACATCAGATAAAGGGGTGGAATTTGGAAGGGCACGTACTTAAAGAAAACGAAATAATGATGAGCACCAATAATATGGGTGATATTCCCGGTGGTAGACGCCATTTTGGGCTTTACTATCATGATATGCGATATCTTAGCGTTTTCAATTTAACTGTAAATGGACAGGAACCGCGTCTCCTTTCATCTTCGTCCGAGCAAAATTATGTGTGTGACATTCAGATGGCCAATCCAACCATGAAGCTTTCTAACGGTATGGTTGCCATGGCACGGTCCATCAGCATTAGGCGCTCTCGCTACATAAAAGATGGCTTTCATGAACTAATCAGTTTTTATAATCACAATTCTTTTACCGTTCCCATTGAGCTAACGCTGGAGGTTGGCAGTGATTTCTTTGATATTTTTGAAGTTCGTGGCCTTGAAAGGGAGTCTAGGGGTAAGATTGAAAAACCATCTTTTAAGGATTCACGTTTGAACTTGAGCTATGCGGGGTTGGATGACATAAAACGCCGCACCGAAATAATTTTCGATACCGTGCCGACAAAAGTAGATTATGAAGATGACGTGCAGTCCTTTGAGATAACAAGCACTTTTTTGCCTGATGCCACCGAGGTTGTAACTAGAAACATGCTCAGGCCTCCCGGGGCTAGTGCCTCCTGGGAACTGAGCCTGGAGCCAGGTAAGACCGTTTATTTTTCATATCATATGCTTTTGCATGAGGGTGATAAAAAATTGCCTAAGGTAGAGTCATTTAACGAGGGTCTTGCCTATTTGAAGGAATCATACGCCGATTGGCATAAATCATGCACCAGTATTGAAACCGATAATGAGCTGTTTAACAAGCTTATCAATCGCAGTTCCAAGGATTTGCGCCTATTAATGGAATCCACTCCGCAAGGACTTGTGCCTGCCGCAGGCATTCCCTGGTTCGATTGCATATTGGGGCGCGACAGTCTGATCACCTCGCTACAGACATTGATGCTTAATCCTCAGATTGCCGTAAATACATTGCGCTATCTGGCTAAACACCAGGGAAGCAAGGTTGATCCTCTGCATGAAGAGGAGCCGGGTAAGATCATGGAGGAGATACGGCAGGGAGAACTTGCGAATTTAGAAGAGATACCTCATGCGCTTTTCTATGGCTGTGTGGAGACAACCCCTCTGTTCCTTATGCTTTTTGCCGAAACAATGAAGTGGCTTGATGACGATAAGCTGTTTGCTGACTTGTTACCTGCGGTAAAGGCTGGGCTTGCATGGCTGGACAGTTACAGCGACACCAATGGTGGTTATCTTCATTATGATAGTAAAACCACCGGCGGAGTGGGTGATCTGGGATGGAAGGATATCCACAATGTAATCAGTTATCCTGATGGCACTTTGGTTCAGCCTCCAGTGGCGCTGGTGGAAATACAGGGATATGCCTACCGTGCTATGGTAGATATGGCCGAGCTTCTTGAGCGCAGGGGAGAATCGGATGCGGCTGTAAAACTTGCCCAGCGCGCCTCAAAGCTAAAGGACGGGTTCAACCGCGATTTCTGGTTGTCAGATACGCACTTCTTTGCGCAGGGGTTGGACAGGGGCGGGAAAGCGGTACCAAGCATGTCATCCAGCCCCGGACATGGGCTTTATTGCGGCATAATTGATGAGGAGAAGGCAAGATATGTCGCTAACCGTCTGACGGGACGCGATCTGGCCTGTGGTTGGGGTGTCCGGAATATGAGTTCCCGGGAGTTCAAGTTTAACCCGATGAGCTACAGGAACGGAAGCATATGGCCGTACGATAACTCTTTGGTAGTTGCCGGGATGAAACGCTACGGATATCATTGGGAGGCAGAGCAGATAACATCCCAGTTGTTTCACGCCAGTTCTTACTTTAATTACGGCAGATTGCCCGAACTTTTCTGCGGATTCTCGCAGGATATTGATGGACATACCAGTCCACCGGCGTATCCGGTTAGTTGTGCTCCTCAAGCATGGTCTGCAGGTGCAGCTATATTGCTGTGCCAGTCTATGCTGGGACTCAGCGTAGATGCGCCGTGTAAAAGAATCTATCTTAATCCGATGTTGCCGAACTGGCTCAGGTATGCGGAAGTAAAGAATTTGCAAATTGGCAAGGATACGATCGATCTTTCTTTTGAACGCAGGGGAGAGACTACCAGGTTTGAGATAACGGAAAACAATGCCAGGGTTGAGGTTATTATTCCTTTTGGTTAAAAAACCAAGATGTCTTCAATTTTCATGCTGTTTTCAACTGGACCGACTATAGACGCGTTTAGTTTTTCTGATCTGAAAATGTTGCGTGCTACTCTTTGTATATCATTGGCAGTTACGGCATCGATAATAGCCACGACCTCATCTATGGTTACAATGTAGTTCTTCAGCAGTTCCTGTCCTCCCAGCCACATGGCCATGTTGCTGGTATCTTCCATCCTTATCAGCAGTCTGCCTTTGCTGAGTTCCTTGGCCTTAGTGAGCTCTTTTGCCGGTACAGGCTTCTGCGCAAACTGTCGTAGTTCATTAAGCAGTGCCTGGATGGCTATGGTGGTGCGTTTAGGGTCGACTCCGGCGTATACCGTTAGAGCGCCTGAATCCATGAAATGGGTAGCAAAGCTGTGCACATCGTAGGCCACTCCCAGCTTTTCACGTATATTCATAAATAGGCGGCTGCTCATGCCTTTGCCCAGCAGCACATTGATCATATCCAGTATATATCTGTCGGGATGTGTGTTGGAGTATCCTTGTACCGAAAGGCATATATGCACCTGTTCAGTGTTCCGGTGCTCTGTGGCAAAGCGCGGTTTATCCTGTCTGTCGTCTGCCTTGATCCACGGCTGGGGTGTTCCATCGACCCAGTTGCCAAGAGAGCCCTTCAGCATGCTCACTGCTCGGGCGTGTTCAATATTGCCCGCTATGCTGATTACCGTATTGCCGGGGACATATTGTGAGCCGAAATAATCAATGATGTCATTACGATTTATGTTGCCAACAGTTTCTTTGGTACCGGCCACATCCATTCCCAGCGGTTGGTTGGGCCACTGCACCTCGTCTATGAGCATGGCAACACGCTCATGCGGTGAGTCCAGAGCCGTGCTTATCTCCTCCGTTATTACGCTGCGCTCTTTTTCAATGTCAGCAGCGTCGAAGCGGGAGTTACGCAGGATGTCGACCATCAGGTCCAGAGATCTTTCGAAGTGGGGCTGGGCCACCTTGGTCCAGTATATGGTCATTTCTCTGTCGGTGGCACCGTTGATAATACCGCCCACACTTTCGATGGTCTCGGATATTTCCTGAGTGGTGGGGTAACGTTTGGTGCCCTTAAAACAAAGGTGCTCTATAAAATGCGATAGTCCGGACTGGGGTAATTTTTCGTAGCGTCCGCCTGCTCCGATGAAAAAATTGAGACAGATTGATCTTGTCTCGGGTAGAGTTTGTGTGATAACACGTAGTCCGTTATTGAGGGTAGTTTTTTCGTACAATTTATGAGTCCTTAATAGTAATTTTAGGGCTTATGCCCTGTGGATGTCAATTATCATTTTACCCTTTACTATGTACTACTCTATGGTCTGATAGGCATTGTCCGGTTGTTGCCTATTGCGCTCGGTTGCCCGTCTGCTATAATTATAATCGTTAAGCGAATGTGGGATGTATTTGGACAATCAAAAGCGGTAAATTTGCTCGATAGCAGTGCTGTTGCAGGCAGGCTGGCTCACGCCTATTTGTTTATTGGCCCGGAGCATATTGGTAAAAAGACTCTAGCTCTTAATCTGGCCCGCGCTCTGAATTGCCTGGGCGATGATGTTCCATGTGGCGATTGTGTTCCCTGCGCCCGTATTTTGGCAGGAGCAAATTCTGATGTACAGATAATATCGCTGGCTGACGGTGCAAAAGAAATAGGTATTGATCAGATAAGGGATGTGCAGCATACGGCGTCACTGAAAGCATACGAAAGCAAATATCGCGTTTTCATTATTGATGGAGCCCAACATTTATCCACGGAGGCCAGCAACTCGCTGCTCAAAACGCTGGAGGAACCGCCCGAAAATGTTTTGTTGATTCTGACAGCTGTACATAAGGGACAGGTCATGCCCACCATACTTTCGCGGTGCCAGACTGTGCAGCTTCATCCCGTACCGATAGGGGTCATCGCGCAGGCACTAGTTGATCGTTGGGGTGTTGAACGTGAGCGTGCCAATATGTTGGCAGGATTTAGCGGCGGAGCCATCGGCTGGGCGCTTGAGGCGATTGAAGATGCGTCTATAATCGTAGAACGTGCCGATATTCTGGATAAGGCTATTGGTGTTGGTAGTGCCGGTATAAATGAGCGTTTTAACTGGGCGGCCGAGATGGCAACACTGTTCGGACAGGATAAAGCAGCGGTGTTTTTTAGTCTTGGGCTGTGGACCGGTTGGTGGCGTGATATACTTCTTTATAAGCAGAACTGTTTAAATTTGGTGATAAACTTGGATAGGCTGGAATTAATAAAAAAATTGGCTAGTATTTACGGGGTAAAACAAATATCAGAATTTGTTAATAGTATTCAATCGGCGGTTTATAATTTACGCCGGAATGTTAATCCGCGTCTTACCCTTGAGGTATTGATGCTAAGCATTCCCAAAATGGATGATGAAAGGAGACAAAGGGAGACCAGATCGGTGTCCTTTTAAATACATAAGATATGGCCCAAATAGTAGGAGTTCGTTTTAAAGGTGCGGGAAGGGTTTACCATTTTCATGCCTCAGGTTTAGGGCTTGGAGTTCATGATGATGTGGTGGTTCAGACTGCACAGGGGCTTGAGGTAGGTAAGGTAGTTACTGCCCCGGATAAGATGTCGCCCAGTGACATGGGTGAGCCTCTAAAGCCGGTATTGCGTAAAGCCGAGGATCATGATTTTGCACGTGTGGAGGCTCTTAAAGAAAAGGGTAAAGAGGCGAAGGTCAAGTGCCAGCAGATGATTGCTCAGTTCGAGCTTCCCATGAAGCTGCTTGCCGCTGATTGGAGTTTGGATGGTAGTTGCCTGAACTTTTTGTTCAGCGCCGAGGAGCGTGTTGATTTTCGTGCATTGGTGCGCGAGCTGACCAAAACGTTCAGAACCCGGGTTGAGCTTCGTCAGGTAGGCGCACGTGATGAAGCCAAGATAGTTGGCGGTTGTGGCAGGTGTGGCAGACCGCTATGCTGTGCTACACATCTGACCTCCTTTGAAAGCGTATCAATGAAGATGGCTAAGGAACAGGACCTCCCGCTTAATCCGGGCAAAATATCAGGTGTCTGCGGTAGATTGCTTTGCTGTCTGGGGTATGAATGTGCGCAGTACAAGGAGATGAAGGCCAGTCTGCCTCGTGGCGGCACTATTGTGACTACCAGCGAGGGTGAGGCCAAAGTAGTTGGAAGCAACACGCTTAAGCAAACGGTTACGGTTCAACTTGAGAGCGATGCAAGAATTGAAGTGGCTTTGTCTGATCTTGTAACTAAAAAGGAGCCGGAACCTGCGATTTCATCTGCACCCAAACCCAAAAGAAGGCGTAGGCGGAAACCCTAGGCTGACCGGGTTGAAAATGCAAAGTGAACGTGCGTTGAAGTATCAATAGGTGCTTGTATTTTATGAAACAGGGAAGATGTGATGAAAGGCTCTATTAAAATAGGCAGAATACTTGGCATTCCTATTTATATAAACTATACGTGGCTTTTTGTATTTGCCTTCATTACCTATATGCTTGCGGTAGACGTTTTTCCCAGTGATGAGAGGAACTTTTCTCAGTTAACTTACTGGCTTTTAGGAATTTGCACCAGCCTGCTCTTTTTTGCCTCGCTGCTGCTTCATGAACTTGCACATAGTTTTGTATGCCTTAAAAATGGGATACCGGTAAAAAGTATAACTCTGTTTATTTTTGGTGGGGTAGCTCGCATTGCAAAGGAGGCAGAAAAACCCTCCTTGGAGTTTTTAATGGCCGCCGCCGGACCATTTGCCAGCATCGCACTAAGCGCCATTTTCGGGAGCATATGGTGGTTTACCAGAGGCGTATATGATCCTTTGTCCTCCATGACAGGATACCTCGCCATAATAAATCTAGGGCTGGCTATCTTTAATTTAGTTCCGGGGTATCCGCTTGATGGTGGGCGTATATTTCGCTCTATCGTGTGGCTGATTACGGGTGATCATCAAAAGGCAACGCGTATTGCATCCCAAACTGGAAAAGCAATAGGTTATCTGTTTATTGCCGGTGGTGTTTTCATTATAGTTCGTTACAATATGTGGGAGGGGCTATGGATTGCCTTTGTTGGATGGTTTTTAACCATGGCTGCGGCTGGTACATCGCGTCAAGCTACCATCAAGCAATCATTGGGCGGAATTAAGGCGGGTGACGTGATGGTAAGTGATTATATATCAATATCGTCTGTGCTTACTCTTAAGCAGGTACATGTTTATATTGCTCATACCGGCAAGCTCTTTTTTCTGGTAACCGATCATGAAAGACTTTTAGGTAGTATATCTGTGGAGAACTTTGCTCGTGTTCCTCAACAGGAATGGGATAGCACGACTGTGGGACAGATAATGACTCCTGTAAATGATATGCAGTTGCTTAACACAGAGGATGATGCTCTTGGTATTTTGGAGAAAATGGATGAAGTCGACGATAACAGAATGGTTGTTGTTGATGGTCATAACGGTATATTGGGCCTTATCACTCGCGATAGCCTGCTTAGATTTGCCTTGTCACGCAGGCAGATGGCCACTTAGATATTTGCATGAAACACTTAAGAGAGTTAATGAAAGGTGGAATTATCCATGAAATACGAAGACATCGTATATGAGAAAGAAGGCAGAATTGCGATTTTAACGCTCAACCGTCCCGAGGTGATGAACGCCTATACCCGTAAAATGGTGAGGGAGATGGCCGATGCGATTGACGATGCGGCAAACGATGACCAAATAAGAGGGCTGATTGTCACCGCCAATGGGCGTGGTTTTTGTACGGGCGTAAATAATAAAGATACCGAGGGTGAAAGAACAGGCGTACGCAGTATAGTCCGTCATGAGCTGCGCTTGTACCCGGCGATGCAACGACTATGGGAGTTTGACAAACCCACTATCTGTGCCATAAACGGAACGACTGCCGGTGCCGGAACGGCGCTTGCCATGGTGTGCGATGTGAGAATAGCATCCGATCAGGCCAAGTTCATACTGGTGTGGGCCAGAAGGGGAATGGTGCCGGATAACGGTGCTTCCTACTTCCTGGTACGCCACCTCAGTCCGTCTAAGGCTTATGAGCTTACGTATTCCGGTGATGCTGTTGATGCGCAAGAGATGTTGCGTGTGGGGCTGGTGAGTAAAGTAGTACCTCATGATGATCTGGTAAGTGAGGCCAAAACACTGGCCATGCACCTTACCAAGGGCTCGCCTATAGCAACTCAACTGTCCAAGCAGCTTATTCGCCGGGCAACCATGGAGCAGGACTTGTATATGCAGATGGAGCTTGAGGGTAATTTCCAGAGGATTGCTACCAAAACAGATGATTTCAAAGAGATGGCCAAGGCTGCTAGGGAGAAACGTGAGCCTGACTTTAAGGGGAAGTAAGACCCAGTTCAATTGCTTCCTTGAGTGATTTTGCTTTTATAATGTTGATACCCCTAATATTTTGAGCTTGGCTTTGTGCTGGTAGTAGGCATTGTGCAAAGCCAAGCTTTTTTGCTTCTGCTATCCTTCTCTCTACTTGGCTTACGTTTCTGAGTTCGCCGTTTAGCCCCACTTCACCGATGGCTATGAGATCCGGTTTTACCGGTTTATCTCTAAAACTTGATGCAATGGAAAGCGCTATTCCCAGGTCGGCGCCGGGTTCGTTAACCTTAAGTCCACCCACAACGTTAACTATGATGTCCTGATTGTACAGCGATATTCCTGCGCGTTTACTTAAAACTGCGGAAATAAGAACAAGCCTATTGAAATCAACACCATTAGTGGTGCGTCTGGGCATCCCGAAGTTGGTTTGATTGGTTAGCGCTTGAATCTCAACCAGCAGCGGTCTTGTTCCCTCTATGGTGGGCACTATGGTTGATCCCACCGTACCGCTGTGCTCAGAGAGAAATGCCTTGGATGGGTTGCTAACCTCGGTAAGTCCCTTATCCGTCATCTCAAAAACGCCCACCTCGTTTGTGGAGCCGAATCGGTTTTTAACACTACGCAGCAGCCGATATGAACTGAATCGCTCGCCCTCAAGATAAAGAACAACGTCTACTATATGCTCCAGAGTGTGTGGTCCGGCAATGGCACCGTCTTTGGTAACATGTCCAACTATCAATACAGGCGTTCCTTTGGACTTGGCCCAGCCCATTAGTTTTACAGTGCAATCGCGCACCTGTGCAGTGCTGCCCGCCGCTGATGGCAGTTCCGGCGCATGTACTGATTGAATGGAATCTATTACCACCAATTGTGGGGATATGTGATCGATTTGATTCAGTATATTGTCCATATCCGTTTCCGCAAGCAGATAAAGCCCGTTCCCGTCTATGCCCAAGCGGTCGGCTCTCATCTTTATCTGGTGCGCTGATTCTTCTCCGGATACGTATAGGGCAGTACCGTCGTTATCACATATGGCTGCGGCAGTTTTAAGCAGCAGTGTTGATTTGCCAATACCGGGGTCTCCACCGATCAGCACCAGGGAGCCTTGAACTATACCACCACCCAGAACCTGGTTAAGCTCATTTATGGGCAATTTGATACGCGGGGCATCGTTGGAGCTGATATCAGAAAGCAGGCTGGCGTTTTGCCGTTCGCCGCTTGATGATTTAGGGGCTATCGACATTTCAACATAGGTATTCCACTGATCACATACGCTGCAGTGCCCCATCCATTTGGGACTTTCGTTGCCGCAGTCGTTGCAGACAAATACAGTTTTACCTTTAGGTTTGGCCATTTGTCCTCGCAAAAGTGCAAAGGGAAGCTTAATTTAAGCTTCCCTTCTATTTAATTTGTCTTTTATTATAGTAGCTATTTTAGGATTGTGCCACTGCGGCAATATCCAGTACTATTTTGTCGTCTACACAGTCAATTCTAACAGTTTCTCCGGGTTTGAAATCGCCTTTAAGTAACCCTTCAGAGAGCTGGTCCTCAACCTGATCCTGGATGACACGCCTGAGCGGCCTTGCTCCCAGAGCGGGGTCGTAGCCGTGTTCGGCCAGGTAATCTTTAGCGGCGTCTGATATTTCCAGCTTGAGATCTTTATCCGCGAGATGTTTCCTGGTCTCCACAAACATCAGGTCCACTATCTTGAGTATATGTTCTTTATTGAGCGCATGGAAAACGACCGTGCCGTCTATGCGGTTGAGGAACTCGGGCCTAAACGTTTTTTTGAGTTCTCCCATGACTTTGTCTTTCATCTTATCGTATTCGCGCGTTTCGGTTTTAACATCGTCTGTATCGGTGGCAAATCCCAGCGTAGTGTCGCGCTTTATCAGGTCGGCGCCTATATTACTGGTCATTACCACTATGCTGTTGCGGAAATCGACACGGCGTCCCTTGGCATCGGTCAGGTGTCCATCGTCAAATATCTGCAGCAATATATTGAATACGTCGGGGTGTGCCTTTTCGATTTCATCCAGCAGAATGCCGCAGTACGATTTGCGTCTCACCTGTTCGGTAAGCTGTCCACCCTCTTCGTAGCCAACGTATCCTGGAGGGGCACCTACCAGCCGAGATACGGCGTGTTTTTCCATGTATTCTGACATATCCAGTCTTATCAATGCATCTTCGGTGCCAAACATAAACTCGGATAGAGCCTTCACCAGTTCGGTTTTACCAACACCTGTGGGGCCAAGGAAGATAAAGCTGCCTATAGGCCTGCGCGAATCTTTTATACCGGCGCGAGCACGTCTTACGGCCTTGGCGATGGAGGCGATGGCCTCGTCTTGCCCGATAATGCGTTTGTGCAAGACATCTTCCATTTGCAGCAGTCTGGTTGATTCTTCGCTGGCGATACGTGCTACCGGGATGCCGGTCCACATGCTGGCAACCTCGGCTATATCCTCGGCGGTTACTATAATGTTAGATGCGTCCTGCTCCTGCTGCCATTCTTTACGCAGGTTTTCTATCTTGCTGGTAAGTTTAAGCTCACGGTCACGCAGTTCGGCGGCGTTTTCATATTGCTGTGAGGATATTGCATCTTCTTTTTCCTTGTGCAGTTCATCAAGTGCCTGCATCGTCTCCTTGAGTTTGGGAGGCAGTACGCTGTGCCTGATGCGTATGCGCGATGCGGTTTCATCTATCAGATCAATGGCCTTATCTGGCATAAAGCGATCCGGTATGTATCGATTGGCCAGTTCCGCGGCATTAGCTAGTGCCTCATCGCTTATGGTCAGGCGATGGTGTTCTTCATATCTGGCTTTGATTCCGCGCAGTATAAGCACGGTCTCTTCTACCGATGGCTCCGGAACCGTTATTGGCTGGAAGCGTCTCTCCAGTGCAGCGTCTCGTTCTATATGTTTGCGATAGTCGTCCAGAGATGTGGCACCGATGCACTGCAGCTCTCCTCTGGCCAGCGATGGTTTAAGTATATTGGATGCATCCACGGCACCTTCGGCGGCACCTGCACCTACCAGTGTATGCAGCTCGTCGATAAAGATGATGCAGTTGGCGGAGCTCTTGAGCTCGGCTATTACCTTTTTAAGTCGCTCCTCAAACTCTCCTCTGTACTTGGTTCCTGCCACAAGCGATCCTATGTCCAGTGTAACCAGTCGCTTGCCAGACAGTGTTTGCGGAACGTCATCGGCAGCTATGCGGTGTGCCAGAGCCTCCACGATGGCGGTCTTGCCCACACCCGGTTCTCCGATCAGTACCGGATTATTTTTGGTGCGGCGGCTTAGAATCTGTATAACTCGCTCTATCTCATGATCACGCCCGATAACAGGGTCCAGCTTACCTGCCTTTGATGCTTCGGTAAGGTCGATTCCCAGTTGATCTACGGTGGGCGTTTTTGTTGTCTGGCGAGCACTTCCACGCGTTTGCGGTGCATTCTTGCTAAGGATGTTGTTTATCTCGCCCCTGGCCTTTTCCAGGTTAACTCCCAGACTTTCCATTACATTGGCGGCAACGCCCTCGCCCTCGCGCAATAGCCCGAGTAGCAGGTGCTCCGTCCCTATGTAATGATGGTTGAGCTTGCGTGCTTCGTCTACGGCCAGTTCAATTACCTTCTTGGCGCGTGGTGTAAGGCCGATTTCTCCGGTTGCGGCCTTTTCCCCTTTGCCTATCATAAATTCAACCGAGGCGCGTATTTTATCAGGCTCGATGCTCAGGTTGGCGAAGGTTTTTGCGGCAACACCCTCGTCCTCACGAATCAGTCCCAGTAGTATGTGCTCTGTACCTATATGAGAATGGTTGAATCTCTCAGCTTCTTCTTGAGCGTAGGTAAGCACTCTACGGGCTCGATCGGTAAATTTTTCAAAACGATTTGCCATAACACTCTCCAGTTGTGGTCTATATCTGCTAGTTTTAGATAGATTTAGCAGTCTGCTTGTTCAACTGCTAATTACATTATACAGTATCTTAATTTAAAGTGCTAGAATCCTTGGATACCAACATAAACCCATGCACACATGTTGTCAAGCAAAAACGAGCGTGAATTTTTCAAGCGTATTTTGCTGTAAATTGGACTATATTTTATTCTTTACTAAGACTGATCGCTGATAAATGTCAGACAGCAACGTAGGTGGATTACATCAACTGGTGCGTTTTTGTTATTTGCTCTATTAAGTTTGTGATATCTGGTGTATTACCATTTTCCGGTGCGGGACCAATAGGATCGTTTATATTTTTCTTTCCCAGCAATACATCAAAAGTGGCTCTTATTGATTGAGCCAGCGCATCTACGTTGTATCCACCCTCCAGCACAAACAGCAGTTTGCCATCACACAGGTCGCTTGCCATAGTAAGAAGACGCCTGGTTATCTGGGCAAATCCGGCTGTGCTTACATTCATGAATGCCAGATGGTCAGCCCAGTGCGCGTCATATCCGGCTGATACCAGTATTAACTGTGGTTTGTAAGCTCTGGCCGCTGGCAGCAGCACTTCATCGAAAACTTTTAGATATTCAGCATCGCCGCAATGTGCCGGCATAGGTACGTTTAATGTATAGCCCAGTCCTGCACCTCTTCCTGTCTGCTCCACTGAGCCGGTACCGGGGTAGTACGGGGATAGATGGTTGGAAAAGTACAGCACCCGATGTTCATTATAAAATGAATCTTGCGTACCGTTGCCGTGGTGCACATCGAAATCCACTATTAGTACACGATCAAGTTTATATTTATCAATCGCCTGCTTTGCTGCAACTGCTACATTGTTAAATAGGCAAAATCCCATAGCGCAGTTTCCGATAGCATGATGCCCGGGTGGTCTTACCAGCGCAAATGCTGAATCCACTTTGCGCTCCATCACCCAGTCCAGAGCGTTTAATAGCCCGCCTGCCGCATACAGCGCTGCTTCGAATGATTGTGGGGATGTTACGGTATCGCCGTCCAGCCAGCCGCCGCCTGATGTTGCCGAGTTTTTTACGTTTTGGATGTGGGAAGCGGTGTGTACTTTGAGCAGTTCTTCTTCCGTTGCCGGGCGAGCAGGAATATTTATCAGTTGTTCTAGTAAACCGGCTTTGGTTAGTACATCCATGGTCTCGGACAGGCGCTGCGGGTTCTCAACGTGGCCCCCAGTGTCATGTTTCAGATATATCGAATCGTAAACATAGCCGATGCTCATATCAGGTACCTCACTTATAAATGATAACAGACTTAGCAGTGCAGGCAAAGGACCGCATTGCTATAAAAAATTGCCCTATGCTATACTCATTTTTGATACCTATCGGAGCGGACGAATGTTTGTAATAGGCACAGCGGGACACGTAGATCATGGTAAATCGCTGCTGGTTAAGGCTCTTACCGGCATAGATCCTGATCGTCTTGCCGAGGAGAAAGAGCGAGGTCTTACTATTGACCTTGGCTTTGCATGGCTTGATTTGCCCAGTGGTAGAAATGTAAGCATCGTCGATGTTCCAGGCCACGAGCGTTTTATAAAGAACATGCTTGCCGGTGTTGGTGGTATCGATCTGGCGCTGCTTATTGTTGCTGCTGATGAGGGCGTTATGCCTCAAACCAGGGAGCATCTGGCTATTCTCAATCTTCTTGAAGTAAAAAGCGGCATTTTGGTTATTAGCAAGAAGGATTTGGTTGAGGATGAGTGGCTCCAGATGGTGATGTCAGATGTGCGTGAGGCGGTGAAGGATACTACACTAGCAACAGCTCCAATGGTGGCCGTTTCCGCGCTTAAGGGCGATGGATTGCCGAAGTTACTTTCTTCTATAGATAGTCTGCTTGAGTCAACCGCACCAAAACAGGACATTGGTCGTCCCCGTCTTTCTATAGATCGCATTTTTACCATGACCGGATTTGGAACCGTGGTTACTGGTACGCTTATCGATGGCACGCTTTCGGTGGGCCAGGAAATCGAAATTGTGCCCAGAGGCATTAAAGCGCGCATTCGCGGCTTGCAGATGCATAAAACCAAGGCTGATTCTGTTGGCCCCGGCAATCGAGTGGCGGTAAATCTTGCCGGGCTGTCTGTTACCGATTTCAGTAGGGGCGAGGTTCTTACCGTGCCCGGATGGCTTAAACCCACCCGCCGCTTGGATGTTAAGCTGCGCACTGTTCCTAATCTGGCGCGAGCCGTGAAGCATAACACCAAGGTTACTTTTCACACCGGCTCATGCGAATCACCTGCTAAAGTTCGATTGCTTGAGTCTGATAAGCTGGGTGCAGATGAGGTTATGTGGGCTCAAGTAAGGCTTGAGAAGCCAGTCGTACTGGTCAAGGGTGATTTTTTCATCGTGCGTGCATCGTGGGGTACGTTGGGTGGAGGCAGAGTGATTGATCCTTACTCCCGAAGACATCGCCGCTTGCACAAGCCTACGCTGGACAGTCTGGAAGCCTTGGAGCAGGGCGGAGCGCATGAGGTGCTGCTCAAGTTGCTGGTTAGTGGAAACGGGCTGGAAACAGATCAGCTTATTGCCCGCTCGGGTCTTGCCTCCGATCAGGTTACTCTGGCGATAACGGATATGCAGTCAGACGGTCGTGTCATGGTACTTGGTCAAACGCTTGTTTTCTCCTCCCCTGGCTGGAAACGCTTTGCAGGGGAAGTACGTGGGATAGTGGGGCAATATCATTTGCAATACCCGCTTCGTTTGGGCATACCTAGGGAAGATGTAAAAAGCAGGCTCAAGATGACAAGCAAGGCTATTTCTTCTGCCGTGCCTCAGCTGGTATTGGATAACGTTGTGGTTGATGAGGGCGCTTCATTGCGTTTGCCGGATCATCGCATCGAACTAAGTGATGTCCAGCGCAAAGCTGCCGACTCGTTCCTTAAGTTGCTTGCGGCAAATCCTTATTCTCCGGCCCTTGATGTTCTTCCTGATCCTGCATTGCTGAATCTGCTTGTTGATCAGAAAAAGGTTGTTCGGGTCTCAGCCAATGTCGTTTTTAGCACTGATGCCTATGATCAGATGGTAAGCAAGGTGATAGCTTGTATGAAGGAAAATGGCAAAATCACTGTGGCTGTAGTAAGAGATATGTTCAATGCCTCGCGCAAGTATGCCTTGGCTCTGATGGAGCACATGGATGAACGAAAGATAACCAGACGTGTGGGTGATGAGCGTGTGCTGAGGGCAGGGCAATGAGCCTTGATTTTGGTGAAGTAGCTGCTCAGGTTGATGGCATGGTATCACGCATAAAAACGGGTCAGAAAGATCGTGAACAGCGCTTGCGCTATGCAATCAAGGTTATATCTGAAGTCGATACCGATCCACTTAAGGCCAAGCTGGAGCGAAGCGCTGCGACGTGTACATGGATGACAGCAAAAGTACACGAAGAGGTTAATCGTGATTATGATGTACCGGACTGCCCTGATGATTACAGTGCGCTTGCCACCGACGGCTCACATATCGATGCGGACCGGCACATTCCAGTCGGATGTGGTCTCATCAATATTGGTAATGCACGCATAACATACGGCCAAAACACGAGCGCCCAGCTCACAAGCGAGCCGACGTTGCATATGGAAGAGGTTGTACTTGCCGGCAATATGCTGGGACTCAAACGGGCTGTGCAGGAATGTCAGTCGCTTGCTAAGATGGCAGAGGGAACTAGCGGGCCAAGCGTGTGTCTGGTGGATGGCTCGTTTATATTGTGGGGCATAACCGGACAGGAGAATGTTGATTATGTGCAGCAGCTTCTTAAGGGCGGATACCTTGCTGCTCTTGATAAGTTCAGGGATTTAAGGTTGCCGCTGGCCAGCTATATAAGTTTTCCTCGCAGTACGGATGTGGCAAATGCCCTGCGTGTTGCCATATGTCCGTTCGATACAGCCAACTGCGATAAGCAGTGCGCTGATGAGAAGAAATGCGATGGGCTTGATGGGATACTTGACCGCGATCTGTTCTCAAGCGTTTTGCGTACGGATCAGAGGTCTGCAATATTTAGCAGCCGCTCCAAGATAATAGAGAAACATTATCGTGAACACGCAATCTATTTCTTCTATCTTAACGTTGGAGACGAAATTGCCAGGGTTGAAATACCGGCTTACGTAGCACAAAATAACGATTTGCTTGAAGCAGTGCATACTATGGTTCTGGATCAATGCAGGCGCGGGCATGGTTACCCCGTCGTTTTAATGGAGGCGCATGAGCAGGCAGTTCTAACTGGGGCTGATCGTGAGCAGTTCTGGCGACTGGTCGAAACCATGCTGGAGCAAAATGATCTTCCCGCAAGCACGTCTGCCAAGAGCCTCAGCAAGCGCACAAGGTGGATTTGATTTCAGGTGTATTTTGCGTTGCGGGTGTTTTAACAAATGAGGTACAATTTGCACTGAGCTGTTAGGGGGTTAAGGTTTGCCGGATAAAATAGGCGAGGTTATAGAGGCTAGCACTGCTGAATTCGCTGTAGAATGCTACGAACTATACGGCACGCCTGCTCTGGGCAGCCTGATTAAAACCTCCGACGGTGATGTTCAGATATATGGTGTAGTGTACAACGCCACTACCGAAAGCATGGATCCGGGTCGCCGTCCCATCGCACGCGGCAAGCACGAAAAAAACGAGGCTGATATATATAGCTCTAGCCCGCAACTGGCAGTTCTTTTTCGCACTAATTTTCAAGCGCTTGTCATTGGTCACAAAATAGACAGCGATGTTAATCGCTATTTGCCGCCGCGTCCGGCCAGAATTCACAGTTTTGTCTACGTGCTGGATGATCGTGAAGTAAAGGATTTTACTACAAGTCTGGACTTTCTTTATCTGCTGGCAAATGCTCCTTTTGCCGGACCCAACGATGAAATAATTGCTGCGTGCCTGCGCACTGCTGCGATCGCTCAGGATGACGCCCGCTCGTTTTTGATCAGGGCAGGCAAGGAACTGGCTGTACTGCTTGGTGCGGAGCCACAACGCCTTGAGGCCATCCTCAGGAGGATAAGGCTATGAGCGATAACAGGCTGGGTATTGTAGTAGCAGGATCGCTTTCTGCCGGGCTTGATATCAAGCTGGACGGGAGTGCATCGGTTGAAGATATGGCGGTGGGGACGTACGTGGTTGTCGAAGGGGTCAAAAGCTCACTTTTCGGCATGATAACCGACATCAGTCTGGAAGCTGCCAATCAGCAAATGGCTATCACTCCGCCCAATGTATCTGACCCCTTCATCGCCGAGGTTGTATCGGGAACGGCTGTTTTTGGCAAAATAAAGGTAAGGCCTCAACTGTTCATGGGCAGCGATGCGAGAAGCCTGCTTGATGGGCCCCGTCCGGTAAAAACGGTTCCGTCGCACTACTCAAAAGTACGACTGGCCACCGAGGCTGATATGGAGCGCATCTTCGGCGCTGAGGACGCAAAACACTTCCATGTGGGCAACCCTCTGGATATGGAGATCAAGGTTTGCCTTAACCTTGAGGAGTTCGTTAAACGTTCCAATGGTGTGTTCGGAAAAAGCGGTACCGGCAAGACATTCCTTACCAGAATACTGCTATCGGGCATAATTCAGAAGGATATTGCCACCAGTCTGATTTTTGATATGCACAGCGAGTATGGCTGGGAGGGCACCAGCGAGCACAGTAAAAAAGTTAAGGGACTCAAGCAGCTTTTGGGCTCTAAACTGGCGGTGTTTACGCTTGATGAGCAGAACGCCAGAAGGCGCAAGGTAAGCGCCGACTACATCGTTGAGATCGGCTACGACGAGATAGAGCCGCAGGATGTGGAGATGCTGTCCCAAACGCTTAATCTTACTCAGAATGCGTGTGAGGCAGTATACTCGTTTGCCAGGGAGTTTGGCTATGGCAAGTGGCTATCCGGTGTGCTGGCGCTCGAGGGTGGGGAAGAAACCAGGATACTACTTGATCGCTTAAACGTTCATGAGAGCAGCTTTCGCAATCTCCGCCGTGGCCTAGACAAATTGAGTAGGCTACCGTTTCTAGTGGCACATGCCCGGGATAATTCTGTCAAGCGTATTCTTGAGTATCTGGAACGCGGTGTCAGCGTTGTGCTAGAATTTGGCCGTTACACAGATATTGCGGCATATATACTGGTGGCCAACCTGCTGACACGCCGCATCTACGACCGCTATCGCGAGCGCACAGAACGCGCCATGGGTTCGGATGAGACGTCGCCTCAACCATTGGTTATCACTATCGAAGAGGCGCACAAGTTTCTCAATCCACAACTGGCAAATCAGACCATATTTGGTACGATAGCTCGCGAAATGCGCAAGTATAATGTTACACTGTTAGTAGTGGATCAGCGCCCCAGCGGTATAGATGAAGAGGTGATGAGTCAGTTCGGCACCAAGGCAACTTATCTGCTGGATAATGAGCGCGATGTGGATAACGTGCTGATGGGTGTTGCGGGTAAAAACGAACTTAGAACGGTAATATCCAAACTGGAAAACAAGCAGCAAACACTGATTTTTGGACATGCACTGCCCCTGCCGGTGGTTATCAAAACGCGGGAGTATGGTTCGGCCGAGTCGTATCAGGACTTCGGTTTTAAAGATGCAGCCGTGCTTAAAAAGAAGGCGGAGCAGGATAAAGACGAATTGTGGTAACAATATTATTTAGTTTTAGGAGGATGATAAATTGAAAGAAGTAGTAATTGTAAGTGGGGCCAGAACGGCCATAGGCAATTTCGGTGGGTCACTCAAGGACATGCCGGTTGTTGAGTTGGGCGCGCTGGTTATTAAAGATGCAATCAAAAAGGCAGGCCTTAGGCCGGAGGTTTCAGACGAGGTAGCAGGTTATGCTCCAGAAACACTCAAAAACGAAGGGCTTATAGAGCTTGAGAAAAAGTATCAGGATTGGGACGACGGGGCAAAGGGTATCCAGATAGACGAAGTTATTATGGGCAACGTGCTGCAGGCAGGTCAGGGCCAGAACACGGCCAGACAGGCCATGATCCGCGCCGGTGTGTCCAAAGAAGCCAACGGTTTTACCGTAAACAAGATATGTGCGTCAGGTCTTAAGGCTGTGACGCTGGGCGCGCAGGCTATTGCTACCGGCGATGCCGACGTGATCGTTGCCGGCGGTATGGAATGTATGAGCCAGGCGCCCTACGCACTGCCAAAGGCCCGATGGGGATACAGGATGGATCTGAGTGGCACGGGCGAAATGCGCGACCTGATGGTATATGACGGTCTGTGGGAGATATTCTACGGCTACCACATGGGCCTTACCGCCGAAAATATTGCTAAAAAATACAACATCTCACGTCAGGAGCAGGACGAGTTGGGGCTGCTGAGCCATCAGCGTGCCCGTAAGGCTATTACCGATGGAATTCTGAAGGATGAGATCGTTCCGGTTGTCATGCCTCAGCGCAGGGGTGATCCAATCGTGTTTGATACCGATGAGCGGCCTATGGATACCAGCATGGAGAAAATGGCGGCTATTCGTCCGGCGTTTGATAAGAACGGCACGGTTACCGCGGGCAACGCCTCCGGCTTAAATGATGCAGCCGCAGCAGTTCTGCTTATGTCTTCTGACAAGGCTGCTGCAATGGGACTTAAACCTATGGCAAAGATAGTCTCGTATGCTGCTGGCGGTGTTGATCCGGCTTACATGGGACTGGGACCTGTTCCCGCAGTAAAGAAGGCTCTCAAGCGAGCCGGGCTTACAATTAAAGACATGGATACTATAGAGCTTAACGAGGCATTTGCCTCACAGGCTATTGGTTGTATGAAAGAGCTTGATATGAGCATGGACGTCACCAATCCGTTGGGCAGTGGTGTTTCACTGGGACATCCCATTGGCTGTACGGGTGCACGATTGGTAGTCACGATGTCGCATGATATGCAACGAAGAAACCTTAAGTATGGCCTGATTACACTGTGTATCGGTGGCGGTCAGGGCATGGCCATGGTGCTGGAAAACATATAGATCAAAAATAGACAAAGCAGCAGAATTGCCTGCGTTGAGCAATTAGTATCGTCAACGTGGTAAAATGTAGCTTATGCAGAACCAGCCAATTATTGATGAGATAAAAACTTCGCTTACGGCGCCTGAGGCATTTGAGCTTTTCAGGGACAGGCCGTACAGTTTCTACCTTGATAGTGGCATGGATGAAAAAAAACTGGGTCGTTATTCTTTTATGGGTAGCGACCCTTTTATTATCCTGCGAAGTCGCGGCAGCGATATAGAGCTTATCAGGGGAGAGCAGGTCGAGAGCTTAAAAGGTAATTCGTTTGACGTGCTGGGCGAACTGCTGGCGAAGTATAAAATCGAAATCGATGTGTTGCCAGTGCCTTTTGCCGGGGGAGCGGTGGGCTATCTGGCCTACGACTTGTGTCATTTCATAGAGCGTTTGCCGTCAACCGCCGTTAACGATCTTGATCTGCCTGAGTGCTACATGGGATTTTACGATGCCGCCGTTGCCTATGATCATCAGGAAAATAAAGTTTACATAATATCTACAGGCTTTCCTGAGCAGGGAGTGGCGCAGGAAAGCAGAAAATCGGCTCGATTAAACGAGTTAAAAGAAATACTGTCTGGCTCTGTTTCATCTAACGGGGAGGCGAATAAAGAAATCAGCGTTGATATCCAAGGCAACTTTACTCATCAACAGTATCTGGATGCGGTGCAGGCGTGCCGAGAATACATCATGGCAGGGGATATCTTCGAGGTTAACCTGTCGCAGCGTTTTGACACTGATTTGCCCATTCACTCATATGAACTATATCGACGGCTCAGGGCCATTAATCCGGCGCCTTTTGCCTGCTATCTAGGTTTCGATGGTGTGGACATCGTTTCTGCCTCACCTGAACGTTTTATCAGCCTAGCCGGTGATATGGTGAAAACGCGCCCGATCAAGGGCACTCGTCCACGAGGAGCTACCCCGGCCGAGGACGAAGCCATCTCCAAAGAGCTGACCAACAGCTACAAGGATCGTGCTGAGAACGTTATGATCGTTGATCTGGAGCGTAATGATCTGGGGCGGGTGTGCCGCTATGGCACGGTAAAAGTCACAGAGCTACTGGTTTTAGAAAAATACGCAACAGTATTTCAACTGGTGTCCACGGTGCAGGGACGTCTTTGTGAAGGCAAAAATTGTATAGACCTGCTTAAGGCCACATTCCCCGGAGGCTCCATTACCGGTGCCCCCAAGGTGCGCTCTATGGAGATAATAGATGAGTTGGAACCCACTAGACGCAGTGTTTACACCGGCAACGTCGGTTATATAGGTTTTAACGGTGACCTTGATCTCAACATCGCCATACGCACTTTTATAGTAAAAGACGGGCGCGCCTATTTTCAGGTTGGCGGTGCCATTACTTATGATTCAGACCCACAAAGCGAGTACATCGAAACGCTGGATAAGGCAAAGGCGCTGCTTGAGGCACTGGGCATTGTTCCTGATAAGGCCAGGGAGGCAGGCAAGTCCACTTGATACTAATTATCGACAACTATGATTCTTTCGTTTACAATCTGGCGCAGTACGTGGGGGAGCTGGGCTATGAGCCTATTGTGTATCGCAACGACGAAATTACTATTGAATTCATACGAGAATTATCGCCTACGCATATCATCATATCGCCGGGACCAGGTACACCTCTAGACGCAGGTATCTCCAACGATGTTATCAGTAAGTTTGCAGGCGCAGTTCCTATCCTTGGCGTCTGTCTGGGGCACCAGTGTATAGCGCATGTTTTTGGTGCACGCGTGGTGCGAGCCGATTTACCTATGCATGGCAAGGCCTCTATTGTTTATCACGACAGTAAAACCATTTATGATGGTATCCACAATCCTTTTGAGGCAGGCCGCTATCATTCCCTGATAGTTGAACCCAGATCTGTGCCGGCTGTGCTTGAGATATCGGCATGGACCAATACAGGTGAGATCATGGGAATTCGTCACAGGCGTTACATAATAGAAGGAGTCCAAATACATCCTGAATCTATTTTAACCGATGTAGGGCATGATGTGCTAAAGGCATTCTTGGGGAAGGTGGAAGCCGTATGGAGCAGATAGTATATTTAAATGGCGTACTTATTCCCCGATCTGAAGCCAGGATTTCTCCATTCGATTTTGGCTTTTTATATGGATACGCGCTTTTTGAATCCATGCGTTCATATTCCGGCAAGGTGTTTCGGTTGGACCGACACCTTTTCCGACTCGAGCGCTCGTCTGAAGTAATAGGTTTGAATCTGCCGCAGATCGACCTAGAAAGAGCCGTATATGACACCATCGAGGCTAATGGCCTAACAAACGCCCGTATCCGTCTTACCGTTTCGCTGGGCCAAGGCGAGGCTACTCCCGATCCATCGACGTGTAAAACCCCAACGGTGTTTATCACGGCAAATGCCTATTTACCATTGCCGGACACTGCTTACCAAAAAGGCTATAGTGCTGTAGTATCACAAATCAGGCGCAACAGCACTTCGCCACTGGCGCAGGTAAAATCGGCCAACTATTTGGATATGATGCTGGCTAGGACACAGGCTAAAAACGCCGGTGCAGATGAAGCACTGCTTCTTAACGAGCAGGGCTATGTTGCTGAAGGCAGTACCAGCAACGTATTTATCGTATCGGATGGCAGGTTAATTACTCCGTCGCTTGATAGCGGCATTCTGCCGGGTGTTACCCGCGAAGTTATACTGAAACTTGCGTCATCGCTTGGAATCGAAGTTGAGGAAAGATTAGTCGGAATCGATGAGCTTTATCAGGCGGACGAGGCATTCCTGTCCAATTCCGTTATGGAAATAATGCCGTTGATCCACGTCGATGGCAAACGTATTGGTTCGAGCGTAGGTATTATAACAAACAAGTTAATAAGTGAATACAAAACTCTTGTTAAAAAAGAGCTTGATTTATAGCGTTTTTGGATTTAGGTATGCGTGAATGACCAGAAAACTGTGGATTGTTTTTTTTATTGTCATCCTTGCCGATATGATGGGCATCGGTTTTATGAATCCGGTGTTGCCTGAGTTTTCAAAAACTCTGGGTGAGGACACTAATGTTGTTGCCATCGGTTTATGGATTGGCATTGTCTACTCATCGCTATCTTTCAGTCGACTGTTTTCTTTACCCATAATTGGACGCTTGTCTGATAAGTACGGCCCAAAACGTTTTATATGTATTGGCCTGTTTATTTATGTGTTTCTAGCGCTTGCTTTTCTGCTGGCAACCGATCTGTCTCATATCGCGATGATCAGATTTGCTAGAGGCATTACCTCTGCTATGGTTGTTCCAATCGCTCGTGCTTATGTAGGCGATCTTGCGCCCGAGGGCCAAGAAGGGCGCTATATGGGTTATTTCAACATATCCTTTTTTCTAGGCATGGGTTTTGGTCCTCTCATTGGGACCACGTTAGTTGATATTTATAGTTTTGAGGTGCTGTTCAGCACTATGAGTGGCATCTGGAGTCTTGCTTTTCTGGTGGCGCTAATTTTTATTCCGCCGAGGGGTGGAATTAAGCAACAGCATAATTGGGCATCGCTGTCTTTGTCCAAGGCTGCAAAAATACTGAAAAATCGGCTCATGTTGGGGGTGTTCACATCCAGAATACTATCAGGAATGGCAACGAGCGCTACAATGATTTACCTGCCCCTTTTTATCACGGGTGAAGAGTATTCGATACATAGCACTCTAATTTGGGTAGGGAGATTATCGGCTCTAGGTTATATTTTCTCTGCCGTTTTACAGTTTAAAACGGGAAAGTTGGGTGACAGGTATTCCAAGGTCAAGGTCATTATTTTTGGAGGTATTGCAACCAACATCTTTTTCTTTGCGATACCGTTTGCATTGAACCTCACCCATTTGTTTGCTATCAGAATACTTATGGCCATCGGACCGGCATTTACTATTCCAACTGCTGCCGCTTTGGCTACGTCGGCTGGCAGAAAATACGGTATGGGGGTGTCTCATAGCCTGCTAAATATGTCTATGAGCATTGGCCATGTCATTTCACCTATAATGCTGGGTCTGCTTTATGATAAATACGGCATTAATTGGGTATTTAATACAGCTGGAATAGTGGGGCTGGTTGGAGTACTGGCGTTTTATCTAATAGTGAAATCGTATAAAGGAGACGGCTTTAAGCCTGCTGATCGTCTCCACTGATAGTAACAGTCTCACCTTTACCAAAACGGCCTTTCACTTTCCTATATATCCTGCCGAAGGTGCCTTCTTCCCACGCAACCAGGATTTGGCTAGCAATGAAGATTGAGCTATAGGTACCGCTTATCACACCGATCATCAGCGCCAATACGAATGTACTGATGGTAGATCCTCCGAAAAGATACAGTGCCAGCAGTACTGTCAGGGTAGTCACACTGGTGGCCAGCGACCTCCCCATAGATTCGTTGATGCTGATATTGACCGTGGAGGTAAAACTTCTGTGTTCATCTTTAAGCAGGTTCTCTCTGATGCGGTCGAAGACGACGATAGTATCGTTCACACTATATCCCAGTATCGTCAACGTGGCAATTATAAACATTGAACTGACTTCAACGTTTGCCACCCAACCCAGTATGGAGAATATACCGATCATGATAAACATGTCGTGGAATAGCGCAATAAGAGCACACACGCCGTAGTGGAATGGTTTGGGCAGTTTGCGGAAAGCCCATGTAACGTACAGTAGAATGCCGATTATCGCGGCCAGCACCGCAAATCCGGCGGCACGTACAACCCCTGCGGCAATCACAGGTGAAATCGAATCAAAACTGATTTCCTCAAGGTCGGCATAGGTTTTTTTCAGAGTTTTAATTAGTTCATCCTTTTCAGAGAGTTGTCCTTGCTCTGAAAGCGCTAATTCTCTGGTTCGTATGTATATATAATCCTCTATCTCATCCGTGGAGGGGTCGTCTCCCGCTTGTTGAATGAAGGCGTCTTCATGGTTCAGTTTGGTTAAGATGCTTCGCAGTTCGCTTTGATCTACATCTTCTTTGAAGTCGATAGTTATGGTAGAACCGCTAACAAAGTCTATTCCAAGATTAAGCCCGGTTGTCGATAGTGAGATAATCCCTGCCAGAAGGAGTATCCCCGATATGGAGAAATACCATTTTCTTTTCTTTACAAAATCAATCATTTGTATGGCGACCTTTTGAGCCGGAGCAAAATAGTTCTAGTTTTTTGGCGATACGTGTTCCAATAAACATTCTAAGCAATGTTTTGGTTATAACTATTGCAGTAAACATGCTTATGATTACGCCGATGAGTAGTGTGATGGCAAATCCCGTTACTACGTTTGCACCCAGCGTTCGTCCGAAGATTATCAAAACTATACAGGTTAAAATAGTGGATATATTACTGTCGCGAATGGATGACCATGCCCTGTCAAAACCGGCCTCTATTGCAGCACCTACCGTTCTACCGGAGCGTATTTCCTCTTTCATTCGTTCGAATATAAGTACGTTAGCATCAACCGCCATGCCGATGGATAGTATGAAGGCTGCAATTCCAGCCAGAGTTAGTGTTACTGGAAACAGCTTGAAGATTGAAAGCACTACAAGCGTGTATATTATCAACGCCAGACTGGCTACAACTCCGGGCAACCGGTAGTAGGCCATCATAAACAGTAATACGAGTACCAGCCCGATTCCGCCGGCAATAAGGCTTTTTCTGAGGGAGTCATCACCCAGGGTTGAACTTACGTTCTGTTGCGCAACTATGTTGAGTTCCAGGGGTAGAGCACCCTGGTTGAGCTGGATGGCCAGCACTCTGGCCTCGTTAAGGTCAAGGCCGGAAATTATTCCTGACCCCCCGGCAATCTCATCCTCCACATTGGGAGACGACACCCGTTCATTATCCAAAAATATTCCCAGAGGTTTGTTTATTAACTCGTTTGTTATCTGTTTGAAAAGCTCAGGGCCATTTCCCCTAAGATTAAAAGTGATTATTGCTTGCGCTTGTATTTGTGATGTGCTGTAACCAACTATGGCGTTGGACTTAAGGTGTTCCCCCACAAGCTGCATGGTATTGTCGCCAATTACACCGGTTGCAGGTATCCATTGTTGCACTTCTTGAGAGCTACTCCAGCTGTTTTTAATTTCTGGTTTAATGGTTATGGTATTATTTTCGGTATCAATGGCTTCAATTAATCCACTATCGTTTTGTGTTACTGGGTCGCCTTCTTGATCATATCCCAATATTTTTCTTAGTCCTAAGCTTTCCCCTACGGTAAAGTTGGTGACATCTGTAACTTTAAGGATCGTATCACCCTCAGACACAGATTCTGTTAGTGTGGTCTTGCCGTCTGCCTCTTGTTCGGCCAGTTTGCGGAAGTCTAGTTGTGCTGTAGCTCCTATGAGAGCCATGGCCTCAGCTGGATCTTCAATGCCGGGAAGCTGTATTGAAATGCGGTTGTTGCCTTGAATCTGGATAATGGGTTCGGCTACGCCGTAGCTATTAGCACGCTCCTCTATTATCCTTTTAGATTCCTCTAAATGAGTTTGCTGTTGTTCTGCAGGTATATTTGAGAAGTCTGCCTCATAAACAAGGTGAAGGCCGCCCTGAAGATCAATTCCCAGTACCATCGTCTCACGCTTGAAACTGCCAATATGAAAAGCAGTGAAACATACCCATAAGGTAAGTCCCACCAGAACAAGTATTAATGATAATTTTATAAGTTTATCTTTAAGCATAAAAACATCCCGCCTTATTAAAAGAGCGGGTAATTGCTAATATGATACTATATTATTGATCAGTTGAAAAGGCTTCTGGCTAAATCCAGTGCATCATCCTTAGTTGATATCTCTCCCGCCGCCAGTGCCTCGCGTATTGTTTCCAGTGTGGCACCTATCTTTGGTCCCGGCTCATACCCCAGTTTCTGCAGATCGTTTCCGTCTATCAGCTTTGGTGGTTTTACGACATTGGGTTCCTGGTCATGCTTATTAAGTACGTATGATATAAGCTTTACATGATTTTTCCACTCATCAGGATCAAGCAATGGGCCTCGTGCAGCCAGATGATCGGCAAGATTCAAAAAAAGTATGTCAAATGCTTCATCTCCTGTATCACGGAAATAACGGTACAGCGCATGGCGCGTCGGCATTTCCCATTTGTTGCTAAGTTGCGTGGGACGCATGTGATGTTCAATTATATTGCATACTACCTTTGTTTCTTTTGAGCTGAAACGTAGCCTTGTCATAAGCCTGTCTGCGATATCGGCACCCTCTTTGTCGTGTCCCAGAAAGCGCGTGCGTCCGTTTTCAACAATGCTTTTTGTATTCGGCTTGCCCAGATCGTGCAGCAGCGCAGCGATCTTAAGGATAGTCATTCGCAGGTGTCCAGAGCTTATCTGCTGGCTAAAATGGCTTTTTATCTCTTGTGTCCATGGTATCTGGTCAAGGCCGTTTTTATCTTCAATGATGTCGTTGAACAACTGCTCGATTGTGGCAACGGTCTGGATAGAGTGGTCAAAGACGTCCCAGTTGTGTTCCTTGGGCTGATCGACACCTCTGCATGCATCAAGTTCAGGAAGTAATTGCGTTAGTAGCCCAAGATCATCCATGAGCCGAATCGTTTCAGCGGCATCAGGGGCAGCAATGGCGGCACATAACTCATCACATACGCGTTCTCCCGGTACGTTAGTTATTAGTTCGGCATCACGTTTGATGATCGCGCGCGTCTTCTCGTCGATTGTAAAGCGCAGCTGAGCGGTGTGGCGTATGGACCGGAGCAGACGAGCCGGATCATCCGTAAATGCACCTTGGGTTACCGCTCTAATTGTTTTACTTTCTATATCGCTTTGCCCCCCGTAAGGATCGATAATGGAGGGCTTATCCAATGCCTGGCTCAAATCAACCGCCATGGCATTTACTGTGAAATCGCGACGCAGTAGATCAGCATTTATATCGCCTTGGATCGAAGAAAAATCCAGATATAGCTCAGGCAGTACTACCCTTGCCACCTTGTTGACATCATCCAGCAGCACGAACTTGCCTTGGAAGTGTTGGGCGATTTGTTTGGCCAGTATTGATGCATCTGCCTTAACGGCTATATCTACGTCACGGGTTTGCTTACCCAGCAGTGAGTCGCGGATGTACCCGCCAACCAGATATGCGTCAATGTCTTTTTGGGAAAGCAACTTGGCCAGCTTGGATAGTACTGGGAAAGTTTTTTTGTCGATAGTCAGATTTATATGAGGCATGAGGCTAGCTTTCCGGCTGCCCGTCCTCAGGCAGCATGTCAGTTCTGTATATTTTGTTTTTATCTATTAGCACGTCGGTGTACAATATGCCGTTTAAGTGGTCTATTTCATGCTCCAGGGCTTGAGCTAGCAGTCCATCGGCTTTTATCCTGAGTTTCTCGCCGTTTACATCCAGCGCCTTAACCCTGACCAGTTCCGAGCGGTTGGTTACTCCGCGATAGCCGGGATAACTGAGGCACCCTTCTGAACACTGGCGCTGGCCCTGCTGTTCTACCACTTCCGGGTTCACCAGAACTATGGGGTCCTCCTCTGGTACCTCGATAACCGTTACCCTGAGTGGTATGCCGATTTGAGGCGCGGCAAGTCCTATCCCATCAGCCTGTCGCATGGTTTCCAGCATATCCTGAACCAGTATTTTGAGTTCTTTATCGAAGTTGCGCACTCTTTTGGCTTTTTCTCTGAGTATAGGTTCTCCAAAAAGTACTATTTTTCTGCGTGCCATCTTATCCTCTATCCGGTAACTTACTTCGATTATATTGTAAGTATAAACTCTTTAGCAAATGGGGTAATATGACTTTTCTCTCTTTATAACAGGCTAACCGGATCAATATCGACCGACCATCTTTGTGGTAGCGTAATGTTGCTCAACAGCTCCGTAGGATCGGGAGTGCGAATGACGATCTGCCATCTGTACCTGCCTCGTAGCTTTTCTATAAATGATGGCGATGGACCTATCAGCATTGTGTTGGCAATTCCTAACGCTTTTATCTCCACGTCGAGCGTTTTGAAAACCCGCCTGGCCTCCTGATAACAATACTCTGCGTTTGAGTGGCTGAAACGCAGCAGCGCCAGCCTGCTGAACGGCGGATTATTGAGCTGACGTCTGTATCCTATCTCTTTATCATAGAAAGCGTTGTAATTCTGCTGTGCGGCAGTGGCAATGGCGTAATGATCCGGTGTATAGGTTTGAATTACCACTTTACCCTGCTGTATATCGCGTCCGGCCCTGCCTGCCACCTGTGTGAGTATCTGGAAGGTGCGCTCGCCTGATCTGAAATCGGGCAGGTGCAGGGCGACATCGGCACTGATAACTCCCACAAGCGTTACCTTTGGCATATCCAGCCCTTTGGCTATCATCTGGGTGCCGATAAGGATATCGGCCTCGTGATTTAGAAAACTGTTCATAATTTGTTCATGCGAGTGCCTGCCTTTGGTTACATCGCGATCCCAACGCAATATACGAGCGCTTTTGAACGATTTACTTACTTCCTCGGCAACCTTTTGCGTGCCGATTCCCAAAAACTTGATTCTTTGAGAGCCACAACTGGGGCATACCTTAGGAGTTGCTATGCGATAGTTACATTGATGACATATAAGTCCCTGTTCTGCCGAATGGTAGGTCAGTGCGCTCTGGCAACGGCGGCAACCTATCACGTGGCCGCAATCCCGGCATTGCACGAATGACGCTGAGCCACGCCTGTTTAAGAAAAGTATCACCTGTTCCTTGGCCTCCAGCGCTTCGGATATGGCCTGGGCCAATGGTCGGCTGAATATGCTCCTGTTGCCTGTTTTAAGCTCTGTGCGCATATCTACCAACTCAACCCGGGGTAATTCTTTCTTATTTTCCCTGGCTATCCTCTCGGGCAGTTCAATCAGGTTATATGTGCCGCTTTTTGCCGCATAATATGCGGTAACATCCGGCGTAGCGCTGCCCAGAATCACCGTGGTTCCGGTAAGCTCGTTCAATTTCACAGCGACGTCTTTTGCGTTGTAGCGTGGCGATTGCTCATTCTGTTTGTAGGTCCATTCATGCTCTTCATCTATAACTATAAGTCCTAAATCCGGCTGTGGTGCAAATATGGCTCCTCGTGAGCCAATGACCACATCGAACATACCTTCTTTTATGCGGTGCCACTCGTCGTATTGCTCGCCCAGTGATAGCTTGCTGTGCAGTACGGCGACTCTGTCAGGGAAGCGCGATGCAAAGCGGTTGATGGTTTGTGGAGTAAGCGAAATCTCCGGTACCAGAACGATGCCGCGTTTACCTTGGGCTACGGTTTCTTCCAACGCCCGCAGGTATATCTCGGTCTTGCCACTGCCTGTAACGCCATGCAGCAGAAATATTTTACCCTTTTGATCCTCGATACTGGTTTTCACATCCTGCCAGATGCTGTCTTGTGCCTGTGTAAGTACCGGAGGCATTGCCGTCTGAAAGGCGTATCCGGCCAGCGGGTCGCGCTGCACCCTTACATTTTCGATTGATGCAAATCCTTTGTTTATTAATGCCTTTACCACACCTGATGTGAATCGTGTATTGATCAGGTTGATAGGCATTATATTGTTGTTTTGAGCAAGCAGGGACAGGATCTCAGCCTGTTTGGGTGTGCGGCTTAGCAATGCCGGGTCGATTTTACTTGCCAGTTTGAGACGGCGCTCAAGTTTTGGCTTTACTTTTGGCCTTGCTATCTCCTGCGTTTTGAGCAGAACGTTCCTTGTTACCAGTTGATTTATGGTAGACTCGATTTTATTACCAAATGTTTTCTTCAGTAGACGCAGTTCAATATTGCTGTTTTCAGCAACAAATTTTACCAGCTCTTTTTGTCCGGAGTTTAGCGAATCAAAAATGTCTTGTGGTGAATCGGGGTTGACCGAGATGTATGTGAGCAGCTTGCGTTCAAATCCCGGGGGCAACATCTGGTTTGCCGTGTCGAAGTACGAGGCCAGGTAGTAATCGCCAATCCAGCGAGCCAGTTCAACCTGGTATTTTGAAAGAAGTGGACTTGTACCGATTGTCCTGTCGATTTCTCTGGTATCGGGGAAAGCAGGTGTGTCGGATACATCAAATACTATTCCTTGAACCAGTCTGGAACCAAAAGGAGCCCAGACGGCATGTCCGGGCTCAATTAAAAGTCCTTGCGGTATAGCGTAGCTAAAGGTTCTGGGCCGGGCTACCGGTGAATTTACAGCAACCTCAGCATACATTCCTTATCCTTAGTATCTTTTCTCCTTGATTCGGGGGAGCTTCCATTTGTAGTTACGCAAGTAATACAGCTTAGCACGTCGTACTTTGCCGTTTCTTTTTACCTCTACGCTGTCTACACGAGGTGAGTTGAAAAGAAAGGTTCTTTCTACACCGACGCCGTGAGAAACACGCCTTACGGTGAAGTTTCCGCCTGTGGCGTTATTGCGAATTCGCATTACCACGCCCTCAAAGGCCTGGATGCGCTCTCTTGTGCCCTCAACCACTTTGACGTTAACCTTTACCGTATCCCCTGCTGCGAAAGCGGGAATATTGGATAATTCTTCATCTTCGGCTTCAACCGCTTCCTCTTCTTTAGCGCTTGCAATTGGCTCGGCTGCTTGATCAACCTCTGCTTCAGCAGTAGCCTCAGGTGCAGCTTCAGGAGCCTCGGCCGTAGCGGCCTGCTCGACTACCTCTTTGGGGGCGTCCGCAGCAGCCTCTGCAGCGGGTTGTGCATCGTTTTGGTCTTCGGTGGGTTCAACTGTCTCGTTCGTGTCCATTTCTATTTATCCTTCATTTCATCTTCTATATATTGTCTCTCGCTCGCAGAGAGTTCTGCATTTTTTAGTAAATCAGGACGGCGCACGGCCGTTCTTTCAATTGATTGCTGCCTGCGCCACTTGGCTATTTCGGCATGGTTGCCCGAGAGTAACACGGGCGGAACTTCCCACTGCTCATACTGTGCCGGTCTGGTATACTGCGGAAATTCCAGCAGTCCGTTCATCATGGAATCCTGCTCTATTTCGGCTCCCAGCGCACCGGGCAGACGTCTTATTATACCATCTACTACCACCATCACTGCAAGCTCTCCGCCGGAAATCACGTAATCACCTATGCTTATCTCGTCGGTGACCATGTGCTGGCGTACTCTTTCGTCCACTCCCTCATAACGTCCACAGATGAAAACGAGCCGTTTATGTTTAGCCAGATCATCCGCTGTTTTCTGGTCGAACTTTCTACCCTGTGGCGTGAGCAGTACAACCGGCGTGTCCTTATCGATATTCAGTGTTTTTAAAGAATTATGCAGCGGTTCCGGCATCATTACCATTCCTTCACCGCCGCCGTAAGGGTAGTCGTCTACCACCTTATGTTTGCCTACACCATGGTCTCTTATATTGTGTAGCTTGATTTTAACGATTTCGCGTTCTATGGCGCGCTTGATTATACTGTGGTCAAACGGTCCATCAAACATTTCAGGGAACAGGGTCAGGATATCGATCAGCATTTCAGATGCCTTGTGATTCTTCAATTGCGCAGTTTTGAACTTCACCGCGCAGCGTTTCAATAGCGTGAGGCAAAGCTTTGATTATCGCTTCAAGTCCTTCAGTTACGGCTTTTGGGCTTCCGGGAAGGTTGATTATCAGAGTTCTTTTGCGAATTGCCGCCAGCGATCTTGAAAGTATGGCCGTGGGAACTTTTGTCATTCCATATGCCCTTATCGCCTCGCCAAATCCTGGTACTTCCTTATCCATAATAGATAGTGTTGCATCAGGAGTGACATCTCTGGGTGCAAGGCCTGTTCCTCCCGTGGTTACGATCAGATCAACTTCGCCCGAATCGGCCCAATCTGTGAGCCTTTGCGCAATCCGATCTTTCTCGTCTGGCACTATGTCTTGCCTGACGATATTCAGGTTTAGCGGTGCAAGACTATCCTTAATAGCCCCACTACTGAGGTCCTCCCTTTCACCGCGTGAACCTTTGTCGCTTACGGTCAATATACCTACGCTAAACATGAAATCTCCCAATCTAAAAAATACCATATGGAGCTTCGAATGTAAAGCGTAGCTAGCTATTATCGGGTTTGGCCCAGTTAAAAAAGAGGGGGGGGTTGACAAAAGGGGTAAATGTGTTATTATGTGGGGAATAATGGAGGAAAGTGGTGGATAGTGGTTAGGGCAAAATGAGGGTGTAAAGTGTTTTTCGGTGAGTATGAATACACCATAGACCAGAAGGGCAGAGTGACTATCCCTCCCAAGTTCAGGGAAGCATTTAAGGGGGGAATAGTTCTTTCGCGCGGATACGATAAATGTATCACTGCGTGCACCGTTTCCGAGTGGGACAAGCGTGCCGAGCAGATGTCTCGTTTGCCTATGACTCAGTCCAAGGCCAGAAGACTCAACCGCGCCACATTCTCTAGCGCATTCAGTCTTGATCTTGACGGACAGGGCCGTATAATTCTACCGGCTCCCCTGCGTGATTACGCCGGTATAGCAAATGAGGTTGTTGTGGCCGGTGTCCGCGATAGCCTGGAGATATGGAGCAAACAGGCGTGGGCCCAGGAGCAGGAGATGATGAGTGAGCAAGTGTGGCAGATCGCCGAAAGCATTGAAGATCGCACATGACAGAACATATTACAGTTCTGCTGAAGGAGGCCGTAAAGGCCCTTGAAGTTCAGGCAGGAGGGATATATATAGACTGTACCCTGGGTAGCGGGGGGCATGCAGAGTCAATTCTGAAAGCCGGTGGGCAGTATATCGGTATAGATGCAGACCCAAAGGCTGTCAGAAAGGCCGAGACCAGGCTTGAGCGCTATGGAGGAAAGACTTTGATAAATCGAAACTTCAGCCATCTAAGCAGTATCTGTTCCGAGTTGGAAGTTACCTGCGCGGATGGTGTTCTTTTTGATTTGGGTATGTCCTCAGTACAGCTTGAGGCAGAAGGGCGTGGGTTTAGCTTTCAAAGGAACGAACCGTTGGATATGCGTTTCAGTCCTACACAGGACGTAACTGCCGCAGATATCGTAAACAATTATCCAGAAAGTGATCTGGCAGATGTCATATATGAATATGGCGAGGAACGCAGAAGCAGGGTAATTGCCAGGCGCATTGTGCAAAACCGACCTATAAGAACCAGCGGGCATTTGGCAGAGGTCGTACAATCAGCGGTGGGCAGAAAAGGTAAAATACATCCCGCCACCAAAACTTTTCAGGCGCTACGCATAGCGGTAAATGACGAGCTTGGCAGTCTTAAAGCAGGGCTGGATCAGGCAATTGAACTGCTTTGTGAAGATGGGCGAATAGCTATTATCAGTTTCCATTCCCTTGAAGATCGTATTGTGAAAGAAAAATTACGCAGGGAGGCTGCCGCGTGCGTTTGTCCCAAAGGGGCACCCATATGTGTTTGTAATCATAATCCCCGCTTAAAATTGATGCCAAGGAAGGCTATTAAGCCTACCGAGCAGGAAGTATTGCAAAATCCCAGAAGTCGTAGTGCGAGGATGAGGGTGGCCCAAAAAATCTGACTATATACATGTTTGGATTATGAGGCCGGAAAAAGGAGGCAACATGGAGTTTCAAGTAGGACCGGATGCAGAAAAGGAACTTTACAATCTATATGGTATTTTGTCTGAAGCCCAATCTCACCTGGAGAAGGTAGAGGAGTACCTTTATCAAGAGATAAAAGTTGTCAAGGATGTATCTCGCAGGGGGACTGAGGACTATAGGGACCTCGTTTTCAGCATGGGACATCTTGGCGTTACGCTGACCAAGCAGTGCGATAAGATTCGTGAGGCCATAAAAGCTACCATGGCATTGCCGGTTGTTATTTGTGAACTTACACCTAAGTCGCGCCGCAGAGAAAGGGTTACCCTTTAGGTTCAAGCGAGCTTGGCCCAAAGTGGAGTTGAGCGATGTTTAGAAAAAGGGTATCAATCAGTTTTATAGCTGTCGGGCATGTGGCAAAACAACTGGGTTTAGATGTTGGAGCGGTTTTTGGATGGAACAGAGGCGATGATCGGCATAAACATCGCAGGGTTAAAATCCATAGGCTGGGAATGCCAAAGAGACTGGACAGTAATTATTAATACAACAGAGTAAAAACAAATAACCGGAGCCGGACTCCTAAAGGTAGGAGAAAAGGAGGCGTATTATGGGCAAGACTGTTATCAGAACTGCCATAGATGTTGGCACTACCAAAATATGTACCGTCGTGGCGGATGTAACCGACCGTAGCACCGTGCGTGTGCTGGGTACAGGCGTCGTTCACTCCGAGGGGATTCATAAGGGAATGGTGGTCAGCATCAATGAGGTCAAGGGTGCTATTAGAGAGTCGATGAAAATTGCTGAGATGAGCAGTGGATGTAAAATCGATTCTGCCTATGTGGCCGTCAGTGGCAATCATATTGGTTCACTCAACAATCATCGTATGGTGACTATCGAGCGAAGTGATCGATTGGTATGTCGCGATGATCTCAAAAAGGTGTTGCAATCTGCCCAGAACATTGATGTTTCCTCCGATAAACAACTGCTGCACGTTATACCACGCAGCTACAGTCTGGATGGCCAGCCCGGTATGAGAAATCCTGTGGGAATGTATGGCAGCAGGCTGGATCTTGAAACACATATAGTCACGGCTGCGGTGACATCGGTCAAGAACCTTGTTAAATGTGTTCGTGGGGCCGGTGTTGATGTCGACGGGCTTATCTTCAGTTCACTGGCCAGCAGTGAAGCGGTCTTAAGTGAGCATGAGAAAGAGCTTGGAGTTATTATGGCCGATATAGGCAGTGGTACTACCGATATTGCCATATACAAGGAAGGAAGCGTTAGTCATACCGCCGTTCTCCCTGTTGGTGGATACCAGCTTACCAGAGATATCTCTATAAGTCTGGGGCTTCCTACTGCAGTGGCCGAGGTTGCTAAACGCAAATACGCCAATCTGACCGAAGATGTTACGGCAGAACGCAAAGACCCGGTTAGTTTGGCCATTGAAAATGGCTATAACATTATGCATCAGGACCTGTATGAGGTAGTCAGAGCTAGAATGGAAGAGATTGTAAAACTGATCGCTATGGAGATGCCGAGGTCCGAATATATTTCCATGGTACCCACTGGTATGGTTCTGACCGGAGGCACGTCCAATCTTCCTGGGCTTGCTCAGATGGCTCAGGATATACTCCAGATGCCGGTAAGGGTTGGTGCTCCCAAGGATGTAGGAGGTCTTGCCGATTCGCTCTACGCTCCGTCTTATGCCACCAGTGTGGGCCTTTTGCTGTGGGGCGTTAGAAACGATGAAGAAGTAATTAAGTTAAATGGACGAAAGTCATTCCTGAGCAGGCTCATGTTTAAGCTGAGAAGACCTGCAAAAGTTGAAAAAGAAAAGCCATATGATTCTGGTTTGGCGAAAGGAGACAGTAATGGGAAGAACAACTCCTGATAAGGCATGTATTAAGGTTATTGGTGTAGGAGGAGGAGGAGGAAATGCGGTTACCCGCATGATAGAGGCTAATATTCAAGGAGTGGAGTTTGTTGCCATAAATACCGATGCGCAGGCATTACTTCGCACTGAGGCGGAGACAAAATTGCCTTTGGGGATGAAGCTCACCAAAGGTCTTGGCGTTGGTGGTGACCCCAATGTGGGCTCGGCAGCTGCCGAGGAGAGCAGGGAAGAGCTGACCGAGATTATCGGTGATGCCGATATGGTATTTATTGCTGCCGGTATGGGAGGTGGCACGGGCACAGGTGCTGCACCTGTTGTGGCTCAGATTGCCAAAGAGTTGGGAATTCTGACTATAGCTGTCGTCACTAAGCCATTTTCTTTTGAGGGATCGAGGCGAAAGTTGTCCGCAGAGCAGGGCATCGCTCGTCTGGTAGACAGAGTTGATACCTTGATTGTTATTCCCAACGAGCGCCTGATTAGTCTGTGCGGCGAAGATGTTACCGCAGAAGCAGCATTTAAAATGGCTGACGATGTAGTGCAGCAGGGTGTTAAATCCATCGCCGAGCTCATTACCACGCCTGGTGAAATCAACCTTGATTTCGCCGATGTTAAGGCCATCATGAGCAACGCCGGACCGGCTTGGATGGCTATCGGACATGGCACCGGACCCAACCGTGCGGTTGAGGCGGCACAGGCAGCTCTGGCCAGTCCTATCTTAGATATGGCTATAGAAGGTGCCCGTGGTGTACTGTTTAATGTCACCGCCGGTGATGATTTTAAGTTGCACGAGATAAATCAGGCCGCCAGTGTCATTAGCAAAGCGCTTGATTCTGATGCCAATATCATCTTCGGTCTGGTCAAGGACCCTTCAATGGGTAGTGATGTAAAGGTCACCCTTATTGCCACCGGATTTGTTGCCAAAACATCGGAAACCGCACCGCGTGAAGAGCATCTGCGTACATTCCTGCGGGGGCAGGAGGAGGAGCATCAGCTTGATGTGCCTACAATTTTACGCCGACCTCGATCGAACATAATGCACAATCGCGATATGGCATCAAGTAGCCCTCTGATAAACAATAGCTAAATATCCCGGTATATCCGGGACATAGTAAGGCCGCATAGTTTTTATTAACATGCGGCCTTTTTGCGTCCAAAAACCCTTGACAATAATCTATATGTTGTAGTAATATGTCATTCACCTACAATATGTAGATAAATATTTGGTGGTATTTTAATGAAGTGTCCCCATTGCGGATTTAGTGATTCAAAGGTAACCGACTCCCGAAATGTGGGTGAAGGTGTACGCCGCCGTCGCCAGTGTCTTGATTGCGAGCAGAGGTTTACTACCTACGAGCGGGTGCAGACTACCAGTCTTCTTATTGTAAAAAAGGGTGGTCTTAGGGAAGAGTTTAATCGCGATAAAATGGCCGGTGGTATAAGTAAGGCTTGCCAGAAACGCCCCATGCCGGCTGGTGCCGTGGAAAAACTTATTGACGATATTGAGGTTGATCTGCACCAGTTGGGTAAAAGCGAGGTTGCCAGCACCGAGGTGGGGGAGATCATCATGGATAGACTTAGAGATTTTGACCACATCGCTTACATACGCTTTGCCAGCGTGTATCGCGAATTTACAGATATCGGCAGTCTTAAAGAAGAGGTGGATACGCTTGCTCGTGTGAGTGAAAGCAGTAACCTTCTTCCCGGGCAGTTGCCTCTTATTCCAGAAGATCAGCTGGCGCATGGCATGTCAAAAAACACTTTAAGAAGGATACGGAGGAACTATGCCTGAGGCTCAGAAAAAGGACAATAAGCCGGAACGCAACAGCATGGTGCAGGATATATTCAAGGCTATTGAATCGCGTGGTATAAACGACCGCGAGCTTAAGGATGATATTGCAAACCAGGTCATACAAAAATTGGAACAGAAACAGGCCAACAGTTTTGTAACGTTGCCTGGAATGGAGGATCTCGTGGCAAAGCCCATACAAAACCCTAATATCGCTGAAATACAGGTGACTATAGACTCGGTTCTTAGCCAGCGGCAGGACGAAAGTCCGAAAAAAACGTTTGAGCCTTTACCTGTTGAAGCTGCTAAAGAGGTGCAGCCAGCGCCGATACAGCCTGAGACGCTAGAGCCGGAGGAGTTGCCTGAGGTATCCGTGATAAAAGTGGGCTCTACTGCTGAGACAGTTCTTGCCAGAAGATATCTGGGTAAGGACAGGCAGGGCAATGTCATAGAGACCATCGAGGATATGTTCCGCCGTGTGGCCCGCAATATCGCTTCTGCTGAGATGAAGTTCAATTCCGATGCGGATGCCAAGGCATGGGAAGACGAATTCTACGACGTTATGACCAGTTTCGAGTTTCTGCCAAACTCACCCACCTTGATGAATGCAGGTAGGGAATTGCAGCAACTTTCAGCCTGTTTCGTGCTGCCCATTGAAGACTCCATGGAGTCGATATTCGATGCCGTTAAATATACCGCACTTATTCACAAAAGCGGCGGTGGTACCGGCTTTTCTTTCTCCAGACTGAGGCCTGAGAGCGATCCCGTAGGATCTACAGGCGGCGTGGCAAGTGGTCCTGTATCGTTCATGCGAGCCTTTGATACTGCAACCGATGTTATCAAGCAGGGCGGAACACGTCGTGGCGCTAACATGGCTATTTTGAACGTGGATCACCCTGATATTGAGAAGTTTATTACTGCCAAAGAGCAGTCGGATGCACTTAACAACTTTAACCTTTCTGTGGCGCTTACCGAACGCTTTATGCGCGCTGCCGAGAGAGGCAGCGATTATGATCTTATCAATCCGGCCAATAAAAAGGTTGCTGGCAAAGCCAATGCCAAGGCGGTATTTGAAAAGATAGTAGATATGGCCTGGCGTAGTGGTGAACCCGGAATCGTTTTCATCGATCGTATAAACCGCGACAACCCTACTCCCCAGCTGGGCGCAATCGAAAGCACCAATCCTTGTGGTGAGCAGCCGCTGCTGCCATACGAATCCTGCAATTTGGGATCAATCAACCTGGCAAAGATGGTGTTTAATGGCCGCATCATGTGGGATAAGCTGGCTAAAACGGTCAAAACTGCGGTGCGTTTTCTTGATAACGTTATCGAGGTCAACCAGTATCCTTTGGACAAGATAGACGATATGACCAGAAGTACCAGGAAAATAGGCCTGGGCGTTATGGGCTTTTCTGATCTGCTCATAATGCTGGGCATTCCCTATGATTCTCCTGAAGCGGTTACTACTGCCGAAGAAGTGATGAAGTTTGTTGATGAAGAGGCTACACAGGTTTCTTCAGACCTTGCTTCTCTGAGGGGCGTTTTCCCTTCGTTCAAGGGCAGTGTTTATGACAAAGCAGGTGGTATGGAGCTGAGGAACGCTACAAGGACAACCATTGCTCCCACCGGTACCATTAGCATAATTGCAGGGTGCTCCAGCGGTATTGAGCCGCTCTTTGCGCTGTGCTTCACGCGCACCATTCTTGATGGCGATCAGTTCGTCGAAGTACACCCGTTGTTTGAGGAAGCGGCAAAGGCAGGTGGTTTCTACAGCGACGAGCTTATCAAGGAACTGGCCAGTACAGGGACGCTCAAAGACATCGAGGGTGTGCCTGAAGAGATAAAAAAACTGTTCAGAACTTCTCACGATATAACCCCGGAAGTTCACGTACAAATGCAGGCGGCTTTCCAGAAGTATACGAATAACGCCGTTTCTAAAACAGTCAACTTCCCGCATGATGCCACTCGTGAAGATGTGGCCGATGTCTACATGATGGCCTATAGGGAGTCCTGCAAGGGCGTAACCATATATAGGGACCGCAGTCGTGAAGATCAGGTTCTGGCGCTGGATGTTGCTAAAGAAGAGGAAGTTGCGCTGGTTACGGAAGAAACGCGTGCTCCCAGAGACAGGCCAAATTACACAATCGGTGTTACCGATAAGGTGTCTACAGGTTGCGGCAGTATCTATATAACGGTTAACTCTGACGAGAAAGGCATATGCGAGGTCTTCTCTCATCTGGGTAAGGCTGGTGGCTGTGCAGCGGCTCAGATTGAGGCCATAGGCCGTCTTATATCGCTGGCTCTGCGGTCCGGCGTTGAGGTCCCTGCCATCGTTAAGCACCTGCGCGGCATTCGATGTCCATCCATTGCCTGGGATGCCGGTCATTCAATCCTGTCCTGTCCTGATGCTATAGGCGGGATACTTGAAAAGCGTATAGCAGAGAAACCGGAATACGATACACGTCAGGCCGTCCTGGATTTGGGCAGTGCTGCAGTAGCAACAGAGCATACAAAAAGCAACGGAAATGGCTCTCTATCCGGCGGCGTTGCAGGGGCTTGCCCTGATTGCGGTGGAACTCTTGCTAATCAGGAAGGATGTCTTACCTGCCACATGTGCGGTTACAGCAAATGCTAGGGAGGTTGGTTAGAAATGATTGATAAAACAAGCATGACCAAACGGGCCAGAAAACTGCTGAAATTGCTTTACAAAATATATAGCGAGGATGAGAACGTACGCCGGTTCGGCATATATCCGTGGAGCCTGACCAGCCGGGCGGGTATTCGCTTCGGCAGTGGGGGAGATGCATTGGGTGTAGTTTACCTGATGTGGCGTAACGGATGGATCAGAATACTATCGTCCAAGAACAGAACTACGCCGTTTCGCAGGGTACAGATTACACTTGATGGTATGAAAGAGGCGCAGGCAGGCCAGCCTTCCGCCCAAAATGGTGCGTTGATTCGTGGGCTGTATCCCGCAACTGTTGATAGTATGTCCCACGTCTCAAGGAAGCAACTGTATAATTAGTGTTGTGGGGTGCATGTTTAATAGCAGCAGTCTACACAAAGTAAGGGCGATTGTCGTGAGTTCGCGACAACCGCCCTTTTTCGTTTTTGTTTATCTATTCGCCTTGCATATTACTTAAATACGTTTTTAATTTCTTCGTGTAGTGTGTCACCGATCTTTTTCAGAGCCTCAATTCTTATGGTATTGAGCTCATCTCGCTTTTCTATAAACTCAGCGTCGGTATACAATCTCTCAGGGTGAACCAATGTATCGTCAATATCACCAAGTGACGCAGGTACCTTAAAGCCAGTTGGTGAATCGATCCACTCTTTAAAATCACCCCGTATAAGTTGCTCCAGTATACCCATGGTTTCGGCTACGCCTATTTTCTTGTAGTTGGCGTCTTCGCCCACACCACCTGTGTTTATCAGATAGTAGTTAATGTCGGGCAACCCCTTCAGGATGGCATAGAACTGGTTGGCGTGATCCGCTCTGTCTCCGGCCACAAATGGGTCGTAGAAAAACTCATTTCTGATCTTTCCCGCCTTGGTGGGATCACCGGCAGATGATTCCATCGCCTGTCCCAGAACCATGCAGGCCGCTGCCTGCTGAAGTGTCATCTTGGAAATTGCCGGTACAATGGGAGCCCTGGTAATGAGAATCAGGTTATCTACTTTGTCGATGTCTATATGGGGACTGGCATGCATAATATTATCTCTGCGTACAACAGCACGCCCGTTTGCTGTCAGTGACACATCGTTAAAATCAAAATCACCGTCATTGTCTACAAATACGTTTTCACATACGGTGTCCTTTTGAAGCAAACTGTAATATATCTCTACCTGCTCACTGGGGATTACACCCTCGGTTTTAACGAATATTCCGCCGCCCTCGAACCCGCGGAAGCTGCCATCAGGCATCAGTGTGCCGCCATCGTCCTGAACCAGCCACGAAAGCTCTTTTTCTGTTTTGGCCAGAATCTTGCATGTGGTGGTGGTTTTTCCGTTGGCAGATAGTGCGCACATGAGCGTACTTACGGTGTTAAATGCTCCATCGGCCATCTGCAGACGGTCTTCTCTGGCACCGCAGTGCAGGAATATGCCGCCCTTTTTGGTTTTTGCGGCCCAGTCCTCACAGGCAAATACGCCTTTTTTGTATTCGCCTATGTAGTTACTGTTTCTTACTATCTTAACCGCGCCGCCATCGTTTAGCAGTGCCAGTCTTATGGTTATGTCCTTGTCGGGCAGAACCTTGCTCTTGTTTAATTCCCACTGCTCGTCATTGAAATAAACGATTTGATAGTCGGGCTTATTATCATTGCCGTCAGTCGGGTAAAACAGGTGGCCTCCGCCATAGGCTATATGCGCGAATTTCTGCGGTACGATCAACCTGACGATTGTTCCGCTGTTTTTACCACCAACAATCCTGTCCATGCAAATCAGTTTTTCTTCAGACAGCACATCTTCACACTGTTTGAGCAGATCGATTTCATCATTACCAAACTGCTGGTCAACACTGTTTTTGGTGAATGCCTGTGCTCTTGATGAGGGCTCAGAAGGGGCAACGAAGTTGTTGTAGATGGTTTTTTGCACTCCCGCTTCCTTGGCAACAAGCTCTCTTAGCTGATCATCGGATGGATTATAGATAACCCTTCCTTCATCTTTTGCCTTTTGCAGTATTTTCTCTGCGGTTTTAGTGAATACATTTAGATCAAAGTCTGTGGACATTTTTTAAAATCCTCCAAGGCATAATATAGTATTTTGTTTACCGGAACGCAATGGTTTTGGGGTTTCTGAAGTTGAAAAAACGCGGGTTTTTGAGGGAATAGCAGACCACCTGAGTGCGCCTGAACTATTTTTGATTGATCCACATTTCAAGTGAAACACGTTCAATTGTACCAGCATGCCGAAATCATTTCAATACGTGTTGCACTTGCTTATTGCCTATCCTATAATAGGGCAAACATATTAGTATGGAGGCCTCAAGATGTTTCGTTATTTAACAGCAGGAGAATCGCATGGCAAAGGGCATATAGTCGTGCTTGAGGGGATACCTGCAGGACTTCCTGTATCTGAGGAATATATCACGCGTCAGCTTCAGCGTCGTCAGGGTGGCTATGGCCGTGGCGGACGCATGAAAATAGAAAAGGACCGTGCTGAGATAATATCCGGTGTACGCCATGGGCTTACTCTGGGCAGTCCCGTATCGATGCTTATTCACAACCTCGATTGGGATAATTGGAAAGACGTGATGTCCACCTATCCGATAAGTGAGCAAACAGAGCCGGTAACAAAAGTACGTCCTGGTCATGCCGATCTCCCCGGTGTCCTCAAGTATGGGCATGATGATGTGCGTAATGTATTGGAGCGTGCAAGCGCTCGTGAGACCGCAGCCAGGGTTGCTGCAGGTGCTGTGATAAGAGGACTGCTCGATAAATTTAACATCGTTATTAACAGCCATACTGTTTGCATAGCGGGTAAGTGGGCCAAGGCAAGTGGTCCTACTGATTGGGACAAGGTGGAAGCATCTGCCGTTTATTGCGCCGATGGTGATGCCGAAAAACTGATGATCAAAGAGATCGATGCTGCCAGAGACGCCGGCGATACGGTTGGTGGAGTTTTCGAAGTTGTGGCGCAGGGTGTTCCGGTCGGGTTGGGCAGTTATGCGCACTGGGATCGCAAGCTTGATGGAAAAATCGCACAGGCGATGATGAGCATTAATGCCATAAAAGGCGTTTCTGTTGGTATGGGGTTTGATATGGCCGCATTACGTGGCTCCAAAGTGCACGATGTTATAGGTACAAACTTGCACCGCAAAACAAACAATGCAGGTGGTATTGAGGGCGGTATGAGCAACGGCGAACCGATAATACTGTGGGCTGTGGTTAAACCCATACCCACGCTGGGCAAGCCGTTGCCATCTGTTGATCTTAAGGACGGCAAGCTGGCTGATGCACACTATGAGCGTAGTGATGTTTGTGTTGTGCCTGCCGCCGGTGTGGTTGGCGAGGCCATGCTGGCGCTTGTATTGGCGGAAGCACTGCTTGAGAAATTCGGGGGAGACAATATATCCGAAACATTGAACAACTACAAGAGTTACCTTGCATCAACGGAGGTAAAATAGTTGGGCATGGACAAACTCGGTTTTCACTGTCACAGCATGAGGCATTTCAAAGGCGCGATACTGGATACCGGCCTTAAAAGAGGTGAATTCTACAATTTCCCGGCCCAAGAAATACCGCTGCTGAAGAAGGAGATAAGTAGACATAACATATCGGTGAGCATTCATGCGCCGCTGGTTAGACCTGACTGGTATTATGATCCTCCAACCTTCACTTATCTTTGTGATGCAGACAGGGGGAAAAGGGAACTCAGCCTGCGTATGATAGAGTTGGCTCTTAATCAGGCGAGCGACTTTAATACAGACTACGTAGTGGTTCACTATCCGCATCCGCTGGATGATCTGGATGGCGTAGAGTATGCGGATCTGAGGAAGATTGCTTTGGATAGCGCCTACCAGCTGAGCAAGCTAGGCGACAAGTATAAACAAGAGATTCATATTGAAGGTTATGGTCCCAATCCATTACTTAGCGTAGATTTTTTAAAAGAGGTTTTTAGCGAGTTTCCAAAACTTAAGTATTGTTTTGATACGGGACATCTAAATATCGACTCCAAAGAAAGGGAATTTGATCTCTACGGCTTCGCAGAGGGATTGGCTCAGCATGTGGGGTCGATTCACCTGTGGAATGTTAGCAGTGTGCTGGATTTTGAATCATACAGGCATATACCTGTGCATCCAAGTCAGAAGCCGGAAGACGGCTGGGTTGATGTCCCGCGTATACTTAAAACGCTCTGGGGACACGTAAAATCTGTTATATTTGAAAATATACCTCAATATCCACAGGAGTTGGGCGGACATGATTACAAGGAAGGTGTGCAGTGGGTAAAACAACTGGCCACAACATTATCCTAGTCGGGTTTTCCACCACAGGTAAGTCGCGTGTCGGTGCCATAGTTGCACGCCGCCTTGGCTGGAAACTTATAGACACTGATAACCGTATTGTGCAGATCGCTGGCAAGCCCATCGATAGTATATTCGCCGAGGATGGGGAACCACGCTTCAGAGAGTACGAAAAGCAGGCACTCAGGGAAGCATGTGCTCAAAACAGGGTAGTTATTGCCTGCGGCGGTGGCGTTGTCGTCAATCCAGACAACCGCACATTGATGTCTGAAAGCGGTATAGTTGTGCTTCTGGAGGCCAGCCCGGAGACGATTTACCACAGGTTAATCGAAAACAGTGGCGATGAGATTCGTCCGTTGCTGGCTGGGGATGATCCCATGCAGAACATCAGAGATTTAAAGCAGAAACGCCAGATGTTCTACGATGAAGCGTCTGACTGGACAGCTTGCACCGATAACCTGAGCATCGAAGAAGTTTGTGATGAAGTAATACGCGGCTGGCAATACGGCATCAGGCGTAGGGATAATGAATTCAGTGCTAACTTGGATGGTGATGGCTCATCATCCGTTGTTGTGACTGGCAGTGTATCTTATCCTATTTTCGTAGGCCATGGCATTCTTGATCAACTTGGCGTAAAGCTTAAAGAGGCGGCTCTTACCGGACCGGTAAGTATTATCAGCGACGATAACGTCTATGAAATATATGGCGATCGTATAGAGAATATCCTCAAAAAGGCTGGTTTCGATGCTCAGTCGTATGTATTACCGGCAGGGGAGCAGTCCAAGTCATTGGAGGTTGTTGCTGAAATCTATGACTGGATGGTCAAAAGACGTGTGGAGCGAGGCAACCCCGTAATTGCGATTGGTGGCGGTGTCGTTGGTGATTTGGCTGGATTTGTTGCCGCCACATATTTGCGCGGATTGCCGCTGGTTCATGTTCCCACCAGCCTGCTTGCAATGGTCGATTCCAGTATTGGTGGCAAGACGGCTGTTGATCACCCACGGGGCAAGAACCTCATAGGCTCATTCTATCAGCCGCGTCTGGTTCTTTCTGATGTCGAAACACTCAAAACTTTACCTGCACGCGAGTTGACTTCGGGCTGGGCAGAGCTGATAAAACATGCACTTATTTTGGATGCGGACTTGTTTAAGTTTCTCGACAGTAATTCAGCAAGGCTGGTCAAGTTAGATAAAAAGGCGATCGTTGAGGCTGTAGCCCGCAGCGTCGCCATCAAGGCAGGCGTTGTATCTGAAGACGAAAAAGAGGCGGGATTGCGCACCATCCTTAATTACGGTCACACCATTGCTCACGGTCTGGAAACGGCCTCCAGTTATGATCAATTCCTACACGGCGAGGCGGTGTCTATTGGTATGATGGGTGCAGCGTCAATAAGTCAGAAGCTGGGTTTGATTTCAGCTACTGCTGTTGATAGTCAAAAAGCGATTTTTGGAAAATACGGTCTACCTGTTGAGTGCCAAGGCATCGATGTGGCCAAAGTACTTGAATCAATCCAACTGGATAAAAAGGTTAAAGCCGGCAGAGTGCGATGGGTGCTGCTTGAAGGCATAGGCAGGGCAGTGGTGAAGAGTGATGTGCCTCAGGAATTGACCTATGATGTTATAAGCCAACTAATAAGGCCCTAATTCCTCTAATGGACATAAATGATGAAATTCTCTTTTGATTTACATAAAACAGATACTGCCACTGCGGCACGCGTTGGTACCGTTACCACACCACACGGGGATATCCCCACTCCCATTTTTATGCCAGTGGGTACTTTGGGTACGGTCAAAACCCTGACACCTCAAGAGGTAACCGACCTAGATGCCAGAATAATTTTGGCTAACACATACCACCTGTATTTAAGGCCGGGTGTAGAGACCATCACAAAGCTGGGTGGATTGCACAAGTTTATGGGTTGGAAAGGGCCGATACTCACAGACAGCGGCGGTTTTCAGGTGCTCAGTCTGGGACATCTGCGTAAGATTAGTGAGGATGGTGTTGTCTTTCGCTCGCACATCGACGGAAGTGAGCATTTTTTTTCGCCTGAGGTGGCAACACAGATACAGTCAGAACTTGGCGCCGATATCATAATGACCTTTGACGATTGTCCGGATCATCAGGGTGAGCTTGATGAAATCAGACAATCTATGGAAATGACACACCGCTGGGCACAGCGTTGCCTTGAAAGTCATGAAAACGAAAATCAGGCCATGTTCGGTATCGTGCAGGGTGGTACATACCCGGAACTGCGTCGTCAGTCGGCCCGATTCATGGCTTCGCTTGATTTTCCCGGATACGCACTTGGTGGCCTGAGCGTGGGTGAAGCCAAGGATGTAACCTGGTCTATGGTTGAGGAAGTAACGCCGCTTCTACCGTCGGATAAGCCACGTTATTTAATGGGTGTGGGCTCGCCGGAGGACCTGTTTGAGGGAGTAGCGCGCGGCATCGACATGTTCGACTGTGTGTTGCCCACCCGTGTGGCACGAAACGGCTCGCTGTTTACCACACAAGGTCGTCGTAGTATAAGACGCGCGCAGTATAAAAGTATGGATGCGCCTGTTGAGCTGAACTGCGATTGCTATACCTGCTCCAATTTTTCGGCTGCTTACCTTCATCACCTATTTAAAACCGAGGAAATGTTGGGTTATCGTTTGGCAAGCATCCACAACCTGCGTTTCTTGGTACGCCTGATGGAACGCATACGCCAGTCGATACTCGATGGCAGTTTCAGTAGTCTCAAGGATGAATTTGTATCTAGTTATGCAGTTACAGACCAGAGCATCAGACAAACCCAGAAGCGCAAATGGGTTGAGGCGCAACGTAAAAAACAGCCTGATACATTGACTTTACAAGAGTGATAACTTAGAATTTTTATACGTGGGCGGTTAGCTCAGATGGTTAGAGCGCTGCGTTGACATCGCAGAGGTCACAGGTTCGATCCCTGTACCGCCCACCAT